>JAJQCW010000027.1 GCA_021202515.1 Clostridiales bacterium | reverse complement strand
ACAGTGACCTTCTCAGCCGCTGCCAGGGCGTCGATAGCGGCGGACAGGGCGGAAGTGGCTTCGTCTACTTCGTCCTGAGTGGCGTCGGCATCGGCGGCCACAGTCTTGGCGGTCTCCAGCGCGGTTTGCAGCGCAGCCCAGGTGGTAGCGGTGTAGTCGCTCTCGGTCAGGGTCTCAGCCGCTTCGATGGTGGCAGACAGGGAAGTGGTGTCAACGGTCTCGGTCTCGCCGCTGGTGCTGCCAGCCTCATAGCCGTAGGGGAAACTGACATAGGGCAGGCTGGTGGCGGTGGTGCCGTCCTCCTCGGTCCAGCCGGAGAGGAAACGGTCCTGCCAGGACCACATGGTCCCTTCATAGCCCGTATCCCACATCACATAACCGGCGGCAGGCTCTACGCCGTTTGCAGTCAGGGCTTCGCCGGTCTTGTACACGTTGTCGTCGCCGTCATCGTAGGCGTAAACCTTGTCAAAGGTCACGCCCTCGCCGTCTACCGTCTTGGTCTCGGTCTGGTTCAGACGGTTTTGCAGGAATACGGTGCTGCCAACCAGCGTGGGGGTGCGGTCGTCCGTGGCGTCAAAGGTGGCGGCTGCGTCCGCGTCTTCGGTCAGGTAACCGGTGCCGTCCTCGGTCTCAGCGTAGTAATAGGTGGTGTCGTCCACTGTGGTGGTCAGTGTGTAATACGGCTCTTTTGCCAACTGCCAGACGCTGGTCAGGCTGTCAGCATCCAGTCCATAATAGGAGAACGTGACCACATCGCCGTCGTGGGCAGGATGCCCGCCGGACTGCACCATATGGACATAAACGCTGCCGATGTCGTAAGTCTTGGAGGCGGTCAACTCATCGCCGTCCACGGTGATGGTCATGGTGGTGAACACCGGCGTGTAGGCCCAGTGCCGGAACATGACCGCCACCTGGGTCTCGCCCTCGCTGGAGAACACAGCATACTGCTTTTCCCCATAGGCGTTTTCGGTCTGGAGGGTGTAGGAGTCGCCGTACTCACTGTAGAGGGTGACAGTGACATTCTCTGCCGTCAGGCCGGAGGCGTCGCTGCCGGTGGGCCAGGTAATATAGAAGTCGTCGGTCTGGTTGTCGCACAGGATGGGAACGCCCGCGCTGGTATCGCCGGACCAGGTCCACTGGATCTCATCGGTCTGGGACACGCCGGAGGTGCTTTCCACCGCAACGGCGTCCTCTTCAAGATTGTACAGCGCGGCAAGGTCAGCCCCGGAACGGCCAAAGATGTAGACCTCCACCTGGAAGGTGACAGAGGGAACTTCCTGCCCGTTGTAGGTGATGCCGCTGACTTCCAGGTTAAAGGTGTAGCAGCCGTTGCCGTCGCCGCCGAAGCAGCTCCACTCACGGGTGCCGCCGCTGTAGCCTTCGGTGAAAACGGTGTTGTTCCAAACCAGATCCTCCACGTCCAAGGTGTAGGAGATTTGACCGTTCTCCCAACTGCCGGTCAGGGTAGTTGCGCCGAGGGTCAGCTCGTCGGCATAATAGCCGTCGCCCTCCGCCAGCTTGACGGTGGCGTTGCTGCTGTCGATCAGACTGTCATCGACATCACCCTCGGACAGGGCCAGGGAAATGGTGGCCTCACCGATCAGGCTGTCAATGGTTTCGCTCATCAGGCAGCTAAGACCGTCGGTGTAAGCATAGCCGAAGAGAGTGCTTTCCGCAGTGGCGGAAATTTCAACCGATTCTTCTTCCTCATCGCCGCCGGTGCTGGGGGTCTCGCCCGCTTCGTAGCCGTAGGGGAAGCTGACATAGGGGAAGCTGGTGGCAGTGGTGCCGTCCTCGCTGGTCCAGCCAGCGGAGAAGCGGGTCTGCCAGGCCCAGTGCTCATAGGGCATCAGGGTGCCGTAACGGGCGCCGGTGCCGTCATAGGGGGTCAGGTTCTCACCGATGACATAGCCCTTCGCGGCCTTCACGCCGTTGGCCAGAACGTCCTCGCCCTTCATGTAGAGGTTGTTGTTGCCGTCGCCATTGCCAAGCTCCTTGGTGAACGTAATGGTATCCTCACCAACGGTCTTGTCCTCGGTCAGGGTCAGGCGGTTTTCGATAAAGACAGTGGAATTGACCAACGCAGGCTCCCGTACCTCGGTGGACTGGGTGTAGACAACTGCCTCGTCCTCATCGGTGGTCAGATAGCCATTGCCGCTCTCGTCCTCGGCATAATAATAGGTGGTGTCGTCAACGGTGGTATAGAGGGTGTAATCCTCCGTGTCCTTGGCCAGCTGATAAACATCGGTCAGGCTGTCCAGATCCAGGCCATAGAAGCTGTAGGTGACTACGTTGCCATCGCCGGCAGCGCGGCCGCCGGACTGCACCATGTAGGCGTAGACGCTGGCCACATCATAGGTCTTGGTGGCGGTCAGGCCGTCGCCGTCCACGGTGATGGTCATGGTGGTGAACACAGGGGTATAGGCCCAGTGCATAAAGGTCACGGCCACCTGGGTCTCACCCTCGCTGGAGTAGACCACATACTGGACTTCGCCATAGGCGTTTTCGGTTTCCAAGGTGTAGGTGGTTCCGTACTCGTTGGACAGGGTCACGGTGACATCGTCCGCCGTCAGGCTGGAAGCGTCGGTGCCGGAGGGCCAGGTGATATAGAAGTCATCAGCCAGGCTGTCGCAAAGGATGGGAACGCCAGCGCTGTCGTCGCCGGACCAGGTCCACTGAATCTCGCTGCTCTGGCTGACGCCGGAGGAGCTTTCTGTCGCGGTGGGCAGAGACACTTCGTCGTCAAAGATCGTGCCGCGGTCGGTGCCGTCCCGGCCAAAGATATAAACCTCTACCGGGAAGGTGGCGGAAGCAACTTCCTGTCCGTTATAGGTGATGCCGCTGACCTCCAGATAGAAGGTATAGCAGCCGTTGCCGTCGCCGCCGAAGGCGCTCCACTGCCGGGTGGCAGTGCCCATCTCGCCGGTATAGACGGTGTTATCCCAAACCAGGTCTTCCACGTCCATCGTGTAAGAGGTCTGGCCGTTTTCCCAACTGCCGGTCAGGGTGGTGGCGCTGAGAATCAGCTCGGCGGCGTAGTAACCCTCGCCATCCACCAGTGTCACAGTGGCGTTGCTGCTGTCGATCAGGCTGTCGTCGATGTCGCCCTCGTCCAGGGCCAGGGAGATGGTGGCCTCGCCGGTCAGGCTGTCAATGGTGGAACCCATCAGGCAGCTGCCGCCGCTGGTGTAGCCGTAGCCGAAGAGAGTGCTTTCCGCAGTGGCGGAAACTTCAACGGTTTCTTCTTCCTCATCGCCGCCGGTGCTGGGGGTCTCGCCCGCCTCGTAGCCATAGGGGAAGCTGACGTAGGGAGAACCAGTCGGCTCTGCCTCATCGGGGGTGTAACCGGCCAGGAAGCGATCCTGCCAGGCCCACAGCTCATAAGGAGTGATGGAGCTGCCCAGGATATAGCCGTCCGCCGCAACAAGGCCGTTGGCCGCAGCGGTGGATGCACTGGCGGTTTTGCCGGTGCTGTAAGACTTGTCGAAGGTGATGGTCTCGTCGTCCACAGTCTTGTCTTCCGTCTGGTTCAGCCGGGTGGTGATCCAGGCGGTGTTGCCGATGAGCTGCTGGTTGGTGTCCGCTTCGCCGGTGGCGTCGAAGGACTGGGCCTCGCTCTTGTCGGTGGTCAGGGTGCCGTCCTCAGCGTAGTAATAGGTAGTGTCGTCAATGGTGGTGGTCAGAACATAGGTGGATTCGGTCATGACCTGCCAGACGCTGTCCAGGTTGGCAAAGCCATAGTAGCTGTAGGTGGTGACAGTACCGTCCACGGTGACGCCGCCGCCGCCCTGCTGGACCATGTAGATATAGACGCTGTCCACATCATAGGTCTTGGAGGCAGTCAGGCCGTCGCCGTCCACGGTAATGGTCATGGTGGTGAACACAGGGACATAGGCCCAGTGCATGAAGGTCACGGCCACCTGGGTCTCGCCTTCGCTGGAGAACACAGAGTACTGCTTCTCGCCGTAGGCGTTCTCGGTCTGGAGAGTGTAGGAGTCGCCGTAAGCGTTGTAAAGGGTCACGGTGACATCGTCCGCCGTCAGGCCGGAGGCGTCGGTGCCGGAGGGCCAGGTGATGTAGAAGTCATCGGCCAGGTTGTCGCACAGAATGGGGTCGCCGGTGGTGGTGTCGCCGGACCAGGTCCACTGGATCTCATCGGTCTGGGACACGCCGGAGGAGCTTTCCACGGCCTCAGGGGATTCGGTCTCGTTGAAGGTGGACACGCGGTCAGAACCGTCACGGCCCCAGATGTAGACGTTCACCTGGAACTGAACAGGGTCAACCTCGACGCCGTCGTAGGTGATGCCGCTGACCTCAAAGTTGAAGGTGTAGTAGCCGTTGCCGTCGCCGCCGAAGCAGCTCCACTCACGGCCGCTGTTGTAATCGCTCCACTCGTAGTCGCCGGTGTACCATTCCAGGTCGCCTTCAGACAGGGTGTAGGTCATCTGGCCGTTCTCCCAACTGCCGGTCAGACTGGTGGCAGCCAGAACCAGTTCCTCAGGATAGTAGCCGTCGCCTTCGGCCAGCTTGACCACGGCGTTGCTGCTGTCGATCTTGCTGTCGTCAATGTCACCCTCGGACAGAGCCAGGGAGATGGTAGCGGAGCCGGTATAGGTGACGGTGTCGCCCTCATGGGTCTCAGACTGATCCTCATACTGGACGCGCTCGCCATCTTCATTGTAATAATAGAGGTTGATGTCGCCAGGGCCGCTGGTATAAATCAACTCGGCCTTCAGGGTGCTCTTGTTGCCGGTGTCGGCAGAACCAAAGATGTCGCTCTCCGCAGTGACGGAGACCTCGACAGGTTCTTCCTCTTCCTCATCGCCGCCGGTGCTGGGGGTCTCGCCCGCCGCATAGCCGTAGGGGAAGCTGACATAGGGGAAACTGGTGGCGGTTTCACCGTCCTCGCTGGTCCAACCGGCGGAGAAGCGGGTCTGCCAGGCCCAGTGCTCATAGGGCATCAGGGTGCCGTAACGGTCACCGTTGCCGTCATAGGGGGTCAGGTTCTCGCCGATGACGTAGCCCGTTGCGGCCTTTACGCCGTTGGCAAGCACGTCCGCGCCCTTCATGTAAAGCGTGTTGTTGCCGTCGCCATTGCCCAGCTCCTTGGTGAAGGTGACGGTCTTGCCGTCAACGGTCTTGTCCTCGGTCAGGGTCAGGCGGTTTTCGATAAAGACAGTGGCGTTGACCAGCGCAGGCTCCCGTGCATCGGCAGACTGGGTATAGACAGCCGCCTCGTCCTCATCGGTGGTCAGATAGCCAGTGCCGCTCTCGTCCTCGGCGTAATAATAGGTGGTGTCGTCAACAGTGGTATAGAGGGTGTAGTCCTCCGTGTCCTTAGCAAGCTGATAGACATCGTTCAGGCTGTCCAGATCCAGGCCGTAATAGCTGAAAGTGACCACGTTGCCGTCGCCTCTGGCGCGGCCACCGGATTGAATCACGTAGGCGTAGACGCTGGCCACCTCATAGGTCTTGGTGGCAGTCAGGCCGTCGCCGTCGTCCACGGTGATGGTCATGGTGGTGAACACGGGGGTGTAGGACCAGTGCATGAAGGTCACAGCCACCTGGGTCTCGCCCTTGCTGGAGTAGACAGCGTACTGCTGCTCGCCGTAGGCGTTCTCGGTTTCCAAGGTGTAGGTGGTGCCGTACTCGTTGGACAGGGTCACGGTGACATCGCTGGCGGTCACGCCGGAGGCGTCGCTGCCGGAGGGCCAGGTGATGTAGAAGTCATCAGCCAGGCTGTCGCACAGGATGGGGACGCCCGCGCTGCTATCGCCGGACCAGGTCCACTGGGTCTCGCTGCTCTGGCTCTTGCCGGAGGAGCTTTCTGTGGCGGTGGGCAGGGTCACTTCCGTGTCAAAGACGGTGCCGCGGTCGGTTCCGTCCCGTCCAAAGATGTAGACCTCCACCGGGAAGGTGGTGGAAGCCACTTCCTCGCCGTTGTAGGTGATGCCGCTGACCTCCAGATAGAAGGTGTAGCAGCCGTTGCCGTCGCCGCCGAAGGCGCTCCACTGCCGGGTGCCGGCGTCGCCCACGGTGCCGCTGTAGACATCATTGTTCCACACCAGGTCCTCTACGCTCATGGTGTAGGAGGTCTGGCCGTTTTCCCAGTTCCCGGTCAGAGTGGTGGCGCTGAGGATCAGCTCGGCGGCGTAATAGCCGTCGCCGTCCACCAGCTTGACAGTGGCGTTGCTGCTGTCGATCAGGCTGTCGTCAATTTCGCCCTCATCCAGGGCCAGGGAGATGGTGGCCGCACCGGTCAGGCTGTCAATGGTGGAACCCATCATGCAGCTGAGGCCATCGGTGTAGCCGTAGCCGAAGAGTGTGCTCTCCGCAGTCGCAGTAGGAACGGCGCTCTCCGCCTCTACGCTCGCGTCCGCTTCCTCGGTTTCCTCGGCTTCTGCCGCTTCTACTGTCGCTTCTTCTTCGGCGGATTCCTCCGCATCTTCCTCGGAGCTGTCAGCGGCGTCTTCCTCGGTGGATTCTTCCGCAGAGTCCGCACCTTCCTCTTCGGCGGGGTCCTCTTCGGATTCTTCCTCAGTGGTTTCCTCGGTGTCTGTGGAAACGACCACAGTCCCCTCGCTGACGCCAACCTCTGCCGCTACTGCGGGGAGAGACGCGCAGGAGAGCGCCATTGCCATGGAGAGCAAAAGCGCACACAATTTGCGTAATTTTTTCATTTTCATTCTCCATTGAATCGTAGGTGGATTCTTGTACTTCTGGCACTTCGTGCCTCTCTGTCATGATACTTTGCCGATTCCCGCCCCCTTTCGGGTTTTGCGCTGTTTTTCCGGTCCGCTCCACGGCCCAGAGCAAAAAAAGCACCCAGAGCAGCCGTCCGCGCTCTCGCACGGCGGCTCCCCTGGGTAATGCTCCTATTGGATAACAATCCCTAACGTGATTCAGTTGCCCAATACTGTCAGGCAGCACTTCTGCCCTCAAGGGGCACTTCCACGCGCTACGCTCCCTGCCTGTGGAAACGCTCCAGTGGCCGGTGAGAGTGGCTGCTGTCAGCGGCAGAGGCCGTCGATCCAGGCGAACAGGTCGTCTAAATCGTAGTCGCCGCTGTGGGGCAGGCCCCAGGGCAGCGCAAAATCAATATCGAACCCTCTGTTTTGCAGCAGCGTGGCCAGAATCACCGGAATGGCCAGAGAGGTGTCCCGGTCATAGGCCCCGTGGCGGACGCGCCAGTGTTTAGCGGTGTCCGCATTGCCAATATAACAGGTGGGATTCATCATGTGAATGAGCTTCTCGTCCGCCAACTGGCTCTCCACCTCGCTGTTGGCCTGGCCGTAGGGGGTGAAGTGCTTGGCGGGGACGGTCTCAGTGCCGAATTCCTCGTTTTCCGGGCTTTTCAGGTCCAGCGCATCGAAGGCCGGAGCGGATTTCATGCGGACGATGGCGGTGACGAAGCCGTCCCAGTCCAGGTCCACGACCTTGCCGTCCCGGATGGTCAGATAGCTCTGCTGTTCCACTTCGCTGCCCGCCACCGCCAGCTCTTTCAGCCGGACAGCGGAGTCGTGGGTGTCCAGCTCCCGCTGAGCGGAGGCCAAAACCCATTTTTTCACGTACTCCTGAAAGCTGCCGGTGCCGTCGGCGTTCAGGGTCAGGGGATTGCCAGCCTCGTCCTGTAGGTTCAGGCTGTTCAAATAAGCGGGGAACTGGGCTTTCAGCTCCTGGGAGACCCGCTGCTGCTTGGGGGTGTGGTCCCCCTCCACGCCCTTTTTGACCACCTTGCCGTCCACCTTGCGGAAGCGGACGCTGCTGTAATGGTCGTGACCGCAGAACAGCCACTCATAGGCGGCGTCAGCGTGCTCCAGGTTGTGGATGGGGCAGTAGCAACTGGCGGCGAATACGTCGTCCCGCTCCTCCGCCGCGCCGATGGCGGCCAGCGCCGGGGCGTAGTCCGGGCTGTTGCCGGTGGCCCCGGTCAGGGCGGAGAGCGCGCCGCCTGCGCTAGTGCCGTTGGTGATGATATGCTCGGTGTCGCCGGGGATGACATCCCGGTTGTGCCGCAAATAGCGAATCGCAGCCTTCATGTCCACGATGAGGGCCGGGGCCTTGCCCACGAAACGGCCCGTGTCCACCTGGTCAACGGTGGCCTTGCCGCCCTCGAAGAACTCGTCGCTGCGCTTGCCGGAGGTGCGTCCCCGGATACCGGCGCAGGCCACCACGTAGCCGTGAATCAGCGCCTCAAAGACGGCGTTGATGTTCCCCCGGTGGTCCAGCCCTGGCTCGTCAGCGGGGCCGGGCATATAGCCGCCCACGGTGTTGGGCGCGAAGATGGGGGCGGTGTGCAGCGTATAGCCGTTAAAAACCGCTCCATCATAGTAGACCTCCGGGACGAACAGGTTCAGCTTCTGGATGGGGTCCAGCGGGGCGGCGCAGTAGTCCAGCCCCTCGAAGGCCCGATAGGTGACGCTGCGTCCTCCCAGGGTGCAGGTTTTCACCTGGTAGTTGGTCGGGTCAAAACGAAGCGCGTCTTTCATTCCTATCGCCTCCGTCCTGCTTATTTCAGCTTGAGCAGCGGCTCACCGGGGGCCACTTCGCCGGAGGCGACCAGCTCCACACCCTGGTATTCGTCGCCGTTGGTGACGATGACCGCGATGGCATCGGGATGCCCGGCGGCTTTGATGGCCTTGCTGTCGAAGTAAATCAACGGCTGGCCCATGGTGATCTTCTGGTCGGTCTTGACACTGGCCCGGAAACCCTGACCGTTCATGGCCACGGTGTCCACGCCGATGTGGATGAGCAGTTCCACGCCGCTGTCACTGGTGACGCCGACGGCGTGCAGACTGTCGATGACCTGGGTCACGGTGCCGTTAAAGGGAGCCACCACTACGTCGCCGGTGGGTTGGATACCACAGCCCGGCCCCAGGGCCTCCTGGCTGAACAGGGGGGCGGGGAACTCCGGCAGGGGGATGGCGGGCCCTGCTGCGGGGGCGTAAACGGTCATGGGGTCACAGACCGGCTTGGCGGTCTCCTGCTTTTTGAATTTTGAGAAGAATCCCATTTGAATTACCTCCATTGCAGTATAGCTGTTAGCTCTTAGCCATCAGCCAATAGCTTTGTGGTGCTTGACATTACGTGCTGCGTTTCCCGTTTGCATCCCTTCACAAACGGGCGGTTTTGCTCTCAGTTTTCTTTTTTGCTGTTCGCTTTAGATTGGCAATACCTGACTACAGGCAGGGAGCGAAGCGGAAGTGCCGCTTGACGGCAACAGCTAACAGCTCAAAGGCTGTTGTGGTCTGCCACTCGCTTGATGTGCATACAGAGATACAACATCTCGTCAGAAGTGCAGGTCCACCCCCGCGTCTGCTCCAGATGGGAGAGCACCTTCTGGGAGCAGCGATAGATCCTGGGGTTGGTCCGCTGAAACTGGCGGATCATCCCCCCGTCCATGACGCCTTCCTCCTGCTGGCCCGCCTCCAGCCGCTGGATCAGGTAGCGGATGTGCATGACAAAGCGGGAATAGTTGAACCCGTCTGTGTTCAGGTGAATGTCCAGCTCCTGCTCCACAATGGCTGTAATTTCAGCGATGACCTGGGTGGAGAGCAGGGTGAAGTGCATATTGCTGTTTTCCAGCTCGCCCATGATGAGGTGCAGCGTCACGTTGTAGACCTCGCACTCTGGCAGCTCCACGCCCTTGCGCTGGCGCACCAGCTCCACCGCGTACCGGCCCATTTCCGTCTCCCTGGGGTAGAGGTGGGCCACGTCATAGGAGAGGGGTGTGCTCAGCTCCACTCCCTGGGCCACTCGCTCCAGGGCGAAGTTCAGGTGGTCCGCCAGGGTGAAAGGCAGGTTGGGGTTCAGGTTGATGTCCATCTCCAACTGTGCCATTTCCACCACGTCGGCGGCCAGCATGATGATGTCCTCCGGCAGGCTGTCCGCCAGGGAGATGTGATTGCTCTGGACATCGTAAAAGCTGCGGTCAATGCGGCTCAGGTCGGTCAGGGTGTAGGGCACGGCCGGGAAGCCGATTCCCCGTCCAAAAACCACCACGTCCTGTCCGTTGTCGTCCTTGGCAAGGGCCACGTTGTTATTGATTTTCTTGACGATTTGCAAAAATGACCCTCTCCTTTCGTTCTGCGATACACTTCACCACACAGCGTCTGCTGCGTTGGCGTAGAAGATGTTGCCTGCCTTGCCCGGATGTACCTCCGGGCGGCCCAGGTGTCCTTGGACGCCCATCATGGTATACGGGACAGCGGAATCCGTTCCGACCATGATCTCGCCGGTCAGGGCCAGGTTGTCCGCCAAAATCTGCTTGGCGGAGCAGTAGTCGCCGTGGTTGCGCAGCACTGTGTCGAACCGGTCCGCATGGGTTGCCAAATGCGCCAGGCCGCGCCGATACTCCGGCAGAGCTTCTTTGGTCAGCAGGGTGTGTTCCCCGCAGGCGTCGCCGAAAAGGGCGACCCGGTCCTCCGGCAGAAGGAACACGGTCATCCCCGCCGTGTGGCCGGGAACGCTGACCGCCTCCACCGTCACGCCGCCCAGGGGAAACCCGTCTCCGTCGCTGAGAGGGAGATAATCGCTCTCCCTGGCCGGAAGCAAATCCTGCTCTGTAGCCCCGGCGGGCATTCCGTCCGGGCCGTTGTAGATGTCGTGGAGCCGGTTCTCGACGGTGCAGTGCCGCCGGGCCAGAGGCCAGTCCGCTTTGTTGAGCCAGACCATATCGAACTGCCCGGCTCCGCCTGCGTGGTCCAGGTGGCCATGGGAGAGCAGCACCATATAAGGGGTAGTCACCAGCGAATCCACATAGCTTTTCAGGTCACCCAGGCCAAAGCCCGTGTCAATGAGGACCGCCCGCTGCTCGCCCTGGGCCAGGTAAGCGCACACACCGCAGGGCAGCAGGATGCGTTTTAGATGGGGCGTGACCTGCTCGTTTGAAAAAAGGGGCATATCCGCCGCCTCCTTTCGCTTGTGCTGAAAAAGAGTGGGCAGGCAGCGGCAAAGCCGCCGCCTGCCTCGGTTCGTCTATTTGGGTTTATTGTAAACGATTATCCCGAAGAAATCAATCAGACTTTCAGGTTCTTTTCGGCCTCGTCGTCCCAGAAGATCCACTGGACGATGAACACAAAGACTGCCGCAATGCCAACGCCGATGAACGCCTTGATCAGGTCGTCGAAGCCCTCGGTGCTGATGTAGTTGGCAAAACCAAACAAGCCGCTGCCGCCGAAGAGGTAAATCTTAGTCTTCATGGCACCCAGCACTGCGCCGCCGACGCAGCCGCCCAGGATGTTGATGACATAGGGCTTCTTCAGGGGGATCAGGATGGAGTACATCAGAGGCTCGCCAACACCGCAGGCCTGGGAGATGAAGGAGGACAGCGCCATGTCGCGGACCTTCTTGGTCTTGGCGCGCAGGGTGACGCACAGGCCCTGAGCAGTACCGACCATGGGGCCGATGCCGCCGGCGGCCATGATGAAGTCATAACCGGCAACTGCGATGTTAGACAGGCCAAGGGAGATAACGACCCAGTGGAGACCGAACATAACCAGGACACCGAAGCCGCCGCCGATGATGGCGCCGCCGATGATGCCGCCGATGATACCCATGTTGAACAGGCCAGAGATGAGCAGGAAGATGACGCCGCAGATGCCCTGCACCACGGGGCCAATGACAAGATAGGTCAGGGGAACGGTGACAACCAGTGTGATAACGGGGGTCAGCAGGTTGCGGATGACCTCAGGCAGACCCTTCTTGCAGGCTTTCTCGATTTTGGAGGCCACAAACACAGCCACCATGATGGGGATGATGCTGGAGGTGTAGCCGGAACCAGGCATAACCACGGGGATGCCGAAGAAGGTGTTATAATAGTCCATGGAGAAGGCCGTGCCTGCGAACAGGGTGCCGGCCACCTCCAAGGTAGAGGTGATGTTTACCATATCGGGATAAACCAGCGCCGCGCCGATGGCCGCGCCAATGAACTCCGAGCAGCCGAACTTCCGGGCAGAGGTGAAGCCCAGCAGGATGGGCAGGAAGTAGAAGAAGCCATCGCCCAGGGCGTAAAGAATCATGTAGACGCCGCTGGTGGTGGACACCCAGCCCAGGGTGCCGAACAGGGAAATCAGGCCCTTGATGATACCGGCGGCAGTCAGGACACCCAGCGTGGGAGCCAGAACGCCAGACATGGTGTTCATCAGCATATTGACGGGGTTTTTGCTCTTGGGTGCATCATCCTCGACGGGGCCAGCGCCCAGGCCACAGCTCTCACAGATGATGTCGTAGAGGGAATCCACCTTGTTGCCCACGACGACCTGGTACTGGCCGCCAGACTGGATAACCTGGATGACGCCCTCGGTGGCCTGGATGGTTTCGGTGTCGGCCTTGCTCTCGTCCTTCAGGACGAAGCGCAGGCGGGTAATGCAGTGAGTCAGGCTGGTGATATTCTCCTTGCCGCCAACCAGCTCCACGATCGTTGCGGCCAACGCATCGTATTTGTTTGCCATTTTCAGTTCCTCCGTTTCTGTTGACAGTTGGAGCAGCATCTGCCCGTTTTTCAGGCTGCACCGCTCCACGCCGGGGATACTCCGCACCTGGTCCTCCTGAACCAGGCTCTGGTCCTTCAAGCGAAGCAAGAACCGGTTTTCCTTTTCCAAGCGGGAGCTGATATTTTCCTCTCCGCCCAGAAGGGGGAGCAGTGCTTCCCACAGATCCTTGTTTCTCACCTTAGCACCTCTCGCAGAGTGTTTTTCTTGCCTCTGATTTTTCAGAGGTTGGACAGTTGTCAGTCTGGCCCGCGGCCAACGGGACCGGCCTGCCGTCTGTCCGATTTACGGAATGATCTGACAGTTGCGCGCATCAGCCATTACCAAAAAAAAGCACCTAAAACGGCCCCAACATTCCAGTCCGGCTGCTTTAGGTGATGCTCCTTACTTAAAAGGATTACAATCCAACGAGCTTTCTTTTGACATCACTAAGTATAACAGACTTTTTTCAATTTGTCTACTGTGCGTTCTTTACAAAAATTTCACACATTTTTCGTCGCTTTGCACAAATGCGGTTTCAGAAGGATGGTTGTACAGACAGACCTTCTGAATCGGAGAAACAGCTCACTGTTTCGCACACATAAAAAACCGTCATAAACCGTTTTTTGTTGCTGATACACATCGGCAAGAAACGGAGCCTTTCGGCTCCGTCCCGGTTCCTGCTACAGTCAAAAATGGAGGTTATCCGGTCATGGCCGTCACACACACCTTTGCAATACGCTTTGCCAAGGCGAGAATCGTCCAAATCGGTGGATTCCCCATCGACTCCGGCAATATGGTAGCATCGGCGATATACAGATTTTCAGGCAGGCGTCGATTGTGAAAGCTCTTTGATTCCTCCGATGTCAACGGCAGCATCCCGCCGGGATGTCCCGCATTCAGTGTTCCAAGGAATATGTCATTCTCCGCAACGCCCATCTTTCCCAGAATCTCCTTGCAGTCAGACACGCCGGCTTTCAGCCGTTCCTGGTCTGTCAAGGTCAGTTCCTTTTCTATCTTCCGGCTGCGGCTGGCACCAAAGCTGGAATCGGAGAGCTTTATCATGATGCTGAGGATATCTTTGGACGGCAGACGCCAGGACTTATTGAAGAAAAAGCTGAGATAATCCATATAAGGGGACAGCATATAGCCGTCTCTCTGCATGACGAATGGCATGGGGATATGATGGTTGCCGTCAAGCGGCACTTCCGGCACCGCGTGCCTCCCTGCTTGTCCCGCTCCCGGATACGGCGCAGCCACACAGAGCACAGGGTCTACAAAAAGCGTCGCCTCACAGGTGATTCCGGAGTGCTCCAGAATGATTGGTGTTCCCAGCCCTCCGGCAGCCAGGACGACCAGATCAGCGCTGTAAGTCGTTTGCCTCCCGCCTTCTTTTGCATAAACGGTATGTACGGTATTGTCACTGCGGTCAATGCCGAGCTTCGTTACCTTGCAGTTGGTTTTCAGCACAGCTCCCTTTTCGATGCTCTCTGCCAGCAGCCTGCGGCTGTCCCATTTCGCTCCTGTTCGGCACCCCAGCACACAGCGTCCGCAATGGACGCAGCGGTCAAAGTCCACCAGCTTGCCCGTGGGCGTTGGCTGAAAGCCTAACTGTACACAGGCGTCAAAAAGGGCTTTCGTCTGGGATGACCAGTATTTCTCATGGTCAGTGGACAGGGGAATCTCCTGTGCAAGCTCCTCAAATTCCTCATCCAGATGGATACCCAATTTCAGCAGGCCCTTATCATATCGCAGTGCGCTGCCGGTGGCGAGAGTCGTGGCGCCACCCGTGCATCTGCCATGTACCATTACCATATCCGAGGTGGCCTTTTGGACCCGCATGGCTGGGAACAGCATAGAGATCATTCGCTCATCCAGAAACAGCCCTGTCTTGCGCAGCCCGGCCAGCTTGTCTACAGAAAAAGCAAAGGGCTGAAATTCACCCCCGGCCTCCAATATCGTCACCTGAAAATGGCCTTGCAGCTCTTTGGCCACCATAGCGCCCCCAGCGCCGGAGCCTATCACAATCGCTTTTTTCATTCTGTCAGCCCCTCCTTTCCGGCTTGTAGGTCTTATTTTCATCTGAAATCAGCCCGGCATACATCACAGCCTTCTGTGATACGCTCATGGAATGTCAGCGTGCCGCCCTGATAAATGCCTGCAAAAATCCCCTGGTCAATGGCAGAAATGACAGAGCAGATTTCCGGCGCATAGAAGCCGCTGAAATAGCATTTGCGAACACAAACTGTTCCGGGCGATTCCTCACATATTTGAATCCCGATGTTGCGATAGAGCAGTGTAATAACAGAAAAACATTCCTTCTCGTCTTTCGGATTCAACAATCGGCGAAGACGGCTCCCCAGAGTATAGGCCATTTGATACAGTTTCTGATGCAGTGTTTCGAGAGTATCCCCATGTTGTATGGCTCGCACGGCCTCTTTTGCTGTGAACTGTGCGTAGGTTTTCAACAGTTCCGGAGTGGAACACCCGGCAGCCTCCGGCACTTTCACGTCGAAGGCTTTCACTGTTTGCCGCATGAGTATCCGTAATTCAAGATTTGCGCCGAACCTGCTGGACAATGCGCGATAAATCAACCGGTTCATCACAGCGCTCCAATCAGAAGAACATCCCCAACCGTAGTGGCCTTGGGCATATATAGTCCGTCAATGGTTTCCTGGTGCAGTTCCATGATATTGCTTCGGCGCAGTTTCAGGTTGGGGGTAAGCTCCCCGGTGGAGATTTTCAACGGGCTGGACATCAGCGCATACCGCTTGACCTGCTCCGGGTGAGAAAGCTGCTCGTTGACAGACCGAACCGCAGCCATCAGTGTCGCTTCATCCGGAGCCGACTTTTCATTCTCCGGCCAGAGCAGGGCGGCGCAATAGGGCCGTTGTTCTCCCACCAGCAGAGCCTCGCTGATGCCGGAAATATCCCGCAAAAGGGTCTCCACTTTTTGCAGATTGATATTTTTTCCGTAGGAATTGATGAGGATTTCCTTTTTCCGCCCGATGATCTGAAGGTGTCCGTTTGCTGTGAGCGCACCCAAATCTCCCGTGTGTAAGATAGCGTCCTCACGGCCATCATAGGCCACAGCCACCTGAGGGCCTTCCACCAGAATCTCGCCGTCCTCCGCCAGCGTCAGCTTTGTCTCCGGCAACGGCGGGCCAACGGTCGTAATGTCGTTGGCACCCAGCCGATTCAGGGTAATGAGCGGCGCTTCCGTCAATCCGTAGGCATCGTGAATCTCAATGCCCAGCTCTCTGAAATCCTCCAGGAGCTTTTGACTGACCGGCGCAGAGCCGACGATGAGCTGGTCACACCGATCCAGTCCGGCCTTTTTCAGAAGCGATTTTCTCAGTATCGGGCGCAGGATACGTTTGAGGGAAGCGCTTTTACTGGAAATATAGATACTTCCCAGCTTATTCTGGGCCAACTGATCCCAAATCTTTTCATAAAATCTGGGGATGGAGAAGAAAATCGTGGGCCTGACCTTTGGCAGCGTCTCTGCCAGCTTGTCAAAATCATTGAGGAAGTAAAGAGACGCCGGTGCGCCCAGATAGTAGGGCGTGTAAGCCCCCAATATTCCCTCTACCACATGGCTCAGCGGCAAAAAGGACAGATAGGTCGCCTGTTTGGTGCGGCTTTTGAAACTGAGCAGAGATGCCATCGTCTCGGCCATCCAGCGCAGCTGCGCCTGGGAAAAGGCCACGCTCTTGGAGTTGCCGGTTGTGCCGGAGGTATAGCGCAGGGTGGCCATATCCTGATAGGAAACCTGCACAGGCACGAACTCCCGCCCTTTTCCCAGAGAGAGGAACCGCTCCCATGACAGGATGCGATCATCCTCCGGCAGAGGCGCATTCTCCGTAAAGGAAACCATCGTCCCCCCAAAGGTCATCTCACTGACATGGGATAAAATGCGAATATCCCCGATGAAGAACCAGTTCGCACCGCTTTTTTGCAGCAGCTCATCCAGTTCATTGGCGGGGGTCGTATAGTACAGCGGTACGCTGGTGGCACCGGACAGGCCAATGGCTACATCCAGGACAAAATAGGTGACGCTGTTAATGCCGCTGATGGCAACTCTGCTGCCTGAACCGATACCAAGTGCCTGGAGCGCCCTGAGCGTTTCCTCGATGCGTTGATTAACAGACGAAGCACTGCTTTCCCGGATACCGTTATTCGTCACGTCGTAATAGGTAAGAGACGTATTTTTCCGGTTCAGGCAAAAGCGCACCTGTTCAAACACAGTCCGGCTGTTGTGGTCGAGGAAGTTCCTGCTGGTGGCGCAGGCCAGAAGATTCGGCAGATACTCCCGCCAATCGAGTTGATATGCACCCATAAACCATTCGGTGTTTGTTATGTCGTATGTTTTATTTTCTGTGAAGTAGGGAGCCAGAGAGAGCATATTGGTCAGGACGCTCTTTTTCGCAGGCTTCTCCTCTGACAGATTGCGGGAAGCTCCGATTTTGCCGAGGAACGGAACGGGGAAAAATAAAGGCTTCGGCAACCGTATGGAGAGCGTTTTCTCCGCCCAGTCCCGCACAGTGTCGATCAGTTCTGCTACCGTAGGCTGTGCAGAAGTCGGGGCGGTCAGATGGAAGGTTTTCCCGACGGCGTCCTCCGCATAGGTGATGCGGACAATCGATTTTGCCACATAATCCACCGGCACCAAGTTGACGCACATGGACTTTTTGATGGGGAAAACACGCATCTGCTGTTTCAGATATAGCTTCAACGGATAGTAAAGCGTATTGAAATTTTTCACCCGTCCGGTTCTGGAATCCCCCACGATCTGGCCGGGTCGGAAAACAGAGACAGGAAGCTGCCCCATTGCCTGTGTGACAAGGCGCTCTCCCTCAAACTTGCTCTGCTCATACAGACTGGAAAACCCGGCGTCTGTCAGGGAATCCTCCATGATTTGCCCGCTTCGTGTCCCGGCCACATATGCGGTAGACACATGGGAAAAGCGCCGGAGCGGGTGGTCGGCCTGAATGCGCCTAGCGAAATCCAGAACGTGACTTGTGCCGGTGACGTTGACATCCCAAAACTGTTCGCGGCTGTGGTTGATGCCGATGACGGCAGCGGTGTGAATGACGTAATCGGTGTGATGGATCAGCCGATCCTGATCTGAATCAGAAAGGCCCAGGTTTTCTTCTGTGATGTCCCCCAGCACTGGCAGGATGCGGCTCCCAAGATTCTCTGTTAGCTCAGGGCGTCCGTACCAGAGAGCGGTAAGGATGTTGATTGCCTCCGAGACAGAACCGGCTCTTGTGAGGCCATAGACAACATCGTTCGTCGTCTGCATCAGTTCAGAAATGACCTCTGTCCCCAAGAATCCGGTTGTGCCGGTCAAAAATATAGTATACATCGGCAGTTCCTCCGTGTGTTCTGCATCAAGTCGGGCTGACCTGAGAAAGCAGCCATGAAGTCAGAAAGTCTCCCATCTCATCCAGTGTGTTCTGATAGGAAACAAGCTGACGCCCGATTTTGTCTTTGATTTGTTCCTGATGAAACAGGATGTGCTCCAAGGCGCTTGTAAGCTCCGAAGACAGTTTTATATCGTCTGCGTGCAGCAGCTGATGCTGGCTTAAATCCATCTCCTGCATGATGTTGTCCAGACGCTCATCCATCGAGATTGCCACACTGGGTACTCTTGCATCCATAGACAGCACCTGGGCATGATACCTTGATGTGATCAAAATCGACAGTTGTCGCAAAATGGCCGCCATTTCATAGCCGTCATGGTCAGCGGACAAAAAGACAGAGGCCGGTTTCGTGAGCTTGGCGTTCAGTTTGCTACAGGCATCTGCGTCCAAACGCTCCATGCCGAGCAGGACCACATGGCAGGAGTGTTTTTCGGTGAAGTCATTCACCGAGTGGGCGATGGCATCCAGATAATGCTCAAATTGCTGTTCCCGCTGCTTTGACCAGCTAAAGAAGTACCAAAGCTGAAATTGCAGCGAGTGATCTCCGGTGAGCTTCGCTTTCACCCACTTTGTCAGCGAGGGCCTGACCGGCCACCAAAAGGGATTGATGGGCGCGATGCCCAAAAGCGGCGCAGTACCGTCCCAGCCGGATTGCCGAAGCTCAGTACCAGCCCACCCAGCACGGAAGGAACTGTCAAATTTCCATGCGGCGTCCGTTCCCAAATGACCGTTCAGACCCAATCGTTGAATCTGATTCAGGGAGTTTTGAGTCCTGGCGATAAAATAAGTATCCGAACAGAGCTGTTTTACAGTGCGCTCCAGAAATGCGTCCATCTCACCGGCTTCCGAGCCGTAGGCGATGCAGGGCTTGTGCCGGCTTTTCATGATACCAGCCGCCTCGCAGAAATACAGGGTAAGCGCATTGGCAAACTTGCTTTTCAGCGTGGAACCCTCGCACAGAATCACGGCATGATTGGCACAACAAGCCCGAAAGACATCTGCAAAAAAGATAGAGCTGAATGGAACGAGTTGGACGTCGGAATCAAAATAGCAGCGGATGTTTTCTTCATCCAGCGTCATGACGGAAATCTGTACTTTCTCTTTGCCGAGGCGTTGCTGAAGCTGCTTCACGATTTCCGCTACCCGCACATCTGCGCCGGTATTTCTGGCTCCATTGTAGCCCACCAGCAGGATGTGCAGCTTTGATTCCTTCTCCAAGCCCTCAATGTCCCTATAGTCCACAAAACCAAGTTTCGAGAGAATGGGGGCAAATCGAGATAGGAAAACGAAGAACTTTACAAGAAGATTGATAAGACGATCCATAAATACAAGCCCAAGTCAGAGTTTTTCTGTAACCGATTCCGCTGATTTTGCCATTGTTCATTCCGCCAGTAAGATGTTCGCTCCTAAAAAATGCTTTACTCTTAATTTTTTATCTGCTATAATGCATTATAGCTGCGAGAGCAGCTCTAGTCAATGACGCAGTTTTTGTGGAGCAGGTAAGAAAAACTTATCTTTGGAGGAAATGAAATGGCAACAGAACATGTCTGTCCCTGCACCGTAGCGTGCCCTTTACAAAAAGCAATGAATGCGATAGGCGGAAGGTGGAAAATGTCCATTTTGTGTTCCCTGTCCCATGACGGCCCCACCAGATACAATGACATCAAGCGAAAAATGGGCAGCATCTCCAACACCATGCTTTCGAAATCCTTAAAGGAACTGGAGGAGGACGGTCTTATAAAAAGGACTGAGTATATGGAAGTCCCGATTCGGGTCGAATATGAAATTACAGACTCCGTTCGCTCTTTGATTCCGATTTTGACAGAACTGGCTGTGTGGGGAAGCAGTTTGAATAGCAAATAAAAGGAACCGGCAAGTCGCCACAGTTTTCTGTGATGACCTGCCGGGTTCCTGTTATCTGCCTGTATTATGCTGCTGTTCCTGTTGCCTGCGCTGTTCCTGTTCTTCCTGCTCCTGCTCCGCGCCCAAAATTGCTTCAACATTTTTGACAACCCCAAAGGGTATGGCCCGCCTTCCCAGTGAAGTGCCCCCTGTCAAGTAGACAGTAAAAAAACAAAAAGGATTTGCTAGAGATGGTCTTTGCCGCATGGCAGAGGCCATCTTTTATGCAGCAGTTGCATGATACACTTCATGGTACTCTATGCACCTCATGGGGGACTCAGCCGGCTCGAAGAACAGGCGCAGCACGCCGCTGGGGTACTTCACAGGCTTGGGTATACCGCAATCACGTCTGTGAGTGGCTTAGGATCGCTGTAGGCGATACGCAACTTCTGGAAGGACTTCTGGCCTCCGTCCAAGAGTTCCTAGACCAGAGAATGTCTGAAATTATAAACGGGGAGGATTCAGCAACGATTTCAATTGAGGAAGCGAAACGTTTAGAGTGAGAAATAATCGAGGCGCTGCATGGCGCCAATATTCCGCTGAGCCGGCTTGAAGATAAGGGATACTGACAACCGGGCGCCCTCAAATTGGAAGAACTTCGGACGATACTTGGAAGTTGATCCCCACTACATCACGAATCCTGTTCTATCATTCGCAATTTCCCCGCCTATCACAGACGAATTTGCAGCGTCAGCGAAAAACCATTTGCCATGTACGTACTCCCTGTGATATAATAGCAACAAGTCGCAGAAATGCGGCGGAACTTCTCAGTATAGAAGCAGGAGAAACGGATATGACGAGCAAATACAAAGCGATTTACCAGCATTACGCCGACCAAATCGACCAGAAAATCATGCAACCTGGCGCGGCGCTCCCCTCTGAGGGGAGGATGATGGAGGAATTTGGCGTTTCCAGGGATACGGTGCGGAAGGCCATGACCCTGCTGGAGCAAAACGGCTATATCCTCAAGGCCCGTGGGAAGGAGAGCAGGGTGGCGGACCGGAGCTGGCACGACTTTCCCATCTCCAAAATCAAGACCTTTACCGAGCTGATGGAGGAGGAACAGGCGGATTTCTCCACCATTGTGGAGGACCTCTCCATTCTGGTGGCCGACGAGGACGCCATGTGCAGACTGGGGGTGGACGAGAACGAGGAGGTCTACCGGCTGATCCGCGCCCGGAGCATCGACGGGGAGCGGATTTTGCTGGACAAGGATTTTCTGCTGCGGCGGTACGTCCCCAAACTGACCCGCGAGATCTGCTCTGGCTCCCTGTACGTATATCTTGAGCAGGAGTTGGGGCTGAAAATCGGCGTCGCCAAGAAGATCGTTCGGGTGCAGCCGGTTACACGGGAGGACCGGGCCTATCTGGACCTCCACGACGACCCGGTGGTGGCGGTGGTCACCAGCTATACCCGCCTGGAGGACGGAACGCTGTTCCAATATTCCGAATCCAGACACAGAATCGACAAATTTCAGTTCGTAGAGTACGCAAGGCGGTAAAACGCCGACTGTGCTTTTTTCAAAGCAGATTCGTGAGATTGCCCAAAACTGGCTGAGTGTTTTTGTGCATTCAGCCAGTCTTTTTCTTTTTTGCGAAAAAACGCTTGCATATCATATACGTATATGATATAACATAATCATCCTAGATGTACGGATTAGCACCGGTGAATATCCGTATATGTCAGGCAGAAGCCACTTATCATTTGCGTAAAGGAGAATGAATCATGGGTCAGTATAAGGAAGACGCTGCCCGACTGCTGGAATTGGTCGGCGGCAAAGAAAACATCGCAGCAGTTTCCCACTGCATCACCCGTATGCGCTTTGTTTTGCAGGACACAGACAAGGCCGACGTCCCCGGCATCGAGGCGCTGAAATCCGTCAAGGGCAGCTTTACCCAGGCGGGACAGTTTCAGGTCATCATCGGCAACACTGTCGGGGACTTTTACGACGACTTTGTGGCCGTCTCCGGCATCTCCGGCGTCAGCAAGGCCGAAGTGAAGAATGCCGCCAAGGGCCAGCAGAACCCGGTTCAGAAGGCCATGACCAACATCGCGGAGATTTTCGCTCCCATCATCCCCGCCATCATCTGCGGCGGCCTGATTTTAGGTTTCCGCAACTGCATCGACTCCCTGTACCTCTTGCAGGACGGCACCGCCACCCTCTGCGACGTCAGTCAGTTCTGGGCCGGGGTGGACAGCTTCCTTTGGCTCATCGGCGAGGCCGTGTTCCATATGCTGCCTGTCATGATCTGCTGGTCGGTAATGAAAAAGATGGGCGGCTCTGAGGTGCTGGGCATTGTCCTGGGCCTGACGCTGGTTTCCGGCCAGTTGCTGAACGCCTACAGCGTGGCCTCCACCGCAGCGGCGGACATCCCCAAGTGGGATTTCGGCTTTGTCCAGGTGAACATGATCGGCTATCAGGCCCAGGTCATCCCCGCAATTTTGGCCGCCTTCGCGCTGGTGTACTTAGAGCGATTCTTTAAGAAGATCACCCACCCGCTCATCGCTCAGATCATCGTCCCCTTCTGCTCCCTGACCCTGGCGGTCATGGCTGCCCACTTCGTCTTGGGTCCCATTGGCTGGAAAATCGGTTCCGCCATCTCCGATGTGGTGTATGCCGGCATCACCTCCGACTTCCGTGTGGCCTTCGGCGCGATTTTCGGAGCGCTCTACGCCCCGCTGGTCATCACCGGCCTGCACCACATGACCAACGCCATCGACCTCCAGCTCATCGGCACATTCGGCGGCACCATGCTCTGGCCCATGATCGCCCTGTCCAACATCGCCCAGGGAAGCGCCGTACTTGGGATGTCCTTCGTCCAGCGGAAGAACCCCGAATCCCAAGAGACCAACCTGCCCTGCATGATCTCCTGCTACCTGGGTGTCACCGAGCCTGCTATCTTCGGCATCAACCTGAAACACGTGTTCCCCTTTGTCTGTGGCATGATTGGCTCCTGCTGCGCCGCCATCGTCTCCACCGCCTTTGGCTGCACCGCCAACGCCGTGGGTGTGGGCGGTCTGCCCGGCATCCTGTCCATGCAGCCCGCTTACTGGGCGCCCTACGCCCTGTGTATGCTCATCGCCGTGGCAGTCCCCTTCGTACTGACCGTCATCGTTGGCACCCGGAACGGCACCGCCGCCGCTGCGGAACAGGCCGGGAAGGAGATTGCCGCCGCAGAAGCCGCTGCTCAGCCTGTGGCCGCCTCGTATGAGGAGGGGACCTTCTACGCCTTCCTCTCCGGCAAGTCCGTCGCCATTTCTCAGGTCCCAGACGCCACATTTGCTGAGAAAATTCTGGGGGACGGCATTGCCATAGAGCCTACCGACAACGTCCTGCGCAGCCCGGTGGCCGGAACGGTGTCCAACCTGATGGAAGGTTCCAACCACGCCTGCGGCATCACCACGGAAAGCGGCCTGGAGGTGCTGCTGCACATTGGCCTGGACACGGTGGACATGAACGGCGACGGCTTCCGCCCCATGGTCAAGGAAGGAGACACGGTACGCCCCGGCGATGCGCTCATCGTTTTTGACCCGGAGAAGATCGCCGCCGCAGACCACCCGGCCATCACCATGATGGTGGTCACGGACGAGGCCGGACATACCCTGGACTTCCGCCCCAACGAAGCGGTGGAGGCGGGGAATACCCCTGTCGGCACCTTTACCCGATAACCGAAACGGGCGGCAGTCTTTTGGACTGCCGCCCGCGCAGAAAGGAACGAGAACAATGGATTTTAGCAACAAGGTTGTATATGAAATTTATCCCAAATCCTTTCAGGACACCAACCACGACGGCGTAGGGGACCTCCGGGGCGTGATCCGGCGGCTGGATTATCTGGCCGAGTTGGGAGTAGATTACCTGTGGCTGACCCCCTTCTTCGTCTCCCCCCAGCGGGATAACGGCTATGACGTAGCGGATTACTGCCGGATCGATCCCCGCTTCGGCACCATGGCCGACCTGGAAGAGCTGGTCGAGGAAGCGGGACGGCGGGGCATGGGCCTGATGCTGGACATGGTATTCAACCACACCTCTACCCAGCACCAGTGGTTCCAAAAGGCCCTGGCCGGAGACCCGGTGTATCAGGACTATTACATCTTCCGTTCCGGGGAGAAGCTGCCCACCAGCTGGGTCTCCAAGTTCGGCGGCCCGGCGTGGAAGTACGTCCCCCAACTGGGCAAGTGGTATCTCCACCTCTTTGACGAGACCCAGGCCGACCTGAACTGGAACAACCCCAGGGTGCGGGAGGAACTAAAAAACGTCCTCCGCTTCTGGAAGGGGAAGGGTATCCAGGGGTTCCGCTTCGACGTGGTCAACCTGATCTCCAAACCGGACGTGCTGGAGGACGATCAGGAGGGGGACGGGCGGCGGTTCTACACCGACGGTCCCCACGTCCACGAGTTCTTGCAGGAGCTGGTGCGGGATGCGGGCATTGGGGACATGATTACCGTAGGGGAGATGTCCTCCACCTCCCTGGAAAACTGCCTCCGGTACTCTGGGGCCGGGAACGGCGAGCTGTCCATGTGCTTCAACTTCCATCACCTGAAGGTGGATTACAGGGACGGCGACAAGTGGGCGCTGATGCCCCCCGACCGGGCGGCGCTGCTCCGGCTGTTCGACACCTGGCAGACCAAAATGCAGGAGGGGAACGGCTGGAACGCCGTGTTCTGGTGCAACCACGACCAGCCCCGTGTGGTCTCCCGGCTGGGGGACGACGGCCCATACCGGGAGACCTCCGCAAAAATGCTGGCCACTTGTATCCACCTGCTCCGGGGCACGCCGTATATCTACCAGGGGGAGGAGCTGGGCATGACCAACGCCGGGTTCACCTCCATCGACCAGTACCGGGACGTGGAGAGCCGGAACTATTATCAGATCCTGCTGGACGCTGGGAAAACCCCGGCGGAAGCGCTGGACATCCTCTCCGCCCGCTCCCGCGACAACGCCCGCACCCCCATGCAGTGGGACGCGGGGGAAAACGCCGGCTTTACCGATGGGGAACCCTGGATACCCGTGCAGTCCAATTGCCGGGAGATCAACGCGGAGGCGGCGCTGCGCCAGCCGGATTCGGTGTTTCACTACTACCAGGCACTCATCCGCCTGCGGAAAGAGCTGCCGGTCATCCAGGAGGGAGACATTTCCTTCCTGTACCCCGACCAGTCGGACGTGTTCGCCTATCGGCGGACGCTGGACGGGGAAGAAGTGCTGGTGCTCTGTAACCTGCTACAGGAGGAACGGACGCTGCCCGTAGCCGGGCAGTATGAAAAGCGCCTGGGCAATTACCTGGACATCCAGTGGGACGGACAGACGCTCACCCTGCGGCCCTATGAGGCGGTGGTGTTGATGGCCCTCCACAATTCATAATTTTCAAAAAATGCGCCGCTATCCTGAGCTGTCAGGACAGCGGCGCTGGTTTTCTGGTACACACCGCCTGATTGCAGTCAAAATACAGCGTTGCAGGAACTCCGCAGGCGGGACGTCCGGAGTTGGCGGTATCACTATCCCGGCTTTTGCACAGTTAAAACAGCTTTAATGTTTCAAACGCATAATAGAGTCCGTCATCTGTCACGGCACGGCACACGCTGGTGGCCATCTTTTTCGGGAGGGTCCGCCGGGGACCTTGGCCCCGGCGGACCCAAACCAGGCGGGAGGCTTTTATGCCTTTCCGTTGGGAGAAACCCCTTTTCCGGCAAGCCGCCCCGCCGCCGGCACACTACCTTCCAGCCGCCGCAGGGCCGGTGGAGGAACGCACCACCAGCTTTGCGTGGAGCAGCAGCGTGCTGATGGGAGTGCCCCCCAACTGACTGCTCATGGCGTAGAACGCGCTCTTGCCCAACTCCTGCCGGTCCTGCCGCACGGTGGTCATGGGCGGGGCGGTGCAGGCGCACAGGGGCAGGTCGTCAAACCCGATGACGCTGATGTCCTCCGGCACCCGCAGGCCCAGCTCCTGGCTGTGGAGCATGGCGGCGCTGGCCAGCAGGTCGTGGCTGCACAGGATGCCGGTGACGCCCTTTTCCAGCAGGCGGGGCAGGTGCTTCTGGACGCACTCGCTGGTGTGGAGGGCGCTGCCGAACAAACTCTCATCCCAATGGGGGTCGTGCCTGCGGATGGCCCGCAGGAAGGCGCTGTACCGCGTCTGATACACATAGGACCCCAGGGCGCTGCTCAGGTAGCCGATTTTCTGGTGGCCCAGCTTCTCCAGGTGGTCGATGGCCAGGTTCATGCCCTCGCTGCTGTCGATGCCCACAAAGGTGGTGTGGGGGCTGTTCTGGATGTAGTTGTCATAGAGGACGGCGGGGGTGCGGCTGGTGCGCAACTGGTTGATCCACTCGTCGGACAGAGAAAGCCCCAAAAACAGCGCGCCCACGTAGTTTTGCCGCAGCATATATTCGTCGTAGGGGATCTCCCGCTGGAGCTTCCGGTCCAGCTCCACCACCTCCACCGAGAAGCCCGCCGGTTCCGCCATCTTGCGGAAGCCCATGATCAGGTCGTAACCGAAGTCCGACTGCTGGAGGTACAGCATATTCTCCACAAAGACGCAGAGGCATTTTGCGTCTTTTTTGCGCTGGATACGGGAGTACCCCATCTCCACAGCGGTCTCCAAAACCGCTTTTCGCAGGGTTTCGCTCACGTCCGGCGCGCCGCTCAGCGCCTTGGAAACCGTACCCTTGGAGACGTTCAGTCGGTTCGCAATGTCTTCCATTCGTGCCATAAGCTCTTATTTCAACCTCAAATCCCGCAGTCTATAGAATAAAATCATTATAATGTATCCTTTTACAAATTGCAATGGTGTCAGTGCGTTTTTTATAACTTTGGTTTAGCAACTTGTTTTTTTGTGTGGTTTTCGGCTGGTTTCGGAATCGCTGCTCAGCAGAATCGACAAAATTGACCGTTAAAAATTGTGCAAAACAGATAAATGACATAATAATATACCAAAAATCCTTGACATCTTTTCCGGTTTGGGACTATACTCTGGAATGACGAAACTTAGCGAAACTTTAAGAGAGATGCTAAGGAAACTTCCATAGGAGGAATGCAAAGATGTACAAAAGGATGAAGCGTGCAGCGGCAGTATTGCTGGCCCTGGCCTGTTTGCTGGCGCTCACCGGCTGCTCCAGCCTGGGCGGGAGCAGCGAAACCGAGTCCGTCCGCCTGATGGTCTGGTCGCCCTCAGAGGACCAGTCCCAGGACAGCGGACAGTGGCTCCAGACCTGCTGCGAGAACTTCGCGGCCCTGCACCCGGAGTGGGACATCACCTTTGTCTACGGCGTGGCGGATGAGGCCACCGCCGCCGACACCGTGGCCCAGGACCCGGAGGCCAGCGCCGACGTGTTCATGTATGCCAACGACAACATCACCACCATGACGGACGCCCAGGCCCTGGCCAAGTTCGGCGGGATCTATGAGGAGGAGATCCGCTCCAGCAACAGCGACGCCCTGCTGGATTCCCTGACCTTGGACGGCTACCTCTACGGTGTGCCTTACACCACCAACACCTGGTTCCTGTACTACGACAAGAGCGTGTTCTCCGAGGAGGATGTCAAGAGCCTGGACGCCATGCTGGAAAAGGGCGTGGTCTCCTTCCCCTTCACCAACTCCTGGTATCTGCCCGCCTTCTACATCGGCAACGGCTGCACCCTCTTTGGGGACGGCACCCAGGAGGAGCTGGGCGTGGACTTCGGCGGCGAGAACGCCGTGGAAGTGACCAACTACCTCATTGACCTCATCGCCAACCCCAACTTTGTGGTGGACGCGGACGGCTCCGGCATGGCTGGTCTCCGGGATGGCAGCATCAGCGCCATCTTCTCCGGCTCCTGGGACTATGACAGCGTCAAGGAGATTTTGGGCGACAACCTGGGCGCAGCCGCCCTGCCCACCTACGAGCTGAACGGCGAGGAAAAGCAGATGTACGCCTACGCCGGTTCCAAGGCCATCGGCGTCAACGCCCACTCGGAGTATATGGTGGCTGCGGTGGAGCTGGCCATCTATCTCGGCTCCGCCGAGTGTCAGCAGCTTCACTATGACCTGCGCAGCGTCATCCCCTGCAACACCGAACTGCTGGAGCAGGAGGAGATTCAAAACGACCCGGTGGTCATCGCCCAAAACGACACCTTTGACCGCACCTCCATCCTCCAGCCCTTTGTCTCCCAGATGGGCAACTGCTGGACGCCGGTGGAGAACATGGGCAAGGCCATCCGCAACGGCTCCACCACCCACGACAACGCAGAGGAACAGACCGTCGCCATGAACGAAGCCATGAACAGCGACGGCATCAGTTGAGGAGGGGAGAGAAACGATGAAATTATTGAGTCAACGTGCGGCGGCCCGCCAGCGGGAGGGCTACAGCTTCTGCACCTGCACCGAGGCCCTCCGGGACGGAGGGCCTGAGACGAAGGCTTCCGCCCTCGTCATGGGTCTTGGCAACATCGCCCACAAGCAGGTGGTCAAGGGCCTGCTGTTCCTGGCGGTGGAGGTCATTTATCTGGTCTTTATGGTCCGCTCCGGCCTGCACAACCTGTCCATGCTCCCCTCCCTGGGCAGCGTGGCCCAGGAGGAGGTCTGGAATGAGGAGCTGCAAGTCTACCTCTACACCCAGGGCGACCAGTCCATCCTGATTTTGCTCTACGGCGTGGCCACCGTCCTCATCACCCTGATTATGTTCTGGATTTGGCGGGGCACCCTCAAGAGCGCTTATCACGCCGAATGGTGCGACAAAAACGGCAAGCATATCAACACCTTTGTGGAGGACTTGAAGGGCCTGCTGGACGAGAACCTCTACCGGCTGCTCATGACCCCGCCCATGTTCTTCATCGGCGCGCTGACCATCCTGCCCCTGATTTTCATGATCTGCATGGCCTTCACCAACTACAGCAAAATCGACAACCATCTGGTCCTCTTTGACTGGGTGGGGCTGAAGAACTTCGCCACCCTGTTCGACGGCAGCAGCGTGCTGGGCAGCACCTTCTGGTCCGTGCTGGGCTGGACGCTGGTCTGGGCCTTCTTCGCCACCTTCACCAACTACTTCTTCGGCATGATCCTGGCCATCCTCATCAACCGGAAGGGGACGCGGGCCAAGGGCTTCTGGCGCTTCTGCTTCGTCATCTCCTGCGCGGTGCCCATGTTCGTCTCCCTGCTCATCATGCGCACCATGCTCCAGCCGGAGGGCGCGGTAAACGTGCTGCTGCGGAACCTGGGCCTCATCGCCTCGGACGCCAGCCTGCCCTTCTTCACCAATACCATGTGGGCCAGGGTGACGGTCATCGTTATCAATATCTGGGTGGGCGTGCCTTACACCCTGCTCCAGCTCACCGGCGTGCTCCAGAACATCCCCGCCGACCTCTACGAGGCCGCCGACGTGGACGGCGCTACCCAGGTGCAGCAGTTCTTTAAAATCACCCTGCCCTACATGTTCTATGTGACCACCCCCTATCTCATCGCCACCTTCACCGGCAACGTCAACAACTTCAACGTCATCTACCTGCTCTCCGGCGGCGACCCCGTGACCAACCTGGCCTCCACCGCAGGCGACACCGACCTGCTGGTCACCTGGCTGTATAAGCTGACCATCGACAAGCAGTATTACAACATCGGCGCTGTGGTCGGCATCCTGACGTTCGTTATCCTGGCCATCGGCTCACTGCTGACCTACCGCAACAGTAAGTCTTACAAAGAGGAAGGAGGATTTTGAGCATGAACAAGCAAAAGAGCGCAAAAGCGGCCCGCACCCGCAACAACATTTTGGTCCACATCCTGCTGGCCATTCTGGCGGCGATTTGGGTGTTCCCCGTCCTGTGGGTCATCATGACCAGCTTCCGGGCGGAGAAAGGCTCCTATGTCTCCACCTTCTTCCCCAAGTCCTTCACGCTGGATAACTATGTCAAGCTGTTCACCGACACCTCTATTCTGAACTTCCCCAAGATGTTCACCAACACCCTCATTATCGCCATTTTCTCCTGCCTGCTGTCCACCTTCTTCCTGCTGTCTGCGGCCTTCTGCCTGTCCCGGATGCGGTTCCGGATGCGGAAGCCCTACATGAACATGGCTATGATTTTGGGCCTGTTCCCCGGCTTCATGTCCATGGTGGCGGTGTACTTCATCCTGAAAGCGGTGGGCCTGACCGAGGGCAACCTGATTCGTTTGGCGCTGATTTTGTGTTACTCCGGCGGCTCGGCCCTGTCCTTCCAGATCGCCAAGGGCTTCTTCGATACCACCCCCTTCGCCATCGATGAGGCGGCGCTGCTGGACGGCTGCACCCGCTGGCAGATCTTCACCAAAATCACCCTGCCCCTGTCCAAGCCCATTGTCATCTACACCATTTTGACCTCCTTCATCAGCCCCTGGGTGGACTTCATCTTTGCCAAGGTCATCTGCCGGGCCAACGCCGACCAGTACACGGTGGCCATCGGCCTGTGGAAGATGCTGGAGAAGGAGTACATCGACAACTGGTACACCTGCTTCGCGGCGGGCGCAGTCCTCATCTCCATTCCCATCGCCCTGCTGTTCCTGAAGCTGCAAAAGTATTACGTGAACGGTATGAGCGGCGCGGTCAAGGGATAATTTCCCGCAATTAGTCAGTTCACTCCCTCCTTATAGGGCATGGCGTCGGACAGCGGCAGGATGCAAAAGGCAATGCAACTGTTCGGCCCATGCCCACTTTTTATGGAAGCTCTGATTAAATGGCCTTGGATGGCTGGGCGAACAGATTTTGCGCAAATCGAGGCGTAAAATCGCAGGAATCCTTTGTGGATTTCAAGATTTTACAACGAAGAGTTGCACGAGATCTGCCGTCCAGACGCCGGGAGTTATTTAATCAGAGGTTCCTTATTGCCAGAAAAGACAAAAGGGAGTATGGTATCAACTGTGGAGGCGGTACAGCCTCCCAACGGAAGTAAAATGTACAAGAGGAACCCATATGAACTTTCTCTATGGAAAACAGGATTTCCCCGACCTGGAGCGGGGACAGGAGACCTGCTGGCTGCTGACCAACGGGCTGGGCGGGTTTTCCGCTCAGACCATCATCGGCGGCGCGGCCCGATGCGACCAGGCCCTTTTGATGTCCTGCGACCGGCCCCCAAACCGCCGGTGGAACCTGCTGCACCGGCTGGAGGAGCGGCTGACCGTGGGCGACCAGACGGTTTACCTCTCCAGCCAGCAGCGTTGTGACGGGGTGGAGGAGGACGGCTGGCGCTGGCTTTCCACCTTCGAATGGGACGGGCTGCCCAATTGGTGTTACCACGTCCAGGGGGTGGAGGTGAAAAAAAGCGTGGTCATGGCCTTCGAGGAGAACACTGTGGCGGTGCGCTACACGGTCCGCAACGATTCCGCCCAACCCTGCACCCTGTCCGTTACTCCCTGGGTGCAGTTTGTCCCCAAGGGGGCGGAGCTGTCCAGAGAGCAGACCTTTGCGTTGGAGGACGGAAAAATTTCCTCCAACGGACAGCGGATGTGTGTTTCCACAAGCGCCGGGCTGGTTCCACAACCTCTAAAATGGCAGGAGCTGTATTACTCCCACGACGCCAGGGACGGGCGGCGGGACACTGGCTGGGTGGCGGCGGTCTGCCAGCTCCGCCGGACCGTTCCAGCGGGAACAGAGCAGGTGATAGAGGCTGTTTTCTCCACCGAGCAGACCCCCAGCCCCGCCGCCGCCATTTTCCACACCGCCTGCATCAGAATGAATTGGCTGGCCCAGGCGAGCGGCCTGAAAGACTCCATGGCCCAGCATCTGGTGGTCAGTGCCGACGCTTTTCTGGCCCGGCGGCAGTCCACCGGGGGAAAAACTATTCTGGCGGGCTATCCCCTCTTTGAGGACTGGGGCCGGGACACCATGATCGCCCTGCCCGGCTGCGCCCTGACCACCCGGCGATATCAGGACGCTAAGAGCATCCTGAAAACCTTTATGGCCTATGAGCGGGACGGTCTGCTGCCCAACCTATTCCCGGAGGGGGATGCACAGCCCCAGTACAACACCGTGGACACGGCGCTGCTGTTCATTAACGACGTGTATCTCTATCACCAGCGGACAGGAGACGACGCCTTTGTGCGGGAAGCCTACCCCGTCATGGAGCGTATTCTCTCCCACTACCAACGCGGCACCCGCCACGGCATCCGCATGGATGAGGACGGCCTGCTGCTGGCAGGGGAGGGGTTGGACCAGGTGACGTGGATGGATGTGCGGGTGGGGGATATCCTCCCCACCCCCCGCCACGGCAAGCCGGTGGAGGTCAACGCCTACTGGTACAACGCCCTGCGCATCATGGAGACGCTGTCGCCTCTTGCCGGTGCAGATGGTTCCTGCTACGGGGCAACGGCGGAGCGTACCCGTCGCGCCTTCCGGGAACAGTTCTGGATGGAGGACAAACACTGTCTGAAAGACCTGCTTTCCGGTACGGAGGCAGACGAACAGATCCGCTGCAACCAAATTTGGGCGGTGTCGCTGCCCTTTACCATACTGGAGCCGGAGCAGGAGCGGCAGGTGGTACAGACGGTGTTCGCCCGGCTGTATACCCCGGTGGGCCTGCGGACGCTGGACCCGGCTGACCCGGCTTTTCACCCCACCTACGGCGGCTCGCAGTTCCAGCGGGATATGGCCTACCACCAGGGAACGGTGTGGGTCTATCCGCTGGGGGCCTTCTACCTGGCCTACCTGAAAACCGAGGGCTACAGCGAGGATGCAAAGGCGCGGGTGCACCGCTGGCTGCGGGGCATTGAGGCCGCTCTGCGGGAGGGCTGCGTGGGCCAGTTGCCGGAGATCTACGACGGCGGCGTCCCCACCTTCTCCCGTGGATGCTTCGCCCAGGCGTGGAGCGTGGGGGAGCTGCTGCGGGTCTATGAAGCGCTGGAGGGGGCGACATGAGAGAAACAGGCGTTTTACTGGCGCTGTCCTCCCTGCCTGCCCCCGGCGGCGTGGGCGACCTGGGGGAAACGGCCCGGCAGTGGGTGGACCTGCTGGCGGAAAACAGTGTTACCGTCTGGCAACTGCTGCCTTTGAACCCTCTGGGCTATGGAAATTCGCCCTATTCGCCCGACTCCGCCTTTGCGGGGGACGAAATCTACATCAGCCTGGACGAGCTGGCGGCAGAGGGGCTGCTCGAAAAGGCTGAACCGCCAGCGTTCCCCGCCGGGCGGGTGGACTATGACCGGGTGCGCCGCTGGAAGGAGCCGCTGCTCCGCCGGGCCTGGGCCAACTTCCAGCCAGATGAGGACTATCGGGCGTTTTGCAGCCGGAAATGGGTGCAGCACTACGGCGTGTTCCGGGCTTTCAAACGGGTTAATCAGGGGCGAAATTGGACGGAATGGCCGAGCGCTTACCGGGATTGGCCGCAGCAACACAGCGTTGACTTGGTTCCGCTAAAGGACGAAATCGGCTACCAGATGTTTTTGCAGTACGTGTTCGCCCGGCAGTGGCGCCGCCTGTCAGACTACGCACACCAAAAGGGCGTGTGGCTGATGGGGGACCTGCCCTTTTACATGGGGGCGGACAGTGTGGACGTCTGGGCCAACCGGGAGCAATTTCTGTTGGACGGGGATGGGCGGCCTCGGTTCGTCACCGGAGTGCCGCCGGATTCCTTCAGCAAAACCGGCCAGCGGTGGGGTCACCCCGCCTATGACTGGGCGGCCATGGAGCGCGACGACTTCGCCTTCTGGATGGAACGGATGCGCCACGCGGATACCCTCTTTGACCTGGTGCGGCTGGACCATTTTCTAGGGATGGACCGCTACTGGAAAATCCCTGCCGCCTGCCCCACAGCCGTGGAGGGCACCTGGCAGGAAGCCCCCGGAGAGCGATTGCTGGGGACGATCTTCCGGGAGCTGCCCGATTTGCAATTACAAGGAGGCACGGAGTGCCGGAAGTGCCGCTTGACGGTAGTGGTGGAGGATTTGGGGGTGCAAAGTCCACGTATGAGGCGGCTCAGGGAGCAATTTGGTCTGATGGGGATGAAAATTTTCCAATACGACCTCTACCTGGACAAAAAACGGCCCGACCTGTGGCCTGAACCACTGGCGCAGCAAATATTTTACACCGGCACCCACGACAACGCCACCCTGCGGGAGTGGTATCTATCCCAGCCCGCCGCCAGGCAGCGCAAGCTGCGGAAGTGGCTCAAACGGCAGGGTTATCTCAACGGCAGCCCCTGCGGACGGGTGATAGACTGGGTGCTGGACAGCCCCTCGGCGCTGGCGATTTTTCCCCTGGTAGACCTGATGGAGCTGGGGAGCGAGGGCCGGATGAACCTGCCGGGAACGGTGGGGTCCCCCAACTGGGAGTGGCGGTTGACCTCACTGGCATCGGCGGAAATCGCTTTGCGGCGGCACCGCTCACAAATCCTAAAACGACAGGCAGGGAGCGTAGCGGAAGTGCCGCTTGACGGCGGAGGCACAAAGTGCCGCAGGGAGAAGCGCAGCTTCGGAAGTGCCCCTTGAGGGTAGAAGTGCCGCTTGACGGCGAAGGGAGACAGCTCATGTTAGATAAGATAAAAACTGGATGCAGGGAGGGGCAAAGCCTCGGACAGGGAGGCACGAAGTGCCGGAAGTACCCCTTGAGGGTAAGTGCTGCCCGACAGCAGTGGAAACAGGCCGTTTTCTACCAAATCTATCCCAAGAGCTTCCAGGACAGCGATGGGGACGGCATCGGTGACCTGGGAGGCATCCTCCAGCGGCTGGATTACCTGGCAGAGCTGGGGGTGGACGGCATCTGGCTCTCGCCCGTGTGTGCCTCGCCCCAGGTGGACAACGGCTATGATGTCTCCGACTACCAGGCCATCGACCCCATGTTCGGCACCATGGAGCAGATGAAAACCCTCATCCGGGAGGCCAAAGCCAGAGGTATTTCCATCATCATGGACATGGTGCTCAACCACACCTCCGACCAGCACCGTTGGTTCCGGGAGGCTTGCAAGAGCCGGGAAAACCCCTACCACGATTACTACGTCTGGCGGGACGGGGAACCCGGCCAACCTCCGCCGTCAAGCGGCAGTTCTACCCTCAAGGGGTACTTCCGGGGCGTTGTCCCTCCCTGCGAGGCTACGCCTCTCCCTCCCAACGATATGCGGGCCACCTTCGGCGGCCCCGCCTGGGACTGGGTGCCTGGCGTGGGGCAGTATTACTTCCACCAGTTCGCCCCTCAGCAGCCGGATCTGAACTGGGAAAACCCCAAGGTGCGGCAGGAGCTGTACCAAATGCTGCTGTGGTGGATGGAGCAGGGGGTGGAGGGCTTCCGGCTGGATGTCATCGACCAAATCGCCAAGGAGCCGGACAAAAAAATCACCGGCAACGGCCCCCGACTCCACGAGTTCCTGCGGGAGCTGAGTGCTAATGTTTTCCAAAAGGGGTGTATCGTTACCGTGGGCGAAGCCTGGGGCGCAGACGTAGAGCGGGCCAGGCTGTACAGTGCGCCGGACGGCAGTGAGCTTTCTATGGTGTTCCAGTTTGAGCAGATGGTACTGGACCAGCGGCCCGGCGGGGAGAAGTGGGACCTGGCCCCGCTGCCCTTTGTGGAGCTGAAGCGGAGCTTTGCCCGCTGGCAGACGGGACTGCACGGCCAGGGCTGGAACAGCCTCTTTTGGAACAACCACGACCTGCCCCGCATCGTCTCCCGCTGGGGAGACGACGGGAAATACCGGGTGCAGTCGGCCAAGCTGCTGGCCACCCTGCTCCACGGGATGGAGGGAACCCCCTACATCTACCAGGGAGAGGAGCTGGGCATGACCAACATTCGGCTCCCCATCGAGGCATATCAGGACCTGGAGATTCAAAACCTCTACCGGGAGCGGCTGGCCGCAGGTGTGCCAGAGGAAGAGGTGCTGGCCTCCATTTACGCCAAGGGACGGGACAACGCCCGCACCCCCATGCAGTGGGACGACAGCCCCTCCGCTGGGTTCACCACAGGCATCCCCTGGCTGCCGGTCAACCCCAATTACCAGGAAATCAACGCAGAAGCGGCCCTGGCGGACGAGGATTCGATTTTCTACTACTATCAGAAGCTCATCGCTCTGCGCAAGCGGCTGCCGGTGCTGACCGAGGGGGACTTCACCCTGCTGGCGGAGGAGAACGAGCAGATGTTCGTCTATTTGCGCAGGACGGAGGCGGAAGAGCTGCTGGTGATGGGCAATTTCAGCGGGCGCGAGGCGGAGTATCCCCTGCCGGAGGGCTGGGAGAACGTGCCCCCACTGCTGACCAACTATCCCAATGCCGCAGGAAGCACCTTCTACCCCTGGGAGGCCCGGATGTTATACCGGCTGCGCTGAGCTACTAGCTGTTAGCTCTTAGCTTTTAGCTGGAAAGAGCTTGCCTTTTTGCCCTACGAAGTTGGTTTGCAGTGCTTTACGAACCACCAGCCGCCAGCCTCCGATCCCTACGCTTTAAGCGCTCGCTTCTGGCTGGCAATGCTCAACGAATGTCTAACAACTCATCCGGTTGTATCGAAAAAAAGAAAATAAGTGATGTATCAAAACTATATCTTCGACCTGTACGGCACTCTGGTGGACATCCACACCGATGAGTGGAAGGACGCCCTATGGCGGGATTTGTGTCCCGTCTTGGCAGAGCATGGGGCCAGCTACCAGCCGGAGGAGCTGCGAACCGCCTATCACAGCGAGGTGCGGCGACAGGAGGAGGCTCTGCGGCGAAGTGCTGGGTTCGAGGAACCGGAGATCGATATCGGCCCGGTGTTCCGCCACCTGCTGGCCGCCAAGGGGGGAACAGCCACCGACCGGGAGATCGCGGCCCTGGCCTGGACCTTCCGCACCCTCTCCACCGAAAAACTCTGGCTGTTCGATGGGGCGGAACAACTGCTTCGTGAACTGAAAAAGCGGGGCAAGCAGGTCTACCTGCTCTCCAATGCACAGGCCCTGTTTACCCGGCCGGAGTTGACGGCGCTGAGCCTTGCGGGGTATTTTGACGGCATCCTCCTGTCCTCCGAGGCCGGGGTCAAAAAGCCGGACCCCCACTTCTACCGCCTGCTGCTGGAGCGGTATCATCTGCGCCCGGAGCAGTCGCTGATGGTCGGCAACGACGACCTTGCCGATTGCCACGGCGCGGCGGTAGCGGGGCTGGACAGTTGTTATATTTTCACCGAGCAGTCCCCGATACGCCAGCGCCCTCTGCCGGAGCGGTGCCGGGAAATTCAACGCATTTTGGATGTGCTCACAGTGAAATAAACAAGAAAAAACATTCCTGATGCAGTGGTTTTCTGTATCAGGAATGTTCTTTTTCTTATGGGATGTCCCAGTTCATCCGGCCAAACCGCAAGGTCATGCCGAGGATCTGGCTTTGCAGCTCCGCCGTCAGCTCACCGCCCCGGAGCCGCCAGCGCCAGTTTTGCCCCACGGTAGAGGGGACGTTCATCCGGCAGCGATTGTCACAGCCCAACCAGTCCTGGATGGGGATGATGCAGTCGTTGGCCCGGCTGCGCAGCACCAGAGCAATTAGCGCATGGGGCAGGCGCTCGTCCGCCAGACTCTCATCACACAGGTAGTCCCGGACAAGCTGTCCCACCGCAGGGGACAGGTTCTGATACCAGCCCACCAGGGTCTCATTGTCGTGGGTGCCGGTGTAAGCCACGCAGTTCTCCCCGTAGTTGTGGGGGAGATAGTCGTTGGCCGCGCCCACATCGTCGGGGTCGAAGCCAAATTCCAGCACCTTCATGTTGGGGAAGCCGGTGTTGCGCACCAGCCACCGCACCGAGTCGGTCATGTACCCCAGATCCTCCGCGATGATGCGCCGCCAGCCCAACCGCGCCTCCACGGTGCGGAACAGGTCGAGGCCGGGGCCGCGCTCCCAGTGCCCGCTGAGGGCGGAGGTACTGTCACAGGGGATGGAGAAATACTCGTCAAAGCCCCGGAAGTGGTCGATGCGCACCACATTGTAGAGCCGGAAGCTGTGCCACAGCCGGGAGACCCACCAGTCGAACCCGGTGCTGCGGTGGTAGTCCCAGCGGTAGAGGGGATTGCCCCAAATCTGGCCTGTGGCGGAGAAGGCGTCCGGCGGACAACCGGCCACCGCCGTGGGCTGGTTTTGCTCGTTGAGCTGAAACAGCTCCGGGTGTGCCCAGACATCCGCGCTGTCCGGCGAGACGTAGATTGGAATGTCCCCGATGATTTGAATCCCCCTGCGGTTAGCGTAGTCCTTCAGCGCCCACCACTGCCGGAAGAACTGAAATTGCAGATACTTCTGGAACTCCACATCGTAGTACAGTTTCCGGTGATAGTAGTCCACCGCGAAGCCCCAGTGTAGGCGGATGTCCTCCGGCCACTCGGTCCAGGGGGCCTCGCGGAAGAACCCTTTCAGCGCCATAAACAGGGCGTAATCCGACAGCCACCAGTTGTTTTCCTGAACAAATTGCTGATACGCCGGGTCGCGGCTGATGTCGCTGCGTTCGTATGCCTTGCGCAGCAGGGGGAGGCGGTTGTCGTGGAGCTTTTGGTAGTCCACTCTGCCGTCGGCGCTGTCGAAGTCGGCAGCGTCACACTCCCCCTGTGTCAGCACACCCTGTTCCACCCGCGCTTCCAGGCTGATGAAGTAGGGGTTCCCCGCAAAGGCGGAAAACGCCTGATAGGGAGAGTTGTCGGACTTTCCGTGGCTGACTGGGGCCAGAGGGAGGATCTGCCAATAGGTCTGCCCTGCGCCGGCCAGCCAGTCCACGAAGCGGTAGGCGCTGCCGTCAAAGCAGCCGATGCCGTATTTAGAGGGCAGGCTGGTGACGGACAGCAGAATCCCTGCGGAACGGTTCATAATGCGTATTCTCCTTTCGCACGAAACATTACGAAACTTCATGAAATAACTATATCATAAAAGAAATAGAATTTCAACTGCAATAGGAGAAAATAGAAAGAATTATTTTTGCTTCATTATGAAAATGGTTTCAGAAGGTTTAGAAGCTGAGATGCGGAGCTTGCTGTGCAGAGGTTTTAATGGTAAGATATTTATATCATAAAATGGTTGTGTCAGCTTTCTGAACGATGGAATGCTGGAAAAACAAGAGAGCTTTAACGGAAGATTTTCCAAGGACACAGAGAAATCAGAGAATACGCCTGCGCAGCCGGGCTGCCGGACGCCGCACAGTACGGCCTGATGGCACAGTTGGCGCAAAAAGGCATGGAACAGCAGGACCGGATGCAGGTGCGCACCACGTTCAACGGGACCCGGGTACACCCGGGGCTGCGCGGAAGCATCACCAATCTGTCCGAGGACAACTTCACCCCAGAGGGGTTGACCTTCGGCGTCCTGGAGGGGATGGCCCGGGAACTGTACGATATGTACAGCCTGATGCGCGCTGGGACCGGCCTGGAGGCGGAGCGCTTAGTGGCCTCTGGCAACGGCCTGCGGATGAACCCGGTTTTGCAGGAGATTTGTCGCCGGATGTTCCACGCGGAGCTGTCTCTGGCGGAATACAAGGAAGAGGCAGCCTGCGGCGCGGCCATCAGCGGCACGATTGCCGTTGGCAGGGAGCTTGCCTGAGGTTCTGCGGGAGAACTACTGCTTGTTCGCGCTGGCGGCAAAGGCAACGCCTAGGACGGTTTTGACTACACCCGCCCCTGGATCACCCACGTCAGCGTGCAGCGTCTCGATATATACAAAACCGCCGAAATGGTCAGAGAATGGCGGCAGATTTACCAAAAGCCCATCGTAGTGGATGAGTGCGCCTATGAAGGCAACATCAACCTTGGATGGGGAAACATCACCGGCGAAAAGATGACCCAGCGCTTTTGGGAAGGTTGTATTTGGGGCGGCTATCTGTCCCACGGCGAGGTCTATGTACAGTACGACCAGATTTGGTGGTCATATGGCGGAACACTGCACGGCACCAGCCCAGACTGAATCGCATTTCTGAAGGAGGTCATGTCGTAGCCCTGGGCCTCGGCCAGCTCCAGCACCAGCCGAAGCATTTTCAGCGCCCCGGACGCGGTAAAATACCGGGACCTGACCACAGACCGCCTACGAGAGTTGGGAATATCGCAAACTACTGTGAGACCATTCGGAACCTGACGAAGGTGGGTGTAAAGGTCATCATTTTCCAGCGGCTGCAATCGCACGGTTTTATTCCGAACGCAGGGCCGTGACCGGGTCCAGTTTTGCCGCTCTCCAGGCAGGCACCAGTCCGCTGAGCACGGTGATGACAATGCTAAGGACGACCAGCATTGCCGCATAAGTCCAAGGCAGGACTGCGTTGACCGAGGTATCCCCCACCAGGCTGTGGATCAGGCTGTTGATGAGAGGGAGCAAAAGCTCCGTCACGGTCACGCCGATCAGACCGGAGCAACTGCCGATGATAAACGTTTCCGCGTTGAACACGAGGGAAATGTTTCCCTTGCTGGCGCCGATAGCCCGCAAAATGCCGATTTCCTTGGTCCGCTCCATGACGGAGATTTGGGTGATAATAGAGATCATGATGCAGGACACCACCAGGGAGACCGCGATGAACGCGATCAGCACATAGGAGACCACGTTGATGATGGTCGTCACCGAGGACATCATGGTACCGGCCAAATCGGTATAGGAGATGACTTTATCCGTCTCGCCTGCGGCTTCCATCTGGTCGTTGTAGTTGTCCAGAATGGCCACGACCTCCTCCTTGGCGTCGAAGTCGATGGGATAGATGTCGATTTCGCTGGGCGTTGCGAAGTCCGCGTAGCCCAGAGATGTCAGGTTACTTGTATAATCCGTGCTAACGGAGTCGCTCATGGAGGACAGCAGTTCCGTCAGCGCATCGCTGTCCATATTGAAGTTGAAAGCGTCCGTCAGTGTGTCCGCGTCGATGGTCAGGGAGTCCGCCAGACTGTCCGACATCCCCTCCATCATCTCGGTCATCATGGACTCCATGCTGTCCGAAAGTTGGCCGGAAAGCTGCTCCATGACCTCGTCGGTCATGGACGACAGGGCGCTGGATAGCTGGGTGGAGAGCTGCGTGGTGAGTTCTTCTGTCACCTGCCCCATCATCTGCTCCATGGCGCTGGACAACTGGGCTGAAATCTGTGCGCTGATTTGTTCCGTCAGTCCGCTCATCATCTGCTCCATGGCGGCGGTGAGCTGTTCCTCGATGGCCGCAGACAGCGCCTCCGTATAGGCGGACAGCGCGGAGGCGAGGGCGGTCTGCAAATAGTCCTCCAGAGCGGCGGCCACCTGCTCTTGTATGGCGTCCATGTCTACCATGCTCATCAGCCCGTCGGACAAAATCTGCGCCGCCTCGTCTGTGCTGAGATAGGCGGAAAAGCTCTTACTGACACTGTCGAAAGTGGTCAGGCCGTTGGCCTCTGCGTAGTCGCTGTAACCGGAGACCAGGGAATTGACCAGCCCGGCGATGTCGGCGTCGCCGACATTGACTGAGACCACCGCCGACTCGTTGATGTAGTCCACCACCGCGGAAACGAGGGCGTCTGCGTCAACAGCGGTCCCCGCTTCTTCGGCGTCCGCCAGGACCCCTTCGATGACTTCGGTCAGACCGTCGGTCGAAACGGAGACTTCGCTGTTCTCCAGCAAGTCGTTCAAAAAATCCTCAATGATGTCCGCAGCCTCGGCGCTGTTCAGATAGGCGGAAAAGTCCCCTGCCAGGTCGGAATAAGATGCGCCGGAGTTGCTCTCCAAGTAAGATTGATACCCTTCCAGCAGGTCGTTGGTCAGGTCGGCCACAGCGTCTTGGGAGATGTCCAGCGTGATGCCGCTGAGCAGTTCACTCAAATCCAGGCCCGACAGGTCGATTTCGATGGAGTCTGCATCAATCGAACTCAAATCAATGGAACTCAGGTCCAGATAGTCAGAGAGGTCCAGCGAACTGGTGTCCAGGCTCAGGTCCAGGTCCATGGAGGACAGGTCCAGCGAACTCAGGTCGATGTCCAGGTCCAGAGAGGAAAAGTCCAGGTCCATCGAACTGAAATCCAAGTCCAGTGAATCGATATCCAGGTTCAGAGAGGACAAATCCAGTTCAAAGGAATCCGTCAGGCCGCTCAGGTCGAACAGGTCGGACAGCGCGTCTTCGTCGATGGAGAGCATGGAACTCAAATCAAACTCGTCGGTGTCCTCGCCGAATTCCTCCCCGGTGAAGATATTGATGTCCGGGTTGGCCAGTTGGGCCTGAACCGCGTTGCTGCTCTCTGACAGTTCCGTCATGTGGTAGATCAGGGACATGGGGTAGTTGATGCCGGAGGACAGGGCCGCGCCGGAGGCGTCCTCGGAGGGCTGCACCACCCCAACGATGGTCAAATCCTCCCCGTTTTCCACCAGTTCGGTCAGATATTCCTCGTTCTCTGTCTTGTCCACCCAGACATCGTATTCGCTGTCGTAGGCGTAGTAGTCGGCGCTGCAAACCACCTTAAATGTGATACCCAGCACATCGTCATAGGTATACGCGCCGATGTTTTTTATTCCGACGACATCCTCGCCATCGGAATACTGTTCGATGATGTTTTCCAGCTCGGAATAATCCCGCAGGCCCAGGGTGTACAGCATATAGTCGCTGACGCTGCCATCCGATGTCAGGACCAGCACGCACTCGTTGTAGTTTTCCGGCCAGTGGCCCGCCAGCACGTCATACTGGCTCACATAAAGGGACTCCTGCTCCGGCATGGCGTAGAACGAGGTGATGCCGGAGGAGGACATGAAGCTGGAGAAAATGGAACTGCTGTTGAGGCTGAGAGAGTCGTCCGGGTTGACCCGCCGGACAGTGTCGCCGTCCTGGAGGTAGATCTCTGGCTCCAGGTCGTAGATGTACTCAACGGAGGAGACATAGTCCATCAGGTCGCTCTCACCGCTCTCGATGTACTCCTTCAGCGCGGCCAGGTCATTGGAGTTCATCTGGGAAAACAGGGTGGAGATGACCTCCGTCACAGAGATCTCAGCATCTGCCTCGGCGTCGATCACATCGCCCTCCACGTCCGAGGAGGACATGGTGGCCAGCAATGATGAGATATCAAAGGCGGAGCTGGTGATTTGGAGGGGGTACTCAGCCAGGGTATCCTCCTCGATTCCCCGAATATAGTCGTTGACGCCGCTGGAGAGGGCCAGGATCAGCGCAATGCCGATGATGCCGATGCTGCCCGCGAAGGCGGTCATCAGCGTTCGGCCCTTTTTGGTGCGCAGATTGTTGGCGGAGAGGCCCAGTGCCGTCAGGAACGACATGGAGGTTCTGGGGTTCCCTGTTTTGTTCTGCTTTTTTCGCATGGCTCACACCTCCGCGACGCACTGTGTCCGCTCGGCCTCGGTCAGCGGCCGGGAGTCCGAAAGCAGGCGTCCATCCTTCACCCGGACGATCCGGGTGGCGTACTGTTCGGCCAGGTCTGGGTTGTGAGTTACCATAATGACCAGCCGGTCCTCGGCCACCTCTTTCAGCAGCTCCATGACCTGGATACCGGTCTGGGTGTCCAGCGCGCCGGTGGGTTCGTCGGCCAACAGAATGTCCGGGTCATTGACCAGCGCCCGGGCGATGGCGACGCGCTGCATCTGTCCGCCGGAGAGCTGGTTGGGCTTTTTGTGTACCTGGTCGCCCAGCCCCACCCTGTCCAGCATTTTGGTAGCCCGCTCCCGGCGCTCTGACCTGGGGACGCCGGAGAGGGTCAGCGCCAACTCCACGTTGGCCAGGATGGACTGATGGGTGATGAGGTTGTAGCTCTGAAAGACAAAGCCGATGGAGTGGTTGCGGTAGGCGTCCCAGTCCCGGTCCTTATATTGCTTGGTAGAAACACCATTAATAATCAGGTCGCCGCTGTCATAGCGGTCCAGCCCACCAATGATGTTCAGCAGCGTAGTCTTGCCCGACCCGCTGGGACCGAGGATGGCCACAAATTCACAATCCCGGAATTCCAGGGACACGCCGTCCAGCGCCTGCTGAACCAGATTGCCGGTGTGATATTGCTTTCGGATGTCTTTGATTTGCAGCATAGAGGTCTCCTTTACTGAGCCTGTCGAAAAACGACAGGCTCTCGACCAAAATCACGGATTTTGGTCGAATGTGCGGCCCCGGCAGCGCACTTCGTCGGAGCAGACTTCATATCCTTCGCTTCCGGCTAAAGCCGAAAGCTCATCCATTCCGTTGCTCCTCCTCTCCCAGCCGAACCCGCTTCGCTGGGCTTCGTCTGGGTTCCCTATGCGCACGTTTGGGGCCTCCGCCGTCAAGCGGCACTTCCGCTTCGCTCCCTGCCTGTGTGCTTTTGCCGGTACACGCCCGGCTAAAAGCACGGATTTCATTTTATTTTGTTGCTTGCGCAACAAAACTCCTGCGGAGGGCTTTCATAACTTTTTACGCCACTTCATTTTGGGAAATTGGTTTTTTTGACAATCTGCTTTACCGTCAAGCGGTACTTCTGCTGTCAGGCAGCACTTCCGGGGCTTTGCCCTCCGCCGTCAAGCGGCACTTCTACCCTCGAGGGGTACTTCTGCCCTCAAGGGGCACTTCCGCTGCGCTCCCTGCCTGCGGAGCTGCGCTTCTCCCTGTCCAAGGCAGAAGCCTTAAAACGGTATCTCAATGCGAAAACTGCGCTGTTTTGGGGGTGGGAAACGCTTTCACCTTTTTTCTTGGATGATAACGGTACTTTACAACAGATAACGCAACATAAAATAAACGTTTGGCTGTCATTTGTGAAAATACTGTAAAGAATGTGTTTCCAGGATTTCGCCTTCTCCTGCCTTCGTTTCTTTTTTTATGGGTTTTGTGGAAACGCTTTTGAAGGTCATGAAAACGACGATGTCAAAACAACCAGCACCAACTTGTTGTTTGAGTGGTGCTGGCCGCTTTTTGGTTTGGTCGGAAAAGAACACGGATGGTCTGAGCAGGCGGATCGACGCTGCCGAAAGTAAATTTGCAGATTAAATGTTTTCACAGATGACGGCAAATGCACAACACCTGTTGCATAATCTCATTCTACTCTGCGACAGCCGGTTCATCAAGCAACAATGTCTGGCAGATGTCGCATAATCGGAGAATGCCGCTTGCTGTCCTACAACATATGTTGTACAATCTGGCTGTAATGAAGACTTATTGGAAATCATCCACTATTGTTCATTTGTCAATGATGTGAAACCAGGAAAAGGGGAAGAGTTTATTCGTTAG
>JAJQCW010000071.1:34845-45225 GCA_021202515.1 Clostridiales bacterium | reverse complement strand
GGTGGGGGGCTACCCGGTGGGAGCCGGGGCGGTGCGCCAGCTCTACCAGGAGGGACAATGTTCCCGAAACGAGGCGGAACGGCTGCTGGCCTTCTGCAACAACTGCGGCCCCGCCTTCCTGCTGGGGGCGGCGGGAGCCGGGGTGTTCGGCAGCACCCAGGCGGGCTTGCTGCTGCTGGCGGGGCACTGGCTGGGGGCCTGCTCCGTGGGGGTGCTGTTCCGGTTCTCCGGCGAGGTTCCGCGACAAACTGCCGCCCCCGCCCCCATCCAGAGCGTCAGTCTGGCCGCCGCCTTCACCGGCGCGGTGAAAAGCGCGGTGCAGTCCACCCTGAACGTGTGCGGCTCTGTGGTGCTGTTCCGGGTGCTGCTGGAGCTGCTTTCCCTGACCGGGCTGCTGGACCAGTGCGCCGCCCTCCCCAACGGACGGGCGCTGGCCTGGGGGCTGCTGGAGCTGACCAGCGGCGTCAACGCCCTGGAGCCGGGGCGAGGCTTCACCGGAGCCATGGTGTGCGGGGCCTTTCTGATGGCCTTTGGGGGGCTGTCCGTCCAGTGCCAGACCCTGGCGCTGCTGGAGGGCAGCGGTCTGGACCTCCGGCCCGCCCTGGTGGGCAAGCTGATTCACGGGGGCTTCGCCGCCCTGTGGACCTGGTTGCTGTTGAGACTGTTCCCCCTCAGCGTGACCACCATGGTCGGGAGCCTCCCCGCGCAAAATTGGGGCTGGCTCCCTCTGGCTATCACCGGCGGAACCTGGGCGGTGTTCCTGCTGGGGCTGGGGTGGTGCGGCAAAAAGTCCCTGTTCAAAACACACCGGTAAACCCACTGCTTTTCTGTCGGGGCGGCGCTTGCCGTCAAGCGGCACTTCCGAAGCTGCGCTTCTCCCTGCCGCTGCCCGCGTTCAGAGTTGGGGGTTTCGGGTGCCATGCTCACGCCCCTACAGGTGCGTGGAAAATGCATCCATGCAGATTTGGGGCTTTCCGCCAGCCTTGCTCGCCTGAACAGACGCAGCTTGAAAACACAGTGGAAAAACCGCCGGAAAGCGTGTATAATAGGGACACGAACCATCGAACACGAAGAGAGGAACTGCATATGTTGTTTCGCAAGGACATGGAACCCCGCTGCACCTACTGTCGGCACGGCAAAGCGCTGAACGAGGAGCAGATCGCCTGCCCCAAAAAGGGCGTGGTCAGTCCCGGCTACCACTGCCGCCGCTTCGCCTATGACCCGCTGCGGCGGGTGCCGCCCACCCCGGCGGTGGTGGACTTCTCCAAGTTCAAGGACGAGGACTTTGAATTATAATTTGCAATGTGCAATGTGCAATGAGCAATGGACGGTTTGCAGCCGTATCCACGTTGTGGGACGTGATGTGAAAACGATTTGTTACGCAGGAAGCCCAAAATGGCGTATTTTCCCATTTTTGCCAATCGCCAATGATATCATCCCGCGCCGTAAGGCGACGGCAGAGTATCCGATTTCCCCATAATTGCACATTGCACATTGCTGATTGCTAATTGTTTCGCATTGCGCATTGCTAATTGCGAATTGAAGCAATTTCCAGCATGATTTCCCCTTTTCCGGGCAAAGTAAAAGGCAGAAAGCGTGTTTCTCACGCGGAAAGGGAGGAAAAACCATGCTTGACAAAATTGCACTGACCCTGGCCATCATCGGCGGCCTGAACTGGGGCAGCATCGGCCTGTTCCGGTTCGACGTGGTGGCCTGGCTCTGCGGCGGCAGCGGCAGCGTGTTCAGCCGCCTGCTGTACACCCTGGTGGGCCTGGGCGCGCTGTGGTGCATTTCGCTGCTGTTCCGGGACCAGAACGCCGTGGAAGGGGAGACCTCCAAGGCGTAACCGCCAACCATCCACAGGGCAGACCTTCTTCATGGGGTCTGCTCTGTTTTTGCTCTTTTGGGGTCTCCCGTTGGCGCCGCTGTGCGCCAGAACCCCTCCGCCGTCAAGCGTCACTTCTGCTGTTTAACAACGCTTCCGAAGCTGTGCTTCCGGGGCTGGCCCCTCCCTGTTCGCACCGAACCCGTTTGGGCTGTAGCCGAAAGGCCCCCCAGCGGGGTGGGGTCGGGCATCCTTGCGGGAGGCAAGAGGGATGGTGCTTTTGTGGCCGTTTTTGTTCGACGGAGGCGGGATTTTCAGTTGAGACCCCCCCTCTGACCACCAGCCGCGAAACCGTGGCTGCTTGAAAGGGACAGTCACAACCAGTTTATCCCTATGCGCCCCGCACGTCCTCCATCCAGGCGGTGTCTGACAGCAGTTTTTCCAACTGCCGCTGATTTTCCTCCAGCGCCGCCTGCTGCCGGGCCGTCTCCGCCGGTGAGGGGTCCCGCCGGGGTTCCGGCCCTCGTTGGGGCCTGTTCTTCGCCTGCCCGCCGGGAACGCCGGCTTTCTCCCACCGGCGCATAATGGCGGAGAAGTAACCGAACCGCTGGGCGTTGTGGGCCTTGGCCTCGTCAAAAAGCCGCTCCACCGCCTCTTCTCCGTGTTTTTTGTACCAGTCCGCCAGCGTTTTCTGCTGGGCGTGGTCGGGAGAGATGCCTGTCACCGCTCGGCATCGGTCCGCAAGCCAGCTTGCCGTTTCCTGGTTGTCAGCCGTCAGCGGCTCCTGCCGGGCGGTTTGCGCTGGCGAAGAGCCGACCTCCTGCGATTTGCCGGAGCATCCACCGTTCCCGTCCTCAGCAGCCAAACAAACCTCTTTTTTACCAGCCGCCGCTTCCGATTCCGCCGGAATCGGGCTAGCTGCTGCTAAGCAAACAGTATCATTTTCATTTCCATTATCATTACCATTCTCATTATCACTATCATTCTCATTATCGGCTTTTTGGGGTTTCAGTGGGTTTTCGGAAAAACCATTGGGTTTTTGGGGTTCCGGCGGCAGCTCGTCCGACCCACCGGTTTCCGCAGGAGGCTTTTCCTCCACCGGGGCAGTTTTCCGGGGACGGCCCCCTTTTTTCCCGTTCTCGGCGTTGCGCCGACATTGCTCCTGGTATTTCTCGTCATCCCGATCAAACACGATTTGCATAGCGTCAAAGGCTACTCCTACCGCCACGTCATCGCCGTCGTAGGGCTGGCCGCTTTCCTGATAGTCGAACATGGCGTCGAAAATGTCCCCTTTCTGCTCTTTGCTGAGACGTTTGAATAGCCTTTTCCAATCCTGGTACACCACAAAGCTCTTTCTCTCTGTCATTGCAAGACACCTCCGTTTTGTTTGCTCTTATTATAGAACATTTGTTCGTTTTCGACAACGGTGTTTTGGGAGGTGAGGGGCGGATTTGCAAGGTTTTTGAGGGAAAGATGTATTTCGTGGTACACAAAATACACTTTCCCCGTTCCGTGCGGCATGGACGCGTCATGTTCTCTCTGCTGCGGCGACAAACGCTCGGAAAATCTTCCGGCTGTTCTCATCGGTCCGGTGGGAGAACTCCGGGTGCCACTGGACTCCCCAGACGAAGGGCTTCTCCGGCAGCCAGACCGCCTCCACCAACCCGTCTGGGGCCAGGGCCATAGGCCGCAGCCTGGGCGACAGCGTCTCCACCGCCTGATGGTGGTAGCTGTTCACCGGCAGCTCCTCCGCCCCCAGCAGTTGATGCAGCGGCGTCCCCGGCAGCAGCGTGACCCGGTGAACGGGCCGCTCGTAGTGGGGGCCGGTCTGGTGGTGTTCCACCGCTGAGGGCCGCTGGGTGGGGAGATCCTGGTACAGCGTACCGCCCAGGGCAGCGTTCAGTAGCTGTATCCCCCGGCAGATGCCCAGCAGCGGTTTGTTCGCCGCCAGCACCAGAGGCAGCAGCGCCGTCTCCATCCGGTCCCGTTCGGCGCAGCATTCGCCGCACTGGGGCAGCCGCTCCGCGCCGTACACCGCCGGGTCGAGGTCGTGGCCGCCGGTGAAGAGAAACCCGTCGCACTGCTCCACCAGCCGGGCCAGCACCGCCGGGTCCCCGGTGAGAGGCAGCATCACCGGCACACCGCCCGCCTCCAATGCGCCCTCCATGTAGCCGGGCAGCATCCAGTAGCTCTCCCGCTCCCGGTCCACCAGGGGGAGCACGCCAATGATCGGCATAAAAACCTTCCTTTCCATGAAAAAAGCGGCAGGGGGACACAGTTGTCCTCCTGCCGCGCCGTTGTCGCAGATGGGTGTTTGGTTGTTGCGCAGTCTTTGCCGCCGGAGCAATGACAGCGCACAGCCCTCCGACGAGGGGTAATGATAGAATACCACAGTTGTTGGAAAAACGCAACCTAAACCGAAAAATGTCGCACCGCACGCCAAAGCGCCGCACAACGCCTTGATAATTCCCCGCTGTGGGGTATAACAAAATGTGTTAAAACTTCCATCGTACTCATTGAGCAACACCCCCCTTCTTTGAGAACGGGGGCAAAAGAAGCTGCCCGCACGCCCCCCTGCACGCTCTCTCGTGCAGGGGGATTTCTTTTCCCCTGAAAATACCCCCATGGGGTACTTGACAACTACCCCGTGGGGGTATATACTGTTCTCACCCCAAAAGATACCCCCGGAGGGTACCCACACCGCCGCATAAGGAGGCGCAAAATGGACAACGATACCTGCAACCACTGCACCCGCAAGACCAAGCACCGGGACGAAGCAGAATACACCGACCTCATTCACCGGCTCAACCGCATCGAGGGCCAGGTGCGGGGGGTGCGCCGCATGGTGGAGGAGGACTGCTACTGTGTGGACATTCTGACCCAGGTCTCCGCCATCACCGCCGCCCTGAACAGCTTCAACAAGGTGCTGCTGGGCAACCACATCCGCACCTGCGTGGCCGACGACATTCGGGCGGGCAACGACGAGGTGGTGGATGAGCTGGTGAAAACCTTGCAAAAGCTGATGAAGTGAAATTTTGGTTCTCTCTTTGAATCTGTCTTATCAGTAATAGCGAGCAACCCCTCCACCATGCTTCGCATGGTCCCCCTCCCCTTTGCGACTCGCATGGCCCAAAAGGGCCATAGCTCCCTGCATTTGCGCGAAAGAGGAATTGGCCGTTCGGCCCGCGCTTCACAGGGGAGGCGAGAGGGGTGGTCGGTTGCGGAAGGATGTCTGCTAAAGGGAAGGTATTCTCTATTTGAGTTATTCCCACTTCCCCATCAAAGCACAGAAAGGAACCCAGCCTATGAAAACAAAATTTGACGTGACCGGGATGTCCTGCGCCGCCTGCCAGGCCCACGTCCAGAAGGCGGTGGAAGCCCTGGACGGGGCGGACCAGGTCAACGTAAACCTGCTCTCCGGCAGCATGACGGTGGAGCTGGACCCGTCCAAGCTGACCGCCGCCCAGGTGTGCCAGGCCGTGGCCCAGGCGGGCTATGGGGCCACCCCCGTGGGACAGAAATCCCGCCCCCAGGACGACGCCGCCCGGAAAAAAGAGGCCCAGGAGAAGGAGCAGCGCTGGATGAGGACCCGGCTGACGGTCTCCATCATCTTCCTCATCCCCCTGTTCTACCTGTGCATGGGGCACATGTTCGGCGCGCCGCTGCCCGGCTTTCTGACCGGGGTGGAGAACTCCATGGTCTACTGCCTGGCCCAGTTCCTGCTGGTGCTGCCCATCCTCTACGTGAACGACAAATACTTCAAGAACGGCTTCACCACCCTGGCCCACCGCGCCCCCAACATGGACGCCCTCATCGCCGTGGGCGCCACCGCCTCGCTGGTCTACTCCCTCTACGCCATGTTCGTGGTGGCCTGGGCGCTGGGCCACGGGGACATGGAGCTGGCGGAAGAATACCACATGAACCACCTCTATCTGGAGTCGGTGGGCATGATTCTGACGCTGGTGACGGTGGGCAAGTACCTGGAGACCCGCTCCAAGGGGCAGACCGGCGCGGCCATCGAGAAGCTGATGGACCTGGCCCCCAAGACCGCCTCCGTCCTCCGGGACGGGGTGGAAGTCACCCTCCCCGTGGAGGAAGTGCAGGTGGGCGACCTGGTGGTGGTGCGGCCCGGCCAGGCCCTGCCCGTAGACGGCCAGGTGGTGGAGGGCAGCTCTTCCGTGGACGAGAGCGCTCTGACCGGTGAGTCCATCCCGGTGGAAAAGTTCCCCGGCGACAAGGTCTCCGGGGCCACCATCAACAAAAACGGCACCTTTACCCTCCGGGCCACCCGCGTGGGGGAGGACACCACCCTTTCGCAAATCATCCGGCTGGTGGAGGACGCCTCCTCCTCCAAGGCCCCCATCGCTAAGCTGGCGGACAAGGTCGCCGGGGTGTTCGTCCCCGTGGTGCTGTGCATCGCGCTGGTGACCTTTATCGTGTGGATGATCCTCACCGGCACCGTGACACGAGCCATCAGCGCGGGCGTGGCGGTGCTGGTCATCTCCTGCCCCTGCGCGCTGGGCCTCGCCACCCCCGTGGCCATCATGGTGGGCACCGGCAAGGGCGCGGAGCTGGGGGTGCTGTTCAAGTCCGCTGAGGCGCTGGAGACGCTGCACAGCGTCAACGCCGTGGTGCTGGACAAAACCGGCACCATCACCCAGGGCAAACCCCAGGTCACCGACCTGCTGCCCGCCCAGGGCGTCACCCAGACCCGGCTGCTGACCCTGGCCGCCAGTCTGGAGTCCGCCTCGGAGCATCCGCTGGCGGAGGCCATCGTCACCGCTGCCAAAGAGCAGCGCCTCGCCCTGCTGCCGGTGGAAAACTTCGAAGCCGTCCCCGGCAAGGGCCTGCGGGCGGAAATCACGGGTAAAAAATATTCCGCAGGTAACCTGCGGCTGATGGAGGAATCCGGCGTGGCCGTTCCCCCGGAGGTGGCCGACCAACTGGCCGACCAGGGCAAGACCCCCCTGTTCTTCGCGGAGGAAACCCACCTGCTGGGCCTTATCGCCGTGGCGGACGTGGCGAAGCCCACCAGCCGGGAGGCCATCGCCGCCTTCCAGGAGATGGGCATTGACGTGGTCATGCTCACCGGCGACAACCACCGCACCGCCGAGGCCATTGGCCGGGAGCTGGGCGTGACCCAGGTGGTGGCGGAGGTGCTGCCCCAGGAGAAGGAGCGGGTCATCTCCGACCTGCAAAAAGAGGGCAAAAAGGTGGCCATGGTGGGCGACGGCATCAACGACGCTCCCGCCCTGACCCGGGCCGACGTGGGCCTCGCCATTGGCGCGGGCACCGACGTGGCCATCGAGTCGGCGGACGTGGTGCTCATCCGCTCCGACCTGCTGGACGCCGTCACCGCCATGGAGCTGAGCCGGGCCACCATCCGCAACATCAAGCAGGACCTGTTCTGGGCCTTCTGCTACAACTGCATCGGCATCCCCCTGGCCGCCGGGGTGTTCTACCCCCTGCTGGGCTGGCAGCTCAACCCCATCTTTGGCGCGGCCGCCATGAGCCTCTCCTCCGTCTCGGTGGTGAGCAATGCCCTGCGGCTGCGGCTGTTCAAGCCCCGCCACAAGGCCCCTGCCCCCGTCCCAACCCCTTCGGAACCAATGGAGGGTTTGAGTTTGAGTGCTGAAAGTGTTGATCCTGATGAGAAAGGAGGGAGTTCCATGACCAAAATCCTGACTGTCGAGGGCATGATGTGTGTCCACTGCCAGGCTCGCGTCGAAAAGGCCCTGGCCGAGGTCCCCGGCGTCACCAACGCCGTGGTGAACCTGGAGGCCAAGACCGCCACCGTCACCGCCGACGAGACCGTCACCGACGAGGCGCTGACCGCCGCCGTCACCAACGCGGGCTATGAAGTGAAGTCCGTGGGCTGAGCCTACACAACGACAGCGCCGCCGCAAGGTCCCCAAACGGGACTGCGGCGGCGTTATTTTGTGCAGATTTGTCTGATATATTGTAGGTTTTCCACGGAGAAGTGTGGTGCGATAACCGACCACCCCTCTTGCCTCCCCTGTGAAGCGCGGGCCGACAGGGAGGGGCGCAGCCCCGGAAGTGCCCTTGACGGCAATGGCCAATTCCTCTTTCGCGCAAATGCAGGCGAAGTGCAGCTTGCTGTAGAGCTATGGCCCTTTTGGGCCATGCGAGTCGCAAAGGGCAGGGAGGGGCAAAGCCCCGGAAGTGCCGCTTGACGGCGGAGGAGGGCCGCCGCCTTTAGGCGGTGGCGGAGGGGTTTCCCGAATCTGCCCCATTTTTTCGCGGCTTTGGACACAAAACGGTTGCCTTTTCCCGCCCGGTGTGTTATACTGCTTGCATAACAACCAAAGTGGGGTCCCTTACGGGATGCAAATTTGTTACGATTTGCTGGCGCCACCCATTCCCCACACGGGGACGGTAACTACGGGTAGCAAAGATTGTAATAGAAAAGGAATCCATGGCGCCACCCATTCCCCACACGGGGACGGTTCGGCAGCTATTAGCTCTTAGCTATTAGCTGTTGGCTCGCGCCGCCCATTCCTCTCACGGGGGCAAAAGGGCGGCCACGGGCCGCCCCTACAGGCGGTGCAAACTGCGGCCATTCCCCACACGGGGACGGTAACATGTCGGCATACTTTTTGCCGATCCAGACGATGGCACCACCCATTCCCCACACGGGGACGGTAACAACCCATTATTCAGGTTCACCATCGCAGATTTTCCCGGCACCACCCATTCCCCACACGGGGACGGTAACGGAACACTCGAAAACGTCTCCAGGTCGATTGACAGGTGGCGCCACCCACACCCCACACGGGGACGGTAACTAGCGCTCATCGTACCATTTCTGTACACCATACGGCGCCACCCACACCCCACACGGGGGTAGCCCTGCCCAGGGCAAAAAAACACCGGAAAACCGCCTCCCCACACGGGGACATGGCGGTTTTCCGGTTTATTACAGCGGAATTCCTATGCAGGCCAAAAACACCTGCTCTGACCGGGACAGACGAAGCAACCGCGTCTGTCCCGGTTTTTCATGTTCTTTTCATATTGGATAACAGCGCATCCACATAACGACCACGGCTGCAAACCCGTTCATTGCTCATTGCACATTGCAAATTGCTCATTAATCCACATATCCCCACAGCCCCCGGACGCTGACCTCCCCGGAGGTGACTTTTTCCTCCCGCCCGTCGGGGTGCTGAACCACAAGGCCGAAGTCCTCCGCCACGGCGATGGCGCGGGCCGGTTCCTGCCGCCCGTCGGCCCGGAGCAGCCGCACCTCCCGGCCCACGGTCAGGCACCGGGCGCGGTATTTTTCCAGATAGTCTCCCCCGTCGGAGAGCCACGCGGCGTACATCCGATCCAGGGCGTTGAGGATCTCCGCCGTCAGCCGCCCCCGCTGCACCGGTTTTCCGGCGGCCATGGCGAGGGACCCGGCGATGTCCCGGATGTCCTCCGGAAAGTCCTCCAGCCGCTGGTTGACGTTGAGGCCGATGCCGGTGACGATGGATTGCAGCGCGCCGCTCTCCCCCTCGATGGACATCTCCGTCAGGATGCCGCAAACCTTCCGCTTCTCCAGCACGATGTCGTTGGTCCACTTGATTTGGGGCTGGAGGCCGGTGGCGGCCTCGATGCCCTCGCACACCGCCACCGCCACGAACGCGGTGAAGTTCAGCGCCCGCTCCGGGGGGATGTTGGGGCGCACCAGGGCGCTCATGTAAACGCCGGTGTCTTTGGGAGACTGAAAGCTCCGCCCCAAGCGGCCCCGGCCCCCGGTCTGTTCGTTGGCGACAGCTACCGCCCCATCGGGCAGGTGGTGGGCCTCCCGCTTGAGGTAGTTGTTGGTGGAGTCGATGGTCTCGAAGCACTCCAGCGCCCTGCCGATGTGGTCCACATGGAGCCACGGCTCGATTTCCCCCGCCGTCAGCCGGTCCGGGCCGGACACCAGCCGATAGCCCCGGTTGGTGACGGAGTGGATGTCGTAGCCCTCCTGCCGCAGGCCGCTGACCGCCTTGGATACCGCCGCCCGGGAGATGCCCAACTGACGGCTCATGGCCTCGCCGGAGGTGTAGCCCTCCGGGTTCTGCCGCAGCAGTGCTAAAATCTTCTGTTTGCTCATGGTGTTCGCCCCGTTTTTCCTTTGGTTGGGTCTATCCTATCACAAATTACGTCAATTAGCAATGTGCAGTTAGCAATTGGCAATGACCGGGTTTGCATCTGTAGTTGTTTTATGGGAACACAGGCAGAAAACACCCCCTTCCATAGAAAATGGATAGCGTTGGCCCCCATAATTGCACATTTTACCGTCGGCGACGAGGGCGGAGGAAGAAATTTCCCTTCGCCCCCGTTTTTTTGCGTTTTCCCCCTTGACAAAGGGCGGCGTCTGCGGTATTCTCTAATTGAACATATGAACAATCATTCATATGTTTAGAGATTCGATTGAGAGGCGGGTGTCCCCCTATGAACGAAATAAAGAACGACCCTGCGCTGACCCCTGACGAAGCCCCTGACGCCGTGCAGGAGCACGAACATCACCACGAGGACGAGTGCGGCTGCGGTCATGAGCATCA
>JAJQCW010000071.1:0-34745 GCA_021202515.1 Clostridiales bacterium | reverse complement strand
CACCACGAGGACGAGTGCGGCTGCGGTCATGAGCATCATCACCACGACCACGAGCCGGTGGAGCCGGTCCACCACGCAGAACATTTACGGGGTAAAACCGCCATTTATCTGGTGGAAAACCTGGACTGCGCCAACTGCGCCGCCAAGCTGGAGCGCAAACTCAACGACGTGGCCGGGGTGGAGGACGTGACCATCACCTACGCCACCCGGCAAATGCGGGTCACAGCCCCCGACCCGGAGGCCCTGCTGGGGGACATTCAGGCGGTCATTGACCGCACCGAGCCGGGCGTGGTGCTGCGGCCCCTGGAGGGCCGTCCCCGCGCCTCCCAGACCGAGCCGGAGGAAGAGGGCCACGACCTGGTGGAAATCTGCATCGGGGCGGTGGCGCTGCTGGCGGCGCTGCTGACCCACCACCTGCTGCCGGAGGGGTACTTTTGGGTGACACTGCTGTGCGCCCTGGCAGGCTACCTGCTGGTGGGGCGAAACGTACTGCTCACCGCCGGGAAAAACCTGGCCCACGGCAAGGTGTTCGACGAAAACTTTTTGATGTCCATCGCCACCATCGGGGCCTTCGCCATTGGCGAGTACCCGGAGGCGCTGGGGGTCATGCTGTTCTACCGGGTGGGCGAGTTCTTCGAGGACAAGGCGGTGGCCCAGTCCCGCAGCAACATCATGGACGCGCTGGACCTGCGGCCCGAAGTGGTCACCCTGCTCCATGACGGGGTGGAGACCGTCCTCCCCGCGGAGGAGGCCCGTGTGGGCGACCTGGTGCAGGTGCGCCCCGGCGACCGCATCCCTCTGGACGGCGTGGTGGTCCGGGGCGAGAGCCAGGTGGACACCTCCGCCGTCACCGGCGAGCCGGTGCCCGTCTCCGTCCGCCCCGGCAACAAGGTGGTCTCCGGCTGCGTCAACAACACCGGCCTCCTGACTGTCAAAGTGGAGGCGGTGCTGGCGGAGTCCATGGTCAGCCGCATTCTGGACAGCGTGGAAAACGCCGCCGCCGCCAAGCCCCAAATTGACCGGTTCATCACCCGCTTCTCCCGCATTTACACCCCTGTGGTGGTGGCCGCCGCCCTCATCGTGGCGGTGGCGCCCTCCCTGTTCACCGGCGACTGGCTCTATTGGGTCAAGACCGCCTGCACCTTCCTGGTCATCTCCTGCCCCTGCGCGCTGGTGCTGTCGGTGCCGCTAGCCTTCTTCGCGGGCATCGGCGCGGCCTCCAAGGAGCAGATCCTCTTCAAGGGCGGCAACGCCATGGAAGCGCTGGCGAAAGTCAAGGCGGTGGTGCTGGACAAGACCGGCACCATCACCCAGGGCAACTTTGTGGTGCAGTCGCTGGAGCCGGCCCCCGGCGTGGAGGCAAACGCTCTGCTGGCCGCTGCCGCCGCCTGTGAGTTGCACTCCACCCACCCCATCGCCCACTCCATCCAGGCCGCTGCCCAGGCGCAGGGCCTGACCGTCACCGCCCCGGCGGACGTGCGGGAGGTGGCGGGCAAGGGCGTCGCCGCCGCCGGTTTCCTCTGCGGCAACCGGGCGCTGCTGGAGGAGGCGGGCGTGGTCCTGCCGGAGCTGGCACCCGCCCCCGGCTGCACCCAGGTCCTCACCGCGAAAGACGGCGCTTATTGGGGCCGTATCCTCATCTCCGACACCGTCAAGCCCAACGCGAAAAAGGCCCTCTCCCAGCTCCACCAGTTGGGGCTGACCTCGGTGATGCTCACCGGCGACGGGGAGGAGAGCGCCCAGGCCGTGGCCGGGCTGGTGGGCATCCATCAGGTCCGGGCCAAGCTGCTGCCTCAGGAGAAGCTCTCCGCCCTGGAGGAGGTGCGTCAGACCTCCGGCGCGGCCCTCTTTGTGGGGGACGGCATCAACGACGCGCCCGTGCTGGCGGGAGCCGACGTGGGAGCTGCCATGGGCAGCGGCGCGGACGCCGCCATCGAAGCCGCCGACCTGGTCTTTATGACCGGCGAGCTGACCGCCATTCCCAAGGCGGTGCGGCTGGCCCGGCGCAGCACCGCCATCTCCCGGCAGAACGTGGTGTTCGCCCTGGCGGTGAAGGCGCTGGTGCTGGTGGCGGGCGTGCTGGGGTTCGCCAATATGTGGCTGGCGGTGTTTGCCGACACCGGCGTGGCGATGATCTGCATTGCCAATTCCATTCGGATTTTGTACCAGAAGAATTGAGCTGTTCGCCTCACGCCTCTACAGAGCGCGCAGCAATTTTGAACCGAACAGAAATACAAAGGAACCTCTGATTTTGCACCAGAGGTTCCTTTTTTGTCGTTTTTGCAGTTTTCAGTGGCCTTTTCTCAGGGGAACAGGGTAGAAAGCCCGCTAATTGGCCTTTCCCTTCCGCAGAGCGGCGCGGACGGTCCCCTGGGGGTCCTTGACCAGCAAGATGACCAGCCAGACCACCAGCGCCAGGGCCACCACGGAGAGGCCCAGATAGGCGTCGTTGACCATGTCCGCCAGGGCAGGGGTGAAGTAGTCGGCCCCCAGCTCCATGTACTCGAAAATGGCGTCGGCCAGCCACATCAGCGACGCGCCCCAGAACAGAAAGCACAGCGGGGCCAGGTTCCAGCGGTTGTCCGTCTGGCCGTACCACTTGACTGTGGCGAAAACCGCCGCAAAGACGGTGATGAGCAGGGTCATGGGTTTACCGGGCCAGTTCTGCGCGGTCAGAGCGCTTGAGCAACAGCGAAGCGCAGGCCACCAGCACCCCCCAGACAGCGGTGACGATGACCGCCATGGTGACGCCCACGGTTGCCATCTCCTGGAACATCTCCACCATATCCGCCGGGTTGGACGCAGCGGTCAGGAACGGGAACCAGGGCGTGACCTCGCCGTGCCAGACGTGCTCAAAGGCCAGCAGCAGCACGCCGCCCCAGAGCAGATAAGTCAGCCACTTGAGCTTCCGGCTCCAGGGCAGGGGGTTTTCCTCCGCCAGTGCGGTGTGGTCGCCGGAGAGGGTCAGGCGCTGGGCCTTCTTCTGCTCGGCCAGCTCCAGGCTGTGGGCGGCGATGGTGACGACAGCGGCCTCCGCCGCGGGAACTAAAAAGCAAGCCATAGTATGTACCTCCGTAGAGTAGATTTTACGTTTATATTATATCGAAAAAACAAATGGCCGCGCAACCCCCCGGCAGGGATAAATCAATTTGCAATTTGCAATGAACAGGTTTGCAGCCGTAGTGGTGATGGGGAGCGCCGGAACCCCACCACTTACCGGCAATTCTTATGGGCCAGCTCCAGCACCGTGGACACCTCGATGCTCTGGACGGCCATCTGTTCGAAGAGGTCCTGGTCTCCGCCGTCGATGGCCTCCCGGAAGGCGGCCAGCTCGTAGCACAGCCGCCTGTCGTTGTCCTGGAGCTGGAAGGGCTGGGACCGCCCCGCCGTGTCCAGCGAGCACTGGCCGAAGGTGTTCAGGGGGCCATCCACCCGCAGGGTGGCGGCGGCGCCCTGGAGCAGGAAGCTGCTGCCCCGGGCGCAGTTTTTGGCGCAGAAAACCTCCACCTTCAGGTCGGGGTACTCCAGCGTCAGCATCCCGGACACGTCCACCCCGTTTTTGCCCCGGATGGGGAAGTAGGTGACGCCGTGAGGACGGCCCAGCATCCACACCACCGCGTGGACAGCGTAGACCCCCAGGTCGTTCAGCGCGCCGCCCTCCATCTCCGGGTCAAAGGCGTTGATGTGCTCCCCCCGCAGGTAGGCGCTGTAGCGGCTGGAGCGCTGGGTGTAGCTGCACACCACGTTTTTCACCTGGCCCACCTCCTGCATCAGCTCCGCGCAGCGGAGGAAGTTGGGCATATACAGGGTGGAGACGGCCTCGAACACAAAGACCCCTCTGGCGCGGGCGGCCTGAAACACCTCTTTGGCCTGGGCCGCAGTGGTGGCCAGGGGCTTTTCACAGATGACGTGCTTCCCTGCGGCGATGGCCTGGAGGGCCTGGGCCGCGTGGAGGCTGTTGGGAGAGGCCAGATAGACGGTGTTGATGTCGCGGCTCTGCACCATCTCCTCCAGGGAGCTGAACGCCAGGGGGATCTGGTGGTTCTGGGCGAACTGGGTGGCCCGCTCCTGGCTGCGGGAGCAGACGGCGGCGCACTCCACGCCCTCCACCTGGGCCATGGCGCGGAGCATCTGCTCGGTGATCGCGCCGGTTCCGACGGTTCCTATTTTCAACATGGCAGTTACCTCGATATTCCTGACACCCCGGGCTTTGGGGCGCTTTTTTTCTGTATTTTATAGTATAATCGAAGCTGCGCCAAATTTCCAGCCCCCTGACAGAAAAACCTGACGAATCGGGGGAATAAAATCATCCGCCGGAGATACAATGAGCAATTAGCAATGTGCAATGTGCAATGACCCGTTTTGCCGCCGTGTCCGTATCACGAGAACGCACTTGGAAAACGCTTTGTTCCGCGGGGCGACAACAACTGGCCGGAGATCCCCCCATCATTGCACACTGCTCCTTCCTAGGCGTTTCGCTCTGACAAGGATAAACTGCCGCACACGCCCCGTTTCGATTTTGGAATGGAACTATTCTCCATCTGCGTTTATCGCATCAGCCAGTTCAGCATCATCAGCAGCCCCAGCCCCGGCGCGCCCAGCACCCCGATGACCAGCGCGTTGCACAGGTTCACACCTAAATGCAGCCCCAGCAGACCGCCGAAGGGTTCCAGCGCCGCCAGTACGCCGCCGCCCACCGCCGCCCGCAGGGCCACCCGGCACAGCATTCCCAGCACCCGCCGCAGCAGAATCGCCAGAAACAGCGCCGCGAACAGCCCCAGCCCCGCCAGCAATACTTGCTCGTCCGTCATTCGGCTTTCAGCGCCTGGTTGGTGCGGTCCAGATTTTTCAGCCGCCGCAGCAGGTAGGAATACCGGGCCTGTTCCGCTTTCAGGTCGAACACCGCCGCGTCGATCAGGTCCGGGTCGCCGGTGGAGTTGAACTGTAGATAAGTGCGCTGAATGGCGCACCGGGTCTCGTGGAGCTGGTTGGTCAGGGCGGCCCGCTCCCGCTCCTCCTCGGTCTCCTGGGGTCTGCGCAGCCAGCGTAATACTTCCGTCATAGCCGTTTCTCCTTCCGTCTTTACAAGATTTACAGGGGCATACAGGCCCCGGATAGCTTATCCTATGCCCACAGTATGCCCCAATATGTGCCAGGTTAAACAGCTTTTACCGGGGATAACCCCGGCGGGTCGGGCCATACTGTTGTCAGACGGCAAGGCGGCGGTTCTCAGCAGAGGCCGCGCTTCCGGTGGCCAGCCCTCCGCAGCGGCGCGGGGGATGTCCCCCAGAGGCCCCGCGTCGGCTGTCTTGGAATAGGGGTCGGCAGGCGCTGGCCCGGAAAAGGCGGCGCTCCGGGTGGGGCGCCGCCTGGCGGTGTGGGTTCCGCCGAAGCAAAGAAGATGTTCTAAATCAGCGCTTTACCGCGCTGTGAACATCTTCGTTTGTGTAGGGGCGGCGCTCCGCCGCCCGCAGGTTCCGCGTGGGTTTCCAGGGCGGCCACGGGCCGCCCCTACAATGACGAAGCCAAAAAGTTCACAAAAACAGGAAAATCCCCACCCGCAGCCACGCCACGGGTGGGGAAACGCTTCTCAGGAACAGTCAACGCGCGAACCGTCAACAGCTCATTGCAAATTGCTCATTGCACATTGCTCATTGTCACACCACCAGCAGGTAAATGACCACGAGCATAATGCCCACGCCGAACATCATCAGGCTAAAGGACACGCCGGACATGACCTCCCGCTTGGTCTCCTCATAGATGCGGCTCTGGTCGGCAAAGAACCGCACAAAGTCCGCCTGAATGGGATTGCGCTTGCAGAAGGTGGCGTTCAGCAGGGCCACTCCGCCGTCCAGCAGACTGCCCACCACGTAGGCCAGCTCGAAGCCCTTGGGCAGCAGACGACCCTCCCGGAGCTGCTTGTGGGTGGTCTTTCGGCCCAGCAACACCAGGCCGTCCAGCACATAGTCCAGGCAGCGGCACAGGAACCCGGCCACAGTGGGCAGCAGGCCCAGCACCAGCGGGCGATAGACCAGCTCCAGCAGGTCCAGATGTTTGGGCCAGCGGTTGACATAGACATAGGTCCTGTCCGGCTGCTTCACCCGCATCCCCAGCCGGATGACCAGCAGGTAGATGACCGCGCCGATGACGATGGAATACAGACCGCCTTTCAGGTTGGTCAGGGAGAAGTAGTTGACCGCGTGCTCCGGGGAGACGCCGTTCAGGAAGCCCTGGCCCAGGTCAGCAATTTTGTTCAGTGTCAGGTAAGGCAGCACGCCCAAAATGGGCAGCACCGTGGCGCTGACCGCCAGCACAGCGGCGGTGGCCTTGTTGCAGTAATGGGTATTGGCCTCGAAGGACGCCTGCACCGCCCGGTCTCGGTTCTTTTCCACAAACAGCACCACAAACAGCTTGGTCATATAGGCCACCGTCATGGCGCCGGTGATGATGAACAGCCACTCGATGACGTGGAACAGGGTGGCGTTGTTGGCTGCGGCGAAGCTGACCACACTGTGGCCCTCCTCCAGCAGCTCGATGTACTCCACGATGCTCTCGTGGATCAGCGTCTTGCTGATGTAGCCGTTGAACAGGGGGATGCCGCCGATGCCCAGGGAACCCATCAGGAACACATAGCACAGCAGGGGCTTTTTGCGGCCAAAGCCACGGATGTCGTTCAGGTCCAGCTTGTGGAGGTTCATCACCACCACACCGGCGGCCATGAACAGCACCAGCTTCAAATTGGAGTGGTTGAACATATGGAGCAGGGTGCCCCGGACCGCCAGGGCGTTTTCCTCGCCCAGCAGGTCCATCATGCCCATGCCCACGAAGATAAAGCCCAACTGGGACATAGAGGAGCAGGCCAGCGTCCGCTTCAGATCCAGCGAGAAGATGGCCAGGAGGCCGCCCAGCAGCATGGTCACCACGCCCAGCAGCAGGATGACAAAGCCCCAGTAGGCGTTCTCCGCGAAGATGCGGGTGCACAGCACCAGCACCCCGAAGATGCCCGACTTGGTGATGATACCGGACAGCAGGGCGCTGGCCGGGGCCGGGGCCACGGGATGGGCCATGGGCAGCCAGACGTGGAGGGGGTACATGCCCGCCTTCGCGCCGAAGCCGAAGAGGATGCAGCCGCCCAGCACGTAGAACCACGCCTCGTTGCCGGGGAACGCCGCCTGACAAGCGGCCAGCAGCTCAGAGAGCTGGAGGGTGCCGGTCACGCTGTAGAGCATGAAGATGCCCATCAGCGCCACCAGGCCGCCGATGACCGCCACCGCCAGGTAGACGCCGCCGGCGTAGAGGGTCTCTGGCTTCTCGTCGTGAATGACGGTGACGTAAGAGGCCATGCTCATCAGTTCAAAGAACACGAAGGTGGTAAACAGGTCGTCGGAGAGGAACACCCCCATCGTCGCGCCCAGGGTCAGCAGCAGGAACAGGTAATACCGGTTGCGGTTCCGGGAGTGGGCCAGGTACTCCCGGGAGAAAATGGTGGTCATCATCCACATATAGGCGGTGACGGTGGCAAAAATGCCCCGGAAGCCGTCCATCTGGAAGGACAGGCCCATACCGCAGACCCCCGGCACGGACAGGGACACTTCCCCGCCCATCAGCACGAGCAGCAACATGATTGCCGCCTCCGCCACGGTGACGGCGATGGCGAAGATATCCCGCAGGGCCTTGTTTCGCCGCCCGATGAGGTAACTGACGATACCCGCCGCCATGGGGCCGAGCACCAGCAGCAGGAGAATGGGATTTCCAGTCATAACACACATCCTCCTCTCAGAACGTCCCGGTGGCGATGCTCTGGACGAACGCCAGCAGCGCCTGGGCGTTCAGGCCCAGGGCCACCGTGATGACCGAGAAGATCGCCAGCGGCAGCAGCATCAGCCAACTGGGGTCGTGGAACCTGGCGCTGTCCTGCCGGGCGGCAGTTCCGCCGGAGAACCAGCCCCGCACGTTGATGGACAGCATATAAATACCCGTCATCAGCGCCGAATACAGCAGCACGAACACTCCCACATAGCCCATGATGGAGGGCTGCTCCAGCAGGGCCTGGACGATGCTCCACTTGCTGACGAAGCCCGCGAACAGGGGGATACCCGTCAGCGACAGGCCGGAAATCAGCAGCGCCGTGAAGGTGGCGGGCATGGCGTAGCCCAGCCCGTCCAGCTCGTAGACGTAATTCTTGTCCGTCTGGTGCATCACCGCGCCGGCGCAGAAGAAGCCGCTGATCTTCATAATGGCGTGGACGAACATGTGGCACAGCCCCGCCACCAGCCCCAAGGGGGACATCATGGTCACGCCCAGCAGGATATAGGACAGGTTGCTGACGGTGGAGTAGGCCAGACGGCGTTTGAAGTGGTTCTCCCGCACGCCCTGGGTGGAGCCATAGACGATGGTGACCATCGCCGCGATAACCACAACGGTTTGCGCCCAGGTGCCTTTCAGGAAGTCCGCGCCGAAGCAGAAGTAGGTCAGGCGCATAATGGCGAACACGCCGGACTTGACCACCGCCACCGCGTGGAGCAGGGCAGTGACCGGGGTGGGGGCCACCGACGCCGAGGGCAGCCACCCGTGGAAGGGGAACACCGCCGCTTTCACACCAAAGCCGAAGAAGGCCAGCACGTAGACCAGCAGGGCGATGTTGGCGTACTCGCCCAGATTGGCAACGTCCAGGTTGCCCCCCAGCACGAACTCGATGTCCGTGCAGAACAGGGAGTAGAACACGATGCCGATGAAGGCGAAGGCGGTGCCGCCGATCATGTAGTTCAAATACTTCCGGGTGGCTTTTTGGGCCTCCTCGGTCATGGTGTGGATGACCAGCGGCAGCGTCACCATGGTCAGCGCCTCGTAGAACAGGTACATGGTGACGATATTCCCCGCGAAAGCCACACCCAGCGTCACGCCATAGGTGATGGTGTAGAAGGAGAGGAAGGTGTTGACCCGCTCCTCGTGGCGCATATACTCAAAGGTGTACAGGGTCGCCAGGGGCCACAGGAAGGCCACCAGCCCGCCGAAGAAGGTGGCCATGCCGTCGATGTTCAGCGTCAGAGGCAGGCCCTCCACAAAGGAAAACAGATACAGCCGTTCCGCCGGGCGGTTCAGCAGCAGCACAAACACCAAAATGGAGTTGAGGATGACCACCGACTCCACCGCCACGGCCCGGGTTTTGTAGTCCTGGATGGGGAAGGTCATCAGCAAGATTCCCGCCAGGATGGGGACCAGAATGGGCACCAGAATGAAATAAGGACTCATACAGCGTTTCCCTCCCCTCTCAAAGCACGCTGCCGGCGATGTTGGTGAGCAGCGCCGTCAGTCCGCCGGGCCAGACCCCAAGCAGCACCGCCAGAGCGGTCAGCGTCACGATGGGAACCAGCATCTGCCAGGTGGGTTCGTGTTTTTCCAGCGCGGCATAGTTGTAGTCGCTGCCCGGCAGGAACGCGTCGATGGAGACGGTGAGCAGGTACCCCGCCGTCAGCAGGGCGCTGACCAGCAGCACCACCGGCCCCAGCCAGGAGGCCACCGGGATACCGGAGGCCAGCGAACCGGTGGCCAGATACCACTTGCTGACAAAGGCGCTGGTGGGCGGGATACCCACCAAAGTCACGCCCGCCAGGGTGAAGCACCACAGGACCACGGGCATTTCCTTGCCGATGCCTTTCAGCTCGTCCACCTTGGTCTTGCCGGTCTTGCAGATGATGGCGCCCGCCGAGAGGAACAGGCCGTTCTTCACCAGCGAGTGGAACACCACATGGAGCAGCGCCCCCACAAAGGCCACCGGCTGGAGCAGGGACAGGCCGAACAGCACATAAGAGACCTGGCTGACGGTGGAATAGGCCAGCCGCTTTTTCAGCACGTTCTCCCGGTAGGCCAGCATGGACCCCATAAAGACGGTGATCAGCGTCAGGCCGATCCAGGCGTACTGCACCCAGGTGCCCCGGATCAGCTCCGGCCCCGCCACATAGTACACGGTGCGGAGGATGCCCAGCACACCGGCCTTGGTGATGACGCCGGACAGCACCGCGCTGGCCGGGGCCGGGGCCACCGGATGGGCGGTGGGCAGCCAGCCGTGCATGGGGAACATGCCCGCCTTGGTGCCGAAGCCCAAAATCATCAGGAACACCGCCAGCCGCGCCACGCCGGAGGCAGACGCGCTGTCCAGCACGCCCCCCGCCGTGAAGGTCAGCTCAGCGCCCTGGGCGGTGAACAGGAACAGGCCGAAGAGCGACAAAAACGCCCCGCCCACCGAGTAAAACAGGTATTTCAGACCCGCCATGACCGCCTCGTGGGTCAGCTCGTGCATGACCAGCGGGACAGAAGTCAGGGTCATCACCTCAAAGAACACATAGAAGGTGAACAGGTTGCCGGCGTAGCACAGGGCCGCCAGCACGCCCTCCACAATGAGGTAAAAGCCGAAGAACCGGGGTTCGTCGTGCTCGTGGCTCATGTACTCAAAGGCGTCCAGCCCCACCAGCAGCCAGACAAAGGCCACCAGCACCGAGAACAGCTTGCCCACGGCGTCCACCTGGAGATAGAAGGTCAAGCCTTCCGCCACGGTGCCCAGGGTCAGGCACAGGGCGTCCTCCGGCTGGAGGGCTACTCCCACCGCCAGGGCCAGGCTGATGGCCAGCGCCGCAAACACCACGGCCAGCATGATTTTCCGCTGCCGGGGCGGGAACACCATCAGCAGCACGCCCACCGCAATGGGCATTAACACGGGAATCAGCAAAGCAATCATCTTTTCTCCCTCCCGTCAACCAAATATGGCAAGGCCAGTCTGAATGGCCTGAATGACCGGCGTGGCCGCAATGCCCAGGCCGACGTTCAGCGCGATCAGTCCCACCGTTCCCACAGACTCCACGCGGGAGGGCATCATGCCGTGGGGCTTGCGCTGCTCCGCCGGGACCGAGTGGTAGATGGTCAGCACGCTGCCCATGAAGTACACGGTGTTCAGAATCGTGCTGATGGCCAGCGCGATCCAGGCGATCACCATCTTGCCCTGCAAGGCGGTGGTGGCGGCGGAGGCGAACATATACTTGGAGATGAAGCCGGTCAGCAGGGGCATACCGATCATGGACATGGCCCCCACCGTGTAGGCCACCCCCGCCAGTTTGTTGCGGAAGCCCGCGCCTTTCAGCGACTCGAAGTCCGACTTGTCGTCGGACACCTCGGAGAGACCGGAAATGCTGATGAACAGCAGGGACTTCATGGCGCCGTGGGAGATGATGTGGAACAGGGCGGCCACCACGCCTGCGGTGGTGCCCAGGCCGATGCCCATGTAGATGTAACCGATCTGCGCCACGGAGGAGAACGCCGCCATGCGCCGGATGTTCTGGGTCTTAATGGCCAGCCAGGACCCCATGATCATGCCGAGGATACCCAGCATAAAGAGCAGGTTCACCACCTGGCTGCTGACCACGAACTCGAAGTCCAGCACCCGGTAGAAAATCTTAATCAGCAGGAACAGATAGCCCTTGGACACCAGCGAGGACAAAATCGCGCTGGCGGAAGGGGTGGTGTAGCCGTAGGCGTCGGGTATCCAGGTGTGGAAGGGGTAGAGGCCGCTCTTGATGCCCAGGCCCACCGTCACCAGGGCGATAATGACCAGCATGGGCACCTCGTATTCGCCCGCGGCCACCAGCTCCGCCAGGGCCTCTTTCGCGGGGGACATCAGGAGCTGTCCCGTGATGGTGTACAGCAGCGTCAGGGCGATGAGGAACAGGCTGGAACCCACCAGGCTCATGACCATGTACCGCAGGGCGGAGACGTAGGTCCGGCCCTCCTTTTTGATCATGATGAGGCCGCAGGCGGAGATGGTGTTGATTTCAATGAACACGTAGGCCGTAAACAGGTCGTTGGTATAAATCAGCGCCAGCAGCGAGCTCATCAGCAGGTCCAGCAGAATGAAAAACAGATTCTTCCGGGAATTTTTCAGCTCCCGGCCGATGTGGGCCAGACCGCCCAGCACCGACAGCAGCATGATGAGACTGAAAAACACCGCCATCAGCGCCTCCAGCACGCCGATGCGAATTTCGTTGCCCCAGGGGGCCGGGAAGTGGCCCATCATGAAGGTGTAGCTCTCCCCCGTGGAGGCGGTGTAGTTCAGCACGCACAGGGACAGCGCCAGCACCACCGTCACCATGACCAGGTGGACCCGCATGGCCCACCGGTGATTCATGGGGAAGGAGATGATGGCGGAGAACATGGAGAGGATGATGCAGAAGAAGGGGAAGTTTTGCACCAGCGTCATTTACATCTCCTCCTTGCCGAGCTTCAACATGATTTCGTCCAGGTTCAGGGTGTGGTATTCCCGGTAAAGGCAGATGGTCAGCGCCATCATCAGCGCGCTGACGCTGACAGACACCACGATGCCGGTCAGCACCAGGCCCGCGGGGATGGGGTTGATGTAATAGGACGCATCCATGATGCCGTCCACATAGATGGGAGACGCGCCCCCCTCGATGTAGCCCTTGGAGGCCAGGAACAGATAAACAGCGGAGTCCATGATGTCCAGGCCGATGATCTTCTTCACCAGGTTGGACTGGAGCAGCAGGTTGCCCATGCCGATGACGAACAATATCACCGCCGCCACGTCCTCATAGTTGGTCAAAAGGTTGCCCAGCATGTCAGATTGCCCCCCTCCGAAACAGAATATAGAAGGAATACATGGTGCAGGCCACCACGATGCCCACGCAGATGTTCAGGTAGACGATGAGTCCGGCGCTGAGGATGGCCCCCGGCGTGCCGGTGGTGATGATGCTTTCCAGGTGGTTGGCTCCGGTGTAGAAGGAGTAGCTCTTGGCGAAGCAGTAGAAGGTCAGGGCGCACACGGTCAGGGTCTTGATGACCCGCTCGTTCATGAACCGACGGGTGCGTCCGACGCCGAAGGCGGTCAGGTGCAAAATCAGGCCGGTGCCGATGATGGCCCCGCCGGAAAAGCCGCCGCCCGGCGAGATGTGGCCGTTCAGCACCACGTATATGCCGAAAATGACGATCAACGGCACCAGTATCTTGGCCGCCTGTTGGAGGATGTTGTCCTCCTGGGGTTCATATTCCAGCGTCTCCTGTTCCTCCCGGATGCGCAGACGAATTTCGTTCTTCTTGTCCGCCCGGAGCAGGATGGTCACGCAGCACAGGGCTACGAACAGCACGCAGGACTCCCCGAAGGTATCGAAGGCACGGTAGTCCAGAATCATGCCCGCCACGATGTTCACCGCGCCGGTCTCCTCCAGGCCCTGCTCGATGTACCGCTGAGAGACTTCGTTGTTCACCGGGGAGTTGGGGTCGCCAAAGGCGGGGAGGAAGCTGACGGTGTACAGCAGGACGATGACCATAAACAGGGCCATCAGCACGAAGAAGATACGGCTGATGATTTGGAACGCGCCGATCTCCTTGGCGACGCCCTCCTCGAACCGGCTCTGGTCGTACTCCCGCAGCATCCGCTCCGCCCGCTCGCCGGGGGAGAGCCTGTCCTTGGGCGGCGTGGACTCCAGCTTGCCGTCGGCTGGGTCATAGGTACCCTTCACCCAGCGGGTGAATTTGTCCCAGGCGCTGCCCTTATAGTTTGGATTCGGCTTGCTCATGGTCCTCCTCCTTTTCTTCTATTTCTTCTATCTCTTCCGCCGCTTCTGTCTGGATGGAGTGGATTTTCCGCAGCGTGACGAAGAACAGGATACTGGTCACGCCAGCGCCCACCGCCGCCTCGGTGATAGCCAGGTCCGGGGACTCCAGCAGCAGCCAGATGCTGGTCATGGTCAGGCTGAACGCCATGTAGATGACCACCGAGGTCAGCAGGTTCCGGGAGAGGCTGACCGAAATGGCGCAGATGATGAGGGACGCCAACAGCACGATACGCAGAATATCCATTACTTCGGCACCTCACATTCGTCTTCCAGGTTCAGGTTGGTCATGACCTCCAGCTTGGCCAGCAGGTGGGAGCAGACCGGTGAGGCGCACCAGAACAGCGCCAAAATCGCCAGCACCTTCAAGGAACTGGCCGACAGGCCGTAGACCACGATCAGGCCCAGCATGACCATACCAATGCCCATGGAATCCCCCATGGCCGCGGCGTGCATCCGCTTCATGGCGGTGTTCAGCCGGAACACGCCGAAGGTGGCGATGCACATGACCGCGATGCCCCCGGCGATGAGGACGGCGGCAATGACAAATCGAATCAGACTAAGCTCCATGCTCTTCCTCCTCCTTTTCTTCTTCCAGCGCGCCGCGCTCGTTTTCCCATTCCGCGAAACGGCCCATGTAGATCTTCGACAGCACGATGACCGACACAAAGCTCATGACGGCGTAAATCAGGCTGATGTCCAGCACCGCCGACTCTCCCAGGTAGACGGAGAGCAGCGCGATAATGGCGATGGTGATGGTGCCGATCATGTTGGTGGCGATGATGCGGTCCGCCAGCCGGGGGCCTTTGATGGCCCGCACCAGGCACAGCAGCAGCAGAATCGTCAGAATGACGCAGCACACCAGGAAAAACATCCGATATCCCTCGTTCACAGCCCTCACTCCTCCATTCGCTGTAGCAGCTTGACAAAGATGGACTCGTCCAGCCCCTCGCCCATCGTCTTGTCGAAGCAGTGGACGCAGTACGCGTTATCCTCCTGCTCCACGGTGATGGTGCCGGGGGTGATGGTGATGGAATTGGCCAAAATCGACCGGGCCAGGTCGGTTTTCAGGTCCGCGTAGAACAGCACCAGCGACGGTTCCGGCAGCATTTCGTTGGAGAACAGGAAGGGCAGCATGGCAAGGTTGGCCTTGACGATCTCCGCTATCAGATGGTAGGCGTAGCACAGCGCCAGCGGCAGCTTTTTTGCCAGCCGCAGGTCCTTGGCGGGGCTGTAATCCATAAACACACAGACGAACGCATACATCGCCCCGGCGATGCCCACGCCGAACAGGGCGATCTCTACCGTCCATCGGCCATTGAGCATGACCCAGACCAAAAAGAACACAAGAAACATAGGCAACCTCTCCCTGTTTTAAGAATAATAAGTCAGACGGAGTAGAAATGGGTCAGTTTTCGGCGGCCAGGTCTTGCAGCACCTGCTGTTTCAATCCCTCGCAGGTCTCCAGCACCGCCTGAATCTGCTCTGGGGTGATTCCGTCGATGTGGATGCCGCAGGTACAGACCGCCGTACAGCGCTGCTGGACGGCCACGGCCTCGGCAAAGCGGCAGGCGATGGCGTCGTCCTTGTGGCCCAGGCAGTTCAGTACCGAAGTGGTGGCGCTGACCCCCTGGCCGGTGAGACTGGGCCGGGAGACGGACAGGGCTGCGGACCCCACGTGGCCGCAGCGGTCGTCCCGGACGCAGATGGTGTAGTCCCGGCCCATGGCTATCACGTCGCACAGCAGCGTGATGCCGCAGACCTGGGCCTCATAGTGCCGGTTCAGCTCCATCGTTTGAAACCCTCCATGTCGATGCCGAAGCACTGGAGCAGCTTGCCGGTGAAGTGGCGCTCCATGCTCTCCACGGTGTCGGCCCCCTGGTAGTAGGTCATCATCGGCGGCATGATGTACACATTTTGCAGCCGGGAGAGGTAAGCCAGGTTGTCCAGGTGAATGGGGCTGAGGGGGGTTTCCCGGGCCGCAAGGATCAGCTTGCGCTTTTCCTTGATGACCACGTCCGCCGCCCGCAGCAGCAGGTTGTCGCTATAGCCGTGGGCGATGCCGCTGACGGTTTTCATGGAGCAGGGGACCACGATCATCCCCTCAGTCTGGAAGCTGCCGCTGGCAATGGCCGCGCCCACGTTCCGGTTGTCGTAACACACGTCCGCCATGGCCCGAATTTGCTCCGGCTCCAGGCCCAGCTCCTGTTTGGCGGTCAGCTCCGCCCCTCTTGTAAAGACCAGATGGGTCTCCACATCCGGCAGTTTTTTCAGTTCCCGCAACAGACAGACCGCCAGCGGGAATCCGCTGGCGCCGCTGATGCCGACAATGATCCGCTTCATAGTTGCTCCTTCCAACTTACAAAGTAAGTATAACGTAAAATGGTAAGTTTGCCTATCTTATTTTTCCTCAATTTTCGACCTTTACGAGAATTATTTTTTGTTGGGTAGACCCCCTTGCATTTTGCGGAAAAGGTGTTCCAGCGCGGTTTTTCCTGTGGGGTCTGTCCCTTATAAAAACAGCGGCCTCTCTCCGCAGAGAAAGGCCGCAGAAAACTGTCAAAGCGTATGTTTGCAGGAGACGCTCCCTGCGATTTTACCGGGCGCACCCGCAGCCAAGCCACGCGAATTGGGCTGCGCGCCGTAGGTTCATTGCGGTCCCCCCTCCGCAAAGAAGAGGGACCGCAACAGCGAAAAGGAAGCTTACCCCGCCAGGGCAGCCACGGCAGGGGAGACATATGTGACCCAGAACCAGCTAATGGGCATAACAATGACCATCGCTGGTATCATATCTGCGGTGGGGAACATCTTGACCTTGATCATACGGAAGCCGGTGGCCAGCATCAGGAAGCCGCCGCAGGCCTTGAAGTCGTTGATCATGGTGGGGGTTGTCATGGGGTAGATAAGCCCGGCGCAGAGGAACAGCACCAGGAAGATGATGAACTGCGGAACAGCGATCAGGGAGACCACCAGGCCCAGGTTGCAGGCGAAGATCATGGCAGTGAACAGGTCCAGGATGGACTTGGAGATCATGATGCTGTTGTCCGCGGTCATACCGGCGACGATGGAGCCATAGATGCCCGTGCCGCTGGCGCAGAACAGGACGATGATGGTCACCAGAGTGGCGGTGAACTCGTCCTCAGACAGGCTGCTGTTGGTGTGGACAAACTTGGAGACCACACCCTGCATGGCCACGCCGCCCTTGTTGACCAACTGGCCAAAATGGATGGCAAGGCCGATGGCGGTGCCGATGATGACGGAGAACACCACGGCGGGCATATTCTCCATCAGGACGATGGTGCTGATGCCCATGCACATGGAGCAGCAGCCAAAAATCATGTTGAGCTGGTCCTTGAAGTCCTCTTTCAGGTACTTCCCAAAGAGGGCGCCCAGCACACCGCCGATGACAACGGCGAGAGAGTCGATGATAACACCAATTGGCATAAAAATACCTCTTTTCTCCTCTATAGGTGCAAATGCGATAGGAACGAGGGCGGACGGGGCCGGGCAAGCCCCGCCCGCCAGGGAAACTCATGTATGAAGTTGTGACTGATTAAAAGTCGAAGTCAGGCAGCCACTTCTTCGGGTCCAGCTTCTTGAACTGGGCGCGCTGGAAGCGGTCCTTCTGGTCGAAGGGCACGGTGCAGTCGAAGATGACCTTGGTGGCGATGCCGCGGGTGCGGATGTTGGGGGAGTAAGCGGGGTTGTTGCAGGGGTTCAGCGGGTGGCTCATGACGCCGGGCAGCATGATGAGGTCGGTATCCGCCTGGAACCGGGTGGTCATGGCCCAGATGACGTCGTTCAGGTCGAAGGGGTCCACGTCCTCGTCTACCAGGAACACATACTTCAACTCCGCGAAGGCGCTGAACGCCAACAGAGCGGCCTGACGCTGACGGCCTTCGTCGCTGGCCAGGTTCTTCTTGAACTGGAGGATGGCGATGAACTTGCCGCCGCCGGAGGAGCAGCAATAGACGTTCTTGACCATGCCGGGCATAGCGCGCTCGACCATGAACAGGATGCTGGCCTCGGTGGGAATACCGGCCATGGAGACGTGCTCCTCGGACGGGCCGATGCAGCTCTGCATGATGGGGTTCTTGCGGGTGGTGACGGCCTTGACCTTGATGACGGGCAGGGCGGGGTTGGCGGGTCCGTTGTAGCCGGGGAACTCAGGCATGGCCTTGCCGGTGTTGGAGTTCACGTCCTCACGGATGCGGCGGCCGGGCAGGATCTCGCCCTCGATGACGTACTCAGCGTTGGCGATGGCCTTGCCGTTGATGGTCAGGCACTTGGTCAACTGCACAGGCTCCTTGCGGATGGCGCCGGCGGCCTGCAGCTCGTCATAGCCCAGAGGAGTCGTGGGCGGCTCGAAGCAGGCGGCGATCTCGATGGCGGGGTCTACGCCGATGGAGATGGAGATGGGCAGCGGCTCGTTGCGGGCCTCGGCCTCGTTGAAGAAAGCGCCGATGTGACGGCCGCCGGGCATGATGTAGATGGAGATCTCATCCTCGCTCTGGAGGCACATACGATGGATGGTGATGTCGGTGATGCCAGTCTCGGGGCTGGCGGCGTAGCACATGCCCATGGTGATGTAGGGGCCGGCGTCCTCCTCGGTGTTGGTGGGGGCGGGGACCAGCTTGCGCACGTCAAAGCCGGGATCGGTGGCCAGATGGACCACTTCCTGGCACTTGGCCTGCTCGTTGGGGATGGTGACGGGCGGGATGGGGTTGTCCACGCTGTCCTTCAGCAGGAAGCCCAGCTTCTCCGGCGGGCAGTCCAGCAGCGCGCCCACGCGCTTACGGCTGGCCAGCAGACCGGTGACGACTTTCGCGCCGGGATGACCCTTGACGTTGTTGAACACCATCGCGGGACCCTCGCGGGTGGGGCGCTCCACGGTGCCGCCGGCACCCACATAGCGGTAGACGCCGGAGATCTCCGCGACGGGATCGGCTTCGACGTCGGTCTCCACCAACTGACCCGGCAGGGTTTTCAGCAGCTCCAGAGCGGAGCGCAGATCGTTTACCTTAGACATAATGAAATCCTCCTTTTATGTTGTTTCGTCTTTTTGCCCAAAGGATTTGGCCTTGTACCCATTGTATTTTAAAACAATTCGACAAGCAATTCCGTTTTTCCCCTGAACCGATTCCAAAAGGGAATGAGGAAACGGGGAAAGCTGGGTGTAACTCACATCTGCGCGGTGAAGAGGAAAGCTCCTAACTGTTCTTCGTAAATTTGCACATTTGCGGCTACTTGTATACTTATAATTTTAGTGGAAAAGTATATTTTATAAATGACATTTTTCCACTATAATGATGGCAAATATGCTTTATTTATTTTTTTAGCGCGTTTTTTCTTGGGAAATGGAGGGTTTTTATGGACAGAACAGCTTTCCGTCAGGCGATTTTTCCCCTGACCGAACGGGAACAGGAGCTGAAACGCCAGATGGAGCAGCAGGGAAATACTCTCTGTGAGGACACCTTCCTGAACAAAAAGGGGCGGCACGGCACCTATCGCTTCACCAGCGCGTCGATGGTGGAGCAGAACCGAAAAAACATCCTGTGGCTCCAATCCCGGCTGGGGGAGTGCCTGCGGCTCATCATCCACACCCGGTTCACCCGGCTGCCCATGCACGCCACCGAGTTCATCAGCGTCAACTACGTTTACTCCGGCCACCTGACGCTGCACCTGCCGGACAAACAGTTCGTGCTGACCGAGGGGCAGTTCTACCTGATGAACGCCGAGGTGACCCACGCCTTCGAAATCGCCGGGGAGGACGACATCATCCTGGGCCTTCAACTGGAGCGGGAATTTCTCAGCCGGGAGCTGCTCTACGACCTGGCGGGCAACGGCCCGGTGGCCTCCTTCCTGACCCGGACGCTGATGAGCCCCAAGTCTGGTTTTTCCTACATTATCGCAGATTACAGCCAGGATGACAAGATGAAAAACCTGTTCGAGGACCTGTTCTGCGAGTTTTTGGACCCCTCTCCCTGCCGGGACAAGCTGGTGGAAAACTACATCCAGACCTTTTTCATCCTGTTCATGCGCTGCCAGGACAGCCAAATCGTCTCCGCCAGCCGGACGGATATGCAAGCCATTTTGAAGTACATCCAGACCCACTGCGCGAGCTGCAACCTGGAGCAGTTGGCCCAGGAGTTCCACTACAACGCCAAGTACCTCAGCGCCCTCATCAAAAAGCGGACGGGCTACACCTTCGGGGACCTGGTGACCACCGCCCGGTTGGAACAGACCTGCCACTATCTCCGCCACTCAGAGCTGTCGGTGCAGGAGATCGCTGCCCTGTGCGGCTACACCAATCTGAACTTTTTCTATACCAAGTTCCGCCAGCGCTTTGGCATGACGCCCATGGAGTTCCGGGCCACCGACGCGGACATTCACACCAGCGGGGACCTGTCGCTGTTTGAGTTCGTCCCGGCGGAGGGAGGCGCGATATGATTTTTACACAGGTTTTGTCCGGCCAGGACGCCGCCATCGGGCAGCTCTCCGCCCTGGCTACGGCCATCGTCAAGGAGTACTTCGACCCCATCATCGGCCCCGCCCAAAACGACTATATGATCGAAAAGTTCCAGTCGGTCCCCGCCCTGCGGGAACAACTGGCCCAGGGGTATCAGTATTACTTCGTGGAGGGCGACGACGGGGAGCGGCTGGGCTTTCTGGCCTTCTACCCCAGGGGGAACGAGTTGTACCTGAGCAAGTTCTACCTGAAAAAGGAGCATCGGGGGAGAGGCTACGCCAGAGAGATGCTGGCCTTTGTGGTGGACAGAGCCAAGGAGGGCGGTCTTTCCGCCGTCACCCTGAACGTCAATCGCCACAACGACGCCATTTATGTTTATGAAATCATGGGCTTCGTGAAAACCGGCGAAGTCAAAAACGACATCGGCGGCGGCTTTTATATGGACGACTTCGTGTATTCCCTTCCCTTGGAGGGGTAAAGGCGGAAAATCCCCCGCAAGAGGATTTTCAATCAGCAATTAGCAATGTGCAATGTGCAATTATGGGTGCCGAACGCTGGTGGTTCCTCATAAAAGGGACTGTTCTCTGCACGTTTCAGGATAGGAACACGGCTGCAAACCCGGCCATTGCTAATTGCTCATTGCAAATTGCGCATTGTTATTCCTCTTCCCAAAACAGCTCGTCCAGGGTCTTGTCCAGCGCCTTGCAGATGGCGATGCACAGCCGGATGGTGGGGTTGTAGGAGCCTTTTTCGATGCCGTTGATGGTCTGGCGGGAGACGCCGACCAGGTCGGCCAGGGCCTGCTGGGAGAGGTCCTTGGCCGCCCGTGCCGCTTTCAGGCGCAGATTCTTCATGTCTCATCCTCCTGGTTCGGGTGCAGCAGCGCCCGCACGCCAAAGGCAATGAGGACGGCAATCAGCAGCAGCCCACAGAGCAGGTTGGCCGTCCAAACAGCGCTGTTGTGAGCGTTGCACAGGGCGCAGACCAGATTGACTGCCGCGATGACGGCGGTGACGACCATCCACCGCCGGGGGTTGTCGTTCAGCCCCATGTATGCGTCCAGCAGGATACAACTGACGGCATAAACCAAAACTCCCAGCAACACACCGACGAAGAGGAAGAGGGGAGAGGTGGACAGTTCCACGTCAAAGAGGTTCAATACCCACCCCAACAGCAGATACACAACCATCGTCCAAAAGGCGTTGCGGTAAGCCACCCCCTGGGCGGCTTTTTGTCGCTCGTCGTAGTCGCTGCCGACGCGCCACTTGCCCTGCCAAATGCGCCGAATGAGCAGGAACACCAGCAGCGTCACGCCGACCCCCGCTGCAAAGCCCAGCGCATGATATAAATTCACATTCATCTTGATACCCCCAAGTAAAGCGTTGCGGTGTTGGTTTTATTCGTCTTCGTCCTCGGTCTGTCCCCGGTGCAGAAGCGTCCGCACGCCAAACGCGGCCAGTATGACGGCCAGCAACGCGGCGGTGAGCACGTTTGCCACAGGCAGCTCTTCAAAGGTGGGGGCATATGCGGCGATGCCCACCAGGTTGATGACCAGCAGCACAGAGCTGGAGATGACCCACTTTTTGGGGTCGTCGCTCAGGCCGATGTAGGCGTCCAGCACAATGCAACTGACCAGGAACACCGCCAGCGCCAGGAACAGCCCCACAAAGGACAGCACATATAGCGGCGGGTTCCAGATGTCCAACAACTGGAACAGGGCCAGGTAGCCCACCACCGTCCAAAAGGCGTTGCGGTAAGCCACGCCCCGGGCAGCCTGCTGCCGCTCATCGTAGTCGCCGCCGACCTCCAGGCTGAACTTACCTTTTGTAATACGGTTGCTGAGGGCGGCTATAGCCAGAAGCACCACGATTCCAGCCAGCGCGCCGAAAAATACCAAATCATACATAGTCGTCATCCTCCTTGACAAAATACGGTGTTGCGGAAGGGGAAGGGGTCGCTTCCTAGGATGGCTATAGTATAGCGTACACCTGCCATTTTGTCAAGTATATGCGACAAAATATTCTTGTAAGATTACAGTTTGTCATTTGTAAAGGGGGGCAGCGATAAGCTTTCAACTGCAAAAACCGCTGGAACACGGACAGCATCCATGTTCCAGCGGTTTTCTGTGAAGAAAAGTAAGTTGTTCCCCTCGCGTTGCAAACCCCTCCGCCACCGCCTGAAGGCGGCGGCCCTCCTCCCTCGTCGCCGCAGACTTCATAGCGTTCGCCCCGCCGCAAGCGGCAGGTCTCACTTATTCCGTTGCGGCTCCTCTCCCAACCGAACCCGCTGTCGCTGGGCTTCGGTTGGGTCCCCATTAGGGAGGCAAGAGGGGATAGTGCTTGAGGGTCAGTTTGCGATTTTGCTTTCTCGTGAACAGTCTATCAGCAGAGCTTGGCTCCGGCGGGAATTTTATCGTCCACCATCAGCAGGTTCAGCTTTTCCTCGCCGTACTCGGTGTGGACGGCGGAGATGAGCATTCCGTTGGACTCAAAGCCCATCATCTTTCTGGGGGGCAGGTTGACGATGGCCACCAGGGTCTTGCCCACCAGCTCCTCCGGCTTGTACCAGGCGGCGATGCCGGAGAGAATTTGCCGGTCGGTGCCGGTGCCGTCGTCCAGGGTGAAGCGCAGCAGCTTCTTGGACTTCTTCACGGCCTGGCAGTCCTTGACCTTCACGGCCCGGAAGTCGCTCTTCTCAAAGGTGGCGAAGTCTACCTTTTCCTCGGCCTGCGGCTCCACCTCCAGGGCGGGGAGGGCGGCTTTGGCCTCGGCGGCCTTCTTCTCGGCCTCGATGGAGGCCAGCTCCGCCAGCTCCTTTTTCAGGTCGATGCGGGGGAACAGGTTCTCGCCCTTGGTGACGGCGGCGTCGGGGGCCAGCAGACCCCACTGGGCGGCGCTGTCCCAGTCGGTGCGGTCGGCCCCGATCTGGGCGAAAATCTTCTCTACCGTGTCGGGCATGAAGGGGGTCAGCAGGACAGAGCAAATGCGGATGGTCTCCAGCAGGTTATACATGACGCGGGCCAGGCGGGGTTTGGTGTCCTCGCTGCGGGCCAGCACCCAGGGGGTGTTCTCGTCGATATACTTGTTGGCCCGGTCGATGACCTTGAAGATTTCGATGAGGGCGGTCTGGAAGGTGTACGTCTCCATCAGGCCCTCGTACTTCTCCCGGAGGCCGGAGGCCATGGAAATCAGCTCAGAATCTTTCTCCTCGTCTGCGGCCTGCTCTGTGGGCAGCTTGCCGCCGAAGTATTTGCCCACCATGGCGGTGGTGCGGCTGACCAGGTTGCCCAGGTCGTTGGCCAGGTCGATGTTGATGCGGTTGATGAGCAGCTCATTGGAGAAGTTGCCGTCGCTGCCGAAGGGGAACTCCCGCATCAGGTAGTACCGCAGGGCGTCCACGCCGTAGCGCTGGGCCAGAATCACCGGGTCCACCACGTTGACGGTGGTGTTCTCCTTGCTCTTGGAGATTTTGCCGCCGTCCAGCAGCAGCCAGCCGTGACCGTAAACCTTTTGCGGCACGGGCACGCCCAGGCTCATCAGCATGGCGGGCCAGATGATGGAGTGGAACCGGACGATCTCTTTGCCCACAAAGTGAACGTCAACGGGCCAGTACTTGTCGAAATCGTCGTATTTGTCGTTCCCGTAACCCAGAGCGGTGATATAGTTGCTGAGGGCGTCCACCCAGACGTAGACCACGTGCTTCGGGTCAAAAGTGACGGGGATGCCCCAGGTAAAGCTGGTGCGGGAGACACAGAGATCCTCCAGGCCGGGGTCGATGAAGTTGTTCACCATCTCGTTCACACGGGTTTTCGGCTCCAGAAAATCAGTCTTGGTCAGCAGGTCCCGGATGGGCTGCTGATATTTGGACAGGCGGAAGAAGTAAGCCTCTTCCTCCGCGTCCTTCACCTCCCGGCCGCAGTCGGGACACCTGCCGTCCACAAGCTGGCTCTCTGTCCAGAAGGATTCGCAGGGGACGCAGTACTTGCCCTTGTAGGTCCCTTTGTAAATGTCCCCTTTGTCGTACATCTTCTTGAAGATGGTTTGGATGGACTTGACGTGGTAATCGTCGGTGGTGCGGATGAACCGGTCGTTGGAAATGTTCATCAGCTTCCACAGGTCCTTGATGCCGCCAGGCCCCTCCACGATGTTGTCCACAAACTGCTGGGGGGTGACACCGGCTGCCTTGGCCTTCTGCTCGATTTTCAGGCCGTGTTCGTCGGTGCCGGTCAGGAACATCACGTCGTAGCCACACATCCGCTTGTAGCGGGCCATCACGTCGGTGGCCACGGTGCAGTAGGTGTGGCCGATGTGCAGCTTGTCCGAGGGATAGTAGATGGGGGTGGTGATATAAAACTTCTTTGCCATTTCTTCTTCCTCCTGTCCCCCGCCGAATGGAAGCGGGGATATGGATATGCCATCTGGTTCTTCCTTTTGCACAGCCCTTTTTGGTATCTTCAATCAAACGGTAAGCGCTATCCCCTCTTGCCTCCCCTGTGAAGCGCTGGCCGACAGGGAGGGGCGAAGCCCCGGAAGTGCCCTTGACGGCAATGGCCAATTCCTCTTTGGCGCGAATGCAGGCAGGGAGCGCAGCGGAAGTGCCGCTTGACGGCGGAGCTATGGCCCTTTTGGGCCATGCGAGTCGCAAGGGGGAGGAGGGCCGCCGCCTTTGGCGGTGGCGGAGGGGTTTCACCGCAAAGCTGAACAAATTGAGATAATCAGATCATGCTATATACCGCAACTCGAAAAATCAGGCGGCAAAGCACATTATATCCTCTTTTCCGGCAGGTTGCAAGCGGCAGAGCGAAGAAATGGAAAAAAGACGGCCCGCACGGTCAAATCGTGCGGCGCCGCCTCAATAACATACTTCATCCCTCGTCGGCAGGGGCGTCGTCGAGGAAGATCTCCCGCCCGCAGCGCTTGCAATAGGTGGAGCCGTCCCAGAAGAACCAGCTACGCATCCACCACCCGCACCGGGGACATCGCCAGAGCAGCAGCCGCAGCCCCAGCGACACGAAGATCAGCCCAAAGGCCAGGCAGAGCAGCAGAATGAGAACGTCCTCGTCCATCGGGGTCAGCGCCGTCAGCAGGCAGGTCAGCAGCCCCACCAAAACCCCCGCCGCCATCACGCCGCACATCAGCCGCCGACGGGCGCGGTAGGTCAGGGGCTTCTTTTTCATGGTGTATCGTCCTCTCTAGCAAAGTGTTTTGAACTACTATGAATATGACAGATGAACCACAAAAAAGCAAGTGACAAATGGTGAAAAATTGTTACAGGATGTAAACTTTTCGGAGTTTCCTTTCATAACGTGCGGAAAATTTACCCAATATCCTGTAGGGGCGGCCCGTGGCCGCCCGAAAAACATATCCTTCCCTGCGGGCGGCCAAGGGCCGCCCCTACACACATAGGACCGCAATCACAGCAAAAAACCGCGCCGAAACCCAGGTATCCACCCAGATTCCGGCGCAGGTTTTGCGCGTTTTCCCGCTTTACTTCAAATAATCCGGCCCAAAGCCGTAGGGCAGCAGCTCCTTCAGCGGCAGGGAGACATATGCGTGGTCGCCCTTGGCGATGAGCACCTCCAACTCCGGCGCGAACTCATAGAGCATCTGGCGGCAGGAGCCGCAGGGCCAGCAGTAATCGTCGCTGTTGCCCGCGATGGCCAGCTTGACAAACCCGTCCCGGCGGCCCTCGCTGATGGCCTTGACCAGGGCGGTACGCTCGGCGCAGAAGGAGGAACCAAAGGCAGCGTTTTCCACATTGCAGCCGGTGAAAACGCTGCCGTCGTCACAGAGCAGCGCCGCGCCGACGGGGAAGTGGGAATAGGGGCAGTAGGCGCGCGGGAGCATGGAGAAGGCCAGCTCCACCAGAGCGCTGTCAGTCATATCGATCACCGTCTTTCCAGGATATTCACCAAATGAGGTAACTGACAGTATACCACAGCGCCGGAGGATTTTCCACGGTTTCTTTTGCTGTTTACAAAGTTTTTGCTCAAAAAAACGGTCTTTTCCCTGACGTTTCCATTTCCCTGTCCGGTCACGGTTCGGCAAGCTGCCGCCGCAGCTCCGCCACGGCCTTTTTCTCAATGCGGCTGACTTGCACCTGGCTGACCCCGATGATTTTCGCCGTTTTCTCCTGGGTCAGCCCCCGGTAATAGCGCAGGAGAATGACCATCCGCTCCCGCTGGGGCAGGCGGTCCACCGCCTCCCGGAGGGACAGCCGCTCCAGTACCTGTTCCTCCATGCCATCGTCCCCCAGCAGGGATTCCAGCGTCAGCCCGTCGGCGGTCTCCATTTGGAGGGACGCCACAGTCGCCACAGCGTTCTCCGCGGCGGCGATGTCCTCCGGCTCCAGGCCCGTCTCCGCCGCCAGCTCGGAAAGGGCCGGTTCCCGGCCCAGCGCCCGCCGCAGCGCCTCCCGCGCAGCGCAGACCTGAGCCGCCTTCTCCTTGACGGTGCGGCTGACCTTCACCGTCCCGTCGTCCCGGAGGAACCGGCGGATCTCCCCCGCGATTTTGGGCACCGCATAGGTGGAGAACTGGGTGCCGTAGGCCGGGTCGTAGCCCTGGATGGCCTTCAAAAACCCGATGCACCCCAGTTGAAACAAATCCTCCGGGTCCACGCCCCGCCCGGTGTACCGCTTGACCACCGACCAGACGAGCCGGTCGTTTTCCACCAAGATCTGCTCGCAGGCCGCCCGGTCGCCGCTCTGGGCGGCCTCCAGCAGCGCGCCCTGCTCCACCGTCATGGTCGCCCGACCCGGACAGAAATTTTCTTCCGCATGGTGACGGTGGTGCCCTTGCCCACCGCCGACCTGACCCGCATGGCGTCCATAAAGCTCTCCATGATGGTGAAGCCCATACCGCTGCGGTCCGCGCCGCCGGTGGTGAACATGGGTTCCCTGGCCTTGTCCAGATCGGGGATGCCCACGCCCCAGTCCCGGACGGTGATCTCCACTGTGTTGTCCTCGAACAGCCGCAGGCGCAGCAGCACCCGGCCAATGGCGTCGGGGTAGGCGTGGACGATAACGTTGGTCACCGCCTCGGAGACGGCGGTTTTCACGTCCCCCAGCTCCTCCAGCGTGGGGTCCAACTGGGCCGCGAAGCAGGCCGCCGCCGCCCGCGCAAAACCCTCGTTGGCGCTGCGGCTGTCAAATTCCATCTTTACCTGGTTGATCGGTCTCATATGTAACCCCCCTGTCACGGCAGAAACGACACGGACAGCACCTTATGCAAATTGGCCGCACGAATGACCTTGGCCGGTTGACGGGGCACGTTGACGGCCTGCATCGTCCCGCCCACCTCCTGCATCCGGCGGCAGGTGCGCAGCAGCACCGCGATGCCGGAGGAGTCCATAAACGTCACCTGGGCCAGGTCCAGCACCAGCCGCCGGGGGAACCGGCTCTCGATCTCCCGGTCCAGCTCCAGCATCAGTTGCCGGGCGGCGTGGTGGTCGATCTCGCCGGAGAGTTTCACCATCAGCTCCCGTTTTTTTGCGGTACAGGTCATTGGCATGGTGTTTGTCCCCCTTCGGTAACGAAACGCGGTCATTCCTTTGTGTTGGCCTGTTGGTAAGGATTCCCGCTTTCCTGTAGGGGCGGCCCGTGGCCGCCCGAAAGCCTATGCTCTGAATGGCGGGCGGCCGAGGGCCGCCCCTACACATACGACAGCAAAAAATAGAATCGTGAGCAAAGCTGCGTACCAAATCGCAAGCCTGCATCTGTGAGATAACTAAAAAAACGTCCCGCGCCGCCCGACGGGGCGGTACAGGACGATTATACGGGACGCGGGGCAAAAACCCGGTCGAAGGGTGGGGACAGAACGAAGTTTTGTGGTGCGGCGACGGAGGGTGTGGTACAATGTTCAATTAGCAATGTGCAATTTGCAATGAGCGGGAACCCAGCCAAAGCGGGTTTGGCTGGGAGAGGAGGCGTGACGGAATGGGCGGACCCCGCCTATATGGGGTCCCCGCCGAAGCCCAGCGAAGCGGGTTCGGTGGGGAGAGGAGGAGCAGCCGGAATGAGTGACCTTTCGCGCTTGCGCGGAAGGGAGCGATATGGAGCTTGCGACGACGAGGCTTCACAGAAAAAATTTTCGAAAAAAGGGATAAAAACACTTGACTGTGAAGCTGGTTCATACACTACACTCCTATCATGAGGACCGGCAAGGATCCCAACCAACCGCCTGACAGGAGGACGTCGAGATGAAAATAAAAGAGGTCGAAACGATTTTGGGCGTGGACCGCGCCAACATCCGCTATTACGAACGGGAGGGGCTGCTGCTCCCGGCCCGGAACGAAAACCGCTACCGGGACTACAGCCAGGAGGACGTGGCCCGGCTCAAGACCGTTATTATCCTGCGCAAGCTGGGGGTGCCGGTGGCGGAAATTCGGGAAATTCTCAACGGGCGGCAGTCCATGACCGACGCCCTGGCGGAGAACGAGGAACATCTGAAAAAGCAACTGGAGGAGCTAAACGGCGCGCTGGCCCTGTGCCGCCGCCTGGAGCAGCAGCAGGTGGAACTGGACACCTTCGACCAGGACTACTACTGGGAGGAAATGCACCGGGAAGAGCAGGCCGGCGGCGGCTTCCTGGACATCTGCAAGGACTACCTGGCCTTCGAGAAGGACGTGTTCAACCAGGTATTCTGGGACGGAGAGGACATGGCGCAGCAGAGCGGCTGGACCGGCTGGAGGGCCAAAGTGTACCCGCTGCTCATGCTGCTGGCGGTGCTGGTAGCAGTGGGATTATTTGCCATGCTGCTGGGCGATACCTTCCTCCAGGGCTTCACAACGCCTCTGATGGTGTTCCTGTTGGTCTCCGTCCTGGCCCTGCCTGAGTTCCTGCTGCGGAAAAGGTTCCCCAAGGCTGCTCAACTGTGGCGGAAACTCATCGCCGCTCTGGCGGTGGTGGCGGGGATGCTGGTCATCCTGTGGGTGGTGTTAATGCTGCTCAATGACAAATTCCACTTTTTGTTCTGAAACAGAACAGCGCCCCCGGCGGAGTTTTGGCTCTGCCGGGGGCGTATATTTCTATCGTTCTGCGTAGCTGGGAAACTCCTCCGCCACCGCCTAAAGGCGGCGGCCCTCCTCCCCTTTGCGACTCGCATGGCCCAAAGGGGCCATAGCTCCGCCGTCAAGCGGCACTTCCGCTGCGCTCCCTGCCTGCATTTGCGCTAAAAAGGAATTGGCCATTGCCGTCAAGGGCACTTCCGGGGCTTCGCCCCTCCCTGTCGGCCAGCGCTTCACAGGGGCGGCGAGAGGGGTGGTCAATAATGGGACAGCAGTTCTTCATGGGATACCCGTTCGTCAGTCGCTCTCTCCCAGTACCTTCCGAATTTCCTCCATAATACGTACCATCAGCCCCACCCGCAGGAAGGGGGTCATCAGGTAATACCCGTCCACGTAGGGGGCAATTTGCCGGGCGACCTCAGCGGAGATGCGCACCGCCAGGTCTTCGCTCTCGGCCCGGTCCTTGTCCTTGTAGAGGGCGATAATTTCGTCCGCCACGTCAATGCCGGCAATTTCGCTCTGCATATAACAGGCGTTGCGGTAGCTGACCACGGGGATGATGCCCCCTAAAATTTTGCCCGTCAGGGTCTCACGGGCAAGGCGCAGGTTTTCCAGGGCGCGGGCGGTCAGCACCGGCTGGGTCAGGAAACCGCTGACCCCCGCCGCTTCCTTCTCTCTGGCGCGGGACAGCTCCACCTGGAAGTTCCGGGCGTTGACGTTCAGCGCGCCGTAGACCCGGAAGGGCCGCTCCAGCTCGGTGCGGTTCAGGTCGCCTACGAACCGGGCCAGCTTCCGGGAGTTGAACTGGAAAACCGATTTGACCTCGTCCCGCTCGGCGGAGGGCACCGGGTCGCCGGTGACCAGCAGCACGTTGTCCACCCCCTCCACGTTCAGCCCCAGGAGCAGGGCTTTCGTGGCGTTGCGGTTCCGGTCCCGGCAGGTCAGGTGGGGGATGGGGTCAATGTCCAACTCCCGCCGCAGCTTACAGGCCAGCAGCGAGGAATCCATGCTGGCCCGCCCGATGGGACAGTCCGCGATGGTAATGGCGTCCACCCCGGCGGCCTTCAGCGTCCAGGCCCCTGCCATGAACTTCCCGATCTGGGCGTTCTTGGGCGGGTCCAGCTCCACCGCAAAGACCTTTTGCCCCCGCTCCAGCTTGTCCCACAGGCGATTTGGAACATGCTTCGCCGCCGGAGCGGAGGGGTGGGGCGCGATATGGTGGACAGGCGTTGTCCCCCGCTGCTCCAACAGGGCCGCGGTCTGGGCGATGTGCTCCGGGGTGGTGCCGCAGCAGCCCCCCAAAATGCGCACCCCCAGCCCGGCCAGCTCCGCCATTTGCAGGGCGTAATAGCCGGGGTCGCCGTCGTAGAGGGTGCGCCCGTCCACCACCACGGGATACCCCGCGTTGGGCATGGCGGAAAAGAGGGTGTTTTGCAGGTCCAGCTCCCCCACCAGGCGGCGCATATGGTACGCGCCGGAGACGCAGTTCAGCCCCACCGCGTCCACCTGGGGGCAGGCCCGCAGCTCCTGTACCAGCGCCCCGCCGCTGCGCCCTTCCCGGGTGTACCCGTCGGGCTGGACGGCGAAGGACACCAGCACAAAGGCGTCGGGGCATTTCTCCTTGACATAGGCCGCGGCCTGGGCCAGACAGGACTGGTCGCTGTTGGTCTCGAAGAGGAAATGGACGGCCCCCAGCTCCAGAAACACGTCCAGCACCTCCCGCACTGCGGGCCAGGCGCTGTCCTCTCCCACCTGGGGGACCGGGCCGAGGTCGGCAAAGACGAAGGCGTCCCGGCCCTGAGCGGCTTCGCAGGCCAGATGCCACCCGGCGGCAACGGCCTCCCGGAGCAGGGCGTGTTCGCCTCCCAAGGAGACGGCGTTCAGGCCGAAGGTGTTGGTCTTGATGGCCTTTGCACCGGCGTCCAGATAGGCCCGGTGGATGGCCAGCACGCTCTCCGGGCGACGAAGGTTTGCCAGCTCACAGGTGAAGTCCGCGTCCCGGTTCTGCTGCACCCAGTAGGTGCCCATGGCCCCGTCGAAGAGGAGGGGTCGGGAGTGTAAGTAAGTTCTAATATCCATGTGGTGTTCCTTTTGAAATTAGCAATTAGCAATTAGCAATGTGCAATTCTGCGAAAAACCAGCCTCTTGCTGTCGCCTTGCGGCGAGGGAGGCTTTCGTTTTTCAGTCACTTCTCTGCAATGAACACGGCTGAAAAACCAACCATTGCAAATTGCTCATTGCACATTGCACATTCTGGCAATCGGCGGGGCTTTCGCCTGTGGGCTGTTTCACCCCAGCACCTCTTTTGCAATATCCACGCTCTGTTTCGCGTCCTTCGCGTAATAATCCGCGCCAATTTCCGCGGCGTATTCCGGGGTCAGCACTGCGCCGCCCACCCAAATCTTACAGGGGTGGCCGCTCTCCCGCAGTGCCTGAATGGTGGCCGCCATGGAGGAGACGGTGGTGGTCATCAGGGCGGAAAGGCCCACCAGATGCACGTCCTGGCGAATGGTCTCCTCCACCACCCGCTCCACCGGCACGTCCCGGCCCAGGTCGATGACCTGATAGCCGTAGTTCTCCAAAATCACCTTGACGATGTTCTTGCCGATGTCGTGGATGTCCCCCTGAACGGTGGCGACGATGATTTTCCCCTTGCTGACGCTGGAGCCGCCCCGGTTCAGGATGCTGGTCTTGATGACCTCGAAGGCTTCACAGGAGGCGTTGGCGGAGTTGATGAGTTGGGGCAGGAAAATCTCGCCCTTCTCGTACCGGTCCCCCACCTTGTCCAGGGCGGGGATGAGCAGCTCGTTGATAATTTCCAGCTCGGTCTTGCTCTGGAGCAGCTCTTTCGTCAGCCGGGCGCACTCGTCCTTTAGCCCCTTGGCAATGGCGGTGTCGATGTCCATCCCGGCATTGGCGGCGGGAGCCACGGCAGGGGAGGGGGCGGCGTTGGCAAAGCGCTGGATATAGGCGGCGCTGTCCACGTCCTCGCCGGAGAGGACCCGGTAGGCGGCGATGGTGTCCATGATTTGCGCCTGGTTGGGGTTGACGATGGGCAGGTCCAGGCCGCAATACATGGCCTGGGTCAAAAAGCTCTGGGTGATGCGGATACGGTCAGGCAGACCAAAGCTGATGTTGGACACCCCCAGTACCGTATGCAATCCCAGCCGCTCCGTCACCCAGCGGACGGCTTTCAGCGTCTCCACCGCCTGATCCTGCTGGGCGGAGACGGTCAGGGTCAGGCAGTCGATGTAGACGTCCTCTCTGGGGATGCCGTAAGACAGGGCGGCGTTCAAAATCCGCTCCGCGATGGCGAACCGGGCCTCGGCGGTCTGGGGGATGCCGTTTTCGTCCATGGTCAGGCCCACCACCCCCGCGCCGTACTTTTTCACGATGGGGAGAACGGTGTCCAGCACCTCCCGTTTGCCGTTGACCGAGTTGACGATGGCCTTGCCGTTGCACACCCGCAGCCCGGCTTCGATGGCCTTGGGGTCGGAGGAGTCGATTTGCAGGGGCAGGGAGACCACGCCCTGGAGGGCCTTCACTACGTCGGCCATCATCTTTGGCTCGTCCAGGCCGGGCAGCCCCACGTTGACGTCCAGAATGTCCGCGCCCGCGTCCTGCTGCTCGATGCCCCGCTCCAGAATATAGTTCAGGTCGTACTCCCGCAGGGCCTGTTGGAACCGCTTTTTGCCGGTGGGGTTGATGCGCTCCCCGATGACCCGCACACCGTTCAGCTCGGTGACGTGGGAGGGGCAGCACACCCCCTGCCGGGGTTTGCCCCGCCGGGGCGCGGGGGCTTTCCCCTCCAGCTTAGCCCGCAGGGAGGAGATGAACTCCGGCGTGGTGCCGCAGCAGCCCCCCAGCAGTTGCACCCCCAGGTCCAGATAGGGCAGCAGTTGGGTGGAAAATTCCTCCGGGGTGATGGTGTAGAGGTTGGTCGCCGGGTCGGGGAGACCCGCGTTGGGCTTGACCACCATGGGCAGGGTGGTCCACTGGGCCAGCTCCTGGGCCAGCGGGAAAATCTCCTTCGGGCCGAGGGAGCAGTTGAACCCAATCGCGTCCACCCCCAGCCCTTCCAGCGTCAGCGCCATGGCGGGGACGGTGCAGCCGGTGAAGGTGCGGTGGTTTTCCTCAAAGGTCATGGTGGAGAGGATGGGGAGATGGGTGTTTTCCTTCGCCGCCAGCACAGCGGCCTTCATGTCGTAGAGGTCGGTAAATGTCTCAAACACCACCAGGTCGGCCCCAGCGTCCTCGCCCGCCGTCACCATCTCCCGATACAGCTCGTAAGCGTCCTCAAACCGCAGGGTGCCCAGCGGCTCCAGCAGCTCCCCGATGGGGCCAACGTCCAGCGCCACCAGCGCCCCGGTGCCCTCTACGGCGGCGCGGGCCAGCGCCACCGCCTGGTGGATGACCTGGCTGACTGCGTACCCGGTGCCCTCCAGCTTGTGTCCGTTGGCCTGGAAGGTGTTGGCATAGACGATGTCACTCCCCGCCTGGAGATACCTCCGGTGAACGTCCGTCACCACCTCCGGCGCGGTGAAGCAGAGAATTTCCGGCCTCTGGCCCAGCTTCAGGCCCGCCGCCTGAAGCTGGGTGCCCATGGCGCCGTCCAATAGGAGGTAAGGGCGGGATTTTAATAATTCTACAAAGTTCATATAGGGGACCTCTCACTATTCAAATTTGCAATGTGCAATTAGCAATGTGCAATGGACGGGTTTGCAGCCTGATTCGTTGCAAGAAAGGCCCGGAAAACAGCCTGCCACGTCTCGCCGCAAGGCGACAGTAGAGGGTCGGTTTCCCGCATAATTGCACATTTCACATTGCTAATTGCTAATTGGTTTTCTTCCGCAGGTTTTCCCGTTCTTCCGCAACTGGCAGGTGCGGAACAGTCCGCAGCTCGCGCAGCTTGGCTCCCGGTGGGGCCGGGGGCTGTCCGCCGCGCCCAGCACCGCTGTCACCGACTTGCGGGGAATTAAAATCCCGCTCTGGCTGACGGTCAACCCGATGCGCCGCCGGGTGTCCAGCAGCTCGCAGAACCCCCGCTGCTGACCGATGGGCAGGTCGCCGTAGCCGGGGCTGAACCGGTCGGTCAGGTGGAGGCCACGGGCGGCGTACTCCCGCTTCAAATCGGCCTCGAAGTTGTCGCAAACCGCTTCTATGGCGGTGCTGGCGCAACTGTCCAAAATCAGCGCCTTTGCCATGTCCGTCACCTGGGCGCGCATGAGCAGCGTCTCCACGTCCGGCCCCAGGGTGGCGGCCATCAGCACCGCCTCGCCGCACCCCGCCAGCAGGGTCTGGATGTCCTGCCCCTCCAGGGCGAAGTCCGTTCCCCGAAGCCGCCCCCCGTCCAGGGGAAAGACCCGGTAGGTCAGCCGGGGACGGGCGGTCTCCAAAATGCGCCGGGAACAGGCGGCGATGTCCGCCTCCAGCTCTGGCGGCACCTCCCCGCCGTTGTACCCCAGGTAGAGCAGGACCTCGTTGGGGTTGATGTGTTCCAGTTTTGGGTGCAGCATGGCAGTCAATTCCTACCTCTTTAGAAGGTTGTTGGTTCTATTATATCGGGGACGGGGGGAAATGTAAACCCTCCGGCAAAAAAGTGGTTCTATGTCAAGAGTTGGGGTAGAGAAAAGTAACCCGCAAAAATAGTGAAGC
>JAJQCW010000040.1 GCA_021202515.1 Clostridiales bacterium | reverse complement strand
CGTAGGTGGTGCCGCTGGTCAGGTTGTCCTCGTCGTCCACGTAAGAGGTGGTGTTGCCGTTGCTGATGGTCTTGATGGCGGTCCACTTGGTGGCGGAGGAGGTCTTGCGATAGACCCGGTAGCCGGTGGCGTTGTTGACGGCGGTCCAGGTGACCTTCACGCCGGACTCCTGATTGGCGACCCCGCTCAGAGTGGGCGTTCCCACAGTGACGGTCTCGGTGGTGGTGCCGCCAGTGGTGGTGCCGGTGTCGGTGGTGGTGCCGCCAGTGGTGGTGCCGGTGTCAGTGGAGGTGTTGCCGACAGCGGTCCAGGTCAGGGTACCGCCGTAGTTGAGCATGTTGGCGGTGGTCCAGGTGCTGTCGTTGGCGGGATAGTTGACGGTGGCGACCACGTCCTGGAAAGCATTGACGCCGATGGTGGGGGCGTTGCCATTGAAGGTGACGGTCTTGAGCTGATAGCACTCAGCGAAGGCTTCCGCACCGATGGAGGTGACAGTGGCGGGAATGGTGAGGGTGGTCAGGGACTCGCAGTCCTCAAAGGCGGCGTAACCGATGGTGGTCAGCTTGGAGGGCAGAGTGATGGAGATCAGGTACTCCATCCCTTCAAAGGCTTCCGCGCCGATGGCGGTGACGGTGGCGGGAAGGGTCACGGATGTCACGCGATCCAGGTCACCAAAGGCGTCCGCGCCGATGTAGGTGACGCCGCTCTCCACGACGATCTTTGTGACGTTCAGCTCGTAGTAGTCGGTTTCCCAGGGCGCGTCCACGTTTTCGGCGCTGTAGTCATACATCTTGCCGGTGCCGGAAATGGTCAGGGTACCGTTGCTGTAGCTCCACTTCACGTTGTCGCCGCAGGTCCCGGTGGTGGTGCCAGTGTCGGTGGTGGTAGTGCCGCCGGTGGTGGTGCCGGTGTCAGTGGAGCCGCCAGTGGAAGTGCCGCCGGTGGCGGTCCAGGTCAGCCGCCCACCGTAATTGAGCATATTGGCGGTGGTCCAAGTGCTGTCATTGGCGGGGTAGTTGACGGTGGCGGTCACATCCTCGAAGGCGTTGGTTCCGATGGTGGGGGCGTTGCCCTTGAAGGTGATGGTCTTGAGGCCCTGGCACTCAGCGAAGGCTTCCGCGCCGATGGAGGTGACGGTGGCGGGGATGGTGATGGCGGTGAAACCGCAGTCCTCAAAGGCGGCGTAGCCGATGGTGGTGAGGTTGGAGGGGAGGGTGATGGAGGTCAGGTACTCCATGCCTTCGAAGGCTTCCGCGCCGATGGCGGTGACGGTGGCGGGAAGGGTCACGGATGTCACGCGATCCAGGTCACCAAAGGCGTCCGCGCCGATGTAGGTGACGCCGCTCTTCACGACGATGGAAGTGACACGATTCTCGAAGTAGTCTTCATAGTACTCGCCATAATAGCGTTCGCAGTAGTCGCCGCTCCAGGGAGCGTCCTGTGTGCTGTAGTCGTACATCTTGCCGGTGCCGGAAATGGTCAGGGTGCCGTTACTGTAACTCCACTTTACGTTGTCGCCGCAGGTCCCGGAGGTGGCGACAGTCGCCTGAGCGGAGACAGTGGTTTCGGCTTCCTGTGAGGTCTCCACCGCCATAGCGGGGACAGCCAGCAGGCTCATGGCCAGGGCCAGGGTCAGAATGAGGGCTAATAAACGCTTCTTCATGGTAGGGTCCTCCTTGTAATTAAGATTAGAGTATTTTTATGTGGACTCCGGGGAGGGGGACCGCCCCGGAGAGCTTACCTGTTTTGGTGTTTTGTGGTTTGCCGCGTCTGCGGCGGGTTTAGTCGTCTACCTCCTGCTCGTAGTCCAGGATGGTTCCGTCAGCGGCCTTGATCTCGTAGCTGTACTCCATGGTGCCGGACTTGAACTCCACTTCGTAGATTTGGATGCCGTCCTCGTAGTCCAGCTCCACTTCCATCTCCCTGGCGTTGCTCTCAGTGACGCCCGCGTGGTTCAGGGCGATGGTCTTAGCCTCGGCAGAGGTGATGATGTCGCCGGAGGTGGTGGTGGTCGTCGTGGTGGTCTGGGTCTTTCTGCCCTCCTGCTCCGCGTTGACCACTGCGCCGGTGGAGGCGTTGATCTCGTACTCATATTCGGTGGTGGCGGTGTAGAACTCCACGTCGTAGACCTGCACGCCGTCCTCGTAGTCCAGCTTGGTCTTGGTGAAGGTGGCGTCGGCTTCGGCCACGCCCGCGTGGTTCAGGGCGGTTTCCCTGGCATCATCAGCGGTGATGGTGGCGGTAGTGGTCGTCGTATTGTTGGTGGTCGTGGTGGTGGTCCGCTCAGCGTCCTGCTCGGTGCCGATGATTGCGCCGGTGGCAGCGTTGATCTCGTAGTCGTACTCCACGCCGCCTGCGTAGAACTCGATGTCGTAGACCTGAATGCCGTCGTCGTATTCCAACTTGGCGGTGATGAAGGTGGCGTCGGCTTCGGCGATGCCCGCGTGGTCAAGGGCGATCTCCTTGGCCTCGGCGGTGGTGATAAGCCCGGTGGTGTCGGTGGTGGCTGTGCCGTTCTCGTTGACCTCCTCCACGGCGTCGTTGATGTTCTCCCAGATGGAGTCGTCCGCGTCGTAGTCAACGATGTCGCTGATGTCGATGCCCCGCTCGGTGACCAGGTCGGCCAGCTCCCGCAGGGTCATGGCGGCCAGTTCGTTGGCGTCCAGGGTGTCGTCCTTGGAGGCCAGGTTGAGCACGAACACCGCCTTGCCCAGGGAGATGTTGTTTTCGTCGGCGAAGGCCTGCGCGTCTGTGGTGGTCGTGGTGACGGTCTGGTTGAGGACGGAGGCGGTCACCTCGCTGCTCTTGAGGGAGGCGTCCACATCGGAGAGCACCAGGTTCCGAACGGTCTGCGCCCGCTCCTGGTCGTCGTTCTGGACGGAGATGAGGATGCTGCCGTCGTCACCGGTCAGGTAGCCGTTTTGAACCATGGCTCCGATGACGGCGTAGACCGCCACGTTCAGGTCGGTGCCCTTCAGGTTCAGTTCTTCGAGAATTTCGGCTCCGTCCTCGTTGACGGCTTCGGCCTCAAGGACCTTGTTGTTGCGGTTGGTGGTCAGCTCCACGCTGGGGTTCACGTCGATGTCCACGACGGAGTCGGTCACGAAGTTGTATTGGTAGTATCTGCCTCCCCAGAGGCCCACCGCCAATATCAGGCAGGCGGCCACCGCCATGCTCAACAGGCGGAGGGGGCGATTATGATTGGTGCGGGTGCGATCCGCTGCGCTGGTATTCTGATTTTGCCGCTTCATAGGCGTCACGTTCCTTTCTGGAATGGAGTCTACGTCTTCCATGATACGATCAAACATATCATCTGGAACCATTTGGGAGAGAGCAGCGGAAAGGTTCGTTTCAATTCGATTCTTCATTCGATTTGGCCCTCCAAATGCTTTCTCAGCTTCTTGATGGCGCGGTGGTATTTCGAAAGCACAGTGTTCAGGGGGAGCTGCATGATTTCGGCGATCTCCCGGTTTTTCATTCCCTCTACGGCGTGGAGCATCACGATTTGCTGTTCCTTGCTGTCCAGCAGCTTCAGGACTGACTGTAAGGTCATCCGCAGCTCCGCCGAGTCGATGTGGGAGTAACTGGCGCTGTTTAAAATTTCGTTGTCCTCCAGGGAGGTGGTCTTTTGGTGCTCCCGCAGCTTCATCAGGGAGAAGTTGCGGGCGATGGTGAAGATCCACGCCATCGGCTTGCCCTTGCCCTGGTAGTCCGCCGCCTTGTGGTAAACGGACAGGATGGTCTCCTGGAGTACGTCCTCCGCGTCATGGGTGTTTTTGGTGATTGAAAGAGCGAAACCGTAGACGTTGTTTCCCACGCTCTCGTAGAGCGTGTGCAATGCGTCGTGGTCACCTTCGGCGATCCGCTGGATCAGCAGGTCGTCTACGGCCGGGTGGGTATGGCCGCTCCACCTGGCCGCCGCCGTAGTATGTGCCATAGCTTTTTATTCCTTTCTGAGTTGTACAACCGGTTCTTGTTTGCCCTTTCACTATAACAATGCGGGAAGGGCCCGTTTTATTGCAGGGATCTCAAAAAAATTTTGAAAAGTTTTTTCCGGCGTTGCCGGGGTGTTCTGCGGTCTGACCGTCCCGGCGGTAACTATATAGTATAGCACAATGGGATACGCATTGCCAGAGAAGGGCACCACATTTCTTTACAGAATTTTTACATAGATTTTTCAAAAAAATTTTCGAGTTACCTATTGACAACTCGCGCTTTTTATCGTATACTCTCAACAGTTAGCAAAAGCAAACCGCTTGTTGTTCCTCCTTTCTCCGGCAAGCGGCACTTCCGGAGACTTGCTCCTCCCTGTCTCCGGTAGGCGGTACTTCCGCTTCTCTCCCTGCCTGTCTCCATCAGGCGGCGGGTTGCTGACTTCCTCCTCCAAATGATTCCTCACTTTTGGAGCCTTGCGCCGGGGACTGAGGCCATAGCAGTCTCCGGCCCACAGTCAAAATGCCGCAGTTGCAGCCTGCGGCAAACAAAATCCCTGTTGGTTAGCTATTGCTAACTGATAGGGATTTTTGTATTCCTCCCATCTTTGCCGCTTTAGAAGCAAAGGGGGCGACCCTGGCCGCTCCCCTTACAGAAGTTGTTGTTTTTTGTGTAAACAGCGAATCGCGCTTAGCTGAGAGACAGCCAGAACGCTGCCCGTCCCTGGATGGACGTGGTGTTCACCGAATAGCCCTCGGTCATCAGCGTGCCGTCGCAGGAGACGAAGAGGGCGGTCCCGGCGGCTTCGTTCACATCCCGCAGCCACCACAGAGCGTCCTTGGACCCCATGACATCCTGGTAGGTCAAATACTCCTCGGCGCTGAGCAGGAAGATTTGGTCGGTGACGCCGTCCCCGGTCTCGGTCTCTTCCATCAGGTCGCGCTCCGCCTGGGAGAACCGCGCCGATGCGTAGTCACCGTTCAGGGCGGCGCGCATATCGCTGTCCGCCCAGGACACGTCCTCGGTGGAGGCGTTATAGGGCGCTTCGTTGTAGAGCTTGGAGGAGAGCAGCAGTGCGTGATCCTCGGTTTTGTCCAGCAGGATGTACTCGTCCTTGCCGTAGGTCATCCGGTCCCCCGGCTCCAACTGGGCCAGATAGGTCACCTCTGTCTGGTAGCGCAGCTCCTCGCTGCCCTCCCAGTCCCAGGCTTTCAGCAGGTGGTTCAGGGCGGATTCGTAATCCCCACTCTCCACGGCGGCCTCGGCCAGGTAGTAGTGGCACTCCTGGGCCAACATATCGCTGTCCGCATAGCCATCGCATTTGGCAAAGTGGCTGGCGGCGGAGGAATAGCTGCCCTTTTCCATCTTTTCCAGGCCCTGCTCATAGCGGATCTGGTTCATCAGCTCATCGCTGTCCTTGTACTCCACACCGCTGAGCAGATAGGAAGCGGTGGATTCCAGCCCCACAGAGGAGAGGGCTTTGGCCGCCTGGTAGCGGAACACATCGGTCTGCACGCCTTGGACGACGCCGAAAATCACCAGGACCGCCAACACGATCGCCGCAATGGTCAGGGGCCGCCGGGCGGCGTGGATTTTTTTCAGCCGGTTTTCACATTCTGCGGCCATCTGGTCGGCGTCCGCGTAGCCGGTGATGCGTTCAAAGGCCCGGGCCGCGGTAAACCAGTCGTTTTCCGTGATGGCGTGTTTCTTTTTGTCCAGCGCCGCCTGATATGCGTCTCGGTATCCCTCTTCCAGGGTGGCTTTGGCCTGGGCAGCGTACTGCTCCGACAGGTGGGACGCGTCATGCAGGTCACCCGCCCGGGCGAACATCTCCGCCGCCTTCTGGTAATAGGCCGCCTGCTCCTGAAAGGGCACCGCGCACCTGGCTCCGGCCAGGTATTTGGTCCCCTGGTCGTAAAAATCCTCCGGGCTTTCCAGCTTTGGCTTGGCGCTGGCCTTTTTGCGGGCGTTTTCCCGTTTTTTGGACGCGATTTGCTCCACCGCCTTGAGGCTCAGGTAGCGACTGGCGATCCGCTTGGCGTAGGTCACATCCTCCCGGCTCTTCTTTTTGGCCGGGCGGGAGGGCAGACAGATGATGTCCACCTCCGGCACCGGGGGCGCTTTCGGGGGTGCGGCTGCCTGTTGGGTTGTGTTTGGTTCGGCCATATGGGTGACAGCTCCTTTTGCTGTGTTGCTGTGTTGTTTAACAGACACTATTATATCATCATTAGCAGGAAATGCAACGGTATTCTCACAAGCTGTCCTGGAGCCGCTGGGGGTCCCGCAGACGGAGGGACCCGTAACCGGTCTCCACCAGGCCCTCTTTCGCCAGCCGGTTGACCACTCGGCTGACCGTGACCCGGCTGGTCCCCACGGCGGCGGCGATCTCCTCCTGGGTGCAGGCCACCGCGCCCTCCTTCGTCCGGGGCAGGGAGAGAAGATACCGCACCACCCGCTGCCGGGCCGGGCGGAAGGACATGTCGTCCACGTGGGTGGAGAGCATCCGCACCGTTCGGGCCAGGTATTGCAGCAGCGCCCAGGCCAGCCGGGGGTCGTCGGCCAGCACACGGGTGGCGTCCTCCCGGCCAATGCGCACCACCTGGCAGTCTGCCGCCGCTATCGCGGAGGAAACCCGCGGCAGCCGGTCAAAAAAGGACGCCTCCCCGAAGAGGTTCCCCGCCTGGTAGACGGTTAGCACCTTTTCGCCGCCGTCCTCCGAGCTGATGAAGGTCCTGACCCGCCCGGACTGGAGGTAATAGAAGCTGTCCGCCGGGGTGTCCTGCAAGTAGATGAGCTGTCCTGCCCGGTAGTGGGTGGGCCGCCGGATGCGGGCGAAGGGCGACCAGATGTCAGTCGGCAGTCCCATCTCCTGAATATTGAAGTATTCCACAGCGCCTCCACCACTTTTCCTGATTTCTGCTTAAATTGTAACATAGTTTACATTCTTTTTCAAGGTATGATGTCATAATAGAAAAGAAGTTCATGATTATCGCTTCGCCCAGATACGGCACAAAGATTTTCAAACTATAGCTTGCATTCCCTTATTGACCACCCCCTTGCCTCCCTAACGGGGACCCGGCCAAAGCCCAGCGAAGCGGGTTTGGCCGGGAGAGGAGCCGCAACGGAATAAGCGAGACCTGCCGCTTGCGGCGGGGCGAACGCTATGAAGTCTGCGGCGACGAGGGCGGAGGGGTTTCACCTCAAAACTGTACGAAAAAACAATCAACATGACGCTATTATCGTGAAGGAGGAACGATCCCTATGGGCATGACAATGACCCAAAAGATTTTCGCCGCCCACGCCGGGCTGGACCATGTGGAGGTGGGCCAACTGGTGGAGGCCAAGCTGGACCTGGTGCTGGGCAACGACATCACCGCGCCGGTAGCCATCAGCCAGTTCGAGAAGTACGGCCTGACCCAGGTGTTCGACCGGGAGAAAATTGCTATCGTGCTGGACCACTCCACCCCCTGCAAGGACATCCAGTCCGCTCAGTTGTGCAAGGTGGCCCGTGATTTCGCCAAAAAGCAACACATCACCCACTTTTATGACGTGGGCACCGTGGGCGTGGAACACGCGCTGCTGCCGGAGCAGGGCCTGACCGTCCCCGGCGACCTCATCATCGGCGCGGACTCCCATACCTGCACCTATGGCGCGGTGGGGGCCTTCTCCACCGGCGTCGGCTCCACCGACATGGCCGCTGGCATGGCTACCGGCCTGAACTGGTTCAAAATTCCCCCTGCCATCAAGGTGAATCTGGTGGGGTCCTTCCGGCCCTTCGTCTCCGGCAAGGACGTGATCCTACATTTAATTGGCATGATTGGCGTGGACGGCGCGCTGTACAAGTCCCTGGAGTTCGCCGGGGAGGGCGTCAAGTCCCTGACCATGGACGACCGGTTCACCATCTCCAACATGGCCATCGAAGCCGGCGCGAAAAACGGCATTTTCCCCGTGGACGAGCAGACCCTGGCCTATCTCAAGGGCCGCACGGACCGGGAACCGGTCATTTACGAGGCCGACCCCGACGCGGAGTACGAGCAGGAGATCACCATCGACTTGAGCACGCTGGAGTCCACCGTGGCCCTGCCCCACCTGCCGGGCAACGCCAAAACCATCGGCGAGGTGAAGGGCATGGCCATCGACCAGGTGGTCATCGGCTCCTGCACAAACGGGCGCATCTCCGACATGCGGGCGGCGGCGGCCATCCTCAAGGGCCGCAAGGTGGCCGACGGCATCCGCTGCATCGTTCTCCCCGCCACTCAGGACATCATCAAGGAGATGATTGCCGAGGGCATTTACCAGGATATGCTGGAGGCGGGCTGCGCCATTTCCACCCCCACCTGCGGTCCCTGCCTGGGCGGACATATGGGCTGCATGTGCGAGGGCGAGGTGGCCGTCTCCACCACCAACCGGAACTTTGTGGGCCGCATGGGGCATGTGGACTCCAAGGTGATTTTGGCCAGCCCCACCGTGGCCGCCGCGTCCGCCGTCAAGGGCTGCCTGGCGGACCCCGCCGAGCTTTGAGGAGGTAGGAACTATGTCTAAAATTTATGTGTACGGCGACAACGTGGACACCGACGTCATCATCCCCGCCCGCTACCTGAACGACCCCAGCGAAAAGGCCCTGGCCTCCCACTGCATGGAGGACATCGACGCTGCTTACGCCTCCACTGTGGAGCCGGGCGACATCATCGTGGGCGGCGCCAACTTCGGCTGCGGCTCCTCCAGAGAGCACGCGCCCCTGGCAATCAAGGCCAGCGGCGCCAAGTGCGTCATCGCCGCCTCCTTCGCCCGCATCTTCTACCGCAACGCCATCAATATCGGCCTGCCCATCATGGAGTGTCCCGAAGCCTCCGCCAACATCAAGGCCGGGGACCAGGTCTCCGTGGACTTCGCCACCGGCGTCATCACCGACGAGACCACCGGCCAGCAGTTCCAGGCCGCGCCCTTCCCGGAGTTCATCGACCGCATCATCCAGTACGGCGGACTGATGGAGTCGCTGAAAGCGCGGGGGCTGGCGAAGTAATTAGCAATTAGCAATGTGCAATTAGCAATTAAGGGGAACCGGGCGTTCCGCTGTCGCCTGGCGGCGAGGTTTGGTAAGAAGTTTCTGGACCCATTGTTTTCCGGCGGCGTTCCCACAAAAGGAACAGGGCTGCAAACCCGGCCATTGCACATTGCACATTGAAGGAAAGGGTTGTTGTATCCATGAATTATAAAATCGCCGTCATTCGGGGCGACGGCATTGGCCCCGAAATCGTCAACGAAGCCGTCAAGGTCATGGAGACCGTGGGGGAGAAATTCGGCCACAGCTTCCAGTTCGTGGACGTGCTGATGGGCGGCTGCGCCACCGATGCCTGCGGCAAAAGTTACCCCGATGGCACCGCCGAGACCTGCCGGGCCTGCGACGCGGTGCTGCTTGGGGCCGTGGGCGGCCCCAAGTGGGGCAGCGACAAGCCCGCCGAGCAGCGGCCGGAGACCGCCCTGCTGAACATCCGTAAGGACCTGGGCCTCTTCACCAACCTGCGCCCCGCCACCATGCGCAAGGGCATGGAGGACGCCAGCCCCCTGCGCCGGGAGACGGCGGAGAAGGGCTTCGACATCATGATGGTGCGGGAGCTGACCGGCGGCATCTACTTCGGCAAGCGGGAGCGCTACCAGACCGAGGACCGGGGCCAGGAGGCCACCGACCTGATGGCCTATTCCGAGATGGAAATTGAGCGCATTGGCCGCCAGGCGTTTGAACTGGCGCGTCTCCGCCGGAAGAAGGTCACCAGCGTGGACAAGGCCAACGTGCTGGCTACCAGTCGGCTGTGGCGGGAGGTCATGCACCGCCTGGCCCAGGAATACCCCGACGTGACCTATGAGGACATGCTGGTGGACAACTGCGCCATGCAGATCGTCCGGGACCCCAGCCAGTTCGACGTGGTGGTGACGGAGAACATGTTCGGCGACATCCTCTCCGACGAAGCCTCCCAGGTCACCGGCTCCATCGGTCTGCTGCCCTCCGCCTCCCTGGGGGAGAAGGCTCCCGGCCTGTATGAGCCGATCCACGGCAGCGCCCCGGATATCGCCGGGCAGGACAAGGCCAACCCCATGGCCACCATCCTCTCCGTGGCCATGATGTTCCGCTACTCCTTCCACCTGGCGGCGGAGGCCGACGCCATCGAGCAGGCGGTGGACGCCGTTCTCTCTGAGGGCTGGCACACCGCTGACATCGCCGGAGAGGGCGCGCCGGTGGGCACCAAACGCATGGGCGAACTAATTCGCGCGCACATCTGACCGCCAGGGAACGCCACTCTCAATTCGTCAGCCTGTCATAAAAAAGAGCCTCTGTGCAGGAACTCTTTGTGAAAGTTGCAAAAAATGAATTGCAAGGTGACTTGCAATTCATTTTTTATCGTTTTGTGCAAAATAAAACTTGCAATTCTGCAAGTTAGAGAGTATAATATGTCAAGTAAGGTTCAAGGACGCGCCGCACAAGCCATTTTCGGTTTGGGCGGCGTTGGTTCGGAGCAGGTCAGTCCGGCGGGGAGAGGAATTGTCGCCGGGCAGCGGTATGGATAGAAAGGAACGTTGTATATGAAAGCGCTGTCTGTCATTGCGGAGAATGTCCAGGCGTCAACCACCCTGGCCATGGACGCCCTGTATAAAGAGATGAAAGCCGCCGGTGTGGACGTGATCGGCTTTGCGGCCGGGGAACCGGACTTCCCCACCCCGGACTATATCAAATACGCCGGCATTGAGGCCATTGTCAACAACAACACCCGGTACACCCCCGCCACCGGCACGATGGACCTGAAAAAGGCCGTCTGCTATCGGCTGAAAGAGGACCTGGACCTGGACTACGAACCGGCCAACATCGTCTGCACCAGCGGCGCGAAGCACTGCCTGTATGCGGCGCTGCGGGCCATCATCAACCCCGGCGACGAGGTCATCATCCCCGTGCCCGCCTGGGTCAGTTACAGCGAGATGGTCAAGATGGTGGGCGGTCTGCCTGTCTACGTCCACTGCGACGAGGACAAGGACTTTAAGATGACCGCCGCCCAGTTGGAAGCCGCTATCACTGATAAGACCAAATGCATCATGCTCAACAACCCCTCCAACCCCACCGGTATGCTCTATGAGCGGGAGGAACTGCAAGCCCTGGCCGACGTCTGCGTCAAGCATGACCTGTTCATCATGGCGGATGAAATTTACTACAAGCTGCTCTATGACGGAAGGACCTTCACCTCCGTTGCCTCCCTGGGCGACAAGGTCAAGGAGCTGACCATCATCATCAACGGTGTTTCCAAGTCCTACGCCATGACCGGCTGGCGGATCGGCTACATCGCCGCCGACACCCGCGTGACCTCCGTCATCGCCAAGTATTTGAGCCACTCCACCGGCAACCCCTCCTCCCCCGCCCAGGCCGCTGCCGTGGCCGCGCTGATGGCCCCCCAGGACACCGCGGAGGAAATGCGCAAAGCCTTCGAGGAGCGCCGGAACTACATGGTGGAGCGGATGAACCAGATCCCCAACATCAGTTGCCTGAAGCCGGAGGGCGCGTTCTATGTGATGATGAACATCACCAAGCTCATCGGCAAGACCATCCACGGCAAGATGATCCTCAACGCCGACGACTTCGGGGACGTGTTCCTGAAAGAGGGGCTGGTCTGCCTGGTGTCCTGCACCGGTTTTGGCGACCCCTACTTCCTGCGCTGGTCCTACGCCACCTCCATGGAGAATATCAAGGAGGGTCTGGACCGGCTGGAGAAGTTCCTGGAAGGGTAATACAGCAGATTTTCTGTTCCGCATCGCAATTTCTCTGCCTGTAGGGGCGGCCCTTGGCCGCCCGCAGTCAGAGCGCAGTTTCCCGGGCGGCCAAGGGCCGCCCTTACACTTGCGTTGGTGCAAGCAGGATATAATGCCCCTAAATGCAACGAATCCCCCGCGCCATGACCAGCGCGGGGGTTTGCGTTCAGACGCTTTTCAGCAGCAGTTGGTTCTCAATTTGGTGATGGGGTCGATGCCGCTGGCGTTGGAGGGCGGGAAGAAGTCGCCCAGGGGGAAGTCCACCCGCTGGAACACCTCACAGGGATCGTCCTCGTTTTTCTCCGAACAGCAGCACTCCTTATCCGGCATACAGTAGTCGTAGACGGGCATCAGCAGGTGGGCGTCCCGCTCCAGCCGCAGGATGGAGAACTGGCCCAGGGTGAAGTAAATGCGCTTGCCGGGGCCATTGTCGAACACGATTTCCTCGTCAAAGGCGGAGAGGATGCCCGCGGGGACCTCTGCCAGGGGGAGTTCCCCGGCTTCGGGCCGCTCGGCGGCGTCGGTCAGTCGAGTGGCCAGCACGATGGGGTCCACCGCCTCGCACACCGCCACGGGCAGGCTGGCGTCGAAGTCCAGGGAGGACAGGCGCACCCGCTGCCCCGCGCCCCGGGAGGAAAAGGTCTTGGAGGTGGCCTCGCTGCCGAAGAGCACCGCCCGCTTGTCAAAGACGGCCAGGCCGTCCACCAGAGCAGGGCGGCTGCACCCACAATTCACCTCCATGCTCATGCGGTAGAAAAACCGCATATCCACCGCGTAAAAGCCCCGGCCCATGCCCACCGGCTGGACCTCGATGTAGACGTAAAGCAGCTCCGCCCGCCCGGAGCGGACCGACAGGGCCTCGTTGATGGCCTTCTGGCCGGAGGCCGTGGGGTAGAGCCGCAGGTCCTCCACGCAGTCCTTGGCCTGGCAGGAGTCAAAAATTTTTCGGGTGTGTACGCAGGTCGCCTCGGTGCGGCCCGCTTCCAGCTCGATGGCTTCGGCTTCGATGTTGTCGGGCATGAATCGTACCTCCTTATCATACAAGGCGGTCCCGTCCGATACGGACTGGGAACAGCCGCCTTCTGTGTCATTCTACGTCGACAGCGCAAAAAGGTGACTGGAGGCAGTGCAAGACAACAGGAAACGATATGCCGACAGTTTCGATTTCAACAGCAGAAGCAGACCTGACTGCTTGAACGCGAAAAATAGGATAGAAGCCGAAAAAACAGGGGCGCTGCAACGCAGCGCCCCCATATTTTGGTTAAAACTCAGTCCCGATACCCGTTGGGGTTGTTCTTCTGCCAGTTCCAGGAGTCCCGGCACATCTCCAGGATGCCGTACTGGGCCTTCCAGCCCAACTCCCGCTCAGCTTTGGACGGGTCGGAGTAGCAGGTGGCGATGTCCCCGGCCCGGCGGGGCTTGATGGAGTAGGGGATCTTGACGCCGCTGGCCTCCTCGAAGGCGTGGACCACGTCCAGCACGGAGTAGCCCTTGCCGGTGCCCAGGTTGTAGATGGCCAAGCCGCAGTCCTTTTCCACAGCGGCCAGGGCCTTCACATGGCCCACCGCCAGGTCCACCACATGGATGTAGTCCCGGACGCCGGTGCCGTCGGGGGTGTCGTAGTCGTCGCCAAAGACGCCCAGCTCCGGCCGCTTGCCGATGGCCACCTGGGTGATGTAGGGCATCAGGTTGTTGGGGATGCCGTTGGGGTCCTCGCCCATGGTGCCGGAGGGGTGCGCGCCGATGGGGTTGAAGTACCGCAGCAGCACCACGTTCCACTCCGGGTCGGCCTTTTGCATATCCATCATGATCTGCTCGATCATGCTCTTGGTCTGGCCGTAGGGGTTGGTACACTGGCCCTTGGGACACTCCTCCGTGATGGGGATGACGGCGGGGTTGCCGTACACGGTGGCGGAGGAGGAGAAGATGATGTTCTTGCAGCCGTGGTTGCGCATCACGTCCAGCAGCACCAGGGTCCCGGCGATATTGTTGTCGTAATATTCCAGGGGCTTCGCCACGGACTCGCCCACGGCCTTCAGCCCGGCGAAGTGGATGCAGCAGTCAAACTGATGCTCCTCCATGACACGGGTCAGCCCTTCTCGGTCCCGGATGTCCACCTGATAGAAGGGGACTTCCTGCCCGGTGATGGCGGTCACCCGCTGGAGGGATTTTTCAGAGGCGTTATAGAGGTTGTCCACCACCACGACCTGGTGGCCCGCCTGTTGCAGCTCGATGACGGTGTGGCTGCCGATGTACCCGGCGCCGCCGGTGACTAAGATCTTCATATCCGGTTCCTCCAAACAAATTTAGGAATAGGGGGACGGCGTTTCCGTCGTTTGGTTCTTTTGCTATCTTACAACAAGCGCGGCGCGGTGTAAATAGATTTTTGCGGCGAAAAACAAGCAAATTTTACTGTGCGATTTTGGCTGCCGGAGCCGGACAGGAAAAGAGCGCTGCCTGTCCAGGGGACAGACAGCGTTCCTGTTTCTACATTATATATATGCTGCCCGGCGTAGTTGGCTCTTTGCTGCCTTACAGCGCCTTGAACGTCTGTACCGCCGCCTCGACGTCCTCCGCGCAAAAGACCGCGCTGCCCGCAACCAGCACATTGGCCCCGGCCTCCACGCACTGGGGTCCGGTGGTGGCGGCCTTCACGCCGCCGTCCACGGAGAGCATGGGATGCAAGCCCCGGCGTTCGCACTCGGCCCGGAGTTTGCGCAGCTTGTCCAGGGCGCTGGTCTGGAAGGGCTGCCCGCCGTGACCTGGGGTCACGCCCATCACCAGCACGAGAGACAACTTGTCCAGATAGGGGAACACCGTCTCTGCCGGCGTATTGGGGTTGATGGCCAGGCCCGCGCAGCAGCCACAGGCGCGAATGGCGGCGATGGTGGAGCGGATGTTGTCGCTGGACTCAATGTGGACGGTGATGCAGTCGGCCCCGGCCGCGGCAAACTCCCTGACGTAGGCCAAGGGGTTGGTGATCATCAGGTGGACGTCAAAATAGGCTTCGGGGAGGGCTTTCCGCAGCCCCTCCAGCACCGGCAGACCGAAGCTCAGGTTGTCCACAAAGTGGCCGTCCATCACGTCGAAGTGGATCATGTCCGCACCGGCGTCCAGCACCGCTTTGCAGTCCGCGCCCAGCCGGGCGAAGTCGGCGGAAAGGATAGAAGGGCTAACTTTTGTCATAAAAATGGCTCCTTTGTCGTGAGAGATACGGAAATCCGTTTCTTTTGCATGAGCGCCTGCCGAAACACGGCAGGCGCAAGGTTCATATCCCGCAAAAACGCCACGGGGAAGAAAAGGCAGTTCTGAGGAGGTAAAATGATGCAGAGCGAACCGTGGCGTTTTTGCCGAACATGAAAGAGGTTTCACACGGGGCCTGTACCCGATTGCTCGGATACAGGCCCTTTATCAAGTAGAGGGGACGATTAGCGAACGAATAGGAGTGTTCAGCGCATTAGTCCATATGAGAGCCGCCGTTGATGTCGATCTCCTCGCCGGTGATGTAGGAGGCTTCCTTGGAGGCCAGGAACACGATGGCGTTGGCGACTTCCTGGGTCTCACCGGGACGGCCCATGGGGATACCGGCGATGACGGCGTCGGCCTGCTCCTTGGGCATACTCTTCCAGATCTCGGTGTTGATGAGGCCGGGGCAGACGCAGTTGGTGGTGATGCCGTACTCGGAGACCTCGCGGGCCAGGTTCTTGGAGAAGCCCAGCACAGCGGCCTTGGAAGCGGAGTAATGAGCGCCGCCGAACACGCCGCCGCCACGCTTGCCGGAGACGGAGGACAGGTGGACGATACGGCCATACTTCTGCTTTTTCATGACCTCGCAGACAGCCTTGGTGATGAGGAACAGGCCAAACATGTTGACATTGAAGATGCGCTTCATATCGTTCAGAGTCATGTCAGCCACAGTGACCTTCTGGGACACGCCGGCGTTGTTGACCAGCACGTCGATGCGGCCATACTTCTCCACCACGGTGTTGACCAGCTCGGTGACGCTGTCCTCATCGCAGAGGTTGGCGGCGTAGCCCGCGGCCTCGATGCCCATAGCCTTCATCTCGGCAACGTTGGCGTCCAGACCAGCCTGGTTGATGTCGCAGATGACGACGGTAGCGCCCTGCTTGCCGAAGGTCTGCGCGATGGTGCGGCCAATGCCCTTGGGGGAACCGGCGCCGGTGACGAGAACAACCTGACCATTGAACTCTAACATAAGAAATACTTCCTTTCTGAGTGAGAAATGATAATTTTTAGGGGTCCCCCTCCGGCAAACCAGGGGTGCGTTTGCCGGAGAGGTGCTTAGGAAACAGTTGAATGAGGTAAGATACCTTTCATTTGCTGTATGACATAGGAGTTTAAAAAATTTAGGCGTTCAGCTCTTTTGCCAGCTCCACGATGTGCTCCACGGTGACGCCGTTCATGGCCAGCAGCCGCTCATAGGGGGCGGACTGACCGAACTGGTCCTGGATACCCACCCGGCGGAGGATGCCCTTGCCGCTCTCGGCGACCACCTCGGCCACGGCGCTGCCCAGGCCGTTGAGGATGTTGTGGTCCTCCACGGTGATGATCTTGCCGATGTCGTTGACGCAGGCGGTGACGGCCTCCACGTCCAGGGGCTTGATGGTGTGCATATCCAGCACGCGGGCGGAGATGCCCTCAGTAGCCAGGACCTTGGCGGCCTCGATTGCCAGGCGGACGGTGTCGCCGTTGGCGATGATAGCCACGTCCTTGCCGTCCTGGACCTGATGGGCCTTGCCGATGGTGAACTCAACATTCTCGTCATAGATGACGGGGATGGCGTCGCGGGTGAAGCGCAGGTAGACAGGGCCGTTGAACTCCGCCGCCGCGCGGACCAGCTTCCGGGCGGACCAGTAGTCGGCGGGCATAATGACGGTCATGTTGGGGATGGTGCGGAGGATGCCCATGTCCTCGATGGCCTGGTGGGATGCGCCGTCGTTGGCGGGGGTCACGCCGCCGTGAGAGCAGGCGATCTTCACGTTCAGCTTGGGATAGCAGATCTCCTGGCGGATCATCTCGCACATCCGCATGGAGCCGAAGGCCGCATAAGTGACCACGAAGGGGATCTTGCCGCAGGAGGCCAGACCAGCCGCCACGCCAGCGCCGTTCTGTTCCGCGATGCCCACGTTCAGGTGCTGCTGGGGCAACTGCTGCCGGAACGCGCCGGTCTTGCAGCTCTTGCCGATGTCTACGTCTACCACCAGAATATCGGGGTTTTCCTTGCCCAGGGCGACGATCTCGTCACCAAAGCCGTCACGAGTCGGCAGCTTGACAGTTTCACTCATTTCTGTTTTCCTCCTTTAGCAGGACACATACTGGGTGTCCAGTTCAGCGATGGCCTGTTTGTACTGCTCCTCGTTGGGGGCGGTGCCGTGCCAGCCACAGACGTTCTCCATGTAGGAAACGCCCTTGCCCTTGACGGTATGGCCGAAGATGCACTTGGGTTTGCCGTCCTTGGTGGCGACAGCCAGGTCCAGGGCCTTGACCATCTCGGCCATGTCGTTGCCGTTGATCTCGTACACGTCGAAGCCGAAGGCCCGGAACTTGGCGCCCAGGTCCACAGGAGGCATGACCTCGTCGCAGGTGCCGTCCAACTGGAGGTTGTTGTAGTCCACAAAGACCACCAGGTTGTCCAACTGGTACTTATAAGCGGTCTGGCAGGCTTCCCAGATCTCGCCCTCGTTGCACTCGCCGTCACCCACGGCGGAGAACACCCGGTAGCTCTGCCCGTTCAGCTTGGCGGCGATAGCCATACCCACGGCACAGGCCAGGCCCTGGCCCAGGGAGCCGGTGGGGATGTCGATGCCGGGGCACTTCATATTGGGGTGGCCCTGGAGGATGGAGCCTTCCTTGCGGAGGGTGTCCAGCTCCTTCATGGGGAAGTAGCCCTTCATAGCGAGAGCGGCGTACTGGGCGGGGCAGACATGACCCTTGGAGAGAACGAAACGGTCACGGTCCGGCCAGTAGGGGTTCTGGGGGTCCACGTTCATCTCATGGAAGTAGCAGGCGGTCATGAACTCGGCCACCGACAGGGAGCCGCCGGGATGACCTGACTGGGCCTTGTAAATCATGGAGATGACGTTCTTTTTCAGGTCTACACAGGTGTTCTGCAACTGTGCAATGCTCATGTCTTTCATAAGTAGCACCTTCCTTTTGAATTTAGGAGACAAAGATAGTGGAAATGCCGGGGATATAGGTAATCAGCAGCAGCACCGCGATGGAGGCGATGAGCAGCGGCACGATGGCCTTGCTGATTTCCTTCAGGTTGACGTTCGCCACGCCGCAGGCCACGTAGAGGTTGACGCCCACGGGAGGGGTGTACAGGCCGATGGCCAGGTTGACGATCATGACCACGCCCAGGTGGATGAGGTTGATGCCCAGGGCCTCCGCCACGGGGACGAACAGGGGGACGAAGATGTACAGCGCGGAAGTGGAGTCCAGGAAGCAGCCCGCGATGAGCAGGATGATGTTGACGATGATGAAGAACACGATGGTGGAGCCGCCGGTGATGGATTCCAGCGCGCCGCTGATGGCCACGTCCAGGCGGGCGCGGGTCAGCACGTAGGCGAACAGACCGGCGCAGGCGGTGATGAACATAACCGTAGCGGTGGTGCAGGCGGAGTCGATGATGATGGCCCACAGTTCCTTCAGGCGGACGGTGCGGTAGATGAACACGCCGACCACCAGGCCGTAGACCACGGCGACCGCAGCGGCCTCAGTGGGGGTGAACACGCCGCCGTAGATGCCGCCCAGGATGATGACGGGCATCAGCAGGCCCCAGAAGGCGTCCTTAAACGCCTGCCAACGCTCTTTGCCGGAGGCTTTCGGCAGGGAGACCAGGTCGTATTTCCGGCCCACGAACAGCGCCGTGATGATGAGCGCCGCGCCCATGATGAGGCCGGGGAGAACGCCCGCCTTGAACAGGGAGCCGATGGAGGCGTCTGCGATGGAGCCGTAGACCACGAAGGTGATGGAGGGCGGGATGATAACGCCGATGGCGCCGGCGCTGCCCATCAGGGCGGCGGAGAAGGCGGGGCTGTAACCGGAGCGGATCATGCCGGGGATGAGGACCAGGCCCAGGGCGGCTACGGTAGCGGGGCCGGAGCCGGAGATGGCGGCGAAGAAGCAGGCCACGATGACGCACACGATGGCCAGGCCGCCTTTCAGGTGGCCCACGCAGGTCTCAGCCAGGTGGATAAGCTTGGCGGAGATCTGCGCCTTTTCCATGATGTTGCCGGCCAGGATGAAGAAGGGGATGGCCAGCAGCACGAACTTGCTGGTGGAAGCGGAGAACAGTTGCGGAAGGCTGCTCATGATGGTGTTGAGGGGATGGCCGATCCCCTGGACCAGCATGGCCGCCACGCTGGACACGCCCAGGCAGATGGCGATGGGTGTGCCGATGAACAGCAGCACCGCAAAGGTGATAAACAGAACAGCAGCGATCATGTGTCAGAGCCCTCCTTTTTGAAGTTTTTGTCTGCGGCGCCCAGGAACTCGTCCTGGACCGCTTTCTTTTCCGCTTCCAGGGCGGAAGCGTCCAGCGGCTTTTTGATCTCTTCGACCAGGGCCTGAGCGAAGCGGATGGTGACGAACACCGCGCCGAAGGGCACGAAGGTGGCGTAGATCCACTCAGGGAACTGCATAGCGGAGGTGACCATGCCCAGACGGTACTGGTTCATGACCATCAGCACGCCGTAGTACACCAGAGCGGCGGAGAACACGGTGGCGATGGCGAAGCCGATGACCAGCAGGGCCTTGCGGGCCTTGGGCGGCACGGAGTCGGTGACGATGGTCAGGCCCAGGTGCGCCCGGCGCTTGGCGGCGATGGCGGTCCCCATCAGGCTCAGCAGGACGAACAGGTAAGTGGTGATCTCCTCCGAGAAGGAGAGGGAGGCGTGCAGCAGGAACCGGGAGACGACGCCCGCAAAGACCAGGCCGGTCATAACGACGGTGCAGATGACGCAGATGATCTCTTCGATATAGTCTAAAACTTTCATGTTCTTGCCTCCTTTACGCCGTGATGTTGAAGGCGGCACAGGCGTCTTCTCCGAAGTACTCGATCATGCTCTGTTTCCACTCGGCGATGGCGTCCGCAAAGACAGCCTTCTCTTCGTCGGTCAGATAGGTGATGGTCATGCCCGCTTCTTCGAACATTTCCAGAGTTTCGGACTCCTCAGCCTCCAGGGTGTCGCGGCCCCAGTTGCAGGCTTCGGTGGCACATTCCTGGAGCAGCTCGCGGGTATTCTCGTTCAGGCTCTCCCAGGTGGAGGTGTTGGCGATGAAGAGGTCGCTTTCATAGGAGTAGTTCCACATGGTCAGGTAATCCTGGACCTCGTACATCTTGGCGGAGGAGGTGATGCTGACGCCGTTCTCCTGACCGTCGATGGTGCCCTGCTGGATGGCGGTGAACACCTCGCTCCAGTTCATGGAGGTGGGGTCGGCGCCCAGAGCGGTGAAGAAGCCCATGTACACCACGCTGCCGGGAACGCGGATCTTCAGGTTCTTCAGGTCATCCGGGGAGTGGATCTCCCGCTTGGAGTTGGTGATCTGACGGAAGCCGTTGTGGAAGGAACCCAGGTAGGTCATGCCCTTGGCAGACAGCCGCTCGGCGTAGTATTCGCAGCCGGTGCTGTCGATGACCTCACGGGCTTCGGCGTAGTCGTCAAAGCTCCAGGGGATGGTGGCCACGGGGAGCATTTCATCGATGACGGCCAGGGTGCAGGTGGCGTAGGCCGCCAGGTCGGTGCTGCCGGAGGCGATCATCTCGATGCCGCGGGAGGCGCTGCCGCCGGCCAGCTCGTCGTTGGGGAACACGGCGATGGTGACGGAGCCGCCGGAGCGTTCCTCTACCAGGTCAGCGAAGTATTCCGCGACGCGGGCGTCGATCTGGGTGTTGGTGCCGTTGACAGCCATGGACAGCTCGATGGTCTGGTATTCGCCTTCGGTGCTGGTGTCGGCGCTGGAAGAGCCGCACCCCGTCAGGAGAAAGACCATTGTCAGCGCCATGACCAGGGCCAACAGTTGTTTTGCTTTTTTCATAGACATCTCCTTTACTTGATTGATGGGTGGTTTGCGTATGGTGAAAGGCATTTCCAAGGAGCCGTGGGGCTGTTTCATCTCCTCTCTTGCTTGGTGCCTTACGTCCTTTGTCTGACATATGAATGTAATACCACATCCCAAGAGAAATGTCAATCCCCTTTTCTTCTTTTCTACTTTTTGCATAAAGTTCTTTTCTGATTTTTGTGGAAAATGCCCTCTGTGGCGGCAAAAAACCGCGTGACCACAGAGGTCACGCGGTTGAGCGATGTTTTATGCGGTTTTTATTCGTCCCGGTCCAGTGCGTCCAGGAAGTAGGTGTTGCGGATGCGCTCGTCGATCTGCTGGAGGTCCTTTGCCGCCAGCATATCGTAAATTTTCCGGTGGGCTTCCAACAGCTCCTCGCCCCGGCCGGTGTCGATCATGGTCTGCACCGTCTCCCAGCGGACGGAATAGGTCAGCATCCGCACCACGGAGTCGATCTTGCTGACCAGGGTGTTCTTGCACAGGGCGGAAACCGCGTCGTGAAAGGCGTTGTCCGCCTGGAACGCAGCCTGGGCCACGTCCTCTGTCCCGGCGACTGCGGCCTCAAAGTCCTCCAGCTTGCTTTTCACCAGGTCCAGACCCTCCTGGTCCTCTTTTTTGACGGCCAACTGCAAAATGCCCACTTCGATCAGTTCCCGCAGCTCCATCAGGCTGTCAAAGTCGTCGCCCCGGTTCAGAATGATGCCGTATACCATGGGGTCGATCATGCTCTCCTGGAAGCCGCTGGAAACAAAGGTGCCCTCGGAACGCCTGCTCTCCAGCACGCCCATGTAAGTGAGGATTTTGGTGGCCTCCCGGACCGAGGTGCGCGCCACGCCGAAGTTGGCTGCCAGCTCCGGCTCAGTGGGGAGCTTATCGCCGGGTTTCAGTTCCCCGGAGATCATACCATCAGTCAAACAGTTGATGACGCGCTGGACGACGGATTCACTCTTTAAATTCTTCAAATATGCGGGTCGATTTGCCATATTCTCTTATCCTCCATTTTCCCTGTCTCCAGATCAGGAAATCCATACGTATGATGTTCTTATGTAAGACATATTATAGCATTTTTCCCCGATTTGTCAACGTAAAACGTTACGAACAGGGAAAATTGCGAACCTGAAAGGTTCCGGCAGCCTTCGCTGCAACGCTGGCAATTTGGAACAGGAGCCTCTTCCCTTGTCAGAGGCTCCTGTGTCTTGCGTTTTATGTTTTTTCAATGCGAAGCGAACAACTGGCAGCCGACGACAGGCGTGCGGCTCTCCGCCGTTGCATATCCTCACCCCGCCTGGTGTCCCCTGGCGATGATGACGTCAGTGACCCGCTTCACATAGGCGTCGCACTGCTCCTGAGTCTCCGCCTCCACCATGACGCGGATCAGCGGCTCGGTGCCGCTCTCCCGCACCAGGATGCGGCCACTGTCCCCCAGCTCGTCGGCCACGGCCTGCACCGCCGCCTGCACCTCCGGGTCGTTCTGGGCCTCTGGCTTGCTCTTGACCCGGACGTTCTCCAGCTTCTGGGGGTAAATTTTCACCGGCGCGGCCAGCTCCGACAGGGTCTTTTTGGAGCCGATCATAGCCTGCATCATCTTCAAAGAGGTCAGGATACCGTCGCCGGTGGTGGCGTACTTGCTGAAAATGATGTGGCCGGATTGCTCGCCGCCCAGACGACAGCCGTGGGTGGCCATATACTCATAGACGTACTTGTCGCCCACATCGGTCTTGGCGTAGTCGATGCCGATTTCGTCGAAGGCTTTGTACAGGCCGAAGTTAGACATGACGGTAGTGACCACGGTGTTGGTCAGCAGGTGGCCCCGCTCCTTCATATACCGCCCGTAGATGTAGAGGATCAGGTCGCCGTTGACCACGTTGCCTTTTTCATCCACGCACATGCAGCGGTCCGCGTCGCCGTCGTAGGCGAAGCCCACGTCCAGGTGATTGTCCCGCACCAGGGCCTGGAGGCCCTCGATGTGGGTGCTGCCCACCCCGTCGTTGATGTTGGTGCCGTTGGGCTGGTTGCCCATAATGGTCACCTCGGCCCCCAGGGCGTTGAACACGTTCTGGGCGATGCGCCAGGCGCTGCCGTTGGCGCAGTCCAGGCCCACCTTGATGCCCCGGAAGTTGTAGATGCCCTGGGAGATCAGGTAGCCGGTGTAGCGGTTCCGGCCCGCCTCAAAGTCAAATTGGCTGCCGATGTTCTCCCGGTTGGCCATGGGGATGGGCTGGGTCTCGCCGTCCATATAGGCTTCGATTTGGCAGATGGTCTCCTCGTCCATCTTCTCGCCTCGGCTGTTGAGCAGCTTGATGCCGTTGTCGTAGAAGGGGTTGTGGCTGGCGGAGATCATCACGCCGCAGTCAAAGCCCTCTGTCCGGGTGATATAGGAGACGCTGGGGGTGGTGGTCACCCACATCATATAGACGTCGCCGCCGGAGCAGATGATACCGGAGGACAGGGCCGACTCCAGCATATAACCGCTGCGGCGGGTGTCCTTGCCGATGACGATGCGGCAGCGTTTGCCCAGCCGCGCACCGTAGTACCACCCCAGAAAACGCCCGATTTGATAGGCGTGATTGGGCAGCAGATTTACGTTGGCTTCGCCCCGGAAGCCGTCGGTGCCAAAGTATTTTCCCATAATGAATCCTTCCACTATCTGTATTCGCTCCGGTTCCAAAGGGAGCGGAGCGTGATCCTCTTCAAATGACAAATCATTATACCACAGTTTGCCGGGACTTCCAACTGTTATTTTGCCTATTACGCGGGGTTTCCTGCAAAAAGATTCATCCAAGCAGCAGCGTCAGACCCCGGACCATCGGCCCGGCCAACAGCGTTTGCAGCGCAGCCGACCCCGCCAGCAGCAGCAGACAGACCAGATAGACCCACAGGCCAGACTGCTCCTCCCCGGCGCGCAGGTCCCGGCCCCGGCGCTCCGCCCCCAGCCAGCTCTCCACCGCCAGCAGGAACAGCGCCGTCACCTGCAAACACTCCGGACCGCCGAACAGCAGCAGCGCCGCCCCCAGTCCCCGCCAGCAGTAGCAGCGGACAAAGGCGGAGATGGCGAAGGACAGCAGAAACCCCTTGACCCCCATGACCAGGGGCACCAGCAGCACCCCCAGCACCGTGAACCGCAGCAGTCCCACCGCCAGCGCCTCCCGCAGCACCTGCCAGCCCACCGCCCACCAGCCCGGCTGAGCCGTGCCCTCCGTTTCCGCCAGCGCGAGATAGCGTTCCAGATAGGCGGTCAGCGCGGCGGAGCCTTCCCCCTGGAGGCAGACGGAGAACAGACACCCCAGCAGCCCGCCCAGCGCGAAGCCCCCGGCGGTGAGGAGAGTGGCTCTGGCCGGCTGCATGGAGGGCAGCGACCACAGGCGCACCCGCGTTTGTTTGCCCAAAAAATCACCCCTGTCCAAGCCTATGCGGACAGGGGAATTTTTATGAGCTGTTGGCTGTTAGCTTCTAGCTGTTAGTAGCGAGTAGTCAGTTACAGAACGGTGGTTCTTCGCAGAAAACTTGTACTCTGCTGGAAAAAACGCGACCAAACGATAAGCACTATCTTGGCTAATCGCTAACAGCTAAAAGCTCACTCCGCCAATCCCGCGCGAATGGCTTTGATGGCAATGGCGCACTCCAGCCGCTTGCGTTCCAGGTCGCAGGCCACCTGGCTGGGCTGCATGATGTCGCCGTTGACGTTGTAGTTGCAGGCGGAGCAGCCGCCGGAGCAGTAGAACTTGGCCCAGCAGTCCCGGCAGGTCGGCTTGGTGTAGACGTTGACCCCGGCGAACTTGTCCGCGATGGTCTGGTCGAAGGTGCCCTCGTAGAGGTTGCCCATGCGGAAGTCGGGGTTGCCCACGAACTGGTGGCAGGGGTAGATGTCCCCCTCCGGGGTGATGGCTACGTACTCGTTGCCCGCGCCGCAGCCCCGCATCCGCTTGATGACGCAGGGGCCTTGCTCCAGGTCAACGTTGAAGTGGAAGAAGTTCACGTTAGGCCGGTCCACCAGAGCGCGGGCCAGCTTTTCATACTCGGCGCAGGCGGCGGGGACCTCCGCCTCGGTGATGGCATAGGGGTCATCGGGCTTGCCCACCGCCGGTTCCACGGAGACGTTGCGGAACCCCAGGTCGTCGCAGATGTGCAGCACGTCCTGGGCGAAGTCCAGGTTGTCCCGGGTATAGGTCCCCCGAACGTAATACTCCTGGTCGCCCCGGCCCTCCACCAGCTTCTGGAACTTGGGGACGATGACGTCGTAGCTGCCGCTGCCCCCCGCCGTGACCCGCATGGCGTCGTTGACCGACTTGCGCCCGTCCAGGGAGAGGACGCAGTTCTTCATCTCCTGGTTGAAGTAAGCGGAGTTTTCGTCGTTGAGCAGCATCCCATTGGTGGTCATGGTGAAGCGGAAGTGCTTGTCGTGGGTCTTTTCAATCTCGCGGGCGTACTCCACCGTCTTTTTGCAGGTGTCCAGGGCCATCATCGGCTCGCCGCCGAAGAAGTCCACCTCGATGTTCCGGCGCTTGCCGGACTTCTCCACCACAAAGTCGATGGCGCGCTTGGCGGTCTCGAAGTCCATCAGCTTGCGCCCGGTGCCGTAGCCCCCCTTGGAGGCGAAGCAGTATTTGCAGCGCAGGTTGCAGTCGTGAGCCACGTTCAGGCACAGGGCCTTGATGGGGGTGTTTTTTACCACCGCCCAGGCGGGGTCGATGTAGGTCTCCTCCTCAAAGAGCAGCTTCTGCGCCGCCAGCTCCCGCAGCTCCTGCCAGCTCTCCTCCAGGGCCTGGGGCTGGTACTGGGGCAGCGCGGCGACGATCTTCGGCGGACAGTGCTCCCCCATGGGCGGCTCCACCAGGTTCAGCAGATCGAAGGTCAGTTTGTCCAGCACATGGACCGCGCCGCTGGCCACGTCCATGGCGATGTAACAGCCCAAGGCTTCAAAGGTATGGATCATAGGTCGGTTCCTCTCTCATTTATCGGATTTGGGGGTCCCTTTGTGCCAACCTCAACGTTTTGAAGTGTTCCCACCCACCTGTAGGGGCGGCCCGTGGCCGCCCTGAGTATGCAGGCGGTTTTCGGGCGGCCAAGGGCCGCCCCTACACATGCAAATAGCAGACAGTTTACATTAAGGTTACACAAAGGGAATCCCAATAGGCTAAAACTTCAACTATTACTCACATATTGCCAAAAGAAAGGCTCCCTGCTTCTGGCAGGAAGCCCACTTTCATCCAAATACCACGCAAAACGCAACTGCCGCAGGAAAGGACTTGGAAAGCCCTCCGCAGGAGTTTTGCCGCGCCAGCGGCAAAATAAAATGAAATCTGTGCTTTTAGCCGGGCGTGTACCGGCAAAAGCACACAGGGAGGCCCCAAACGTGCGAGCGCAGCGAGTGCGATGCAGGGGCCGCATTTTCGACCAAAATCCATGATTTTGGTCGAGAGCCGCAAGGCTCAGGCTCCCTGCTTCTGGCAGGAAGCCCTTTTGGTTACCAACGAAAACCAGAGTGGGATTATTTGCTCTGCTCGCACTTCTGGTTGGCCACGGTGCAGGAAGTCTTGCAGGCGGACTGACAAGAGGTCTGGCACTCGCCGCAGCCGCCGTGGGCCGCGCTGCGCTTCAGAGTCGCGCCGCTGAGGGTTTTGACATGCTTCAAGGAACTCTCCTCCTTACATTTCTAAATTTGAGAGTATTATACCACGGCGGAGGGGGAAATGCAATCCGCTTTTTTACCTTTTTCGCCGGGGCGCGACCACTCCCGCCGCTCCGCCGCCCGCCAGGGACGCCGCCAGCAGCGCCCCCGCGCTGCCGGGGGAGACGGAGCCGTAAACCGCCGCCCCCGCCAGCAGCCACAGCAGGAAGGACACCCCCGCCGCCGCCAGCGCCACCGGCAGCAGGCGGCTCTTGCAGGAGAGGGCAGCGTACAGCCCCCCGGCGAAGCCTCCCAGCGCGGCCCCCAGGCAGCAGGCCCGGAACATGGCCTCCTCGCCCAGCTTCCCCACCGCCATCAGCCCTGCGGCCCCGGCCAGCACCGCCAGACACACCCCGAAGGCCAGCAGTCCGCCGGTCAAAACGGTGGCTCCCGCCGCCGCGGGGCTGAGCGCCGCTTCCTTTTTCCTCTGCGCCATAAAAAAACACCCTCCCGTCGCCATTCTGCCTGAATGTATGCGCGGGAGGGGGATTTTATGCGGCTGAGCCGCTGTGTTGGTGGAATTACTTTATTGGTTAGCCCTATGAATCAGCCAAATTTTCAGTGTTAGTGGCTATATAGAGGGGTCTCTGCTGAAAATCTCGCATTTGTCGCACAAAACCGGCGTCAGACGATAAGCACTTTCCCTCTTGCCTCCCCTGAAAGGGCAGGGAGGGGCAAAGCCCCGGAAGTGCCGCTTGACGGCGGAGGAGGGCCGCCGCTTTTAGGCGGTGGCGGAGGGGTTTCTAACACAGGGTTGCGTAAAAAGGACAGCCAGAATTACTTTTTCTTGGACTTCTTGTCCTTGTCGTCGGTGGGTTCACCTTTGCCGTCCTCGGTGGTCTGGACGCCCTTGGAGGAGACGGCCCACTTCATCAGCTCGATGCGGACGCGGTCGGCGCCGGTCTCCACCACGATGCTGTTCTCCTTGACGGCGCAGATGGTGCCGACGACGCCGCCGATGGTGGTGATCTCATCGCCCACCATCAGGCTGTTGCGCATTTCCGTGGCCTGCTTTTTCCGCTTGTTCTCCGGGCGGATGAGCAGGAAATAGAAAATGGCGATCATTACAACGATCATGACGATCGAATACATGGTTTCCAAAATAATTACCTCCGTAAATTTGGTCGGCAGCCTCTTTGCCGACACAGCATAGTGTCATTATTATACCGGTTCCCGCCGCCAATAGCAAGGGGTTTTCCGAAAAAATCACAGCCGCCGCTGCAATTTTTCGACGTTCTCCGCCCGGAACGCCTCGAACCGGCCCTCGTCCAGGGCCTGACGGATACGAGCCATCAGTTCGTTATAAAACCAGAGGTTGTGGATGACCGCCAGGCGCATGGCCAGCATTTCCTCCGCCTTGACCAGGTGGCGCAGATAGGCTCTGGAGTAGCTGCGGCAGACGGGACACTGGCAGTTGGGGTCGATGGGCCGGGTGTCCAGCTTGTATTTTTCGTTTTTGATGTTGAGGGTGCCCTCCCAGGTGTAGAGCTTGCCGTGGCGGGCGTTGCGGGCGGGCATGACGCAGTCGAAGAAGTCCACCCCCCGGTAGACACCCTCGATGATGTTCCAGGGGGTGCCCACTCCCATGAGATAGCGGGGCTTGTCGGCGGGCAGGTGGGGTTCCACCGCGTCGATGATGTCGTACATGGTCTGGGTACTCTCCCCCACCGCCAGGCCGCCGATGGCCACCCCGTCGTAGGAGCCTTCCGGCATGGCGGAGATTTGGTCGGCGTGCCAGATGCGCAGGTCGGGGTAAATGCCTCCCTGGTTGATGGCGAAGAGCATCTGCTCCGGGTTGACGCAGTCGGGCAGGGCGTTGAGCCGTTGGTGCTCCGCCACACACCGCTCCAGCCACCGCTGGGTCCGGCGGCAGGACTGTTCCACGTAGTCGTGGGTGGAGGGGTTCTCCACGCACTCGTCAAAGGCCATGGCGATGTCACTGCCCAAATTGGACTGGATGCGCATGGACTCCTCCGGCCCCATAAAAATCTTCCGCCCGTCCACGTGGCTGTGGAAGGTGACGCCCGGCTCCTTGATGTCCCGCAGCTTGGCCAGGGAAAACACCTGAAAGCCGCCGCTGTCGGTTAAAATCGGGCCGTCCCAGTGCATCATCTGGTGCAGACCGCCCAACTGCCGCACCACGTCGTCACCGGGGCGGACGTGGAGGTGGTAGGTGTTGGAAAGCTCGATCTGACACCCGATCTCCTTCAAATCCCTGGCGGAAAGCCCGCCCTTGATGGCGGCCTGGGTGCCTACGTTCATAAAAACCGGGGTCTGCACCGTTCCGTGGGCGCAGGTGAACACCCCCCGGCGGGCCTTGCCCTCGCGTTTGGTCACTTGAAACAACGAAGTTCCTCCTTGTTTTAACGGTATTCGTTCTCACCTGTTTATTTTAGAAGCGGGTGGGAGGATTGTCAAGCCTGCGTTTGCCGGAACGCGCCGCCCTTCCGGACGTGTTCCCCGCATGGGGACAGCGGAACAGGAAAACCGGCTCACACCGCATTCCGTTGGGTGTGAGCCGGTTGTAAACGTTTTGATTTTAGGGCAGCTTCCGGGCGATCACCATCCGCTGTTGCCGCCGTAGCTGTAGCCGTAGCCCCAGCCGTTCTCGCTGTCGCCGTAGCCGTAGCTGTAGCCGCCGGAGGTGCCGTCGTCGGTGGTGCCGCTGTCGTCCTCAGTGGAGGTGGTGGTCTCAGGCTGTTCCTCGTCCAGCGTGACTACAAGGGTGATATACTCGCTGTCCCGGTAGACCGTCAGGGTCATTTCCTCCCCGGCCTTGTGGGTGTTCTTGGCGTCGATCAGCTCGGCGCTGCTGGTGATGTCAGCGCCGTCCACCTGGGTGATGATGTCACCCGCCTGGAGACCGGCGGTCTCCGCGCAGGAGCCTTCGGTGACGCTGTTCACATAAGCGCCCACCACCATGTTGCTGTACTGCTGGGCGGTCACAGGGGAGACGGTGGAGACGGAGATGCCCAGGTAGGGCTTGCCGGTGACGTAGCCGTACTCCATCAGGTCGCTGAGGATGTCGGTGACATCGTTGATGGGGATGGAGAAGCCGATGCCCTCGATGGTGGCGGTGCTGGTGTCATAGGCGGAGGAGGAGTACTTGGCGTTGACGATGCCGATGACCTCGCCGTACTGGTTAAAGAGGGGGCCGCCGGAGTTGCCGGAGTTGATGGTGCAGTCGGTCTGGAGCAGGTTCATGACGGTACCGTCGCTCATGGTGATGGCCCGGTCCAGAGCGCTGACGCTGCCGCTGGTCAGGGTGTTGGACAGGGTACCCAGAGCGTTGCCGATGGTGCAGACGGTGTCACCCACCGCCAGCAGGCTGCTGTCGCCCAGCACCACGGCGGTCAGGTTTGCGTCCTCACCCGGCTCGATCTTGATGACCGCTACGTCCTGGTCCTCGTCGCCGCCAATATAGGTGGCCTCATAGCTGGTGGTGTCGGTCAGAGTGACGGAGATGGCGGTGGCCCCGTCCACTACATGGTAGCAGGTGAGGATATAGCCGTTCTCCGCGTCGGTGATGAAGCCGGTGCCCGCGCCCTCGCCGCTGGAGGTCTCCACGGTGATGCAGACCACTGCGTCGTTATAGGTGGCGTAGATCTCGGAGATGGACATCTCCTCCCCTGCCTCCACGGTGGTGGTGGAGACGCTGGTGCCCTCGGTGCGGTTGCTGACGGTGACGGTGGAGCTGCCGCCGGAGGAGCCGGTGGAGATCAGACCGTAGGCTGCGGCGGCGTAGAATCCGCCTGCGCCGATGATACCGCCGATGATGGCGAACACCAGCGCCAGGGCGATGATGCCGCCCCTCCCGCCGGACTTCTGCTTGGGCGGCTTGGGAGGCTTCGGCTCCTTGGTCTTTCTGCGGCGCTTCTTCTGCGGCTCTTCGTTGGGGGTGTACTGATAATTGGGGGTATAGCCGCCGTTGGACGGGTTGTTGTAACCATTGTTGTTGGATTGGCCGCTGTAGCTGTTGTAGCCGTTGTTGTTGGACTGGCCGCTGTAGCTGTTATAGCTGTTGTTGATGGGCTGGCCGTTGTAGCCGCTGCCGGACTGCTCGCCATAATTGGCGCTGCCGGTGTTGCTGGCGGCGTTCAGGTCGGGATTATAGCTGCTGCTGCCGGACCCGGCGGTGTAGTGGTACTCGCCGGAGGGGGCGGAGCTGCCGGAGGTGTTCTCCGGCGCGGGGCCGGAAGCGGAACCCTCGTTTCCGGTGTTGGGGATGGGGGCGGTGTTCTCCTGATCGTCGAAATACATATACGCTCACTCCTTACAGTGATGTTGTCGTTTCGTTTTTCCGTGTGGCTTATTCTACCGGAAGAATATGTACAAAGTATGAAGTTCTATTCAACAATCTGTATTCTCCCTTGCCTTATCAAAAAGATACCCTATCGACCTTAAAGATACCTGAAAATTTCGAGAACATTTTTTAAACGGAAGATACGTTTTGTGAAGATTCTGTTGAAAGGCGAAGGGTGGTTATTCCGTTGAATCAACCTTCTCGATAAATCCAGCGGAAACCCCTCCACCATGCTTCGCATGGTCCCCCTCCCCTTTGCGACTCGCATGGCCCAAAAGGGCCATAGCTCCCTGCATTTGCGCGAAAGAGGAATTGGCCGTTCGGCCCGCGCTTCACAGGGGAGGCGAGAGGGGCGGTCAGTTGTAGAAGGATATTCGTTAAAGGGAAAGCGTTCTCTATATTGACAAGGGGACAATCAGAACCCGCCCTCAGTCGGAGAGGAACCGCGCCTCGAACCGGCGCAGGGGCTTGTTGATCTGCTTGGAGACCAGCCCCACGCAGACGGCGGCGGCCACGGTGCCCTCCCGGACGCCCTCCAGCCGTCCCAGGAACAGGAAGGACAGCACGCAGGCGATGATCACCAGCGTCACGTCAAAGGCCACCTTGGTGGGCGGGAACTTGGTGTGGGCCACCCGGCTGATGGCCAAAATCAGGCCCTCTCCGGCCAGGGTGACAACGTTTGCCACCACCTCGCAACTGACGCCAAAGGCCACCAGCACGATGCCGAGGATGCAGAAGATCCACTTCTGCCAGTACAGGGGACATTCGAGGCCCTGAATGGCCCACACGCCCAGGTCACACAGCCAGCCAAAGACCAGCGCCACCGGAAGCTGCATCAACTGGACGGGGTCATAATCCCGCCGCAAAAGGATGATTTGCAGAAGGATAAAGAGGCAGTGCATACAGATGGTGGCGGTGCCCACCGTCAGCGGCGTAAACAGGCTGACCACATAGGGGGCGCTGGAGATGGGGGAGGTGCCCAGCGCGCCTTTGATGGAAAAGGCCACGCCGAAGGCCATAACTGCCAGCCCCAGGGCCAGCAGAAGATATCGCTTGATGAGATGAGGTTGTTGGTTTTTCATGGTTTGCGCTCCTTGTTGGGGTAAAGGCGACATCGTATAATTCGGCAAGAGTGATTTGCGAAGAAAATTTTTGTCAGAACGAGGCGCAAAAACGCAGGAATCCTTTGTGGATTTCAAGTTTTTGCAACGAAGTTATGGCGGAAATTTTCCGCAAAGCGCCGCCGTCTTAATTATGCGGTGTTGCCTAAGCTTCACCGTCGGCCCCGCCGTTGCGTATATTGTCAGAGGTGACATCCACGCGGACGGTTCGGCGGCCTTGTGCGGCGCTTGAAGGTTTGACGCGGACGCTCCACAACGGCGAGGGAGGCAGACGATGAGTGATGTGATAAAGGGGATACTGATCCCGTTTTTGGGGACGGCGCTGGGCGCCGCCTGTGTGTTTTTTCTCCGAGGGGAGCTGCACCGGCTGGTGCAGCGGTCCCTCACCGGCTTCGCCGCCGGAGTGATGACGGCGGCCTCCGTCTGGAGCCTGCTGCTGCCCGCGCTGGAGCAGGCAGCGGCCCTGGGACGTTGGCGGTTCCTACCGGCGGCGGTTGGGTTCTGGTTGGGGGTGCTGTTTTTGCTGGCGCTGGACCACGCCATTCCCCACCTGCATATGTTCAGCGAGCAGGCGGAAGGCCCCCACAGCCGTCTCCAGCGCACCACCATGCTGCTGCTGGCCGTCACCCTACACAATCTGCCGGAGGGCATGGCGGTGGGGGCGGTCTACGCCGACTGGCTCACCGGCGGCGGGCAGGTGTCCCTCTTTGGGGCGATGGCCCTGTCTCTGGGCATCGCGGCCCAGAACTTCCCGGAGGGAGCCATTATTTCCATGCCCCTGCGGGCGGCGGGGGCCAAGAGGCCCAAAGCCTTTCTCTACGGGGTGCTCTCCGGCGTGGTGGAGCCGATTGGCGCGCTGCTCACCGTGACGGCGGCGGGGCTGGTGGTGCCGGTGCTGCCCTATCTGCTCAGCTTCGCCGCCGGAGCCATGCTCTACGTGGTGGTGGAGGAGCTGATCCCTGAAATGGCCCAGGGCAGGCACTCCGACGTGGTGACGCTGCTCTTTTCCGTGGGGTTCACCCTGATGATGGCCTTAGACGTGGCGCTGGGATAAATGATGATGGTGAATCGGCAGCGCTTCCCCGTCCTCCAGGCGGGAGAGGGGCCGATACACCGTCAGGCACATGGTGGTGAAGCAGGCCAGGCCGCCCACCAACTGGGACACCGCCTCGGCGGTGAACACGCCGGTGCTGCCCATCCAGTGGGCCAGCAAAACGGTCAGCGGCGCGTTGATGATGGCCTTGCGGAACAGGGAGAAGAAAACCGCGTTCTTCGACCGGCCCAGGGCGGTGAACACCGTCTGTCCGGCGATTTGCAGAGACATAAACAGGAACATACAGAAGTAGATGCGCATGGCGGGGATGCCCGCCTCCACCAGCGCCTCTTCTCCGTTAAAAATGCGGATGAGCTGCCCCGGCAGCAGCATAGTCACCAGCCACACGCAGACGGCGCAGCCGATGGTGCAGGAGACGCTGAACCGGATGGTCTGGCGAACCCGTTTGTAGAGCCTTGCGCCATAGTTGTAGCCCATGACGGGCTGGGCGCCGTTGTTCAGTCCCTGGACGAACAGCATGACCACTTCCCGGATGGAGTTGATTACGGTCATGACCCCCACGTACAGGTCGCCGCCGGTGGCCTGGAGGGTGGCGTTGCAGACGATCTGCACCAGGGAGTTGGTCAGGTTCATAAAGAATCCCGACAGCCCCAGGGCGAAAATGCGCTTCACCCGGCGGGCTTTGAGCCGCAGCCCTGCCAGCGTCAGCCGGTGGGGAGTGTTTTTAGCGGTCAGGAACCGCAGCACCCACACGGCGGAGCAGCCCTGGGCGATAATGGTGGCCAGCGCCGCGCCGCGAACCCCCATGCCGCAGGCGAAAATCAGGATGGGGTCCAGAATCAGGTTGATGGCGGCCCCCAGCGCCACCGTCAGCATCCCGGTGGTAGCGAAGCCCTGAGCGTTGATGAAGGGGTTCATGCCCAGGCTGATCATGACGAAGATCGTGCCGCAGAGGTAGATGGTCAGGTAGTCGTTGGCGTAACCGAAGGTGTCCTCGCTGGCCCCGAAGAGCCACAGCAGCGGCTCCCGCAGCGTCAGCAGAATCACCGTTACCGCTGCCCCCAACAAAATCAGCAGGGCGAAGGAGTTGCCCAGAATGGCGCGGCATTCGGCGTCGTCCCCCTCGCCCCGGCGGATGGAGAACAGGGAGCCGCCGCCCACGCCGCACAGGTTGGCAAAGCCCATGATGATGGAGATGATGGGCAGGCACAGCCCCAGCCCGGTCAGCTCCAGCCGCCCGGTGACGGGGATCTGCCCGATGAACACCCGGTCCACGATGTTATACAGGATGTTGATGAGCTGGGCCAGCGTCATGGGGGCGGCCATGCGCAGCACCGCGCTCCGAACCGACCCCTGGCTGAAGTCGGCGGCCTGTTTGGACATGGGAAAGACCTTCTCTCTGGAAAACGCAAAGTTGCGGCAAAAAACAAAAAGGAAGCTCTGATTCAGCGGCCCTGCACGCAGGACGCGGTTCAATCGGAGGCTCCAAAAAAAGAAAAAGCAGTAATTTCAACCGAAATTACTGCCTCTCTCTGGTGCGCAAGGCGGGAGTCGAACCCGCACGCCCGCAATGAGCACTGGCACCTGAAGCCAGCGAGTCTACCAATTCCACCACTTGCGCATATCCAAAAGACTGGCTCGCTCACTGCGAGAATTATAATACCACCCGCTCCGGCGAATGTCAAGCATAAATTTTCTAAAATGCGAAAAGATTTTTGCGGAGGCGCGCCGCCTGTATTCCCTATTGACAAAGTGGGTTTAGAGGGTTATACTGGGGTTCAAATCGAACCAGGCGCGGCCTGGACAAAGGAGACGATGACGATGATCCCCACCCCGGAACAGGCATGGGACCTGATGGAAGAGTACAACCAGGGCGAGTTCCACCGGAAACACAGCCGCATTGTGGGCGACGTCATGCGCTGGTACGCCCAGGAGCTGGGCTACGGCGACGAGGCCGACTTCTGGGAGGCCGTGGGTATCCTCCACGACCTGGACTTTGAGCAGTTCCCCGACCAGCACTGCATCAAGGAGCAGGAGATCATGCGGCAGCGGGACATCGACGAGCGCATCATCCACGCCACCGCCAGCCACGGCTACAACCTGACCGTGGACATCAAGCCGGAGCACGAGATGGAGAAGGTGCTCTATGCTGTGGACGAGCTGACCGGCCTCATCGGAGCGGTGGCGGTCATGCGGCCCTCCAAGAGCGTCAGCGACCTGCCTGTCAAGTCGGTGAAGAAAAAATTCAAAGACAAAAAATTCGCCGCGGGCTGCTCCAGAGACGTGATCCGGGACGGCGCGGTCATGCTGGGCTGGGAGCTGGACGACCTGATCGGCCGGACCATCGAGGCCATGCGCGCCAGCGACGCGGTGGACTGACAATTTGCAATTTGCAATGAGCAATGTGCAATGGGGAGAGGCTAAAACGAGCTGCGCTCAGGGAAAAAGAAATTGACAGTCGTCCCGTTTGCGGGTATAATAGAGACAGAATAAGGGCGCTGCCCGGCAACGGCTGGCCCCTGGTTGTTACCTACAAGAAGTAACCGTTCCCGTGGGCATGTGGGCGGTTACTTCTTGTTGTTATAGGAAATCGTCAGAAGCCTTCCCTGTGCCTTTTTCCCGGAGACGTTCCCCTGTGCCTCATAATTTCCAACCTTTCCGGCATACTAAAGGCACAATCCCGCATGTGCCGCGCAAACCGCGGCACGCACGGAAAGGGAGTTTCCTTATGATGATTTGCAAAGTGACTGGCGTTGTCACTGCCCCCACCCACGTCTCCGCCCTGGACGGCGCGGCCCTGGTGCTGGCGAAGGTCCCCGGCGGCGGCACGCTGGTGGCGGTGGACCCTCTGGGGGCCGCCGTGGGCAGCCATGTGCTGGTCTGCCAGGGGGAGGCGGCCCAGGCGGTGCTGGGGGGCCGGTGTCCCGTGGACGCCGCCGTGACCGGCATCGTGCTGGAGTAGCAACGCAGAAAAACGCACCCGGACAGGAACTTTATCCAGTCCGGGTGCTTTTCCTTTGGGGTCAGGGAATGTCGCTCAGTCCTCCAGCGCGGTGTACACCACCGCCGCCAGCGCGCCACCCACCAACGGGGCCACGATGAAGATCCAAACCTGAGACAGCGCTGCGCCGCCTGCGAACAGGGCGGGCATCAGGCTCCGGGCCGGGTTGACCGAGGTGCCGGTCAGGGCAATACCCAGGATATGAACCAGGGTCAGGGTCAGGCCAATGACCACGCCGGAGACGGCGCTGTTCTCCTGCTTGCTGGTGACGCCGATGATGGTCAGCACGAACACGAAGGTCAGCACCACTTCCACCAGCAGCGCACCGGCCACAGAGCCGTTGGCCCAGCCCTCCTGGATCTGGTTGGCGCCAAAGCCGCAGTCGAAGCCGAACACAAGGCCCAGCACCACGCAGCCCAGGGCGGAGCCGATGAGCTGGGAAATGACGTAACCCACAAAGTCCCCGACGGAGAGCTGCTTGCGAATCAGCATCGCCAGCGACACCGCAGGGTTGACGTGACAGCCGGAGATGTTGCCAATGCTATAGGCCATGGCGACGATGACCAGTCCAAAGGCCAGAGCGGTCAGCAGGTAGCCGCTGCCCGCGTCGCTGGCGCAGCCCACCGCCACGGCGGTGCCGCAGCCAAAGGTCACCAGGACAAAGGTGCCGATGACCTCAGCCACATATTTCTTGATGTTTTCCATTGTGATACTCCTTTCTGAACGGTGAACAGATAAAAAGATACATAAGGCGGATTCTCACAGCTTCATTATATCATCACCTGCGAAAAAAGCAACCTCTCACAACGGGAGAAAGTGGGGGCTGGTGCAAAATGTTTTTCTCAAAATCCGAAAAATCGTTTTACGCAGAGAAAACGGCTGCAAATCCGGCCACTTTCTTTTGCTTTGTAAAAAACTGAAAAGTGCAAAAAGAACGAACTTTTTGAGAGACAGGCCTGTAGCGGGCCCAGAAAATTTTTTGACGAAAAAACGCCCGAATCCGGGCCAAAACCAGGATTCGGGCAGTTTGGGTGTCAACAGGGAACGTTATAACCGGTCTACATACTGCTTCGCTTCCAGCAGCTCCATAGCGGTGGCGGAGGGGTTTCCAAGCAAGGGACAAGTTCAAGAAGATGCAATCAGGCTATAATCTTGGATGTGACTGATACCTTACAGCACGGCGGAGAGTAGAAGGGATGCAAAGGTGCCGGTGGCACCTTTGCGCCCTTCGCTTTCTGTAAAGCGCCGCAGACGCATCCCTTAAAAAGGGGCCTCCGGGTCAGCCTTCATGTCCTCATAGCCGGGCTTGCCGAGGAGAGCAAACATATTCTTCTTATAATCCTCGACCCGGGCTGTGAGCCCGTGGCCGCCAGGCCAAAACGCGCCGGGGGCGCGTTTTAGGGCGAGTGGGAATCTAACATTCGCCTTTGGCGAATGTTTCCTTACAGCACGGCGGTGAGTAGAAGGGATGCAAAGGTGCCGGTGGCACCTTTGCGCCCTTCGCTTTCTGTAAAGCGCCGTAGGCGCAACCTTTAAAAAGGAGCTTCGAGGTCGGCCTTCATATCCTCATACCCAGGCTTACCCAGCAACAAAGAATTACAGTACAGCCGCCAAACGTGCTTCCAAGTCGGCCTTCATATCTTCGTAACCCGGCTTGCCAAGCAAAGCAAACATATTCTTCTTATAATCCTCGACCCGGGCTGTGAGCCCGTGGCCGCCAGGCCAAAACGCGCCGGGGGCGCGTTTTAGGGCGAGCGGGAATCCCATTCGCCTTTGGCGAATGTTTCCTTACAGCACGGCGGCGAGGCGCGCCTCCAAATCCGCTTTCATGTCCTCATAACCCGGCTTGCCGAGGAGAGCAAACATATTCTTCTTATAATCCTCGACGCCGGGCTGATTGAACGGGTTGACACCCAGCATATAAGCGGAGATGCCCAGGGACTTCCAGAAGAAGTACACCAGCTCACCGAAGTTGTGGTCGTTCAGCTCGTCCAGGGTGATGATGATGTTGGGCACGCCGCCGTCCACGTGGGCCAGCATGGTGCCGTTCATGGCCTTCTCATTCATATACTGCATGGTCTTGCCGGAGGCGAAGTTCAGGCCGTCCACGTTGGCGGGATCGTCGGGCACGGCGATGTCGCAGGCGGATTTCTGGACCCACAGCACCGTCTCGAACATGGTGCGGGAGCCGTCCTGGATGAACTGGCCGATGGAGTGCAGGTCAGTGGAGAAGTTGGCGGAGACGGGGAACAGGCCCTTGCCGTCCTTGCCTTCGGACTCAGCCATCAACTGCTTGTACCACTCGCCGAACTGGGTCAGAGCAGGCTCGTAGTTGGAGAGGATCTCCACGCTCTTGCCCTTCATCAGCATGATGAACCGGGTGGCGGCGTACTTCATAGCGTCGTTGGTGTACAGGTCGGGGTTGTTGTACTTGACGCAGGCGTCCTCGCAGCCCTTCATGACGGCGTCGATGTCCATGCCGCCGGCGGCCATGGGCAGCAGACCCACAGCGGTCAGGCAGGAGAACCGTCCGCCGGTGGCGTCAGGCACCACGAAGGTCTCGTAGCCCTCGGCCACGGCCAGACCACGGAGCGCGCCTTTCTTGGCGTCAGTGGTGGCGTAAATGCGGTCCTTCGCGCCTTCCTTACCGTACTTTTCCTCCAGCTTGGCCTTGAAGATGCGGAAGGCCACGGCAGGCTCGGTGGTGGTGCCGGATTTGGAGATGACATTGACGGAGAAATCCCGGTCGCCGATGATCTGCATCAGGTAGCTGACATAGGCGGAGCTGATGTTGTTGCCGGCGAAATAGACCTCAACGCCGTCGCCCTTGCTGGCCAACTGGTTATAGAAGGGGCCTTTGGAGAACTCCAGACCGGCCCGTGCGCCCAGATAGGAGCCGCCGATGCCGATGGCGATCAAAACCTCGGACTGGGCCTGGATCTTCTTGGCGGCGGCCTTGATGCGGGCGAACTCCTCTTTGTCGTACTCAAAGGGCAGATTCAGCCAGCCCAGGAAGTCGTTGCCGGCGCCCTCTCTGCTCATCAGGTGCTGATAGGACGCATCCACCAGGAATTTGGTCTGCTCCAGCTCGTGGGCACGCAGCCCGGCGTTGTTGATATTCAGTGAAATAGCCATGTGTCGATTTTCCTCCTTAGAATAGAACCACGAAAGCGCAGGACCCTGCACTCACTACCGTACATTGTCATTATACCTAATTATCGCCGGAGTTTCAATCCTTATTTTTGTAAAAAAGGAGGATTTTCTTTCGCACTTTGTGAAAACTGTTTGGCTCGCCGCGCAAAAATCAAAAATGACGGGTCCTTTTTCGCCTGACCACACGCAAAAAAACCTCCACCGTGGCAAAAGCCGCGATGGAGGGATTTCACGCCAGAATTAGTGACAAAATTGAGACAATGGGGTGCCCCGGTTTACACGTTGAACCGGAACAGGATGATGTCCCCGTCGGCCACTACGTACTCCTTGCCCTCGGAGCGCATGAGGCCCTTTTCCCTGGCGACCTTCTCCGAACCGCAGGCCACCATGTCGTCGTAGGCGATGACCTCCGCCCGGATGAAGCCCCGCTCGAAGTCGCTGTGGATTTTCCCGGCGGCTTGGGGCGCTTTGGTGCCCTTGGTGATGGTCCAGGCCCGGCACTCGTCCTCGCCGGAGGTCAGGAAGGAGATCAGCCCCAGCAGGGTGTAGCTGGCCTTGATGAGCCGGTCCAGGCCGGACTCCGCAATGCCCAGCTCCTCCATGAACATGGCCTGTTCCTCCGGGTCCATCTGGGACAGCTCTTCCTCCAACTGGGCGCAGACGGGGATGACCTGAGCGCCCTCCTTGTCGGCCAGGGCCTTGACCTGCTGATAGTAGGGGTTGGCGGCCCAGTCGCCGGAGAAGGCGTCCTCGTCCAGGTTGGCGGCGTAGATGATGGGCTTCAGGCTCAGCAGGTCGCTGGTGGCGATCAGTTCCCGATCCTCCTTGTCACACTCATAGGAGCGGACGGAGTTGCCGTCGTTGAGCCAGTCCCGGAGGCCGCTGAACACCTCCGCCTCGTGGAGGAACTTTTTGTCCCCCTTGGCGGCTTTTTTGGCCTTGTCGATGCGGCGGTCCACCATCTCCAGGTCGGCCATAATCAGCTCCAGGTCGATGATGCCGATGTCCCGGATGGGGTCGGTGCTGCCCTCCACGTGGATGACGTTGTCGTCGTCAAAGCAGCGCACCACATGGACGATGGCGTCGGTCCCTCGGATGTTGGAGAGGAACTTGTTGCCCAGGCCCTCGCCGTGGCTGGCCCCCTTGACCAGACCGGCGATGTCCACGAACTCGATGACAGCGGGAGTGGTCTTTTTGGGATGGTACAAATCGGAGAGCCAGTCCAACCGGGCGTCGGGAACGGCTACCGTCCCCACGTTTGGCTCAATGGTGCAGAAGGGGTAGTTGGCGCACTCCGCGCCCGCGTTGGTGATGGCGTTAAAAAGGGTGCTTTTGCCCACGTTGGGCAGACCCACGATTCCTAATTTCATGAAATGATAACCTCCATGCCCCGAATGGGGAATGTGCAATTAGCAATTAGCAATGTGCAATGATGCGTGATTTGCACGCTTGTTCCGCTTATCGGCGCAAACTGCAAATCGCTGATTATCCGTGTTCGTCCTTTTGCGTTTTCGTGATAGCAGCAAGGATTTTGACGAGTTCCTTACAATCGGCGTAAATGCTGGAAAAGGAGCGTCTGTTGATATACCCGCTCTCATAAAGCAATTCCAGCCAATATTCTGTTTCGTTTGCCTCTTTATAGGCAATGTACATTTTGGCATAAAAATCTGCCTTGCTCTGGGCGTTTACCGCCTCTTTTGCATTTGCTCCAATGCTTGTACCGCTTCGCAAGACCTGTTTTGCCAGTACATACTCGTGCTTTTCGCTGCAAAGATATTGATAAAGTCGGATGCTCCTCAACGCGAACGCTTTGCTTTTGCTCAAAATCACATTTTCCATTTTCATTCCTCAGGCGTCCACGTTGAAGCGGCATCGACTTGTCCGCAATGCGCCAGGATGTGCCGCTTTTTGGAGAATTGCCGCCCCTCGCCGCAAAGCGACAGTAAACGGCTGGATTTCCTTATAATTGCACATTGCACATTGCACATTGCACATTGCAAATTATTTCATCGCTTTGCTGTCCACGACTTCTTTCAAAAGCGCCGCAAACTCGTCGTAGCTCATGGCACCCAGATCGCCGTCGGTGCGGTGCCGGGGGGAGACGGTCTGGTTCTCCACGTCCTTGTCGCCCACGATGAGCATATAGGGCACCCGCTCGTTCCGGGCCTGACGGATCTTATAGCCCAGCTTCTCGGAGCGGTGGTCCACCTCTACCCGGTAGCCGCTCTTGTCCAGCTTCGCGGCCACCTGGTCGGCGTAGTCGGAGGCACGGTCGGTGACGGGCAGCACCTTCACCTGCACCGGGGACAGCCAGGTGGGGAAGGCGCCGGCGAAGTGCTCGGTGATGATGCCGATGAACCGCTCGATGGAACCCAGCACGACCCGGTGGATCATGACGGGACGGTGCTTCTCGCCGTCAGCCCCGGTGTACTCCAGCTCGAACCGTTCAGGGAGCTGCATATCCAACTGGATGGTGCCGCACTGCCAGGTGCGGCCCAGGCAGTCCGCCAGATGGAAGTCCAGCTTGGGACCGTAGAATGCGCCGTCGCCCTCGTTGACAACGAAGTCCTTGCCCATCTCGGTGACGGCCTGTTTCAGGGTCTCGGTGGCGAAATCCCAGTCCTTCACGTCGCCCATGTGGTCCTCCGGCATGGTGGAGACCTCAATTTGGTAGGTCAGGCCAAAGACGGAATAGACCTCGTCGAACAGGCGCACCACGTTCTTGATCTCGTCCTTCATCTGGTCCCAGGTCATGAAGATGTGGGCGTCGTCCTGGGTGAAGCAGCGCACCCGGAACAGGCCGTGGAGCGCGCCGGACAGCTCGTGGCGGTGGACCAGCCCCAGCTCGCCCACCCGCAGGGGCAGGTCCCGGTAGGAGTGGGGTTCAGACTTGTAAACCAGCATCCCACCGGGGCAGTTCATGGGCTTGATGGCGTAGTCCTCGCCGTCGATGACGGTGGTGTACATGTTCTCCTTGTAGTGATCCCAGTGGCCGGAGCGCTCCCACAGGCTGCGGTTCAGAATCATGGGGGTGGAAATTTCCACATAGCCGTAGCGCTTGTGGACCTCCCGCCAGTAGTCGATGAGGGTGTTGCGCAGCACCATGCCCTTGGGCAGGAAGAAGGGGAAACCAGGGCCTTCGTCCGTCAGCATATAGAGGCCCAGCTCCTTGCCCAGCTTCCGGTGGTCCCGCTTCTTGGCCTCTTCAATGCGCTGCAAATATTCGTCCAGCTCGGCCTTTTTGGGGTAGGCCACGCCGTAAATGCGCTGGAGCACCTGGCGGCTGGAGTCTCCCCGCCAATAGGCGGAGTTGCAGGCGGTCAGCTTGATGGCGTTGCCCTTCACCCGTCCGGTGGAGTCCAAGTGGGGGCCGGCGCACAGGTCGGTGAACTCGCCCTGCTTGTAGAAGGAGATGACAGCGTCCTCCGGCAGGTCGTTGATGAGTTCGATTTTGTACGGCTCATCGGCCATCAGCGCCAGAGCATCTTCCCGGGGCAGCTCGAAGCGCTCCAGCTTGAGCTTTTCCTTGCAGATTTTGCGCATTTCGCCCTCGATTTCGGTGAGCATTTCGGGGGTGAAGTTGAAGGGCGCGTCGATGTCGTAGTACCAGCCCTCGTCAATGGCGGGGCCGATGGCCAGCTTCACCTCCGGGTGGAGCCGCTTGATGGCCTGGGCCATGATGTGAGAGCAGGTGTGCCAATAGGTCTTACGGTACTGCTCGTTTTCAAAGGTAAATTCGCTGCTCATAGTCGTTTCCTCCTCGTGGACCAATTTGCAATTAGCAATGTGCAATGGTTGGGTTTTCAGGTAACAGGTGGGTAGTCCGTTGAAATGTAAGTTTTCCACAAAGAATTGCCATTCAGTAATTGACCACCCTTCTTGCCTCCGCCGTCAAGCGGCACTTCCGCTGCGCTCCCTGCCCTGAAAGGGGAGGTGGCGCGGCGCAAGCCGCGACGGAGGGGGTTCCCCTGATTACAAAAAGCAAAACAAAAACCCCACCCCTGATGTGATTCAGGGGTGGGATAACTTGCATTATTCCACGGTTCCACCCTGCTTGCCGCATTGCGGCCGCTCGTGTCCGCTGTAACGGGCGAACCCGTCCGGTTTAATGGGCGCGGGGCCGTTCGCCGGAGGCTCGGAGGTGGTTTTCGCCGGGGGCGGGTGAGCGGCTTGCAGCGGGTGCCGCTCTCTCTGGGACGCGCCGGGTCCGGTTTTTGTCCTCGTCATTGCTTGATTAGCATAAAATATAACACTGAGTGGGGGGATTGTCAAGGATTTGCTTGCAGTTTTCGGTTGTGTGGTTATTTTTTCTTTAGATCTGTGTAACTGAAACGATTTCCATGTAGGGATACTTGGATTTTACCTTCGATTCCACCTGCATTATCGCTGACACGTCAGATTCCGCCTTGACGATTTGGCTGGCACGGGTCCACGCCCTTCCGTTTCTCGAATACTTGTATGTAACGCGGTATGTATTCATAATAATTTCCTCCTGAAAAATATAAACTGTCGCAGATGCCGGGTTTTGGCTTCTGCGGTCAATCCTCTTCCGGTTCTCTTCTCTTCCGTTGATAGCCTCGTTCTTCCAATAATTGAGCGCAAGCTTCTTTTTGTATACCACTGGACGCTTTATACCTTTCGTACAATGCTCTGTCATCCAGGTAGTCAATGTGTTCTTTACATTTTTCAACCTGTTCCATCCTTTGGTCGTACCTCTCTTGAACCCTTTGCCCCTCTTCTGCGCCGTATTCGATCATGGAACCTACTATTTTACCAATGATTCCTACCACATCGTCAAAAGTCATACTTTTCCTCCCTCTATAAGCAATCGGCTGATATGTTTTGTTTCCGATGTCCATAGTATATACCAAATTGGAATACAAGTCAATATGCCATTTTGGTATATTGCATAATAACTTTGCAAGCATAGAAGGTGAGCGTTCTACAGGGAAAACGGAGGAAAATCATGCCATATCGGAGGATTCGGGAGCTGCGGGAGGACCACGACCTGCCGCAAAAGCTGTTAGCCGACTATCTGCACTGTACCCAGGCCAGCTATTCCCGCTACGAGCTGGGCACTCGTGAAATTCCAGTCGCCGTGCTATCGCAGCTGGCCGACTTTTACCACACCAGCATGGACTATCTGGTTGGCCGCACCGACGACCCCCGGCCCTACCCCAAAAGCAAGACGCTGCCCCGGAAATAGAAAACACCGCCGTACCGCTCCTGGGCTGGAGTGGGCGGCGGCGTTTCCGTTTGCTCACAAACCGCTTGACATCATGGGGTTTTGTGGTACACTAGGAGCAGTTCGCCTCGAATTGGGGCGGATCAATTCAAAAAAGCGAACAGTTTGACTGTTTGATAGAGGGAATGAGAACATGGCGCAAAAGGGCAATCTGATGACCGTCCGCCGGGACGTGCGGGTGGTGGACGCCACCCTGCGGGACGGCGGCCTGGTCAACGACTTCAATTTCACCGATGAGTTTGTCAACGCCCTGTACCGGGCCAACGTGGCGGCGGGCGTGGACTACATGGAGTTCGGCTACAAAGCCTCCAAAGAGCTGTTCGACGTGAACAAGTTCGGCAAGTGGAAGTTCTGCGACGAGGAGAGCATCCGGGGCATCGTGGGGGAGAACAACTCCGACATGAAAATCGCGGTCATGGCGGACGTGGGCCGCTGCGACTACAAGACCGACATCATCCCCAAGTTCGAGAGCGTCATCGACCTGGTGCGGGTGGCCACCTACATCCACCAGATGCCCTCCGCCATCGAGATGATCGAGGACGCCAAGGCCAAGGGCTACGAAGTAACCTGCAATATCATGGCCATCTCCAAAGTGCGGGAATCCGACCTGGAGCAGGCCCTGGAGATGCTGGGCCAGAGCCATGTGGACGGCGTTTACCTGGTGGACAGCTACGGCAGCCTCTACCCGGAGCAGATCCGCGCCCTGTCGGAGCAGTATGTGGCGTTCGGTGAGAAGTACGGCAAGTTCGTCGGCATCCACGCTCACAACAACCAGCAGTTGGCCTTCGCCAACACCATCGAGGCCCTGGCCAACGGCGTCAGCTACCTGGATGCCACCATGAACGGCATGGGCCGGGGCTGCGGCAACTGCTCCATGGAGCTACTGTTGAGCTTCCTGAAAAACCCCCAGTACAACGTCTATCCGGTGTTCCGGTTCCTGCAAAGCGAGATGCTGGCCCTGCGGGAGTCCGGCCTGACCTGGGGCTACGACATCCCCTATCTGCTGACCGGCAAGCTGAACCAGCACCCCGCCGCCGCCATCGCCGCCATGAAGGAAAAGCGCACCGATTACGCCCAGCTCTATACCGAGCTTTTGGACCACGACTGATTCAATTAGCAATGTGCAGTTAGCAATTTGCAATTATGGGAAAACCAAACGCCTGCGGTTTTCTGCTGTATGCTGTTGTTTTCGACTGCGGTTCTGTCCTATCCACTGCGGCTGAAGACCAAACCATTGCACATTGCTAATTGCTAATTGCAAATTAAAAATAACCGCCGCCCCCAAACCGGAGACGGCGGTTGGTTTATCCTTATTTAGAAAAATGGTTCTATGTCAAGAGTTGGGGTAGAGAAAAGTAACCCGCAAAAATAGTGAAGC
>JAJQCW010000050.1 GCA_021202515.1 Clostridiales bacterium | reverse complement strand
TGAATTTGGGGCCAGGTGCTTTACCTGACCCCAACATTTATTATAGAACCAAAAAAGTTCGCCCTCCGGCTGGTGCCGGAGGGCGGGAATTGCGATTGGTTCAGCTTATTTGGCGTTCTGTCCGCTCTCCTCCAGCGTCCAGCGCTTGAAGGTGCCGGGGGAGACGTGGAGCATCTGGGACGCGGCCCGGGCGCTGATCTCCCCGGCCTGGTACATGGCGTAAACTGACTGGAACTTGCGGGGACGTTTCGCTGGCGGGCGGCCCAGACGTACCCCCCGCTCCCGGGCGTTTTTCAAGCCCTCGCTCTGGCGGCGGACCAGGTCGGCGTGACGCATGGCTTCATCTTCCCGGATGACGGCGAGGACCTGCTCGCTCAGAGCTTCATCGCCCAACAGGGCGCGGAGCTTGGCTTCGTTTTCGGATAACATGAAAATCCTCCAATCCGGCGGCGCCTTGGCGACGCCGCGGTAACATCATTATGATGATTATATGGAATCATGCAGAAAAAGTCAACATAACGAACTGTAAAAAAACGCACAATTTTGGAATACTTTTTCTGTGAAAAACGATTAAAAGCCCTCCCGTTCGCATTTGCGTGAAATTCACGTTATTTTTCACGGGCCTCCCGTGAAAATACGCCGGACTTTTGCGACAGGGCCGCTCTTACGCCTTCGACCACTGGACCCCCTGCTTGGAATCTTTCAGGACGATGCCCTGCTCTTTGAGCTGGTCCCGAATTTCGTCCGATCTGGCCCAGTTTTTGTTTTTCCGGGCCTCGGCCCGCTCCAGCAGCAGGGCGCGGACCTGCTCGGCCTCTTCGGGGGCGGCGTCGGCGGGGCCGGTGATGGTGTAATCTGCGGTTTCCGCGTGGTTCTCGGTCTTGGCGGCGGCCCGGACCTTTGCGGCTCCGGCCAGCAGGTCCAGAGACAGCACCCGGTCAAAGTCGTCCAGCAGGTACAGCTTGGTGGCGTCGTCCAGCCCCTTGCCTTTCAGCACGTCGTAGACGCTGGTAATGGCCAGAGAGGTGTTCAGGTCGTTGTCCAGCGCCTTCTGGAATTTTGCCTGATAGGGCTTGGCGGCCTCCTTGTCCGGCTCTGCGCCGGTATTCGGGTCCAGGGCGGCGATGCGGCTCAGCAGCTTGTTGTAGGTGACGGCGGCGTTGTCCAGGTTCTCCCAGGTGAACACCAGCCCCTTGCGGTAGTGGGACTGGAGGCAGAACAGCCGGTACACCAGCGGGTCATACCCCTTCTGCTCCAGCAGGGAGACGGTGAGGAACTCGCCCTTGGACTTGCTCATCTTGCCGCTGGTGGTGTTCAGGTGGTGGACGTGGAACCAGTAGCGGCACCACTCATGGCCCAGGTAGGACTCGCTCTGGGCGATCTCGTTGGTGTGGTGGGGGAACATGTTGTCAATGCCGCCGCAGTGGAGGTCCAGGTACTCGCCCAGGTGCTTTTTGCTGATGCAGGAGCACTCGATATGCCAGCCGGGATAGCCCACCCCCCAGGGGGAGTCCCATTTCAGGGCCTGGTCCTCAAACTTGGACTTGGTGAACCACAGCACGAAGTCCGCCTTGTGGCGCTTGTTGGTGTCCTCCTCCACGTCCTCCCGGACGCCCACGGCCAGGTCCTCTTCCTCGTGGTCGTTAAAGACGTAGTACTTTTCCAGCTTGGAGGTGTCGAAGTAGATGTTGCCGCCGGCGGCGTAGGCATAGCCCTTGTCCAGCAGGACGGTGATCATGTCGATATAGTCGTCGATGCAGTTGGTGGCCGGTTCCACCACGTCGGGGGTCTTGATGTTCAGCTTGGCGCAGTCGGCAAAGAAGGCGTCGGTATAGAACTGGGCGATCTCCATCACGGTCTTGTGCTCCCGGCGGGCGCCCTTGAGCATTTTGTCCTCGCCGGTGTCGGCGTCGCTGGCCAGGTGGCCCACGTCGGTGATGTTCATCACCCGCTTCACATCGTAACCCTCGTACCGCAGGGCCTTCTCCAGCACATCCTCCATGATGTAGCTGCGCAGGTTGCCGATGTGGGCAAAGTGGTAGACGGTGGGGCCGCAGGTGTACATGCTCACCTTGTTTTCAAACCGGGGGGTGAAGATCTCCTTCCGGCGGGTCAGGGAATTATACAGCTTCATATCATCGAACTCCTTGCATCGTTTGGGTCTTTTCTCGTTATTTACAATCCTCTATCCCTGTTTTGCACCAAACGCACTTGTAGGGGCGGCCCTTACCGTCAGGCGGTACTTCCGGGGCTTTGCCCCTCCCTGCGGCCGCCCGGGAAAAGCTGTGCGTTGCTGCGGGCGGCCACGGGCCGCCCCTACAGGTCAAAAGGATACACAACACAGTTCACAAAGGCTTATTTCTTCTCAAAATACGCCAGTAACAGCTCCAGCGCCGCCTCCACCGCATTGCGGCGAATTTCCTCTCTTGTGCTGCCCAAATCGGCGGGCTGACAGACGGTGGTGGTCTCCCCGTCGGTCAGGGCCAGGTACACCAGCCCCACCGGGTTGCCCCGCTCGTCTTTGTCCGGCCCGGCCACACCGGTGACGGAGAGGGCCAGGTCGCTGCCAGTCAGGGCGCGGACGCCCTGGGCCATCTCGCGGGCGGTCTGGGGCGACACCGCACCGTAAGCGTCCAGCGTCTCCTGGGAGACGCCCAGAATTTTGTGCTTCAGCTCGGTCCAGTAGGACACCACGCCTCCCACGAACACGGAGGAGGAACCGCCCAGGTCGGTGAGTGCGGCGGCGATCATGCCGCCGGTGCAGCTCTCCGCAGTGGAGACGGTCAGACCGTGCGCTTTTAAGGTGCGCAGCACCTGCTCCCGCCGGTCCACGTCAGCTCCTGGCCCGGATGCGGACCTGCTCGATGCCGTCAAACGCCTGTTGGCACAGCCCGGCGAAGTCGTAGCCCTGCTCGATCTCGTCCAGCTCCTCCGGCTTGGGGGCGGTCTTGGGGTGCCGGGGGGTGAACACGGTGCAGCAGTCCTCATAAGGGAGGATGGAGGTCTCGAAGGTGCCGATCTTCCGGGCGATGGAGATGATCTCCTCCTTGTCCATGCCCACCACCGGGCGGAACACGGGCATGTGTACCGCCGCCTCGGTGCAGGCGATGGCCCCCATGGTCTGGCTGGCCACCTGGCCCAGGCTCTCGCCAGTGACCAGGGCCTGGGCTCCCACGTCCTGGGCCACCATCTCGGCAATGCGCATCATGAACCGGCGCATGGCCAGGGTGAAATACGGCTCCGGGCAGCTCCGGCGCAGTTCCTCCTGGATGTGGGTGAAGGGGACGATATGCACCGTCACCCGCCCGCAGTAGGGGGCCAACAGCGTTGCCAGCTCCAGCACCTTGTCCTTGGCCTCGTTGGAGGTGTAGGGGTAGGAGAAGAAGTGGACCATCTCCAGGGCCACACCCCGCTTCGCCATCATGTAGCAGGCCACGGGGGAGTCGATGCCGCCGGAGAGCAGGGCCACCGCCTTGCCGCCCACGCCCACGGGCAGACCGCCGGGGCCAGGCTCCGGCGCGGCGTGGACGTAGCCAGAGAAGTCCCGGACCTCCAGCCGCACGGTCAGTTCAGGATTGTGAACGTCCACCGTCAGGTGGGGGTAGAGCTGGTGCAGCTTGCTGCCCACGTACTGGCTCAACTGGATGGAGGTCATGGGGAAGGACTTGTCCGCCCGCTTGGACTCCACTTTAAAGGACTTGGCCGCCAGCAGTTGGTCGCCCAGATACGCCTGAGCCGCCTCCACGAAGGCGTCCGGCTCCTTGGCGCAGCCCCTTGCCCGGCTCATGGCGACGATGCCGAACACCTTTTTCAGCGCGTCCCAGGCCCCGTCCAGGTCACATTCCTCGTTCATCGGCTCCACGTAGACGGTGGACTGCCGGGCGTAGACCCGGAACCGCCCATAGGGATGCAGGCGGCGGGTGACGTTTGCCATCAGCCGGTCCTCGAACCGGCGGCGGTTCAGCCCTTTCAGCACGATTTCTCCCATTTTCAGGAGGAAAATTTCGTTTTCCATGTCTCTCTCCTCAACTGCCTGTCCGCTCAGGCGGCGGTGGCCTCCAGGGAGGCGTCTCCCTGGGCCGCGGTGTTCTCGCTGTCGGTATCGGCGTCGCCGCCGGTGGTGTCGTTGTGGCTGTCCCCGCCGGTGGTGTCGTGTCCGCTGTTGGTGTCGCCGCCGGTGGTGTTGTCCTCGGTGGTATCCCCGCCGGTGGTGTCGTCCCCGGTGGTGTCGCCGCCGGTGGTATCGTCCCCGGTGGTATCGTCGCCGGTGGTCGTGTCGTCATCAGCGGCGTTATTGTCTGTGGTCGTGTTGCCGGTGGTGGTATCGCCGGTAGTGGTGTTGCCGGTGGCGTTATTATTCGTAGTCGTGTTGCCGGTGGTTCCGTTGTTGGCGGTGTCGCCGGTGGCAGTGTCGCCGGTGGTGTTGTCCTCGGTGGTGGTATCCGCATCATCGGTGGTCTCGGTGTCCGCGTCTCCCGTCTGGGAAGTGGTGTTGTTCACCTGACCAGTGGTGCTGCCGCCGTTCCCGGCGCTGCCCACAGCGAAGGCCACGGCCAGCACCACGATGACCGCCACGACCACAGCCACGATCACTTTAGGATTCACGCCGCTCTTCTTCGGCGCAGCGGCGGCGGGCTTTTCCTTCGCGGGGGACGCAGGCTCCGCCTGGGTCGTGGTTGTCTCTGCCGTTACAGGCGCTTCCGCGGCTGCGGTTTTTTCCACAGTCGGCTCTTCCACCCGAACGGTGGGCTCTTCCGCCGCCGAAGCGGTCTCCTGGGTCTGGGCGGCAGTGCTGTCCACCTTTGGCAGAACGATGGTCTCCTCCATGTCCGGAGGGACAGGCTTCGCCTTCTTTTTCCCGCCGAAAATCTTCTTCCGCTTGGGTGCGGCGCTTTCGGTCGCAGCTTTCTCCGCAGCGGCTTTTTCCGCCTGCTCCGCCATCCGCTTGCGGGCGCAGACGGGGCACTCTCCCAGGCTCACGTCATAGGGCTTGCCGCACACCGGGCAATAAGTCGTTTTTAACATATGCTCAATCCTCCGTTGGCTTCTCTGCCATGCAAACGATTGTGGTTTTTGTGGTTGTTCCTTATGTAAGAATCTGATTCACGCTTCCCGTCTGTGTTGTTGACTGGCATCCTGTAGGGGCGGCCCTTGGCCGCCCGCAGTTCAGAGAGAAGCTTTCCGGGCGGCCACGGGCCGCCCCTACACGTGGGATGGGCAAGGGATATACTTTCTCTTCATTCTATGTACCGTCCCCCGCGGTTATTTCCCCACGCAGAACCGGGAGAAAATGCGGTCCGTGATGTCCTCGGACACCTGACGGCCTGTCACCTGGCCCAGGGCGTCCAATGCATCCTCCACGTCGGCCAGGACCGCGTCCGGCGGCATCCCCGCGTCCAGAGCGCTCTGTACCCCCCGGAGCCGCTGAGCGGCCCGGCCCACCGCCTCGGCTTGGCGGGCGTTGGTCAGGAGCTGACCGCTGGGGGCGCCGTTCTGGGCGAACAGCTCACCCACCCGCCGCTCTAATTCGGGCAGACCGGCCTGGGTCTTTGCGCTGACGGGCAGGCACTCGTACCCGCTCAGCTCCGACAGGTCGATTTGCCGGGGCAGGTCGGACTTGTTCACCAGCACCAGCACCCGTTCCGCGGCATTGGCGGCGGCAAGGGCCGCCCGGTCCTGGTCATCCAGCGGTCTGCTGCCGTCGAGGACCACCAGCGCCAGCTCTGCCCGTTCCAGGGCGGCACGGCTCCGGGCCACGCCCAGCCGCTCCACCGCGTCGGCGGTGTCCCGCAGGCCCGCCGTGTCGATGAGCCGCAGGAGGACGCCGCCCAACTGGGCTTTTTCTTCCACGGTGTCCCGCGTGGTGCCGGGGATGTCGGTGACAATGGCCCGCTCGTAGCCCAGCAAGGCGTTGAGCAGGGAGCTTTTCCCCGCGTTGGGCGCGCCCACGATGGCAGTTGCCACGCCTTCGGTGAGCTGCCGCCCCCGGCGGTAGGTGGCCTCCAGCGCCGCCAGGTCCGCAGCGGCGGAAGCGGCGTACTGGGAAATTTCCCGGCTCTCAAAGGGGTCGATGTCCTCGTCCGGGTAGTCTAAAACTGCGTGGAAGTGGGCCATCAGGTCCACCAACTGGTCGTAAATCTCGTTGATGCGGCGGCTCATAGTTCCGGTGAGCTGTCCGGCGGCGTTTTTCGCCGCCTGGTCGGTCTCCGCGTCAATTAAGTCGATGACCGCCTCGGCCTGCACCAGGTCCAGTTTGCCGTTCAAAAAGGCTCGCTGGGTGAACTCTCCCGGCCCGGCCTGCCGCGCTCCCGCCTGAAACAGGGCCTCCAGCCCCGCCCGCAGCGCGGCGGCGGAGCCGTGGCATTGCAGCTCGGCGGTGTCCTCCCCGGTGTAACTGTGGGGGGCGACAGAAAAGGTGGCCAGGCACCGGTCGATCAGCGCCCCTGACCCGTCCCGCAGGTCGCCGTAGATCAGCGTCCCCGGCTGGCGGACGCGGAGGGGCGTTTTGCCCCGCGGGGTGAACACCCGGTCCAGCACGTCCACGGCTTCCGGGCCGGAAATGCGCAGAATCCCGATGGCCCCCCGGCCCGGAGCCGTGGCGATGGCGGCGATGGTGTCCATAAACGGCTCCTCCTTTTATCGCTTGATGTTCCCTTTGGCGCTGTTTTGTGGGGAAGCCCCTTCGCCTTGGGGAAGTTCAATTAGCAATTAGCAATGTGCAATGTGCAATTCTGCGAAATTCAGCCCTTCACAGTCGCCTTGCGGCGAGGGAGAATCCCGCTTGCTGTTCGGTTAGCACTTTTGTTCAGTATCGTGTATGTTTTTTGTGAAAAACAGTCTTTTCGCAACTGACTCCCCCCTTGCCTCCCCTGAAAGGGCAAGGAGGGGCGAAGCCCCGGAAGTGCCGCTTGACGGCGGAGGAGGGCCGCCGCCTTTAGGCGGTGGCGGAGGGGTTTCTCGGCGAAGCTGATTCATAAAGAATAACCACTTTCGTAATGTGCAATGGCCGGGTTTCCAGCGTCATTGCACATTGCAAATTGGCTACTGTGTCATTAGTTTCACCGCGCCGGGATACGTTCCGATGTGTACCAGACAGTGCCGCCCGCCGTTTTCCCCGTCCAGGGTCCAGGGGATCTCGTCGGCGGACTGGATCTCCATCTCCCCGGTCTGGAAGGCGATGACGTTTTCGTTGGGCTGGCCCTTCAGCAGGGCGGCGACAATGGCGTTGAGCTGGGGCAGGGAGGTGGGCTTTTTCACCAACATGACCTCAAACAAACCGTCGTCCAGCACTACCTGGTCGGACAGCATCCCCCGAAAGCCGCCCACCCGCGTGGAGTTGGACACCGCGCCGTAAATGAAGGTGTCCTCCAGCTCGCCGCCGTCCCAGCGCAGGCGCAGGCGGTAGGGGGTAACGTCTGTCAGGCTGCGGATGCCCGCCAGCACATAGGCGGTGTGGCCGAAGAGGTTTTTGAACTCCTGGGGGGTCTCATAGGAGACGGCGGTGAACAACCCGAAGGCCGCCACGTAGACGAAACGGCTATGGTTGAACCGCCCCACGTCGCAGGGGACCGGCTGGCCGGTGACGGCCACCTTCGCCGCCTCCACCGGGTCGGTGGGCAGATGCAGCGTCCGGGAGAAGTCGTTGGTGCTGCCAGCCGGCAGGTAGCCCAGCGCCCCCTGATAGCCCCCGTCCATCAGGCCGGTGACCACCTCATTTAGGGTGCCGTCGCCCCCGGCACAGACCACATGGTCATAGCTCCCGGCCAGCTCTCTGGCGGCGCGGGTGGCGTCCTGGGGGCCGGTGGTGGCGTAAGATGTCACCAAATAGCCCTCGTTTTGGAACACTTCGGTAATCTCGTGGAGGCGGGCGGCCATCTTCGCCTTTCCGGAGTGGGGGTTATAGATAAAAAGCAGGGTTTTCAATGCGGTTCCCTCCGGTATGTGCCTGCGTGGAGCGGGTTCAATTTGCAATTAGCAATGAGCAATGTGCAATGGTCAGGTTTTCAGTGATAGTCGTATGATGGGAGCGCAACCGAAAAGCAATACGTTCAGCAGAGAACCTCCAGCGCATGAGTTTCTCCATAATTGCAAATTGCTAACTGCACATTGCTAATTGCTATTATACCGCCTGTTTCCAAAAGCCGCAAGCGGCGGATGTGTGTTGTGTAAAGTTTCTCTTTCAGTAGAGAATATTATAATGAAGCGAAGGGAAAAAACAACTGGAAAAACGTAAATTTATAAAAATTTCTTTTTTTCGCCGCTTTTCACCCTCTGCTGCGGCCTGTCCTTTGGTGATTTTTGCGCCGCGCTTTGCATGGCGTTCCAGCAACGTCCTCCTTTTGCACAGAAAAACAGCGCATCCATCTTCTTCCGGTTTCGATTATGCCACAGCTTTGTCATTTCCGCAACCGCTTTCTGCTGTTTTTTGCAGGATTTGTTGCATTTGCTCCGCAGAAAAACGAAAAAATCCCGCCTTTGTTCCCCTTTGCCCCTTGCAGATGGGGAATCAGGTTGCTATAATAACTGTGAAGCGATTTTTTGACAGACGCTGAATGAGAATCTTTTTTGGGAGGGAATCCTATGTTGAACATCAAAGTCGAACTGACCAAGACCCCGAAGGCCAAACCCGCCGACGAGAGCAAGCTGGGCTTCGGCAAAATCTTTTCCGATCATATGTTTGTGATGGACTACACCGAGGGCCAGGGCTGGCATGACCCCCGCATCATCCCCTACCAGCCCTTCGTGCTGGACCCGGCCTGCGTGGTTTTCCACTACGCCCAGGAAATTTTTGAGGGCATGAAAGCCTACCGCACCGCCGAGGGCAAAATTCAGCTTTTCCGCCCGGACTGCAACGCCCAGCGGCTGAACGACTCCGCCGACCGGCTGTGCATCCCCCGTATCCCCACTGAGGACTATATCCAGGCGGTCAAGGCGCTGGTAGAGGTGGAGAAGGACTGGGTCCCCCACACGGACGGCGCTTCCCTCTATATCCGCCCCTATACCTTCGCCACTGACGTGGGACTGGGCGTCCACGCCTCCAAGCACTACACCTTCGCCATCATCTGCGCTCCCTCCGGCGCTTACTACGCCGAGGGCATCGACCCCGTCCGCATCTATGTGGAGGACGAGTTCATCCGTGCCGCGCCCGGTCTGACCGGCTTTACCAAATGCGGCGGCAACTACGCCGCCTCCATCAAGGCCGGCGAAATGGCCGAGGAGCAGGGCTTCGCCCAGGTGCTGTGGCTGGACGGCGTTGAGAAGAAGTACGTCGAGGAAGTCGGCTCCATGAACATCATGTTCAAGATCTCCGGCAAGATTTATACCGCCGCCTGCGTGGGCACCGTTCTCCCCGGCGTCACCCGCCGTAGCTGCATCGAGCTGTGCAAGGACTGGGGCTATGAGGTCATCGAGGGCAAGCTGCCCATCGCCGACGTGATGAAGGCCGCCAAGGAAGGCAAGCTGGAAGAGGTCTTTGGCACCGGCACCGCCGCCGTGGTCTCCCCCGTCAAGGAGCTGCGCTGGAAGGACGAGGTGGCCTATATCTCCGACGGCAAGATCGGCCCTCTGACCCAGAAACTCTACGACACCCTCACCGGCATCCAGTGGGGCAAGATCGAGGACACCAAGGGCTGGACCGTGCCCGTCTGCTGAGGCGTTCCGCTCCCGCTTTCCCCGCGTTGCGGGGATGAAGTGTAAGTAAATCAAACCGCCTGCGGCCTGGAAAGGGGCGCGGGCGGTTTTTGGTGTGAGCGAGAAATGCTAAAGTTGTTATTTGAAAAATCAATACAAATGTGTTGACATCTCACTACTTTTATACTATAATCAAACTTGAAAGGGGGTGATTGGATGGCCTTTTCTTATAAGCCGCTATGGAAGCTTTTGATCGACCTGGACATGACCAAAAAACAGCTTATGCAAAAAACCGGCATTTCGAAGTCGACCATGGATAAGATGGCACGTGGCGAACCGGTTTCAATGGATATTATTGACCGCATTTGTTCCTGTCTGGATTGTCGTGTTGAAAGCGTAATAGAACATATAGAAAGGTAATCATATGGCCGGATATTGTACCCAGTTGGGAAAGTGTGTTCAAGGCGACAGCCTTGAACTATTGCCCACCCTTGAAGATGAGAGCATTGATTTAATTATGACCTCACCACCGTTTAGCTTACAGCGACATAAAAGTTATGGGGAAGTGGGGCAAGATGCCTATGTAGACTGGTTGCTGCAATTTGGAGCAGTTGCATACAGCAAACTAAAACCGTCGGGTTCTTTTGTCATTGACCTCGGCGGGGCATACCAGAAGGGAAAACCTGTAAAAGCGCTCTATCCCTTTCGATTTATGCTCAAAATGTGTGATGAATTGGGATATTTTTTAGCGCAGGATATGTATTGGCACAACCCATCTGCGCTTCCCTCCCCCATCGAATGGGTCAATAAACGCAAAATCCGATGCAAAACATCGGTCAATACCGTTTGGTGGTTCTCAAAAAGCGCTTTTCCAAAATCAGATGTAAGGAATGTACTGGTTCCCTATTCTTCAAGAATGCATAATTTGATTGAAAAACCACAGGATTTTGTAAAAGAGGAAGGCACCGTCCGTCCATCCGGCCATGTGATGGGCATGAAATCCTGGGCCAAAGATAATGGCGGTGCGATCCCATCCAATCTCCTGCAAATCAGCAACAGCGAGAGCAACAGTCTGTATTTGCGATATTGTAAGGCTGTAGGCACAAAAGGACATCCGGCACGTTTTCCCGCAAAACTGCCCGAATTTTTCATTAAGATGCTGACTGATACGGATGATTTGGTCGTCGATATTTTCAGCGGCAGCAACACGACGGGTATGGTTGCCGAACAGTTAGGACGCAAATGGCTGAGTGTTGATATAAACAATGAGTATGTTGCAAGCAGTTCTTTCCGGTTCGCTGAAAGTGCAGAGCAGGCGCAACAATATTATGAAGAGATTCTTTCGGGCAGGGATATTGTAATACCCACGGCGAAGTGAACGCTCTATTCTAAGGAACCTCTGATTAAAAGAGGAATTCGTTGATAAGCTCAAAAAAAGACTATAATTTGGGAAAATACAAAAGAAATCAAGGGACAATCGCACTTGCCATTCCTGATTTTCCACCCTATTTCTTCAAAAAGGGCGCACTATCCCCAGGTCATGCCTCATAGAACTTCCGTCCAGCAATCGCAATCATATACAAATTTGCACAGGCAAACATGGCATACAATCTGTTTTCATTCTTTTTCAGTCCCTGATAGCAGGTTTTCGTATAACCAAAATGGCCGAAGCTGTATACTTCATTAAGGAGCACGACATCGGCACCTATGACGAGCTGGTGGAAAAGACGGACGCCGCTACCGCCCGGTTCAACGAGCTTTCCGATTCCATTAAGTCGTCGGAACAGCGTCTGGCTGAAATCGCCGCACTGAAAAAGCACATCATCAATTACTCCCGGACGAAGGAGACCTATGCCGCCCACAAGAAGTCCGGGTACAGCAAAAAGGTTTTGGAGGAACACCGTGAGGAGATCACCCTCCACAAAGCGGCAAAGACGGCGTTTAACCAGCTTGCAGGTGCTGATTCGCAAGGGAAAGGCAAATCCAAAATTCCCACCATCAGGCAGCTTAATCAGGAGTATGCCCAGGTGCTGAATGGCAAGAAAGCGGCCTATGCGGAGTATCGGGAAGCCAGAAAGCAGATGCAGGATTATCTCATCACACGGAAAAATGTTGAGGCGATTTTAGGCGTATTGCAAGAGGAACAGCGCAGACAACAGGAACAGCAGCATAATACTGACAGGTAACAGGAAAGCGGCACGAGGGTCACAAATGAGTGGCTCCCGTGCCGGGACTTTTTAGAAACGCGCTGCGGCTTGACATGAAAACAGGATTTGATTATACTATACATATACCCCTTGATGTATTGGAGGAACTGCTATGAGACAGTGTATGGATGCGGACAATCTGCATCGCAGATTAAAGAAAATAATCGGTCAGGTACAGGCGATTGACCGTATGGTAGATGA
>JAJQCW010000001.1:31879-49428 GCA_021202515.1 Clostridiales bacterium | reverse complement strand
TACGTTCTGCTGGACAAGGATGACAACCTGCTGGGAGACGCCGTAGCCTACCGGGACAGCCGCACCGAGGGCGCGGACGCGCTGGTGGAGGCGGAAATTTCCCCAGAGGAGCTGTACGACAAGACCGGCATCCAGAAGCAAATTTTCAACACCATCTATCAGTTGGTGGCGCAGAAAAAGGAACATCCTGAGCAGTTGGAACAGGCGAAGAGTTTGCTCATGCTTCCGGATTACTTCAATTTCCTGCTCACCGGCGTGAAGAAGCAGGAGTACACCAACGCCACCAGCACCAATTTGGTGAACGCCCGTGAAAAAACCTGGGATTTGGGCCTCATCGCCCGGCTGGGGCTGCCCACGGAGCTGTTTGGAGAGCTTTCCATGCCGGGGACTGTGGTGGGCGACTTCTCCCCGGAAATCCAACAGGAAGTTGGCTTCAACGCCACGGTAGTCCTCCCCGCCACCCACGACACCGGCTCCGCTTTCCTCGCCGTTCCCGCCAGGGACGACAACGCGGTTTACCTCTCCAGCGGCACCTGGTCGCTGCTGGGAGTGGAAAACGAGCAGCCCATCACCAGCGAGGCCAGCCGCGCCCAGAACTTCACCAACGAGGGCGGCGCGTGGTATCGGTATCGGTATTTGAAAAACATCATGGGACTGTGGATGATTCAGTCCATCCGCCGGGAGCTGAACGGCGTGAATTATGTGGCAGGCAAGACCGACCGCACCGCCGTCAAGCGGCACTTCCGAAGCTGCGCTTCTCCCTGCTCCAGCGGAAAGCAGTGGAGTTTCCCCGACCTGATTTTGGCGGCGGAAGGCGCACAGGACTTTCCCTCTGTGGTGGACGTGGACGACGTCGGCTTCCTGGCCCCGGACAGCATGATTCAGGCGGTGAAAGACTATTGCGCGAAAACCAACCAGCCCGTCCCGGAGACAGTGGGGGAGGTCATGCAGTGCGTTTACGTCAGCCTGACCCGCCGCTACGCCGAGGCCATTGGCGACTTGCAGAAGCTCACCGGCAAGACCTACACCAGCATCAACGTGGTGGGCGGCGGTTGTCAGGACGGCTATCTGAATCAGATGACCGCCAACGCCACCGGGCTGCCCGTCTACGCCGGGCCGATCGAAGGCACCGCCATCGGCAACCTGCTGGTGCAGATGATTCGGGCTGGGGAATTTGCCGATTTGCAGTCAGCCAGAGATTCTGTTCGAGACAGCTTTGATATTCAGAAAGTTCAACCCATGTGAAACGGAGGTAAAAAATGTTAGTCAACACGAAAGCGAAGGTGGGCGTCTTTTCCATCGCCTTGGGCGCGTATCTGCCCCAGTTCCCCTCTCTGGTGCCGGAATTTGAGGCCCAGTACGAGGCGTTCAAGAAAACCATCCCTGACACGGTGGACATCGTGGACGGCGGCATGGTCACCACGAAAGAGCAGTCCCAGGCAGCAGGCGACCTGTTCCGGGCGGCGGACGTGGATCTGGTGTTCTTGCAGCTCCTGACCTACGCTACCTCCTATAATATGCTCCCCGCCGTGAAGGATTTGGACGTGCCGGTGGTGCTGGTCAACGTCCAGAAGCTGAAAGCCCTGGATTACGACCACACCGACATCGCCTCCTGGCTGGGCGAGGGCTACGCCTGCGGCGCGGTGGGCGAGATGGTGGCCGACCTGGAGCGGTACGGCAAGCGCCACGCCGTCATCACCGGCGTGGTGGAGGGCGGCGACCCCGCCGTGCAAGCCGAAATCGAGGACTGGTGCAAGGCCGCGCAGGTGCGCCGCCGCTTCCGCCAGACCAACATCGCCCAAATCGGGCGGCCCTATCCCGGCATGATGGACCTCTACATCGATGAGTCCAACCTGTACCGGCGGATGGGCCTCTATACAAAGCAGTTCGACTGGGAGAAGATGTGGGCCATTGCCGACAACATCACCGATGAGGACGCCATCCGCGCCAAGGCCCAGGACATTCTGGACACCTTCGACATCGAGGGCGGCGGCAGCATCGAAGAGGTCTGGGAGATGGCGAAATACGTCGTCGCCTTCGAGCAGTGGGTCAAGGATGAGCAGCTTGGTCTCATCGCCTCCCACTACGACGGCTACGCCCAGGGCAAGGCCGGGGTGCTGGACAGTATGCTGATTCCCGCTTTCTCCATGCTCATCAAGCAGGGCACCGCCTGCGCCGTGGAGGGCGACATGAAGGTGGCAATGGCAATGAGCATCCTCAAGACCATCTCCGGCACCGGCCAGCTCGCTGAGATGTACTCCATCGACTTCAACGACGACATTGCCATCATCGGGCACAGCGGCTCCGGCGACGCGGACATCTCCGACAAGAAGCCCACCATGAAAATCGTGAAGGTGTTCCACGGCAAGACCGGCGGCGGCTACCTGACCCAGTTCTACCCCTACACCGGCCCCGTGACCTATCTGGCCATCACCCAGGACGGCAACGGCAACTTCAAGTTCGTGGTGGCGGAGGGCGTCAACGAGGAGGGCAAAATTCTTTCCTTTGGCGACACGAATATGCGCACCCGCTTCACCTGCGGGGCGACGGAGTTCGTCACCCGCTGGAGCGAGTGCGGCCCCACCCACCACTTCGCCGCAGCCACTGGGCGGCACATCGACACCGTTTTGAAAGTGGCAAAGATTTTGAACGTGCCGGTGGACATCGTTACCCGGTAAGAAAAGAACCGACCTGTCTCACGCCTGACGCCGCTCCCGGCGTCAGGCCCCGACAAATCTATATTTAGCAAAGGAGAGATCACTGTGACGAAGTATCAGGAAATCGCGGCTTCTATGCCCGTAGAAGACCGCCCCATTCCCCAGAAGGAAATCTCCGGCCTGGGTGACTTTTTGGGCATCTACGGCGGCGAACACATCGCCGCAACGGAATTTGCCATCGGCGCATCCCTGCTGACGCTGGGCGTCAAGGCAACGGACATCTTTATCGGACTGTTTTTCGGCAACATCCTGGCGACCCTGACCTATGCGCTGATTTGCGCCCCCATTGGCGTGGATACCCGACTGACCCTGTATTCCTACCTCAAAAAGGTCATGGGGCCGTACATGCAGAAGATTTACAACGTGATTTGGGGCATCGCCTCCATCGCTATGGCGGCGTCCATGCTGAGCGTTTCCGCCTCCGCCCTCCGGGAAATTTTCGGAGTCGATTTGCAGACGGAGTGGTATCCCACCGACATCAAGTATGTGCTCATCGTGTTGGTGCTTGGCATTGTCGTCACACTGGTCGCGGCCAACGGATTTAACGCGGTGGCAAAATTCTCCTCTGTCTGTATCCCCTGGATGATCATCGTGTTCGCAGGCGGCTTCTTCGTGGTCATTCCCCAGTTGGTGCAGGCCACCGGTTCGGAGAGCATCCATTCCATTTGGGACTTCCTCGCCCTGATGAATAACTCGGTGTTTACCGGTGAAGTGGTGGAAGGCGGTTCCAAGCTGACGGTGTTCCACGTGGCTGGCTGGGCCTGGATGTGCAACCTGGCTTATCACGGCGGCCTGAACGACATGGCAATGTTCCGCTATGCAAAGACCTGGAAATACGGCTTCATCACTGCTTACGGCATGTATCTCGGACACTTCTTCGCATGGGCCAGCGCCGGTATCATGGGCGCGACCGCCGCTATCCTGCTGAACCAGTCCCTGCTGGTGCTGGACTCCGGCGCAATCACTAACGCGGTCTTTGGCTGGGTCGGCCTGCTGGCCGTCGTGGTCGCTGGTTGGACCACCGCCAACCCCAACATCTACCGTGCATCCCTGGCGTATCAGACGATTTTCACCAAGCTGGACATTAAGAAGCTGACCTACATCATCGGCGCAGTTGCGACCTTCGTCGCTTTCTTCCCGGCTGCCTCTAACATCATGTCCATCGTCAACATGATCGCGCTGGTCGTCCCCGCCGTCGGCGCTATGGTCATTGCAGAGCATTGGATTCTGCCGAAGATCGGCGGCACCCGGTATTGGGCCACCTTCAAGGGCTGGAAGCTCAACTATGCCGGTCTCATCACCTGGGCGGTTTGCCTGATTTATGTGGCGATCATGGAAGTCACCGGCGCGCTGCACTCCTACTTCCTGTGGCTGCCGGAGTACATTATGGCAATCGTGCTCTACCTCATCCTGGCCTGCGCTATGGGCGCCAGAAACGACTACAGCGAGCAGGCAGAGGAGGATAGAAAGGTCACGGAAGCCCTGGCAGAGCTGGCGGAAAACGAGAGAAACGAAATCCCCGACAAGGTGCCGAACCATCCTGGCGCAAGGAAAGCCTGCGCATGGATCTCCTACGCCATCCTTGCAGTGTTCGCCATTTTGACCCTTGCGGTGTTCTTTGGAGCCGCCACGGTGGCATTTTACAAGACCTACGCGATGGTGCTGACCATTCTGTACTTCGTCTTTGGCGCGCTGAAAACCGTGTTTGCTTACGCGGATGTCAGTGTCAAGACGGCAACCGTATAAAAACAGATGGACGGGGGCTGGACTGCTGCCCGGCTCCCGTCCAATCGGATTGCATAGGAGGGATAATGGTGAACGAACAAAAGGTAGAGCGGTACGCATGGAAGGGCCGCGTCCTGCCCGGAAAACAGGCGGAGTACAAGCGCCGCCACGACAACATCTGGCCGGAGATGAAGCAGGTCCTCAAGGACGCCGGCATCTGCCATTACAGTATTTGGCTGACCGGAGACGAGCTGTTCGGCTACTATGAGTGTGAAAAGGGCATCGAATACGCCGCCAAAGTGCAGGCGGAGAGCGAAGTGGTCGCCCGCTGGGACGAGTACATGAAAGATGTGCTGGAAATGGAGAAAGACCCGGAGACCGGCGCACAACCGCTGCTGACGCAGGTGTTCTGGCTGGAATAACAACAAAACAGACGTTTAGAGAGGATGGATACCATGAAAGTATTAGAATCCAACTTTATGCAGGGCTTTATGCGGATGGCCGACGACGGCTGGCAGCAGGGCTGGCACGAGCGCAACGGCGGCAACCTGACCTACCGGATGAAGCCGGAGGAGGTGGAGGCCGTCAAGGAAGATTTGTCCTTCGACGGCGAGTGGAAGGACATCGGCACCACCGTGCCGGGCCTGGCCGGGGAGTTCTTTGTGGCCACCGGCTCCGGCAAATACTTCCGCAACGTCATGACCGCCCCGGAGGACTCCTGCGCCATCTGTGAGATCGACGACAAGGGTGAGAAGTATCGCGTTTGCTGGGGCCTCGTCAACGGCGGACGGCCCACCAGCGAGTTCCCCTCCCACCTGATGAACCACGAGGTCAAGAAGGCGGCCTCCGGCGGCAAGCACCGGGTCATCTATCACGCTCACCCCGCCAACACCATCGCCCTGACCTTCGTGCTGCCCCTGACCGACGAGGCATTCACCCGCGAGCTGTGGGAAATGGCGACCGAGTGCCCGGTGGTGTTCCCCTCCGGCATCGGCGTGGTACCCTGGATGGTCCCCGGCGGACGGGACATCGCTGTGGCCACTTCCGAGCTGATGAAGCAGTACGATGTGGCGATTTGGGCGCACCACGGGATGTTCTGCTCCGGCGAGGACTTCGACCTGACCTTCGGCCTGATGCACACGGTGGAGAAGTCCGCTGAGATTCTGGTGAAGGTGTATTCCATGACCGGCGGTGCCAAGCGCCAGACCATCCAGCCCGACGAGTTCCGCCACCTGGCGGTGGACTTCGGCGTGACCCTGCCGGAGAAGTTCCTCTTTGAGAAATAATTTGATTTTATTGTGTGTCCGGGATGGCTGCTTTTGATCCTGTTTGCTTCACCCCTCTGATCCACTCCTTCTTCCCATTCCCATGGCGACTGTCTCGGACACACTTTAAAATATTTGCTCCATCTTTCAGACAACATACAACAGAAAAGCGAGGTATGCGATTATGGTCAATCGTTTTGTACTCAACGGCATCTCTTACCACGGCAAAGGCGCCATTCAGGAGATCCCCGGCCTGGTCCAGGCCAAGGGCCTGAACAAGGCGTTCATCGCCTCCGACCCCGACCTGGTCAAGTTCAACGTCACCAAGAAGGTCACTGACCTGCTGGACGCGGCGGGTATGGACTATGAAGTCTACTCCGACATCAAACCCAACCCCACCATCGAAAACGTCCTCTCCGGCGTGGAAGCCTACAAGAAGTCCGGCGCGGACTATATGATCACCATTGGCGGCGGTTCCTCCATGGATACCGGCAAGGCCATCGGCATCATCATCAACAACCCCGAATTTGCGGACGTTCGCTCTCTGGAGGGCGTTGCCCCCACCAAGAACCGCACCGTCTACACCATCGCCGTCCCCACCACCGCCGGCACCGCGGCTGAGGCCACCATCAACTACGTCATCACCGACGTGCAGAAGAAGCGTAAGTTCGTCTGCGTGGACGTGAACGACATCCCCGACATCGCCATTGTGGACCCCGACATGATGTCCACTATGCCCAGGGGCCTGACCGCCTCCACCGGCATGGACGCCCTGACCCACGCCATCGAGGGCTACACCACCGCCGCCGCCTGGGAACTGGCCGACTGCCTGAACCTGGAAGCCATCAAGCTCATCTCCAAGAACCTGCGTGGCGCGGTCAAGAACGAGCAGGAGGGCCGCGAGGGGATGGCTCTGGGTCAGTTCGTCACTGGCATGGCATTCTCCAACGTGGGCCTGGGTATTGCCCACTCCATGGCCCACACGCTGGGTGCTGTCTATGACACGCCTCACGGCGTCGCCTGCGCCATGATGCTGCCCATCGTCATGGAGTTCAACGCCGACGCCACCGGCACCAAGTTCAAGGACATCGCCGAGGCCATGGGCGTGGACACCACCGGCATGGATCAGGAGACCTACCGCAAGGCCGCCATCGACGCCGTCAAGCAGCTCTCCGCCGACGTGGGCATCCCCACCAAGCTGGAGAAGATGAAAGAAGAAGATTTGGACTTCCTGGCCCAGTCCGCCGCCGCCGACGCCTGCGCTCCCGGCAACCCCAAGGATGCCAGCATCGAGGACTTCAAGATGTTGTTCCGCAAACTGATGTAAGATTCTAACGAAAAACTATCTGAACGACCAAATTCCCCACAGGACGGATGCCTGTGGGGAATTTTTGAGAGTCGATTCCGCTTCGGGAAAATTGCCGCGTATCTTCTCTGTCGCACCGTTACGCCAGCATGTCTGCCATTCACGCGATGTCTGCCTGCGGCTCAGGTCGATGGAGCGTCCAGCGAGGTTTCATCGGCTCCAGTCTTATCAAACGATCATACTTTTGATCAATTTACTTTCAGAAACGTTCGGTTCCCATGCGATGCTTTTCCCGGAGCACAAAAGAGGATACAGTTCTAAATATTTTTCTTTACATCCGGGGAAAACTATGCTAAACTAGGCGGGTATGGAGTGCAGCCCCTTCCTGATTTTGGGCCAAAGCGCTCCGCCCGCCGCCTGGTTTTGGGATATCCTCTGCGTGTACCAGTGCTTCACCTGCCCATTACTCAGCGGCGCGGGAAATTTATGAAAGGTGGAACAAACCATGATCCGCAAAGAAGAAAAGACCGCCGTCATCGAGGCCAACAAGACCCACGAGAACGACACTGGCTCCCCTGAGGTCCAGATCGCCATTCTCACCGCCCGCATCAAGCAGCTCACCGAGCACCTGAAGCAGCATCCCCACGACAACCACTCCCGCCGCGGTCTGCTGAAAATGGTCGGCAAGCGCCGCAAGCTGCTGGACTATCTGGCCAAGAAGGACATCGAGCGCTATCGTGCGATCATCGCCAAGCTGGGTATCCGTAAGTAAGCAAATACCCTGTGGCTTCTTTGTGGGCGGCGGCTGTGCCGCCGCCCATACTGTCGCCCACATTTCCCCCGGGGGCAGGATGTTTCTGCTTTTTAGCGTTTGAAAATCCGCTCAGCGGCGCTGAACGGCGTTTTCAAGTGCTAAAGAGAGGCTGTCCTGTTCCCAACAAAAAATTTATCACAAAGGAGAACAAGATATGTCTACCATTATCAAGCAGCGTCAGTTCCCCAACTACCGGGAATACAAAATGGATCTCTGCGGCAAGCCCCTGACCCTGGAAGTGGGCAAGGTGGCTGAGCTGGCCAACGCCGCCGTGGTGGTCAAGTACGGCGAGACCACCGTGCTCTGCACCGCCACCGCCTCCGCCCGTCCCCGGGACGGTATCGACTTCTTCCCCCTGAGCGTGGACTTCGAGGAGAAGCTCTACGCCGTGGGCCGTATCCCCGGCTCCTTCCTGCGCCGGGAGGGCCGTCCCGGCCTGAACGCTGTGCTGGCGTCCCGCTGCATCGACCGGCCCATCCGTCCCCTGTTCCCCGGTGACTTCCGCAACGACGTGGCTATCATCTGTACCGTCCTCAGCGTGGACTATGACTGCCAGCCGGAGATCGCCGCCACCATCGGCACCTCCGCTGCCCTGGCCATCTCCGACATCCCCTGGAACGGGCCTGTGGGCTGCATCAGCGTGGGCCTGGTGGACGGCAAAATCGTCCTGAACCCCGACCAGAAGCAGCGCCACAAGAGCGACATGGCCACCACCGTGGTCGCCACCGGCAAGAAGGTCGTCATGATCGAGGCCGGCGCCAACCAGGTGGACAACGCCACCATGCTGGACGGTATTCAGCAGGCGTTTGACGAAATCCAGAAGCAGATCGCCCTCATCAACCAGATGGTGGCTGAAATCGGCAAGCCCAAGTTCGACTATCCCCACGCCGACTTCGACCAGGAGCTGTTCGACAAAATCGTGGAGTCCTCCTGGGATGCCGCCTGCGCCGCCATGGATACCGATGACAAGAACCAGCGGGAGGCCGACTGGAACAAGCTCATCGACCAGTGGCACGAGCAGTTCCTGGCGGATTACCCCAACATGGACCAGTACCTGGACGAAATCACCTACAAGTTCCAGAAGAAGATCGTCAAGAAGTGGCTGCTGGAGGGCCACCGCGTGGATGGCCGCCAGTCCAACGAAATTCGTCCCCTGGCTGCCGAAGTTGGCGTGCTGCCCCGGGTCCACGGCTCCGGCCTGTTTACCCGCGGTCAGACCCAGGTGCTGTCCGTCTGCACCCTGAACACTCTGTCCATGTGCCAGAAAATCGACTCCATCTGGGAAGAGGAGTCCAAGCGCTATATGCACCACTACAACTTCCCCGGCTACTCCGTGGGTGAGGCCAAGAACGTCAAGAGCGTGGGCCGCCGGGAGCAGGGCCATGGCGCCCTGGCCGAGCGCGCGCTGGTGCCGGTGCTGCCCTCCGAGAGCGAGTTCCCCTACGCCATCCGTGTGGTGTCCGAGACCCTCAGTTCCAACGGTTCCACCTCCCAGGGTTCCATCTGCGGCTCCACCCTGGCCCTGATGGACGCTGGCGTGCCCATCACCGCGCCTGTGGCGGGCATCTCCTGCGGCTTGATTCAGGACGACGACGGCGGGTTCCAGACCTTCATCGACATCCAGGGCGTGGAGGACTTCCACGGCGAGATGGACTTCAAGGTGGCCGGCACCAAGAAGGGCATCACCGCCATTCAGATGGACCTGAAAAACGACGGCCTGACCATGGAGATCATCAAAGAGGCCCTGGACAAGACCTATGACGCCCGGTGTGAGATTTTGGACAAGATCATGCTGCCCGTCATCTCCGAGCCGCGCAAGGAACTGAGCCCCTACGCCCCCAAGATGATGAAGATGCAGATCCCCACCGACAACATCCGCGACGTTATCGGCTCCGGCGGCAAGGTCATCCAGAAGATCCAGGCCGAGTCCGGCGCGAAGATCGACATCGAGGAGACCGGCGAGATTTTCATCTCCGCCCCCGACTCCGCCTCCTGCGAGGCCGCGAAGAAGGCCATTGAGACCATCGTCTTTGTGCCCGAAGTGGGCAGCCTGTACTTCGGCAAGGTGGTCCGCATCCTGAAGTTCGGCGCGTTCGTGGAGCTGGCCCCCGGCAAGGACGGCATGGTCCACATCTCCAAGCTGGCCGACCACCGCATTGGCCGGGTGGAGGACGCGGTCAACGTGGGCGACATGATCTGGGTCAAGGTGACGGACATCGACGAAAAGGGCCGCATCAACCTGAGCCACATCGACGCCATCCGCGAGATCAAGGCAAAGAAGCTGGGCCGGTAATTTATTGCAATCTTGAGGCCGAATCGGAACGATTCGGCCTCTTTTGTCGTGTATATTTCTCCGCCGACTGCGGACACTAGCACTATCTATAGAAATTTTTTGATTATCTCCTTTACTCACCGCTTTTGACCAGCATCGTACAAGTTTTCCACAAAGAAGTGCGTCTTGGCAACTGACCACCCCCCTTGCCTCCGCCGTCAAGCGGCACTTCCGGGGCTTTGCCCCTCCCTGCCCTGAAAGGGGAGGAGGGCCGCCGCCTTTAGGCGGTGGCGGAGGGGTTTCTGGCGCAGGGCTGAGCAAAAAAGATAACCATATAGAAATCCTAATCGCAAAGAACCGAGGTCTCTCCATGTCTGATTATCAAATGACCACCCTCCCCAACGGCGTGCGCATCCTCTCCGAGCAAATGGCGGGGTTCAGCTCCGCCGCCCTGGGCATCTGGGTGGCCACCGGCTCCCGGGCCGAGACCGCCAGCGAAAGCGGCGCGGCCCACTTCATCGAGCATATGCTCTTCAAGGACACCAGCCGCTCTACCGCCGAGGAAATTGCCCAGCGCATGGACGCCATCGGCGGACAAATCAACGCCTTCACCACCAAGGAGTGTACCTGTTTTTACGCCCGTGCGCTGAAAAGCCACCTGCCCGAAGCGCTGGACATCCTCTGTGAGATGTTCTTCGACGCGAAATTCGCGGAGGAGGACGTACAACTGGAGCGGGGGGTGATCCTGGAGGAAATCGGGATGTACCAGGACGACCCCTCCGACCTGGTCTCCGAGCGGCTCAGCGCCGCGGTGTACAAGGGTTCTCCCCTGGCCCGACCCATCCTGGGCAAGCGCCCCACTCTGGAGAAAATGACCGGCCAGTGGCTGAAAGACTACAAAAACAGCCATTACCTGCCCGGAAACGTCATCGTGGCCCTGGCGGGCAGCTTTGACGAGTCCATTCTGGACGACATCGCCGCCCGGTTCTCCGTTATGGCCCCCGGCCCCGCCAAAAAGCTCAAGCCGGCGGTATACCACCCCGCTGTGACCCTCAAGAAAAAGGCCACCGAACAGAACCACCTGATGCTGTCTTTCCCCTCCATCCAGGCGGACAGCCCCCATCGCTTCACCATGCAGCTCCTTAGCTCCATTCTGGGCGGCGGGATGTCCTCCCGGCTGTTCCAGGAAATCCGGGAGCAGCGGGGCCTGTGCTACAGTATCTACGCCGCCGGGTCCTGCTATGCGGACACAGGGATGTTCCTGCTCTACACCGCGCTGAACCGGGACACCGAGGCCCAGGCCCTGACCGCCATCCGGGAGGTGGTGCGCCGCTTCACCGAGGACGGCGTCACCCAGGCGGAGCTGGACCGGGCCAGAGAGCAGGCCAAGGCCAGCGTCCTCATGGGGCTGGAGGCCAACACCGCCCACATGAACCACCTGGCCCGGAACGTCCTCAACGGCACCCCCATCCAGACGGCGGAGGAGATCATAGCCTCCTACGACGCCATCACCCGCCAGGACGTGCGGGACATGGCCCAGGAGACATTTGACTGGTCCCAGATGGGGTTCTCCGCCGTGGGCCGGGTGGCAACAGAGGAGCAGTACCGGGAACTTTTGGGTATGTAAAACCTGTCAAGCGAATAGAAGCACGGTTCTTTTTATGCTGCCATTATATGTAGGGGCGGCCCTCGGCCGCTCGCGTTCAGAGTGCGTTTTTCGGGCGGCCACGGGCCGCCCCTACAGGCATGTGGTAATATTTCCTAGTAGCCTGTTTGAACTGATTCGAAGAGATAACCAGACCTCATTTTCCTAAAAGTGCGCAAAAAACACCGGAAAGCGGCAATCAAACCACTTTCCGGTGTTTTCCCCATTGGTTCGCTCTCAGAGCAGGTTCAGCAGCAGCACCGCGAACATGAAGGCGAAGGCTACCCACTTGGTCATGCGGGCCAGCCTGGCGTCCCAGGTGCTGTTTTTGTTCTTGGAGAGGAAGGTGTCGGAACCGCCGCCGATGGCGGACGCTACGCCGGAGTTTTTGCCGGACTGGAGCAGGACCACGCAAATCAGGAACAGGGCTGCGACAACAACGATGATGGACAAAACCAGTGTAACAGTGCTCATAAAAGAAACTCCCTTTCAGAAACCGCCAAAAGGCGGGACTGCTCAAATGTATTGAAAATTTTATCATACCGGCACAGAAAATGCAAGGGTTTTTTTCGCCTTTGCAGAAAAGCGGCGTTTTGACCAGTTTGTTGACAAAAACCCGCCTTTAGAGTATGATAAAAAGCAGAATCAGAAAAATATCCTTTCGCGCCGACCAGTGCGGAACCACAGCATCGGGGGCAGCCCATGAAAAAAGACGACTACAACGACGAATACAGGGACGAGCCTCTGACCCGGGACGAGGACCTCTGGGACGATCCTCCCACCCCGCCGGAGGAATCCCCCCGGCGGCACCGCGCCCGGCGGAGAAAGCAGCGCCGCCCCGCCCGGTGGCCCAATCTGCTGCTCAGCGTGCTGGTAGGGGTGCTGGTGGGGGTGATTTTGTGTCGGGCCGGGCAGTATGCGGCCTACCGCACCTGGACCATGGAAAATGGCGACGCCTACGGCGACGACTTCGACTACGATTACGACGACGTGGAGACCAACGACGAGGCCAGCCAGGAGTACTCTCTGCCCCTCTACACGGGGGACAGCAGCGGCCTGACCATCACCCTGAACGCCCCCAGAGAGACGGAACTGACCGCCGCGGAGCTGTACGAGCGGGAGCTGCCCGCCACGGTCAGCATCACCGTCTATGCTGGGTCCAGCGCCGCTTACGGCTCCGGTATGATTTTGACGGCGGACGGCTATATTCTGACCTGCGCCCATGTTATCGAGGATTCCGAGCGGGCCACCGTCACCACCAGCGACGGGGCGGAATACGAGGCCACGCTGGTGGGCAGCGACGCCCAGACCGACCTGGCTGTGCTGAAAGTTGCGGCGGAGGGCCTGACGGCGGTGGAATTTGCCGATTCAGAGCAGTTGGTCATCGGGGAGACGGTCTACGCCATCGGCGACCCCCTGGGTCCCCAGTTCCGCAGCAGCCTGACCGACGGCATCATCTCCGGCCTGAACCGGCAAATCTCATCCAACGGCTATGCCATGACGCTGATCCAGACCACCGCCGCCGTCAACAGCGGCAACTCCGGCTGTCCTCTGTTCAACAGCCGGGGCCAGGTGGTGGGCGTGGTGAATATGAAAATGTCCAGCTCCAGTTCTACCGCCAGCATCGACAACATGGGCCTGGCCGTTCCCTCCGCCACGGTGAAGGAGATCGTGGAGGCCCTGGCCACCGAGGGCACCGTCAGCCGGGCGGTGTTGGGCATCAGTTGCTACGCGGTCAGCTCCGTGACTGCCCAGGTCTACGGTGTGCCGGAGGGCCTGTGGGTGGCGACCATCGACAGCGCGTCCGACTGTGCCGCCCAGGGCCTCCAGGTGGACGACATCATCACCCAGGTGAACGGGGTGGATGTCAGCACCGTCACCGACTTCCAGACCGTCACCGCCGACCTGGAGGTGGGCGATACCGTCACCCTGACTGTCTGGCGGGAGCCGGAGACGGAAACGGACGAGGCCGACGGCTCCGCCTCCGCTGAGGCTGAGGATGACGGTTACCACTTCGAGTATTACGGTGAGATCACCGTGGCGCTCATAGATTCCAATTCGCTGGCGGATTGAACGTCTCCAGACGTATAAATACCATCTGAACCGGGGTATCCTAGAGGTATCCCATTCAGATGGTATTTTTGTTGCATTTTTACTTTTACAGGAGGAACCGCCATGCAAGTCCAGGATTTTATGAGCAAAAACGTCGTCTCCATCACGCCGGAGGAGAGCGCAGCTCTGGCCGCCCGCCTGCTGGAGCGCCACAACCTGGGGGCGCTGCCCGTGTGCGATTACGAGGGGCGGCTCCAGGGCATCGTCACCGACCGGGACATCATCACCCGCTGCGTGGCCGCCAGCCAGGACCCCAAGCGGGTGCCGGTGCGGGACATTATGTCCAGAGAGCTGCACACCGTGGAGCCGGGGGAGGACGTCCACGCCGCCGCCCGGCGGATGGCGGCCTGTCAGGTGCGCCGCCTGCCGGTGGTGGAGGACGGTCAGGTGAAGGGCATGGTCTCCCTGGGGGACCTGGCTGCCTCCCGCCGATGCGAGATGGAGGCGGCCCAGGCCCTCAGCGAAATTTCCGAGAACGTGGTGCGGCGGAAGCGGTAAAAGGCCGCCGCGTTTTCCACAGGAAAAACGCCTGTCCATCATCCGGGGCAGGCGTTTTTTCATCGTTGTTGTGCAATCAGGTTTTCTTCTGGAAGCTGGCGCCGCAGTTGCGGCAGCGGACGTTGATCTTGCCCTTCCCCTTGGGGACCCGGAGGGTCTGTCCACAACTGGGGCAGCGGAAATACTTGTGGTCCTTGTCCCGCATTTGGGCGCGCTTCTGGCGGAAGCCGTGGAGGATGGGGCCGACCTTGGCCAGATACCAGTCGTTCTCCCGGCGGCGCTTGTCGTAATTGCGGGAGAACATGCGGAAAATGCTGTAGATGATGGCGACGTAGGCCACGATATAGCATATCGTGTTGAGGATACCGATGCCCAGGGCGTTGAACAGAATGGCCAGCAGGTAGCACACCAGCCAGGCGCCCAACAGGAACAGATTGAGTTGGTCGCTGCCATAGCGACCATACATCAGACGGCTGAAAAAGTTGCGGATCATAGTGTAAACCTCCCGTCGCTGGTATGCGCGGCGATAAATAAAGCGATTCGGTTCTCGCCCAGCGGCGGCGGAGAACAAGGGTGGAGCCGCCCCGGACTGGGGGGCGGAAACAGGGCCTTTGTGCGGGAACAGATACCATCCGTGCCGCTGTGTTTGGAACTTGATATAATCATAGCGCAGGCAGGTGAAAACGTCAACATTCCATTCGTAAACAAATCGTAAATAGTCCTTCGCAGGCGAAAAGGTTGCAAAACCACATGCGATGGCCAGCAGCAGCGCGCCTTACGGCCACTTCGGCTCCCGCCCGGCGGCGAAGAGGTGGATCATCTCGCTGGTGATGGAAACGTCGTCCTGGGGCACGGGGACCTCTTCCCGGCGGAACCAATGGGCGTCGGCCAGCTCATCCCGGTCCAGGGTGATGCCTTCGCTGCCGTCCAGCCGGGCGAAGTAGCCCAGGGTCAGGTTGCCGTCGCAGCCCCAGGGCTGGGACTTGAAATAGCGGATGTCCTTCACCCGCAGGCCCACTTCCTCCATGACCTCCCGCTCCACGGTCTGCTCCGCCGTCTCGCCGATCTCCACGAACCCGGCCACCAGGACGTAGTGGTGGACGCTGTGGGCCTTCTCGCTGTATTTGGTCATCAGCAGCCGGTCGCCGTCGGTGACGGCCACGATGACGGCGGGGTTGATGCGGGGATAGACCAGGTTGCCGCAGTGGGGACAGACCATGTTCCGCTCCACTTGTCCCACCTCCATTTTGCCGCCGCAGCGCCCACAAAAGCGGTTGTTGGCGTACCAACTGCTCAGGTGCATGGCGGTGTACCCGGCCAGCGCCCGGTCCATGGGCCGGATATCCCGGAAGGCGCGGCTGGACTGGTAGGTATACCCCGCCAGTTCCACCGGCGGCTGGGACAGGGCCAGAAAGTAGTGGGCCTGGTCGATGGCGAAGAGGTAGCGGTATTCGATTCCCTCCAGCTCCGCCAGCTCCCGGTAGCGGGGCAGGCGGCCCTCCGGCCCCAGCAGCACATTCCGGCCCTGGAAGCAATAGACGAAGTCGTTTTCCTCCGGCTGACGAAGGGCGTAGGTGTTGTAAAACTGGTGCAGACCGATGTCCTGTATCATGTTGACTCCTCCAAAAAGTGAAAGTAGGTATCTCTTTTACGCAGCCATGCGCCACAAACCCCTCCGCCGTCAAGCGGCACTTCCGAAGCTGCGCTTCTCCTTGCGCCACCGCCTAAAGGCGGCGGCCCTCCTCCGCCGTCAAGCGGCACTTCTGCCCTCAAGGGGCACTTCCGAAGCTGCGCTTCTCCTTGCGGGGCTTTGCCCCTCCCTGCCCTTTGCGACTCGCATGGCCCCAAGGGGCCATAGCTCACAGCAAGCTGCACTTCGCCTGCATTTGCGCTAAAGAGGAATTGGCCATTGCCGTCAAGGGCACTTCCGGGGCTTCGCCCCTCCCTGTCGGCCAGCGCTTCACAGGGGAGGCAAGAGGGGATAGTGCTTGCTATTTAGCGTCAGTTTTGTCCGACAAATATGGGGTTTTTATCTGGAAACCCCACTTTCTGGCCACTAATCACTAGCTACTCAAATGATGCGGCTGATTCAAAGCGATAACCATAAAAGAATATTGGGGCTAAAACGCATATCATCACGGGAACCGCGTCCCCGCGTACTGGCTTTGGATATACTTCAAAAACTCCGCCGCCGCATGGGAGAGGGGCCGTCCTTTGTCCCAGATGAGGACGTAAGAGGCCGTCACCGACGGGTTCACCAGCCGCTTGATGCACACAGAGCTGTCCGTCCCGATGTTGGCCGAGGCAGGGTAGAGGGTGATACCCACGTTCTGCCGGGTCAGCTCATAGGCGTTGAGCATGTGGGACATCCGGCAGCGCACCTTCAACTGTTTTTCCGGGGAGGATGTCCAGCCGACGATCTCCTGCAACCGGGATTCCCGTGAAGGGATGATTAAATCGTACTCTGTGACCCGCTGGAAGTCCACCGTGTCCCCCGGCTCCTGGGCCAGGGGACAGGAGGCCGGGATCATGGCGACCCACGGCTCCGCATAGACGGGAACGGCGTAAACGCCCTCCGCGTTGTGGGGTTCCACGATGATGGCCAGCTCGCACAGCCCCTTCATCAGCCGATTGATCACGTCGTCGGAGTTGCCGTTCCAGAGATTATAGGTGACATGAGGGTTCTCCTTCTGGAACCCGGCGATCCACTGGGAGAACAGGGTGGGGGCGTGGCCCTCCACCGAGGCCAGGTAGATGACCCCGTGCAGCCCGGACTGCATCTCCCGGACGTCCTCCTCCGACCGCCGCACCAGGTCCATCACCCGGACGGCGTACTGCCGGAACACCTGCCCCTCGTCGGTGAGCTGGAGGGCGTGGGGCTTGCGGAGGAACAGCGATACGCCCAGCTCTTCCTCCAGGTCCTTGATCTGGCGGCTCAGCGGCGGCTGGGCAATGCACAGCTTCTCTGCCGCCCTGGTGAAGCTCATTTCCTCCGCCACGGCGAGGAAATACCGGATGTGCCGAAGCTCCATGAAACTCCTCCCCTCGTAATACTCAAAAGGTATGCTGACAGGTTTATTATATGTATTTTACAAGTTCCTGTCAAGGCGGTATAATACAAACAACAAAAGAAACAGAGCTTTAACAAGCAACGACCTATTTAAAGGAGGCAATTATCATGAAGAAGATACTCAC
>JAJQCW010000001.1:0-31779 GCA_021202515.1 Clostridiales bacterium | reverse complement strand
GCCATCGAAGAGTTCCTGGAACGGTACTTCGCCAGCTTCGCCGTCACCAGCGTCAGATAAGACGGAGAAAGGTAAAACACCGAGTATGAAGCAACAAACGTAAGGGCGTCTGCCGATTGGAAGCAGACGCCCTCTTTTTTTGCCCTGCGGCGCACGTCCGGCCAACACAAACCGATGGACGTACAAAGAATATCCGGCAGCACAGCCGCACACGTTCCGCGTTTTCCTGTTTCTATTGGGAAACCGGTGGTTTTCACGCAAAGAACCGGCGGTTTTTACGGGAAGAACCGATGGTTCTTGTCTGCCGTATCCATAAAAAACGTTGGTATAAAGCGTATTTTATCCAAAATAAAAACCCACTGGGTTTTCGGAAACCCAGAAAAGCCGATAAAGAGAAAGATAAAGAGAAAGATAGAGATATAAAGATAGAGAGAAAGAGAAAAAAGAAAGAGAATGACAGTGATAGTGGCGCCAATTCAATACAATACAATACAATTTTTTATGGGCGCCTCCCTTTTTGCGCAGCCGTTTTTAGCTGCGAAAAGGGAGGCTGAAGCAAAGAAAACGCCTGTCCTTCGTCTGGACAGGCGTTTAGTGCTGCATTTTCTGCATGTTCCGTTTCAATGTGGTCTTACAGGTCGATCTTGCCGGTGAAGTCCTCGTTGATGACGTAATAGGCGGCGCCTTCCTGGGGCTTCAGGTAGATGTCGCAGCTCTTGATGGCGACGCGGCCCTTCTCGGCCTTGAACGCGGCCTTGGCAGCGGCGACAACAGCCTCGATCTCCACCTGATTCGCGTCATACTGGAGATAGACCTGGGGCTTCATCGGAGCGGTGCGCTTGGGCGCTTCCTTCTTCGCGGCCTTGGGAGCCGCGGCTTTCGTAGTTGCTTTTCTAGGCATAAACTCATAACCTCTCTGGTAAAAGATGTGGGCCAATGGGAAATCTATATGAAAGGAGGCATTTCAACAGAAAAGAACGAAAAAAGTTCACGCCTCCGCTGTTTCCTATTATATTCGCAAAGAAATGTATTGTCAAACACCGAAATGTATAAGATTGCGCGGCAAAGGGCGGGATTTTTGGCAAAAACCTACTAGCTTTTTGAAAGGAACCTTTTAAAAAAGGGGTATTATTGACGGGGAAAGACACACATTTGACGAACGGCGACGAAAAAAAGGGGAGAGCGCCTGCCCCCAAAAAGCCCGCCGGGCGGGGGCAGAAAAACGGAAATCGCGCAAATCCCCGCTGTTTACAAAAAATACGCAAAATAACGGTTGATTTTCCTCTGCGAATTGATTAAAATCATATGAAAGAATGGTGAAGGTCTGGTAAAAACCAGGCCCTGCGCCGTACCACAAGAGACAGAAGGAGCCGTGACCATGAGCGCAATGTCACATTTAGACGAGCTGGAGGCAGAGGCGATCTACATCATGCGGGAGGTAGCCGCGGAGTGTGAGCGCCCTGTTATGCTCTATTCCATTGGCAAGGATTCCTCCGTTATGCTGCACCTGGCCCTGAAAGCCTTTTACCCGGAGAAGCCCCCTTTCCCCTTCCTCCACGTCAATACCACCTGGAAGTTCCACGAAATGATCGAGTTCCGGGACAAAACGGCGGAGAAATATGGCATCGAGATGATCGAGTATATCAATCAGGAGGGCGTGGCCCAGGGCATCAACCCCTTTGACCATGGGGCGTCCTATACCGATATCATGAAAACCCAGGCCCTGAAACAAGCCTTGAACAAATACGGCTTCACCGCCGCCTTCGGCGGAGGCCGCCGGGACGAAGAGAAGAGCCGGGCCAAGGAGCGCATTTTCTCCTTCCGCAACGCCAACCACGCCTGGGACCCCAAGAACCAGCGCCCGGAGATGTGGAAGCTCTACAACACCGAAATTTACCAGGGCGAGAGCATCCGGGTGTTCCCCATCTCCAACTGGACGGAAAAGGATATCTGGCAGTATATCAAGCGGGAAAACATCGAAATCGTGCCCCTGTATTTCGCCGCCGAGCGGCCCGTCATCGAGCGGGACGGGGACATCATCATGGTGGACGACGACCGCATTTTGCAGCACCTGCGCCCCGGAGAGAAGGTCGAGACCAAAAAGGTCCGGTTCCGTACCCTGGGCTGCTATCCCCTGACCGGCGGCGTGGAGAGCGAGGCGGACACCCTGGACGCCATCATCGAAGAGACGCTCAGCGCCGTGGAGAGCGAGCGCACCAGCCGGGTCATCGACCACGACGGCGGCTCCGCCAGCATGGAAAAGCGCAAGAGAGAAGGGTATTTTTAATGAACGGACTGCTTAAATTTATCACCTGCGGCAGCGTGGATGACGGCAAGTCCACTCTCATCGGTCATATGCTCTACGACGCCAAGCTGCTCTTCGCGGACCAGGCCCGCTCTCTGGAGTTGGAAAGCAAAGTCGGCTCCCGCGGCGGCAAGATCGACTATTCCCTGTTGCTGGACGGCCTGATGGCCGAGCGGGAGCAGGGCATCACCATCGACGTGGCATACCGCTACTTCACCACCGAGCGCCGCAGCTTCATCGTGGCGGACACCCCCGGCCATGAGGAGTACACCCGCAACATGGCGGTGGGGGCCTCCTTCGCGGACCTGGCGGTGATTTTGGTGGATGCTTCCCAGGGCGTGCTGGTGCAGACCCGCCGCCACGCCCGCATCTGCTCCCTGATGGGCATCCGTCACTTCGTCTTTGCGGTGAACAAGATGGACCTGACCGGCTACAGTCAGAGCCGCTTTGAGGAGATCGCCCGGGAGATCGACGGCCTCATCCGGGAGTTCCACTGCGACACGGTGAAAATTATCCCCGTCTCCGCCACGGAGGGGGACAACATCACCAAGCCCTCTGTCAATATGCCCTGGTACCACGATGGGACGCTGCTGGCCTTTTTGGAGACGGTGGACGTGTCCGCCGCCGACAGCGAGACCGGCTTCACGATGCCGGTGCAGCGGGTGTGCCGCCCGGACCGCACCTTCCGGGGCTTCCAGGGGCAAATCGCCTCCGGCCAGATCCAGGTGGGGGACGAAGTCACCGCCCTGCCCTCCATGGAGCAGGCGAAGGTGACGAAGATCCTCAACGCCGGAGCGGAGGCCCCCTCCGCCGCCAAGGGCCAGGCCGTCACCCTCCAACTGGACCGGGAGGTGGACATCTCCCGGGGCTGCGTGCTGGCCTGCGGTGCGAAACCTTACCTGGGGGACCAAATCGCCGTGCGTTTGCTGTGGATGGACGATGAGCCGCTGGCCGAGGGCAAGAACTACCTGCTGCGCATCGGCACCCAGAAAAAGCCCGCCGTCATCAGCAACATCTCCTACAAAATCGACGTGAACACCGGAGAACGCATCCCCGCCGACACCCTCTCGAAAAACGAGCTGGCCGCCTGCGAGTTGGTGGTTTCAGAGAAGGTCGTCTTTGACCTGTTCGACAACAGCCAGGATCTGGGTTCCCTGATTTTGATTGACCGGGTCTCCCACATGACCTCCGCCTGCGGCGTGGTCACCGGCGACCTGACCAGCCGCAGCGAGGACACCGGCGAGATCACTCCCGCCCTCCGGGCCAGCCAAAAGGGGCAGCAGCCCAAAACCGTCTGGTTCCAGAGCGGCAGCGCGGAGGTGGCCCGGCGGGTGGAGAAGCATCTCTTCGCCCTGGGCCGCCACACCATGACCCTGGACGGCAATAGTCTGGCCTGGAACGCCAGCCGCCTGGCGGAGACCGCCCGGCTGATGAACCAGGCGGGGCTTATCGTCCTGGTGGCCTCCCGGCAGGGCTGCCCCTCCGACGACGAAGCCTTTGTGGTCCCCGCCAGGGGCGCCGACCCGGAGCAGGTCGTGGCGCTGCTGGAGAACAATTAGCACATTGAAAAACCGCCTGGACAACGCCTGCTGCGTGGCTGTCCGGGCGGTTTTTGCCGCAGGAACAGAGAGATTCTCAAAAAAACACGAAAAAAACTGAAAAAAGTCTGTTCATATTGTTCAACTTGTGATATTATGGGTTCTGTTAGTCGGCGCGGTCCCTTCCGCGCCGTGAGCAGGAAGGAGCTGCCTATTTAGCATGAAAATCATTGTCTGCATGAAGCAGGTTCCGGCCACCAGCCAGGTGGAAATAGACCCGGAAACCGGCGCCATGAAGCGCCTGAGCGCAAATACCCGTACCAACCCCTATGACCTTTTCGCCCTGGAGACCGCCCTGCAAATCCGGGAGAAGCTGGGCGGCACCGTCACCGTTTTGACCATGGGCCCCGACCATGCCAAGGTCATGATGCAGGACGCCTACACCATGGGGGCGGACGACGCGGTCATCCTCTCTGACCGGAAATTCGCCGGGTCGGACGTGCTGGCTACCTCTTACACCCTGGCCCAGGGCATCCGGGTGCTGGGCGGCGCGGACCTCATCCTCTGTGGTCGCCAGACCACCGACGGGGACACCGCCCAGGTAGGCCCCGCCATCGCGGAGCATCTGGGCATCCCTCACTGCGCCTGGGTGGCGGAAGTGGTGGACGTGACCGAGGAATCCATTCAGGTCCGGCAGGATCTGGTCTCTGTGGCCCAGGTTTCCGAAATGCACTACCCCTGTCTGATTACCGTGGATAAAGATATGTGTGTCCCCCGCCTGCCCTCCTACCGCCTGAAAAAACAGACGGCGGGCCGCCCGGTGCGCATCCTCTCCTTTGCCGACTTGCCCGACCAGAACCTGAGCCGTTACGGTCTGGTGGGGTCCCCCACCAGCGTGGCCAAAATGTTCGCGCCCCCGGTGGGCGACAGCCAGGTCTATCTGGAAGGCACGCCGGAGCAGAAGGCCGAGACGCTGTTCGACACGCTGGTGTCGAAAAAAATCATCTGACGGGAGGGAGACGCTATGGATTTGATTCGTTTTAACGCCGCCCGATGCGACCTCTGCGGGACCTGCATCCGGGACTGTCCCTTTGGCGCCCTTTCCATGGGCGAGCGGGGCATCGAGGTAGGGGAGACCTGCCGGATGTGCGGCCTGTGCGTCCGCCGCTGCCCTCACAAGGCCATCACCTTCGAGCAGAAGGCCGGGGCCGTGGACAAGCGCCAGTGGCGGGATTTCCTGATTTTTGTGGAACAGGAGCGGGGCGACATCCACCCCGTTGCCTATGAACTCATCGGCGAGGCCCGGAAAATGGCCCCCAAGGTGGGCTACAAGGTCAACTGCGTCCTGGTGGGCGGGGAAGGCACCGCCCAAAACGCGGAAAAGCTGCTGCCCTACGGCGTGGACACCGTTTACGTCTACGAGCATCCCGGCTTCGCGGGCTTTAAGGCCGACTGCTACGCCGACGCCGTGGCGGACTGCATCGCCAACACCCGGCCCTCCTCCGTCCTCATCGGGGCCACCTCCCTGGGGCGGAGCCTGGCCCCCCGGCTCTCCACCCGGTATCACACCGGCCTGACCGCCGACTGCACCACCCTGGACATCCAGCCCAACACCGACATGGTGCAAATTCGTCCCGCCTTTGGCGGCAACATCATGGCGCAGATTTTGATTGCCAACTCCCGGCCCCAGTTCGCCACCGTCCGCTACCGGGTCATGGACCGGGCCAAGAAGGTGGACAACCCCACAGGCATCGTGGCCCGCTGCAAGGTGACGGATGCCATGGTCCACTCCGGTATCAAGGTTATTTCCTCTACTTTGATTGAGAAGAAAAAGACCATCGAGGAGGCCGAGCGCATTGTGGCCATTGGCCGGGGCGTGCGCAACGAGGAGGGTGTAGAGCTTTGCCGCCAGTTGGCCCAGGCCCTGGGCGCGCAGTTGGCCTTCACCCGGCCCATGGTGGAACAGGGCGTGGGCGACCAGCTCCACCAGATCGGCCTCTCCGGTCACACCGTCCGCCCTAAGCTCATCATCACCTGCGGGGTGTCCGGGGCCATCCAGTTCACCTCCTGCATGAACAGCGCGGAGACCATCGTGGCCATCAACAGCGACCCCAATGCACAGATTTTCGGCGTGGCCAGCTACTGCATCGTGGACGACCTCTATCAGGTGGTCCCCAAGCTGACCCAGTTGCTGCAAGAGCGGAAGGAGGACTGACCTATGGCGTTTCCCTATAAGAAAATGGACGAGGCCGACTTCGCCTATATCCGCTCCGTCACCGCGCCGGACCGGGTGATGGTGGGGAGCGAGATCGCCAGCGAATACTACCACGACGAAATGCCCAACTACGGCACCTTCCCCCCGGAGCTGTACGTGGAGGTCGTGGACAAATACGAAATCTCCAAAATCATGGCCTACTGCAACGGGAAGAACATCCCCGTGGTGGTCCGCGGCGCGGGCACCGGCCTGGCCGGAGGCTCCAACTGCAAATACGGCGGCGTGATGCTCTCCATCATGCGGATGAACAAAATCGACCCCGTGGACCACAAGAACCAGACAATTACCTGTCAGCCCGGCGCGCTGCTGCTGGACGTGCAGGCTGCCGCCTCCGCAGAGGGGCTGTTCTATCCCCCCGACCCCGGAGAGAAAACCGCCACCATCGGCGGCAACGTCATCACCAACGCCGGCGGCATGAAGGCCGTCCGCTACGGCCTGACCCGCGACTTTGTCCGCTGCATCGAGGCGGTGCTGCCCGACGGCTCCATCGAGCGGTTCTCCTCCAACGTGGTGAAGAACACCACCGGTTACGACATCAAAGACCTGGTCATCGGCTCCGAGGGGACCTTGTGCATCCTCACGGAAGTGACCTTGAAGCTGCTCCCCGCCCCCAACTGCACCTGCACCCTGGTCATGCCCTTCCACAGCCTGGAGGAGTGCGCCGACATGGTGCCCAAGGTGCTGGAGCTGCCCTTCGTGCCCACCGCCATTGAGTTTTTGGAGCGGGAACTCATCGACATTGTGGAGCGCAACCTGAACAAGCCACTGCCCGTCAAGGAGGGCGAGGCGGTGCTCATCGTCATGTACGACGCCTCCAGCCAGAGCGAGCTGGACGCGGCGGTGGAGGCGGCGGCGGAAGCCGCCCTGGCCAATGGAGCCATTGACTGCGCCATCGCCAACACTCCGGAGCGGGCCGCTTCCGTGTGGGAGGTCCGCGGCGGCATCCTGGAGGGCATGAAGGCCGACTCCGTCTCTCAGGAGGAGTGCGACGTGGTGGTGCCTCGTTCCAAAATCGCCCAGTACGTCAAGGACGCCAAGCGCATCGCCCTGTCCCACGGCATCCGGGTGGAGCCATGCGGTCACTGCGGCGACGGCAACATCCACACCGAGCTGCTCCGTGGCCCGGAGATGTCCGACGAGGAGTGGGAATCCGCCACCCACGCCTGCCTGGTGGAGCTGTACGCCCTGTCCAAGGAGCTGGGCGGTCAGCTCTCCGGCGAACACGGCATCGGCAATGGTCGGTTGGAGTATTTGAAGGAGTTCGTCGGTCCCCGGATGATCAAGCTCTACAAGGCCGTCAAGCTGGCCTTCGACGAGAACCTGATTTTGAACCCCGGCAAGATCATCGAGTTCAACGAGTGAACGTCTGTCCTTTCCCCCTCGTTGGGGGAAAATAAGAATACAAAAAGGATAGGAGAGAGAGGAATCTACTATGAGTAAAAAATCTCTGCTGGTAGACAAGAGCAAAATGCCCCTGGCAATGGGCATTGCCTTTGTCGCCTTCACCACCCAGTTCGGCGGCGGCTTCGCCTCCGGCGCGCAAATCAAGCAATACTTCATCAACTACGGCATCTGGTGCCTCATCCTGCCGGTGCTGAGTCAGGGGCTGTACGCGCTGTTTTTCTGGTACGGGATGCGCTACGCTTACAAGCACCAGACCTACGACTACCGCTCCTTCTCCGACAGCATCTACGGCAAGACCCGCCCGGTGATGTCCAACGCGTTTGAGATCTGCTACCTCATCATGATCGGCACCGCCTCCGCCGCGGCCTTTGCCACCGGCGGCTCCACCCTGAACACTTTGACCAACATCCCCTATTGGCTGTGTACCCTCATCGTGGCGGCGTTCATCTTCTTCATCGCCATGTACGGCAGCGGCGTGGTCCGCGCCGCCGCCTCCACCCTGTCCGTCCTCATCATCATCGGCCTGGTGGCCGTTCTGGTGCCCAACATCATCGCCCAGTGGTCCTCCATCTCTGCCGCCATCGGCAATATGCTCTCCGGCCAGATGGTAGCCGGTTCCACCGAGACCGGCGCGTTCGCCCCCGCCCTGTGGATGGCTTTCCTGTACTTCCTGTTCCAGCTTGCCTCCGTCTCCGTTATGTATCAGCACATGGAGCCGGTCACCGACGTAAAGCAAATCAACCGGGCCGCCGTGGGCATGTTCGTGGTGAACTTCTTCTCCATGGAGCTGTCCATCGTGGGTATGCTGGCTGTTATGTACGTGGCGGACATGGCGGAAGCCTCCGTCCCCATGCTGGTGCTGGTGCAGAACGGCGTGGGCGCGGCGGTCCTGACCCCCATCATCTCCGTGCTCATCATCCTCGGCTCCATCTCCACCGGCGTGAACATGATTTCCGGCATCGTGACTCGGTGCGTCAACGCCATCGAGCGCCGCAAGCCCGACGAAGCCTCCCGTCAGAAGGGCCACATGGTCCGCATGGCGGTTGCCACCGCCATTTTCGTGGCCATCGCCTGGGGCATCGCCCAGTTCGGCCTGATGGCCGTGGTCAAGCAGGGCTACGCCTATCTGGGCTATGCCGCCCTCATCACCGTGTTCATCCCCTTCGTCATCCACGCCATTGCTACCAAAATGAAGGAGATTTGACCGGTCACAGACTTTTTCAACGGCAGAAAACGGGGGCGGGGTCTTTTGGCCCCGCCCCATCTTTATAGGAAAAGAGAGAATAGTAAATGGCAGCGATCATCCTCAAACAGCTCATCACCTTCACCATTATGGCCGCCATTGGCGTGCTGGCCGTCAAGCTCCACGTGCTGGACAGCCAAGGCCTGGGGGCCATTGCCTCGCTGGTCATCAACATCACCATGCCGCTGATGCTGCTGACCAACATCCTGGAGGGGGCCACCCGCCAGCAACTGCTGGATACCCTCATCATCATTCCTCTGGGTATCCTGCTGGTGGCGCTGCTCTACGCTCTGGCGTGGCTGGCGGCCAAGCTCTGCCGTCTGGAAGGCAACAAAAAGCGGGTGTTCTGCGCCTGCGGCACCCTGGGCAACAACGGCTTTATGGGCATCCCTCTGGCGGTGGCCCTGTTCCCCCAGATGGGGACGCTGTACAGCGCCGTGTTCACGCTGGTGGACCAGACTGCCTGCTGGAGCCTGGGGTATTACCTCTGCCTGCCGGAGGAAAAGCTCAAGGACAGCCGGTGGAGCGCCAACCTGAAAAAGGTGGTCAACCCCTGCATCGTGGCCATTTGCATCGCCGTGGTCATGCTGCTGGCGGGGCTGCACCTGCCCGACCTGCTGCAAAGCGCCCTCTCCACCGTGGGCGGCGTCACCTCGCCCCTGGCGATGGTCTACATCGGCGGACTGGCGGCGGGACTGGACCTGAAGCAGGCCCTGACCACACGGGAGTTTTACCTGATCCCCGTGGTCAAAATGCTGCTGACCCCCCTGCTGATGTTCCTGGTCCTGCACACCGCCGGGGTAGACGAGGGCATCACCCTCTACATGACCATGATCGCCGGGACGCCTACCATGGCATCGGTGGCGATGATGGCCCGGAACAACGGCTCCGAGGGGGACTACGCCGCCGGAGCGGTGCTGCTGACCACCGTCTGCTGCATCGTCACGCTGCCCCTGGTGATGCTGGTGGTGGGGCTGTTCTGACGAATCCGTGCGCCTGACAGGTCAGTATGAAGGAACGCCGTCTCAAAACAGTCCAGATGTGGGGAATCAATTCCATTTTTTCATTTCAAAATGCAATTCTATCCAAGTGGAATTGCAAAAATCCCAAAAAAGCCTTCATAATTGATTGACAAACCAATAGTTTCCGCTTATAATTACGGTAGTGTTTGTACATACAGTAGATACGGCAAATCTCAGGGCTGCGCCGCATATCCATTTTGCGGCGTTGCTTGAATCGCAATTCGCCAACGGCGGCAAAAAGCAACTCAATGCTGTGCTGTGAAACGAATCGCGGGTGGGGTTTGCTGTTTTTTTATTCCGTATGTATAACAGAGAGAAACCCCAAAAACGAAAAAAGGAGAGTGAATGTTTTGGGCAAGTATGTCGTAAAGCGCGTCTTGCTGGCGATCCTGACCATCTTTGTCATCAGCCTGATCACCTTCTTCGCCATGAACGCCATCCCTGGCGGACCGTTCAACAGCGAAAAAGCCACCAGCGAGGCCACCAAAGCCGCGCTGGAGGCAAGGTACAACCTGGACAAGCCAGTGATCGTGCAGTATGGCCTCTACATGAAGAACCTGCTGCAAGGTGACCTGGGCGTGAGCCTGAAAACCGGGCGGAACATCAGCGACATCATCGGGGAGAGCTTCCCCATTTCCGCCAAGCTGGGCCTGGCCGCCGCTGCCCTGGCTATCGTGCTGGGTCTGGTGCTGGGGTCTGTCGCCGCACTGATGAGGAACCGCGTCCCTGACCGCCTCATCGTCTTTTTCACCACACTGGTGACGGCCATGCCGTCCTTTGTGCTGGCAACCTTGTTGCTGTATGTGTTCTGTATGAAGCTGGGGTGGGTCCCCGTCTGGAGTGCCGGCAGCAACAACATCATCCTACCCGTCATTTCCCTGGCCTGTTATCCCATGGCCTACATCACCCGTCTGACCAAGACCTCCATGCTGGATGCCCTGAGCCAGGACTACATCCGCACCGCACGGGCCAAAGGCGTGCCACAGCTCAAGGTCATCTTTAAGCACGGCCTGCGCAACGCCCTGATCCCCGTCATCACCTACGTCGGCCCCATGATCGCCTCGATTTTGACCGGTTCCATGGTGGTGGAGAGCATCTTCACCATCGGCGGCCTGGGCAGCAAGTTCGTCACTGGCATCACCAACCGGGACTATACGCTGATCATGGCCACCACCATCTTCCTGGCCGTCATCATGGTCGTCGCCAACCTGATCACCGACATTGTTTACAAGCTGGTCGATCCCCGTATCAAGCTGGAGTAAGGAGGAATCTCAATTATGGCTGAAAATTTTAAGAAATCTCCTCTCTCTGCCCAGGTGGATCTGTCCAAGTTTGCCCCCGCCACCGACGAGGAGAAGCGTCAGCAGGACGTGATGGGCGAGTCCACCACCTTCTTCAAGGACGGTATGCGCCGCCTGCGGAAGAACCCTCTGGCGATGGGCGCTATCGTGGTGCTGATCCTGATTATCCTTATCATCATCTTCGCCCCCATGATCGTTCCCTATGGCTACGCCGAGATCGTCAAGGGCGCCAGCAACCTGGGTCCCTTCCAGTACAGCACCAGCGAGCAGGCGTCCATCGCCGCCGGTGAGAGCGTATTCCCCCACATCTTCGGCACCGACTCCCTGGGCCGTGACTACTTCATCCGCGTGGTCTACGGCACCCGCGTCTCCCTGTGCGTGGGCCTGTTCGCCTCCCTGATGGTCCTGCTCATCGGCATGGTTTATGGTTCCATCGCCGGCTACCTGGGCGGCATGGTGGACATGATCATGATGCGTATCGTGGACATCATCTACTCCCTGCCTGATATGCTGATCATCATCCTGCTGTCCGTGGTGCTGAACGAGACCCTGGGTGGTGTCATCAAGGGAACCATCCTGGCCAAGCTGGGAACCAACATGATTTCCCTGTTCATCGTCTACGGACTGTTGTACTGGGTATCCATGGCCCGGCTCATCCGCGGTCAGATTTTGACCATCAAGCAGAATGAATACGTGCTGGCGGCTCAGTGCATTGGCACCTCCACTGGCCGTATCATTAGTCGGCACATCCTGCCCAACTGCCTGTCCGTCATCATCATCACCACCGCCCTCCAGATCCCTTCCGCGATCTTTACCGAGAGCTACCTGTCCTTCCTGGGCCTGGGCGTTTCCGCCCCCATGCCCTCCCTGGGTTCCCTGGCCAACGACGCCCGGAGCGGCTTGCAGAGCTATCCGCTGAAGCTGATCTTCCCGGCCGTCACCATCTGCCTGATCGTGCTGGCTCTGAACCTGCTGGGCGACGGTCTGCGGGACGCCTTCGACCCGAAGCTGCAGAGATGAGGTGAACGAGAATGGCTGATTACAAGTACATTTTGGATGTGCAGGACCTGCACACCAGTTTCCACACCGACAAGGGCAAGGTCCAGGCTGTCAACGGCGTCTCCTTCGCCCTGGAGCCGGGCAAGACCCTGGGCATCGTGGGTGAATCCGGCTCCGGCAAGTCCGTCACCGCCTATTCCATCATGCAGATTTTGGCGGAAAACGGCAACATCGAGAGCGGTAAGGTCCTCTACAAGGGCGAGGACATCACCAAATGGAACAACAAGCAGATGGCCGGGTTCCGGGGCAAGTGCTGCTCCATCATCTTCCAGGACCCCATGACCTCCCTGAACCCGGTGTTCACCATCGGCAATCAGTTGGAGGAGGCCGTGCTGCTGCACACGGACCGGAACAAGGCCGAGGCCAAGGCCCGTGCCGTGGAAATGCTCACTCTGGTGGGCGTCAACGAGCCGGAAAAGCGGGTCAAGCAGTACCCCTACGAGCTGTCCGGCGGTATGCGCCAGCGTGTGATGATCGCCATGGCCCTGGCCTGTGAGCCGGACATCCTCATCGCCGACGAGCCGACCACCGCTCTGGACGTGACCATTCAGGCCCAGATCCTGGAGCTGATGCAGGATCTGCAAAAGCAACTGGGCATGGCCATCATCATCGTCACCCACGACCTGGGCGTCATTGCCTCCATGTGCGACGAGATCATCGTCATGTACGGTGGCCGGGTCTGTGAGCGGGGCACCGCGGACGACATCTTCTATGCCCCCGCCCACTCCTACACCCGGGGCCTGCTGCGCTCCATCCCCACCACCGAGAACAACGGGGAGCGGCTGATCCCCATCGGCGGCACCCCCATCAACATGCTGAACATGCCCGCGGGCTGCGCTTTCTGCCCCCGGTGCGACGACGCCATGAAGGTCTGCCTGACCGAAGTGCCGGAGGAGATCCAGGTGGGCGAGACCCACAGGGCCTCCTGCTGGCTGAATGTGAAAAAAATGTATGAGGAGGGGAGTGCGCAATGAGCGAATATTTGGTAGAGGTAAGCCACCTGAAGCAGTATTTCCCCGTTCGCAACGGCTTTAAAACCATTCCCCTGAAGGCTGTGGACGACGTCTCCTTCAACATCAAGCCCGGTGAGACCTTGGGCCTGGTGGGAGAGTCCGGCTGCGGCAAGACCACCGTGGGCCGCACCCTGCTGCGGCTGTACAAGCCCACCTCCGGCACCGTCAAGTTCGAGGGGGAGGAAGTCACCGACCAGAACATCCACGCTCTGCGCAAGGAGATGCAGATGGTGTTCCAGGACCCCTATTCCTCCCTGAACCCCCGTATGACCGTGGAGGACATCATCGGTGAGCCGCTGGATGTCCACAAGCTCTACAAGACCAAGGAAGAGCGCCGGGAAAAGGTGCTGGCCCTGATGGAGACCGTCGGCCTGAACGCCGAGCACGCCATGCGCTACGCCCACGAGTTCTCCGGCGGCCAGCGCCAGCGTATCGGCATCGCCCGCGCCCTGGCGGTGGACCCCAAGTTCATCGTCTGCGATGAGCCGGTCTCCGCGCTGGACGTGTCCATTCAGGCCCAGGTGGTCAACATGTTCGAGGACTTGCAGGCGGAGCGGGGCATGGCCTATCTGTTCATCGCCCACGACCTGCTGGTGGTACAGCACATCTCCGACCGCATCGCCGTTATGTACCTGGGACACATGATGGAGCTGGCCGAGTCCGATGAGCTGATGAACAACCCCATCCACCCCTACACCCAGTCCCTGCTGTCCGCTGTGCCCATCCCCGACCCCAACACGGCCCGGAAGAGCAAGCGCATCATGCTGGAGGGCGACGTGCCCTCGCCGCTGAACATGCCCACCGGCTGCCCCTTCCGCACCCGCTGCCGCTACGCCACCGAGCAGTGTGCCCAGGCCATGCCGGAGCTGACCGACCGGGGCGACGGCCACCAGGTCGCCTGCTGGAACAAGTAAATCCCTGTCCCAGCGCCCCACCGCCCGAAAAAACATTGTATTTTGATGCGTTCGGGTGTATAATAATGAGCCAACCGAAGCGGCGTGGGAGACAGCCTGACGGTCTCCCACCCGCTTTTGGAAGGGCGGTGCTCCGCGCCGCTGTTTAGGGGGACGCGCCCCACCGGTGCGCCCTCCACAAACCAATCATTTAGGAGGAAAAACATGAAGAAAGTACTAGCTTTGGTACTGGCCCTGGCTATGGTGCTGTCCCTGGCCGCCTGCGGCGGAAGCAGCAGCTCCAGCACCACCACCAGCTCCGGTGACTCCAGCGCCGCCGCCGATGAGACCACCGCCAGCGACAGCGCCACCAACAGTGACACCACCACTCTGAACATCAACCTGGCCTCCGAGCCGGCCTATCTGGACCCCGCCCTGAACAGCTCCGTAGACGGCGCTTGCCTGGCGGTCAACTCCTTCGAGGGCCTGCTGACCTACGACGCCGACGGCAACCTGGTAGAAGGCTGCGCCGAGAGCTATGAAGCCTCTGAGGACGGCCTGACCTACACCTTCACCATGCGTGAGGGCCTGAAGTGGTCCAACGGCGAGGATTTGGACGCCTCCGACTTCGAGTACTCCTGGCGCCGCGCCGCCGACGTGGAGACCGCTGCCGACTACAGCTACCTCTTCGAGATCCTGGCTGACTGCCAGTACGACGAGGACGGCAACTTCATCGGCCTGGGTGACAGCTCTGTGGTCGCCAGCGAGGACGGCACCACTTTGACCGTCACTCTGTCCGCTCCCTGCCCCTACTTCCTGGATCTGTGCGCCTTCCCTGTGTTCTTCCCCGTCTATGAGGAGACCGTGGAGGCCAACAACCCCGACGGCACCACCCCCGGTGGCTGGGCCCTGGACGCCGGTGATTCCTTCGTCTGCAACGGCGCTTATGTCCTCCAGAGCTGGAACCACGACTCCGACATGACCTATGTGAAGAACGAGTACTATCGTGACGCTGACAGCGTTGAGATCGAGACCCTGAACTTCATGCTGTCCAGCGACGACACCGCTATCTACGCCGCCTATCAGTCCGGCGACCTGGACTTCATCGACACCATCCCCACCGACGAGCTGGGCGTGCTGATGGCCGCCGAAGACCCTGAGCTGTACATCATCGACGAGCTGGGCACCTACTATGTCACCCTGAACTACAACTCCGACCTGTGGGACGAGCTGGGCCTCAGTGAAACCGATGCCGCCACCTTCCGTCAGGCCCTCTGCCTGCTGATCGACCGCGCTTACATTGTGGATAACATCACCCAGACCGGCCAGGAGCTGGCTACCACCTTCATCCCTGCTGCCACCTCCGACAGCAACGGTGGCCTCTTTGAGGACGGCGTGTCGTATTACTCTGTGGATGATTACGATGCCAACGTGGAAGAGGCCAAGGCTCTGCTGGAGTCCATCGGCTTTGAGTTCGACGAGAGCGGAATGTTGACCACCGACGTTTCCTTCACCTACCTGACCAACCCCTCCGGCAGCAACGTCACCATCGCTGAGGCCATGCAGGCGGACTTCGCCTCTGTCGGCATCAATATGACCATCGACCAGCAGGAGTGGAACGTCTTCCTGGAGACCCGTAAGGCCGGCGACTACGGCGTGGCCCGCGGCGCCTGGGTCATGGACTACAACGACCCCATCAACATGCTGGAGATGTGGACCACCAATTCCGGCAACAATGACTGCCAGTTTGGCCGCGACGACAGCGCGGAGTTGGATTGGAGCGTCTATGATGACCTCATCACCCAGATCCGCAACACCGCCGACACCGCCGAGCGTGTCACCCTGATGCGTGAGGCCGAAGACATGCTGATGTCTACTTGGTGCGTCCTGCCCATCTACTACTACAACGACTCTTACATGATGAAGAGCAACGTCTCCGGCGTGCTGGCCACTGTCACCGGCAACAAGTACTTTATGTACGCCACCAAGACCGCTGAGTAAGTTCTCTGCATCGACCTAAAAAGCAACAACACCTTTTCCGGGGCTGCGCCGCTGGCGCAGCCCCTTTTTTGAGCCTTTGGGGAATCCCTGCGCCATTTCCCGACGGGCTTTGTCCTTTTTTCCCGTTATACTGGGGACAAACGCCATACTTCCCGAAAGGACTGCTGCACCATGCCCACAAAAGAACCGCTCCGGCGCGTCAAGCGCCTGGCTTCCCGCCTGAACCTCCCCTGGAACGCCGTAAAAGCCTGCCTGCGGCGCTTTCTGCTGGCCGCTGTGCTCAGCCAGGGCTTTGTGCTGGGGGAACACGCCCCCTTCGCGCTGGGGTACATCGCCGCCTCCGGCTCCGGGCTGGAGGGGGCCGCCGCCCTGCTGGGCGGACTGGTCGGCTGCCTGCTGGGAATGGGTTCCAGCGGAGCGCTGCGCTACATCGCCGCCGCAATTCTGATTTACGCGGTGGAGTTCGCCTTCTTTGACCGGCCTCTCTACAAAAGCCGCTGGTTTATGGCGGTGTGCAGCGCCGTCATCGCCGGGATCACCGGCTTTGTCTACCTCTCCGGCGCGGGGTGGAGCCAGGTGGCCATCCTCAACTTCGCCTCGGAGCTGGTGATGGTGGGCATTTCTTGTCTGTTCTTCCGGGGGTTGGGGGAGGACGCCCCGCCGGACCGGGGCAGTCTGCTGTTCCTGACGGCGGCGCTGGCCGTATGTCTGGCCCGGCTCAGCCCCCTGGCCGGGAACGCCGGGGCGGCGCTGGCGGTGCTGCTGGCCAGCCGTGCGGGGGCCGGAGCCGCCGCCGCCACCGGTGGGGCCGTGGGCTTGGCGGTGGGGCTGACCGAAGGGGGAACACCCCTGCTAGGGGCGGTGCTGGCCTTCTCCGGAGCGCTGACCGGCGGCCCGCTGGTCAAACAGAAGCGGCTGGGGACGGTGCTGCTCTTCACCGCCTGCGGCCTGCTGGCGACAGCCTGGGTCCAGGGCGGGATGGAACTGGCGGCGGCGCTGATGCTGGCTGCCGTCCTCTACTCCATCCTGCCTGAGCAGCTTCTGCGCCGGGTGGATCGATGCACCTGCCCGCCCGTACACGCGCCCTCTGTGCCTGTGGAAGCTGCCGCGCCTCCCAGTCTGGCCCACACCCAGTTTCGACTGGAGGAACAGGCCACCGCCTTTCGCACCCTCTACGAGCATATCCACGAGAGCGTCCTCCGGGGGGAGCCGCCGGAGAACAGTGCCGTCATCTTTGACCGGGTAGCGGAACGGGTCTGCGCCCGCTGCTCCCACCACCCGGTCTGCTGGCGGAGGCACCACACCACCACCTGTCAGGCGCTGACCCAGGCCCTCAGCGCCATGCTGGACCGGGGAAACGCTGTGATGGAGGACTTCCCTGGCCCCTTCCGCAGCCGGTGTATGCGGATGGAGGACTTTTTGCGGGTGTCCAACGAGGAATTGTATCGGTACTTCAACCGGCAGCAGTACCGCGCCCGGCTGAAAAACAACCGCCTGGCGGTGTGCCGCCAGTATGCCCAGCTCTCCGCGCTGCTCTCCGCCGCCGCCAATCAGGTGGGGGAGGAACCGGAACGGGACCCCTCCGGCTCCGCTGCGGCGGAGCGGGCCGTGGCCCAGTTGGGACTGGAGGCCCGATGTGACCTGCGGCTGGACCGCCGGGGACGGCGGACGCTGGAGGTGTGGGGCAAGCGGCTGGCCCCGCTGTGCAGCGACCAGGGGGGCGAGCTGCTCTCCCAGGCACTGGGGGTGCGGATGGAACCCGCCGACGTGTACCGGGTGCGGCAGGGACAACGGCTGGTGTTTCGCCAGTCTCCGCCGCTGGCGGCGACGGTGGCCGCCGCCGCCAAAGAGAAGGAGGCAGGTCAGCCCAACGGCGACAACGGTCTGTGGTTCCGGGACGAGGACGGGGTGCTGTGGGTGGTGCTCTGCGACGGCATGGGCAGCGGAGCCAGAGCCGCCAAAGAGAGCAAGCTGCTGATGACGCTGCTGAAGGACTTCCTCCACGCCGGGGTGGAGCCTGCCGCCGCCCTGACCACCCTGACCGGGGCGCTGAGCCTCCGGGGAGAGGTCAACGGCGGCTTTACCACGGTGGATCTGCTGCAAGTGGACCTGTTCAACGGCAGCGCCGCCCTGTACAAGCTGGGCGGCGCGCCCGCCTACCTGCGGAAGGGCGGTTCCCTCATTCGTCTCACCGGCTCCGCCCTGCCCGCCGGGTTGGAAACGGACCGGGAGAGCGCCCCGGACGTGAGCCAGTTCCGGCTGGCGGCGGGGGATCTCCTGCTGCTGGTGACGGACGGCGTCACCGATGGCGAAGAAGACGACTGGCTGCGGTCCATGATCGTCCAGTACCGGGGGGAAAGCCCCCGCGAGCTGGCCCAGGCCGTCCTCGCCAGTCCCGGCGCGGGCCGGGAGGATGACCGGACGGTGGTGGCGGTGCGCTTTTCCAATCGGACATGACGGTTTCTTTTGCCAGCGGTGCATAAATCTGCCAGCGGCGGACATACTGGTACTATCTCAGCACAGAAAGAGGGCTTTCCTATGGTAAAAGGGATTTCCCGCCGGGTCATTGTGGTGCGCTCCCCCGACCCGCGTTTTTTTGAGCAGGCGATTTTTTTGATGAAAGAGGACGCCCTCCACACGGAGGGCGTCACGGCGGAACAGGTGGTCAACGAGGCTCGACAAGCGGCGGCGGGCTACCTCCGCCGGACCAGCGACCCCAAACGGCGGCGGGAGCCGTCAGCCCGGCTGCCCTGGTGGGTGTGGTTCACCCTGGGGGCCTGCGCCGTGGGGCTGGCGTGGCTGGTGTTTAGCCTATAGTTGTTAGCTCCTAGCTGTTAGTTTAGGATAATGCTTGCCGTCTAGTCAGCATCTTTGCCCCGCATAGTACACTTTTTTACAAAAGCGATGTCCTCATGCAACTGACCACCCCTCTTGCCGCCCCTGTGAAGCGCTGGCCGAATGGCCAATTCCTCTTTAGCGCAAATGCAGGGAGCTATGGCCTTTAGGCCATGCGAGTCGCAAAGGGCAGGGAGAAGCGCAGCTTCGGAAGTGCCGCTTGACGGCGGAGGGGACCATGCGAAGCATGGTGGAGGGGTTTCGCTGGAATCATTGTTTTTGACGGCTTTAAAGGGACAGACGCAAATGCTGGCAGTACCCAACTAACAGCTAACGGCTAATGGCTAACAGCTCCAAAACCCCGCCCTTGCGCTTTTTTCCTCCTGATGGTAAAATTAGAAAAAGAACCCAAAGGAGGAACCACCATGCCTCTGCAAATCGTCCGAAACGACATCACCACCATGCGGGTGGACGCCATCGTCAACGCGGCCAAGCGCTCGCTGCTGGGAGGCGGCGGCGTAGACGGGGCCATCCACCGGGCAGCGGGACCGGAGCTGCTGGAGGAGTGCCGGACCCTGGGTGGCTGTGAGACCGGCCAGGCCAAGCTGACAAAGGGCTACCGGCTCCCCGCCAAATACATCATCCACACCGTCGGCCCCGTCTACCAGGACGGACAGCGCGGTGAAGAGGGGCTGCTGCGCAGTTGTTACCGCAATTCCCTGGCGCTGGCGGCGGAGGAGGGCTTCGAATCGGTGGCCTTCCCGCTGATCTCCGCCGGAATCTACGGCTACCCCAAGGACCAGGCGCTGCAAATCGCCGTGGGCGAAATCAGTTGGTTCGTGCTGAACCACGATATGCTGGTCTACCTGGTGGTCTATGACCGCCAGAGCTTCCAGCTCAGCAGGCACCTCCTGCATGACGTGACCGAGTTCATCGAGGAACGCTATGTGCAGGAGGAGGACGCCAGCCGCCGCGCCCAGGAGGAACCGCCTCCCTGTTATTCCATTCGCCACGGCGTTTTCCCAGAGAAGAAAGAACCCACTCCCACGCAGGAGGACGAAGACCTGTATTCCTCCATCCTCCGCATTTTCACGCGAAGAGAAGAACCAGCCGCTCCCACGCCGCAGACGGCCCCTGCCCCCGATTCTGTGGGGGCCGCGCCGGATTTGGATGACATGCTGAAGCAGATGGATGAGAGCTTTTCCCAGTCGCTGCTGCGGCAAATCGACGCAAAGGGCATGACCGACGCCCAGTGCTACAAAAAAGCCAACGTGGACCGGAAGCTGTTCTCCAAAATCCGCAGCAATCCCCAGTACAAGCCCAGCAAGCCCACCGCCGTGGCCTTCGCCGTGGCGCTGGAGCTGAACTGGGCGGAGACCAACGAGTTTCTGCGCAAGGCGGGGTATGCGCTGTCCCACAGCAGCAAGTTTGACATCATCATTGAGTATTTTATCCAGTCTGGCAACTACAATATCTTTGAAATCAACGAGACGCTGTTCGCCTTCGACCAGACCTTGCTGGGCAGCCACTGATTTGTCGCTTTGCAAGCGACCATCCGGCGGCAAAAATCCTGTATTCTATGGGTGTAAAGAACAAACGCCATAAAAATACAGGAGGTAACGGCTATGAAGAACAACATCACAGAACTGGTTTTCATTTTGGACCGCAGCGGCTCCATGTGCGGGCGGGAAGCGGACACCATCGGCGGCTTCAACAGCCTCATCGAAAAGCAGAAGAAGGAGGACGGCGTGTGCTACGTCTCCACGGTCCTCTTTGACAACGTCAGTCAGGTGCTCCATGACCGGGTGGCTCTGGCGGACATCCAACCCATGACCGACCGGGATTACATTGTCCGGGGCTGCACGGCGTTGCTGGACGCCATCGGCAGGGCTATCCACCACATCGGCAACATCCACAAGTACGCCCGGCCCGAGGACGTGCCGGAGCACACCCTGTTCATCATCACCACCGACGGCATGGAGAACGCCAGCCGCCGCTACACCTCCGATCAGGTCAAGGGGATGATCCAGCGCCAGAAGGCCCGGTACGGCTGGGAGTTCCTGTTTCTGGGCGCCAACATCGACGCGGTGGAGACCGCCGGGCGCATCGGCATCGCCCCGAACCGGGCCGCCAACTACAACAACGACCCCGACCCGGACAATCCCGACGATCCCTACGAGTGCATCCTCCGGATTTTTGAGACCTCTTCCAAGGTCATCAGCGATGTGCGCGCCAGCCGCCCTGTCGCCGCCGATTGGAGTAAGGACATCGACGAGGACTATCAGCGCCGCGGCGGGAAGAAACAGGCACAGAAGTGAGCCGACGCAAGAGAGACAGAGCAGACCAAAAATAGGACACCCCTCTGAGGCAGTACTGTACAGCGAAACCTGTAATGCTGCCCCAGAGGGGTAAAAAGTGGGGTAAAGCAAAATTTCCTGCCCCATCTCTTTGTTATCTGAGCCTTATAGCAGCACAATCAAAACAAAAACGCCCACGATTTGAACAATCGTAGGCGTTTCTTGTGGTGGACTTTGGGAGAAGCTATACGAACTCTCCGGCCCTGCTATGGATTCTGCATCCAGCACCAGCGAGGCGTCAACCTCGCTGTTTTTGCCGGAATAGTTGAATCCGATCTTGAGGTGGTCGTCAGACAGGTAAATTACAGAGACAAAGGTATCAATCACCTTTCGGCGGAACTCCTGGCTTTCCAGACTGCCGTTCTGGAAACGCTCAAGGAAGTAGATGACCTGCTCTCGTTCCAGGTGAACGTGGCTGGCCTCCTCCACTTTTATGCTGCGGTCCAGTTCTGCACCCTCGGCCTCCAGCTCGGTGAGGCGGCGCTTGGTGGTGGCGGTAATGATTCCAGCTTCTATGGCCTTCATCACATTGGCAAGGGCCTTTTCGTTCTCGGCCTTCTGCTGCCGGAGGAGGGCAAGACTGGCACTGGAGGCTTCCTTCTCCTGATAGGCCATAACACAGTCGGCAATCCATTCGACGGCCTTTGGCTGTAAGACATAGTCAAGGGTGGCTTGCACCACGAAACGCTCTATCCATTCCCGGCGGACGTTCTTTTTCTGGCAGATGTGGCCGGTACGCTTGCCCTGGCAGGCGTAGTAGTAATACTTCTCCCCACACTTCCCCACGCCGGACATACCGACCATGAAGCTGCCACAGTGGGCGCATTTCAGTTTTCCGGTGAGCAAATAGTCGCCGTTCTTCTGATGCCGTCCTCGGACGGCCTTTTTCTTTTTCAGGATTTTGTTCACCTGCTCAAAGAGGGCGACATCCACAATGGCGGGGACGCCGTTCTCGATACGGACATCAGCGTAATGATAGACACCGATGTAATTCTCGTTGTGAAGAATCCTGTGAAAACTGTTCTTGTTCCACCTGCCGCCGCGCTTGGTTTTGACGCCCCTGCCGTTCAGGTTGTTTGCAATATCCACAAAAGGGACGCTGTTGGCCACAGACTGAAAAATCTCCCGGACGATCTCAGCCTCCGGTTCGTTGACGGCAAACCGCCCGTCCTCCCCCTTGCAGTAACCGAAGGGAATCGCCCCGTTGTTGATTTTGCACTCTTGGGCGTTGTAGAGCATCCCACGCCTGATGTTTTGCGAGAGGTTGGCGCTGTAATACTCCGCGCTGCCTTCCAACACCGCCTCCAGCAGGATACCTTCCGGGCCGTCGGGGATGGACTCCTTGGCATAGAGGACCTTGACGCCGTTCTTTTTCAGGCGATATTTGTATGTGGCGCTGTCGTAGCGGTTCCGGGCGAACCGGTCAATCTTCCAGCAAATCACATACTGCCAGGAGGTACGAGCGGAATCCCGGAGCATCTTCTGGAACTCCGGGCGCTTGTCGGTGGTGCCGGTCAGGTGCCGGTCTGCATAGACCTTGACGACCCGGAGATTGTTTCTTCTGGCGTAGTCCTCACACTCCGCCACCTGCTGCTCGATGGAGCAGTCCCGCTGGGCGTGGGAGGAATACCGGGCGTAAATAACGGCGCTTTGCATTTCCGGCTCAAAAGTTACATTATTTTTCGTCATAGGTCTTTCCTTTTCCTGCAACCTGTGGTACAATAAAAGGGTAGTAACTCCCATCAATTTACTACCCTTTCTTTCCTCCCCGGCGTGGCGGCGCTGGGGAGGTTTTTCATCTAAAACAGTTCTTGCACTCATCCGCGCCGGAGGCTTTGGCCTCGGTGTAGGTCATGGTCTTATAGTTCTTCATCCCACTGCAATTTGAGCGAAGATGAATTTTGTTACCGCTGTAGCTGACATAGACCGTGGTGCTGTCGGCAACAGAACTGGAATAGGTATAAGTATTGGAGGAGCTGCTGGAACCGGAAGAACCGGAGGAGCTGGTAGAGGAGGAAGCAGCCGCAGTCTTTCCGGCGCTGTATCCTTCCTCATAACCGGAGGTATACCCGGCGGTCTGCCCTTCCTCGTAGCCAGTGGCATACCCATCGGACGTTCCGGCATTATACCCTTCCTCATAACCAGAATCGTACCCAGCAGACTGGCCTTCCTCATATCCGGTATCGTAGGAGACGAGAGCGCCAACATCGTAACCTGTGCTATACCCGGCGCTCTCTCCCTCATCATATCCGACCTCATACCCGGCGGCCTCGCCCTCCTCATACCCGGCGCTCCGGGCCTCAGTGAGCCGAGAGCCAACCCGATAGCTGGACACGCCGCAGCCAACGCCAAAGGAGAGCAGCAGGGCAACGGAAAGGATCAGGGCTACAACACCCTGGGGCAGCTTCACCAGGAAGCGGATCATCCGGGGCTGGTCGTCCAGAATAACGATGCTGCTTTCCGGTGGGGTATCGTCTGGCGGGACATCATCTGATGGGTCTACTGGTGGTATCTTTTTCTCTGGTTCCACAAAATCGCTCTCTTTCTGCTCCAGTTTTAGGCTTCGGCGTCATAAGTGGTGACATCGTAGACGATTTCACCATTATAAGCGGCGAGAAGGGTCCTTGAAGTGTCCGCATCATTCGCCAGCAGAATCATGGCATGATAGTCGTCGGCCTTCATCGCGAGCCAGGTATCCGCCTCAGAACTCAACGCACACATTAAATCGCAGAATGAACTCCACACGTCGGCGCTGTTCTCGTCACCCTGCATTGCAAGATAGGCGTATGTGGAAACAGGAAGGTCAGAAGACCATATATAACAGGCTATATAATCGTTAGAAGCGGATACGCAGAAAAAACCAGGAAAGGTTTCTTCATCTTCATCCAAAGCACTGAAAATGTAGGATTCACATTGCTCAACCCAGTCCTGCACGTCATCATCCAAACTGTGGGCATAAAAACCATCCAGGCTCTCACCCGGAACGTAGTCGTTCACGTCCACCCCAACAATTCCGAGGGTAGACAGGTCAACATCGCCGGACACACTTGCGCCTTCCATAGAGGCGGAACTGCCAGCGGTATCCTGTTCCACAACGCCGGACGTATCCTCCACGGTCTGCTGCTCGGAAACATCGGCGACAGCGGCAGAGGAAGTGGAACCGCCAGAGGCAGAATCACCGGCGGAACCTCCACAGGCGGCCAGTGCAAGAGCCATTGACAACGCCAGCAACAGAGCTAACATCTTTTTCATATAAATCACTCTCTTTCGTTTTTATTTCGCTGCTTCCAGGTCGGAAGCATTATCATATTCCCCACCGTAAACTTGCAGGGCAATAGCCATTTGTTGACGTATGTATTCCTTTCCGTCCTCGTTCAATTTTTGGTAATTCCTCAGTAAGTCTGCCTCGTCCGGTCTGGGCGAGGCTTTTTTTGTTTCACCGTCACGCGGATCATCACTAAAACCCATAAGGTAATCAATGGTAACGCCATAGGTTGAAGCAACGGAAATCCAAAAATCCGACTTGGGTTCGCGTATGCCGGTTTCATAGTTATTGTAAGTAGATTTTGCAACTCCGACAGAATTTCCAAAGTCGGCTTGTGTCATCTTGAGGGATTCCCGCAACTTTTTCAAGTTCTCGTACATAAGCTACGCCTCCTCTCAAATTTATCTTATCACACAGAGGAAAGACGGTCAATAAATTTTTCCCCATTTTGGGGAAAAAACTATTGACAATCCCCAAACTGTGGATTATTATAATGACAGTCCACGGTTTGGGGATTGGAGGTGATGGCATGGCGCCCACGAGACAAAACATAGAAGCGGAACGCGCAAGGCTTGGGATGACCAAGAGTGAGATGTGCAAAGAGCTGGATATTACGATGAAAACCTATCTTAGTTATATCCGCGGTGCAGCGATTCCATCCACCGTCCTGGTAAAACTCAGGAAGTTGACGGGGAAAACAATCGACTACCTGCTGGATATGGAGACCACATAATACCTGTTCGACCAAAAAGGGGAGGTGACAGCCGTGGGAAAAAACTGCCGGGAGGCCATAGAGACGCTACGGGAAATCGCCCAAATGGGCGATGGAACAGGCGCATCGGCGCTGGCCGCAGAAACGCTATGTAGAATTGACCCGGAATGGACAGAAGAACTTCCATGCACCACAACCGATGGCGTCCTGTGCTACAGCAGGTATATCCTGCCGGGTGACGGGAGCGGGAAAATGTATCTGCTTTTCCGAGCGGAAAACGAAACGAAGGTAAGCCAGTGCACGGGGCTACAGGAGGAAATCCGCAACCTCATTGATTTGACGGCGGAAATGATAGCAAAAAGCTACAACGACAAACGCCCTGGCGGGCAAGGACAGGGCGGAAGGATCACATAATGCCCATACAGTATCACCACTTCCTCGCAACTATTCTACCACGAGCGGGATGAAGGGGCAACAGACAAAAAGAAAGGAGAAAACACAATGAACAAAAAGACAATCCTCTGGGTCAGCCGCCACGCCATGACGCCTGACCAGTTGGCGGATATGGCCCGGATCATGCGCGTGACCACCGACAACCTGGACATCATCCAACATGGGGACACTGTCCGGGACGTGGCGGAACTGACCCACTACCTGCACAAGGTGGCCGCCGCCTGCGTGGTGCTGCCCCACCAGATGCTGGCCGACTTCTGGGCGCGGGCCAACACCGTCGGCATCACCGTCTACGTGGCGGAGAACCTGCGGAACCGAGATGAGAGCGGAAACTTCGTTTTCAAACACGCGGGATGGTACGAGGTGCAGGAATGTACTTATCGCCGCCGCCGGGCGTGAGGAGAAACCAGATGGACAAGGAAAACGACCTGAAATTGGCCCTGTTCCGACAGACAAAGGAGGCGCTGGACGCTTTCCGCAAAGCGGACGCCAAGCCTGCGGAGAGCTACGACGACTACATCAAGCGCAAGACCACTCACGCCACGTTTCACGCCTTGTACAGCCTGATCGAGGCCGCCAACCTGGAGGACGAGTATCAGGCGTGGAAGGAGGAATTACAGTGACAAGAGAAGAAACCGTCAAACAGTTGCGCGGCCTAGAAGATGTAATGCTCCATGGGGAGCGATACGCCGAGAAGCCGTACACCATCACGAAAGAAGACAGAATGGCAGTCAGACTGGCTATCTATGACCTGGAGGAGGAACAGCGGCAAGACACCAAGGTTGGAACAACTGCTCGCGAATGTGCCGTCCTCCTGGGGGTAGTCGCCGCCGTTGCCGGTATCATCATGACCGCGCTAGGGCGAACAGACCCCGGAATCGGGCTGTGCCTGGTGGCCGCCATATGGTGGCTAGAGGCCATTGTTACAAGGAGGCGGAACGACCATGGGACAGGAATGTAAACAAGTCCTGAAATACGCTGCCCTCGTCATTCTGGGAGGCGTGGCGGCCTGGTTCGGCTGCGTGTTCGCAGCCGTTCACGCAACAAACCAGGCGGCGGCGCTGTTGCTGCTGACGGCAGCGCTGTGGACGGAGGCGACCCGCACTGCACGGAAGATGTCCGGCGGCGAGAAAGAAACCGGGGACACCAAATGATTAACCAACTTCCGAACAACGTCAAAGTAGGAGACCACGTATTCATTCAACCAGACGCGCTGAATTGCGGCCCGGAAGAGACGGCGCCAACAGACCTGGTGGGGGTTGTAAGTTCCATCCCAGATCACCGCCGGTTTGCGGTGGTCCAATACGAACGCCGGGGCGTCCCACTGTTCCGTGAGAGCGTACCGATTGTTCCACCGAAGGACCGGATTCCCCACAAGGAACCGAAAGCAGCGGAACCGGGAGGCCACCCAAAGCCACCCGCCCAGTCAGGGGACGACGATTGGCACGTCCCCATTACAAAGCAGTTGCAGAGCGGCGATTGGTCCGGCATGACATCGACTCAAATTGCAGAAAAACTTAGGGTAAGCACGGTCAGAGTGACCAGCGCAATATATGCGCTGGGGAAAAAGGGAATCAATATCCATTACAAGAAACGAAAGCCGGGATGCCCACAAGGCGTAAGGAAAAAAACGGCAGGCACAGACCGCCAGAGGGAAGAGCAGCGCCGTGCCCAGCGAGCGATTGGAGAATATCGAAAAACGCTGGGAATGACCCAACGAGAACTGGCCGAAAAACTCGACATGTCAAAGTCGGGCGTATGCCACTGGGAACATGGCGAATATGCCGCAGACTGGAGACGGCTGGAGACAGCACTACCAGGCGTGACCGAATACGCAAGAAAAACCGCCGCCGGAGAGACCAACTCCGACGACGGCAAGGAAAATTAACTTCATCATTATGATACCACGTGAGGGGACAAAAGCAAGATGGATTCGACAGAAGAAAAAACGATCCGCCTGTGCGGAAAGTGTGCCGCCACCGGTGCCAAGAAGCTGCGCCTGTGCCCAGGCCGGAGCAAGAAGGAGAAATGTGCCTGGTGCGGACGGATGCGGTACACGCTGGAATACAGAGAGGAAGAGGGGAAATGAGCATCTGCAAATCCTGCGGGATGTCCATTGCCTGGGTGAAAACACGAAGCGGGAAATGGATGCCCGTGGAGACCGTCAAAGTCCCTGTGCTCCCCGGCAAGGGGAAAGAGACGTTCATCACGGATGACGGAGATATCATCACCGGCGAGCGGTACAGGGAGTTCAAGAAAAACCCGGATACGGTGGCAGGCAACGTGCCACACTGGGCCAACTGCCCCGGAGCGGACCGGCACAGAAGGAGAGGAAAAGATGCGGGAATGTAAAATCTACATCACAGCAACACACGCCGCCGACGCTACCGGCAAGACCATCACCGCCGCAAGTGGGACAGGCACCGACATTATTGCGGCCATTGCGGATGCGCTTGTCTGCATGATCGAGCAGACAAAGCTAGAAGATGCAACCACGGACAGATTGGCACATCAAGCAATCAATATCGCCGTCCGGCGCAGGGAACACGCGAAAATCACGGCCGTTCGCCAAGCCTGCAAGCAGGAGAAGATGGAGGAAATGTCATGATCTATCAACTGTGGCGGACGCCAGACGGGGAAATCAAAATCATCAACCCCAGGACCCAAAGCGGACAGGACCAGGCCAGGAGCATGGATGGGCAGGGCTGCGAGTTTGTGGGGACAGCAGAAAGCAGACTTTCGTCGGACGAACTCAGGGATGGAATCGCCAAGAAGTACATCGGCCTTGGGATGGAAGCTGTTGGGTGGATGAACCGTCTGGGCGGAAAAATCAAAGAAGCCAATGCGCTGACTGTGCAAATGGTGCAGGAAACGAAGGAGAAGAGCCGACATGACAAAAGACGAAGCGGTTCGCGTTTTCCGGGCACAGACGCCGGTGGTGCTGATGCACGGGAATGAAAATGTCATCGGATATTCGCACGATGTCCTGTATGACAGGATATGCGAGCTGCACTATCGGATTCTGGAGAACGGCGAAAAGATGTTCTACCTGTCCGTGACGGACGGAAAGGGAGAATACACCGGCGGCCCGGAATGTTACCGACCTGCCACGTCGGAGGAAATCGCCGCGTACAGACAGAAGGAGGAACGGCATGGGTATGAAGGAATTTGAGCTGGTAATTGCCACACCGGTTGACCAGCGCCCAGAACTGGACACAAAGAAAGTGCCAGGCCATGCGCAGGACACACTGGCAAGGGCGATTCTGGCCGCCGTCACACGGGAGTTTCAGCGACCGGAGGTCCAGGAGGACTATCGGCGCTGGAAGAAAGCGCGGGGCCTGAGCTGAAAGGAGAAAAAATGACACTGACCATTATCAGCGGAGTAAGAGCCCTTGCGGGGATTATCGCCGGATACGCCCTATGTGAGCTTTCCCACAAAATCAGACGGGACCGGCGGGAGCGCAAGCGCCGGGAGCGGCTGCAAGCCACAAAGAAGGAACGCACCGCCGAGATGTTCCGGGAGATCGGAGGGAACGTATGACAGCACAGGACTATGTGGAACGGATCAAGAAGGCCAACGTCCCGGAGGAGGTACAGGCCATTGTGACCCGCGCCCAGTACGACGATGATGTTTCGCACTATGGCTTCATCGATGTGCTTGCGGCGGCGGGAACATGGGAAAAGACCCCCGCCCCTCCCGCTGTCGGGAAGGTGGTCCCGCTGTTCAGGTGGATGGGAATTGCCAAATGAACAAGCGGTTTATTCGGCAACGAAACGCTGAAATCCGGGCGGCGCAGATGACCCGGCACCAGATCGACATGGACGCACTGGCTCTCTGCCTGAATGACCCGGAGGTCATGGGGCCAAAGAACACGATGGGCGCGGAGCGGATCGCCCGGCTGCTGGAAGCGGTACATAAACAGTCGGAGGAGCTGGTGAGCATCGCCAACAACGACCCAGAGCGGGACTATTTGGTCGCCCGATTGGACCGGAAGTTGAAGGAAATCATGGGAGACCAGTTCGCCCCGTTTGAAGTCCGCTATGAGGGGCTGGTAAAGCCGCTGAAAAAGATTTGACATGAGAAGCTGGCATAGCTCAAATGGCAGAGCAACGGTTTTGTAAGCCGTAGGTTGCGGGTTCGATTCCTGCTGTCAGCTCCATATCCGGGTGTAGTGCAGATGGCAGAGCGCCTGCTTTGGGAGCAGGAGGTCGTGAGTTCAAGTCTCACCACTCGGACCAGTTTGTCCCAAGCAAGCCGTAGCTGTGAGCCAAACAGCGATATACCGGTGTCCGTGAGGGGCAAAGAGTTCCCGTCAACACATCACTCTCCCTCCGGCGGCGCACGAGCCGCCCACCGGTCCCATGTGGTCTTAGGCAAACCACAACCTCTCCTTTCTAAAGTCCCTGTGGGAGCTGCGGCCCGCAGGGACACCATCCCGCAGACAGTTTCCAGGTGTGGGAACATAACCACACCTGCGACGGCGCACCTCCGTCGGGCGGGACCAAAGGGATGATGAACGATGAAAAGCGAAATAAGCAGCGTGTGTCCCCGCTGCATGAAATGCTGGTACTACAAACGCGGACAATGTAAGGGACTGCTGCACTACGGGCGGCCAGACTGCCTGCGGTGGTACGAGGAAAATCTGTACCTGTCTACATATCCAGGGGCGAAGGCACGGAGTTTCTTTAAGAAAGACAAACGGAAACAAGGCAAAGAAAGGAGAAAAACACAATGGTAGTAACAAAACACACCACATACACCGACATGGGCGAGGTCAAGAAAGCCGTACTCGCCGGGGAGATTAACGTTGGAGATTGCATCAGCGTCACCCTGGGCGGAAAGCCTGCCCTGTTTGATGTCATCGGCCTGGACGTTGACGACCTGGCCGAAACCGGATATCAGCACAGCGTCACGATTCAGGCGCACGATCTGTTGGAGGAACGCCCCTTCGATGAGACCGATACCTGGGGTTCCAACGTCTGGGAGACCTCCGATATCCGGGCATACCTCAACAGCAAGTTCAAGGCCCGTGTTCCGGCCCTGACCCCCTATCTGGGAACCGCGAAGAAAATCAACTCCAACGGCAGCATTACGGAGGACAGGTTCTTCCTACTCTCGAAGGACGAGTACGACCCGGATGTTACCCCTTATCCCTATTATCGCAACCAGCGCAACCGCGTCAAGTTCGACCCGGACGGCTACGCTGACTGGCATTGGACGCGCTCCGCGGGTCGTAGCAACGCTTACAGTGCGTGGTACGTGAACAGCTCCGGCGGCGTCTACAGCAGCGGCGCGAGCGGCGCGTTTCGCTTCGCCCCGGCTTGTGTTCTCATCTTCTAATCAACAGGCATCCCCGCCACCCACGGATGGCGGGGAACCAGATCACCGAAAAGAGAGCCTAAGTGACAAACCAGAAACCAACCAAAGCGGAACGCTCACGCGCCCTGCGCTACAAACGCCCAACGATGATGCGCCTGGGATTCCAGGCCATTCAGGACGAACTGAGCGAGATCACGGAAGCCTGTGACGATGTCCGCTACTACATCGACAACGATGACGGCACCCTGCTTGACGCCCTGGACGGCGACGAGGACGAATGGGAGTTCAAAATGGCGTTCGCGGACCTGTCCGGCAAAAGCGACCAGTTGTGGGATGCCATGAATGACTCAGTCGTCCAAGATGAGTACGACGACTTCGTGGTCAATATGCTGGGCGGCTGCTACCGCGTCCTCGGCTGGGACTCCTTCGAGGAGGACTACTGTTCGCTGACCCGATACGAGGAAGAAGTGGCGGAGACAGAGGCGGGCAAGCGCCTGATGCGGAAAACCAAAGTGGACTTACTTGCCACCATGAAACAGTGTCTGGGCCTGCTGGTAGCCTGGCTGGATATTCAACAGCAGTTCGACTACTTAAAGGCCACGATGGACATCCTCCGGGACGATAACCACGCCGTGCTGAACCAGATCCGCGAAATCGACACGGCATACAGAGAGGCAGAGGAGAGCCATTTCCGGGGGAAGGCCGGACACCGTTTTGACAAATTGCTCGAAGCCCTGCCTGACCGGGCATGGGTGGAATAGGAGGTGGTGATACACATGAATG
>JAJQCW010000025.1:21803-51569 GCA_021202515.1 Clostridiales bacterium | reverse complement strand
GCGTCCGGGAAGTCCAGCGCCACCCACACCGAGCTGCTGGCCAGTGTGAACGGCAGCACCCTGAACACCATCAACTACAACGACAGCGGGGTTTGCAAGCGGCAGACCCGGAAGGTCAGCGACGATTACACCTATGGATATGTGGAAATGAACTACTGAAAGGACGGATTCGTATGACTTATCTCATCACTTGCGCGTTTATCGCGCTGGACTTCCTCACCGGCTTGATTCAGGCCCTGGCAACTAAAACCTTTTCCTCCTCCATCATGCGGGAGGGGCTGTTTCACAAGGTCGGAATTGTCCTTATCATCTTCCTGGGCGTCCTCATTGACTACGCGCAGGGGTATGTAGATATGGGGGTCACAGTCCCAGTCGCCGGGGCGGTCTGTGGTTATATCTGCGTGATGGAGACGGGAAGTTCTGTTGAAAACATCTGTAAAATTGCCCCCGACCTGATGCCGGATAAGCTGGTGGCGCTGTTTGGCAACCTGAAAGGCGGTGGGGGCGATGCGTGACACCATCAATGCTGCGGGCCTCGCCCTCATCAAGAAATTCGAGGGCTGCAAGCTGACCGCTTACCAGGACAGCGCGGGGGTCTGGACCATCGGGTACGGCCACACCGGGAAGGTGGACGGCAAAGCGGTCTGCAAGGGCATGACCATCACCCAGAGCAAGGCCAACAGCCTGTTGACCTCTGACGTGGCCAAGTTCTGGGCCTACGCCAACAACAGCGCCTATGTGCCGCTGACCGCCTCCATGAACGAGAACCAGCGTTCCGCCCTGACCAGCTTCGCGTTCAACTGCGGGCAGTCGAACCTGAAAACCCTGTGCTCAGACCGTACCATTGCGGAGATCGCGGAGGCCATGCTGCTCTACAACAAGGCAGGCGGCAAGGTGCTGTCCGGCCTGGTGGGCCGCCGGAAGGCGGAGCAGGAACTTTATCTGACGGAGGTGACAAAGGATATGAGTACACTGCAAAAAGGCGATGAGGGCCAGCAGGTTATTGTGTTGCAGATTTTCTTGAACACTGCCATCCAGCGCAACCTGGACACGGACGGGGTTTTTGGCACCAAGACCCAGACCGCCGTGGAGAACTACCAGACCGAGAAGGGGCTGGATTCCGATGGTATCTGCGGTCCGCTGACCTGGGCGGCTCTGCTGGCTGACTGCGGCTGATTCTATCCATCCAAATGCGCGATTTGCACGCGCAAGCGTTAAAGTGCGCGCAAAATACACGCGCGAGCGCATGATTGAGGCCACATCGGATTTTGTTCCGGTGTGGCCTTTCTTTTTTGCCTGCCTAATCTTGTCGAATAAAATCTAATATTGTCGGAAATTACCAACTAAGGGCAAAAGTGGTCTATTATCTTCCTGAAACATCTCAGGGAGGTAAACATTATGGAAAAGACAGGCATAACGCTGCACCGACTGGGCATCTGCCCAAACTACACGGGCTACATGGAACTGCGCCTTGCGCTGCGGTTGGTATCAGAGGACCCTGCGCGACTGACCGCTTTGGTGCGGCAGGTCTACATGCCAGTGGGCGGAGCCGTTAGTAAAAGCTGGCTGGCGGTGGAGCGGAACCTTCGCACAGTTATCCGTCGGGCATGGGAGACCAACCCCGCATTTTTGCAGGAGGTGGCGGGGAGGCCGCTAGACCACGGGCCGGAGACCGGGGAGTTTCTGGCTATGATGTATGTTTATTTGATGGATGGAGAGGCGGCAGATGTTATGTAAAAAGGTTCAAACTTTGATTTGGGGATTCTAAAACCGGTTGCTGACCGGTTGCCGACTAAAAGGCGAAAAAGCCTTGTGCCACAAGAGATTTTAGTTAAAGTTAGATTAAAAATGTGCGGGGGAGCGAAGGAGTTTGACGGGAGAGTTATGGACGCAGGCGGTTGCAAAAGGGCGGAAACGTTGGTATAACTTTCCCATAGCAATGGCTGTTTGAGGTGGTAAATTTCGTTGCGACCACACGCCGATGGTATGACAGGGGAAACCTGAGAGACGAGGGAGAGGCGACGCCCGCCAAAGCCCCTCTTAAACAGAGGAAGGGGACTGCACACGAATGCGGGTCCTCTTTCTCTTTTTTTGCACAACGCCAAAAAAACACTCCCCCGGCCTGTGGACAGAAACCGGGGAAGCTGATACAATAGAAACACTCAAAAGTGAGACAACCCCACCAGAAAAGGAGAACCAACCATGAGCATCTATTACGAACGGGCCAAAGCCCTCCGGGACACCGTCTCCCCCCACTACAACTGCGCCCAGTCGGTGCTGCTGCCCTTCGCGGAGGAGGCGGGACTGGACCGGGAGCTGGCGCTGAAACTTTCCTCCAACTTCGGCTCCGGCATGAAGTGCGGCAGCGTCTGCGGCGCCATCACCGGTGGCCTGATGGTACTGGGCCTCTACGGGGTGGAGGACGGCAAAACCATCGGCGCCTATTTCCGGCGGCTCCGGGCTAACCACGAGAACTGCGTCGAGTGCGCCCAGTTGCTGAAAATCGACCGGGACAAGGGCAACACCAACAAAAAGGCCCACTGCGACGGCATGGTGTACGAGTGCGTCGCCCTGGTGGAGGAAATTCTGCGAGAGCAGGGGAAACTCAGCGATTAGTGGGGAGAAATGGAGCGTCCCGTTCCCTTATCCGATGAGAAAAGGTTGCAATTTGTTGAGCAATTCAGTGCAAGGTTTTGTTTTATGCAATTATATTGTGTAGGGGCGGCTCTTGTGTCAAGAGACACCCCTACAGGCGTTGGGTAAAATGATAAGGGCTGATTCAAAGGGATAGCCGGGATTCACTCTTAGACAAACCTGTTCTTAACCGCTGATCTGCGCCGCCTTCGCCCGGCGGGGCAGGCGCAGACCGCCGTAAACCGCCCGCTCCATCCCTGCGGCCAGCAGCAGCGCGGCGGCCACATCCACCACCGAATGTTGCTTCAAAAACAGGGTGGAGAGGATGATGGACACCGACAGCACCCCGGCCAGACCCTGCACCAGTGGTCTCCCCCGCAGGGCGGGGGCGCGGGCAATGGCGTGCCAGACGCCCAACGTGTTGTAGACGTGGATGCTGGGGCAGCAGTTCACCGCCGGGTCCAGCCCATAGACCAGGAACACCAGCCGGGTACACAGGCCGTCGTCCGGCATGACTGCCGGGCGGAGAAGCTGTCCGTTGGGGAACAGAGTGTAAATCACAAGGCACACCGTCATCCCGGCGTAAAGAAATACGCACAGCCGCAGGCACTCCCCCGGCCAGCGGCAGAAATACAGCACCGTCCCTGCCACGAACAGGAACCACAGCAGGTAGGGAATGACGAACGCAGAGCAAAAGGGGATGCAGCCGTCCAGCCGGGCGGACACCCAGACGTGGCTGACTCTGCGTTGTTGGAGCCAGGAGAACCAGAGCAGATAGACGGGGATGTACAGGGCCGTCAGCAGCAGCGGACGGCGCAGAAGGAGCTGTTTCATGGGGGAACCTCGTTTCGGAGTGAATAAACCCCATTCTAACAGCGCTTCCTGAAGAAATAACGGGAAACAGATGAAAATTGCCTTAAAAATGCGGAATTGAACCGTTTTTTTACAGAAAAGCCCCCTCCCGCCAGCGGCGGAAGGGGGCAAAATTGTTATGACGATTCCTTTTGCTCAGTTATGGACCCGAAACCCCTCCGCCACCGCCTACGGCGGCGGCCCTCCTCCCCTTTCAGGGGAGGCAAGAGGGGCGGTCAGTTGCGAAACAGTGCTGTTTTACAGAAAGCCTGCACTATTTCAGGAAAAAGAACTGTCTAAACATTTATTTTTGCGAATGGAAGGAATCAGAGCGCCTTGACGATCTCGGCGGTATCCATAGCGATCATCAGTTCCTCGTTGGTGGGGATGACCAGCACCTTCACCTTGGAGCCTTCGCCGGAGATGTCCACCTCGTCGCCGCGCTTCTGGTTGGCCTCGGCGTTCAGCGGAGCCACGCCCATGTACTCCAGACCGGAGGTCATGGCGACGCGCAGAGCGGGGCTGTTCTCGCCCACGCCGGCGGTGAACACGATGGCGTCCACCCCGCCCATGGCGGCGGCGTAGGAGCCGATGTACTTCTTGACGCTGTAGGTGAACACGTCAACGGCCAGCTTTGCCCGCTGGTTGCCCTCAGCGGCGGCGGCGTCCAGGTCACGGAAGTCGGAGGACACGCCGGAGATGCCCAGCACGCCGGACTTCTTGTTGAGGATGTTCATCATCTCGGTCATGGAGTAGCCGTACTTGTTCATCAGGAACTCCATGACGCCGGCGTCCATATCGCCGGAGCGGGTGCCCATGGGCAGGCCGGCCAGGGGGGTCAGGCCCATGGTGGTGTCCACGCACTTGCCGTTCTTGACGGCGGCGATGGAGGAGCCGTTGCCCAGGTGGCAGGTGATGATCTTCAGTTCTTCGATGGGCTTGCCCAGCATGGCGGCAGCGCGGGCGGAGACGAACCGGTGAGAGGTGCCGTGGAAACCATAGCGGCGGACCTTGTCCTGCTCGTAATACTCATAGGGGATGGCGTAGGTGTAGGCCACCGGCTCCATGGTCTGGTGGAAGGAGGTGTCGAACACGGCCACCTGGGGGACCTTGTCGCCCAGGACAGCGGCGCAGGCGTTGATGCCGATCAGGTTGGCGGGGTTGTGCAGGGGGGCCAGGGGGTTGCACTCCTCGATGGCCTTCATCACCTCGTCGGTCAGCAGCACGGAGGAGGCGAAGGCTTCGCCGCCGTGGACGACACGGTGGCCCACCGCGTCAATTTCGCTCATGGAGGCCAGCACGCCGTTCTCGCTGTCCACCAGGGCGTTCAGCACCGCCTGGATGGCCTCGGAGTGGGTGGGCATGGGGACGGACACAGCAGAAAGAGCCTTTTTGCCCTCTACCTGGGGCTTGTAGGTAAACAGACCGTCGATGCCGATGCGCTCGCACAGGCCCTTGGCCAGCAGGACGCCGGTCTCCGGGTCCAGCAGTTGATATTTCAGTGAGGAACTGCCTGCGTTGATAACCAGAATATTCATAATGTACATCTCTCCTTTGGTTCTTACACCGTCCGACTGTTTCCAGGCGGCAAACTTACAGCAACCCTTGCCCCGGCGGGGGAAAACAGGTATACTATATCTAATATGGTATTATACAACAGTCGGGCGGTTCTCACAAGCACTTTTGCATAAAAAATTTGAGAGGTTTTTTGTGCATTGTTATAAAATCACGGAAAATGCGACGCGCCCGGCGGAGAAAGGAGGGGCTTTCATGGCCTGTATCGGCATCGTCGCGGAATTTGACCCATTCCACCGGGGCCACGCCCACCTGCTGGCCCAAGCCAGGCAAATCACGCCGGAGGCCCCGGTGGTGGTGGCCCTCAGCGGTCATTACACCCAACGGGGCGGCCCGGCGGCCCTGTCCCCCTGGGCCAGAGCGGAGATGGCGCTGCGCTGCGGCGCGGACCTGGTGGCGGAGTTGCCCCTGCCCTGGGCCATTTCCTCGGCGGAGGGCTTCGCCTGGGGCGGTGTGTCGGTGCTGACGGCTCTGGGGGCGGATACCCTGGTGTTCGGCAGCGAGAGCGGAGACGTGCCCGCCCTCAAGCGGGCGGCGGAGTGCCTCCGGGGGGAGGACTGCCAGGCGCTGCTGCGGCAAGAGCTGGCCGGGGGTATCCCCTACGCCGCCGCCCGGCAGAGAGCCGTCGCAGCCCTGTTGGGGGAGGAGGGGGCCAGCGTTCTCGCCGGTCCCAACGACCTGTTGGGGGTGGCCTATCTGGATGCCATCGGGCGGCTGGGTGCGGACATGACAGCGGTGGCCGTCCCCCGTGTGGGGCCACGGCACGACGCCACGGAGAGCCGGGAGGGGTACACCTCCGCTTCCGCCCTCCGGCGGCTGTTGCTGGCGGGGGAGATGGAGCAGGCGCTGGACGCCCTGCCCGAACCGGCCCGGCCCGTCCTCCGGCGGGAATGGGAGGCGGGGCTGACCCCCGCCTCGTTGGAGCACTGTCAGCGGGCGGTGCTGTATCGCCTGCGGATAATGAGGCCGGAGGACTTCGCCGCTCTGCCCGACTGCACCGAGGGGTTAGAGAATCGGCTCTACCGTGCGGCGCAGCAGACCACCTCGCTGGAGGAATTTTACGCCCTGGCCAAGACCAAGCGCTACGCCCACGCCCGCATCCGGCGGCTGGCGCTGTGGGCCTTTTTGGGCATGACCGCCGCTGACCGCCCAGAGCGACTGCCCTATGTGCGGGTGCTGGCCCTGAACGACCGGGGGCGGGAGGTTTTGCACACCGCAAAGAAAACTTGCCCCGTCCCCATCCTCACCAAACCCGCCGCCGCCCGGCGGCTGGACGAGACGGAACAGCGGCTCTTCGCCCTGGAGCAGCGGGGGGCCGACCTGTGGCGGCTGTGCCTGCCGGGGCTGGAGCACAGCGCCGCCGGGTCCGGCTGGACCACCGGGCCGGTGGTGCTGTGACGTTATCGCTCCAGAAAATCCTCCCCCCAGAAGGGGCGGCACCGTTCCATCACCTGGAGGAACTTGGCCTCCGCCCGGAGGATGCCCCGGGACACGGTGGAGGGGCTGCGCCCCAGCAGCCGGGCGATTTGGCCGTGGGTCATGGCGCCGGTGTAATAGTACCGCAGGTAGTCCAGTTGCCGCCCGGTCAACTCCCGCTCCAGCATTTGGGCCAGCGCCCGCTGCCTGCCGCTGGTGAGGCAGCCCGCGTGATATTGGTCGATGAGGTTGAGGCAGGCGGCGATCTGGCGGCGCTGGGCCTGCCCCAGCCGGTATACAGGTCTGTTTTTTCTCATTTTATGGTTCCTCCTCGAAATTTTTGAAAAAAGCAAAAAAACTGCTTGACAATCGGCGGTTCGTCTGGTATGATAAGCAAGCTGAAACGAGACAGGCAACCGGACAGAATCCGCTGGTGTAGCTCAGTTGGTAGAGCAGCTGATTTGTAATCAGCAGGTCGGGGGTTCAAGTCCGTCCACCAGCTCCAATTTCATATGGGAGATTACCCAAGTGGCTAAAGGGGGCAGACTGTAAATCTGTTGGCGAAAGCCTACTGTGGTTCGAATCCACAATCTCCCACCAAGAACGGGACAGGCAACTGTCCCGTTCCGTTTTCCTCCGTTAGAACCATTTGGTGATAAGAATTGCAAAGAAAAAAGCGACCCGCCAGCAGAAATGGGAATATAGAACATATGTTCGACTTACAGGAAGGATTATAGCACCAAAGGGAGAGGCTTGTCAAGAGGGGAAAGCAAAAAATTCTGCTCTGGTTCGTCTCTGCATTTTCGCGGAAGGGGTGTGGACGCAAGCCCTCCTGCACAATGTTCACAAAATATTCAGGACCTTGCCCTTTATTTTTTGCAAAAGTGCTTGATTATTGGGCGGAATCGTTATATAATACTAGCATCTTAAAGACGGAGGTGTGCAATATGGCCCTGAAAGACGCTATTTCGATTTACACCAAGAACAAAAATACCAACATCCAGCTTAAAGTGATCCCCGGCCACTTTGTTACCAATCACTCCCACATCAACTACTATATCGACATGACTGACCAGTTGATGATCTATCGAGAGGCCAAGGCTGTGGCCGAGGTCCTCGCCCGGAAGTATAAGAACATCATCCCCGTGGACACCATCTTCTGCCTGGACGACACCAAGGTCATCGGCACCCTGCTGGCCCGGCAATTGGTGGACTCTCACATTGGTCGCGGAAGCCACGCCAAGAAGGAAGTCGCCGTCATCACGCCGGAGCAGAGCGGCAACAGTGGTCGCTGGCTGCTGCGGGACAACATCAAGCCCCTGGTCAAGGACCGGGACTGCATCATCCTGGTGGCCTCCGCCTCCACCGGCTACACCGTCCATAAGGGCATCGAGACCGTCAAGTTCTACGGCGGCATCCCCCGGGGCGTCTCGGCCATCTTCTCCAAGATCTCCAGCCAGAACGGTATCCCTGTGGATTCGGTCTTTACCCTGGCCGACCTGCCTGACTACCGCTCCTATGACTTCAGCAACTGCCCCTATTGCGCCCAGAACATCCCCGTGGACGCCATCGTGAACGAGCACGGCTACTCGGTGCTTTAACAACACCCAGGAACAACAAACGCGAACACCGGCCTGATAGGAAATCGGGCCGGTGTTTTTTCTCCTGCACGTCCGAAAACGGCAAATACCGGCAGGACTTTACAGGTTCTTTCAAAAATTTTTATAAAAACCCAAATAAACCCTTGACAGAGCCTGGGAAATCCGTTATACTACTTTCGTAAAGTTTCTTTTCTTTTTTCAACCTTTCAACAAGGGAGGTGGGGCCAATGCAACAGACGGTGATTGCAGCAACAACCGATGGCGCGCGTGATGCGCGGCGAAAGGGGCGAAAGTGCCATGTTGTATTTCGTGGTGACAGTGTTAGCGCTGCTTGCCACAGCCTTGATTATCACCTGTTGGGAGGAGCTGACGGACTGGGTCAATGGGGTGATCTTGGGTATCATCCTGACCGGGAACGTCCTATGGCTGCTCTACTGTGTTTGGCAAGTAGCTTTGACCATCCATCGGCTCATCACCCGCATTGGCCAGGCGGTTTTTAACCACCGGTATTTGCTCATCTTTGTGGCGAGCATCCTTCTGGTTGTGGGGTTCAGAGCCGTTCAGCAGATCATGACGCAGGAAAACGACGGCTTCTACGGAAACGGAGACGGGTTCTGTGGAGGCGAAAAGGCCATCGTGAAGAATGGCATCACCGAGGCGCATCCGGTGGGGATGCTCCTGTGCAGCAATTCACGGGAATGGCGGTGTATCTCGGAGGACGGACAGTCCATTCCCGCGGGAACGTGGGTGGAGCTGGTCAAGATGATCGGCAACAAGCTGGTGGTGCGGCCATGGACAGAGTCGACCTCTGTCGAATAAGGCGTTCGCAAACAGCGGATACAGTACAAGTTTAAACGGCGAAAAAACCGCCGCAGGAGCCTTTCACAATGGTTCCTGCGGCGGCTTTGCGTTATTCGGTCAACTCTGTCCCCTGGTGCTGGCGGACAGTCTCCTCCAGCAGGTCCAGCATATCGGAGATGCCGTCGATGATGGACAGACAGCGCTCCTCTCCCATCTGCTGGAAAACATGGGTGCTCATCTCCAGGTAAAAGGATTCCTCTTCCGCCAGCGCCTGCCGCCCCGGTACCGAGAGGGAGACGAAGGTGTTGCGGCGGTTCTGCTGGTCCACCGTCCGCACCAGCCATCCCTGTTGTTCCATGTGGCGCAGTTGCTTGGAGACGGCGGGGACGGCCAAATCCAACTGGTCCGCCAGTACGGAGACGTAGATGCCCTGCACCTCCGGGTGCTTCTTGTGGTAGTCCTCGATGGTGGTCAGCATCAGGAACTCCAGGAGCTTCATGGGCCGATCCGCGAAGCCTAGTTTCAGTTTGCGCAGACGGTCAAGGCTCTGGTAAAATCTCAGGTGAATTTGCGTGGGTTCCATAGCGGCACAGCTCCCCTCCATACAATATGCTTACAGTACTCTATATTATAAGGAAGGGAAACGATTAAGTCAACTGTGCAACTGTTGTAAAAAGAAACTGTTTCCTCCGCCAAATTTGGGCAGACTTTTCCCGCCGGGTGTGGTATGATACTCTGGAATGAGAAATTGCCTCTCTGACACTTTTTCCTGATTTGGAGCGTTTAACATGATCAAACAATGTGTCAAAAAACCATTCACCGTCCTGGTGGCGGTGATCCTGGCTCTGACGCTGGCGGCGGTCAGCCTGACCCGCATGACCACCGACCTGCTGCCGGAGATGAGTATGCCCTACATGATCGTCATCACCACCTATCCCGGCGCCAGCCCGGAGAAGGTGGAGAGCAACGTGACGGAGCCGCTGGAGGGCAACCTGGGGACGGTCAGCAACGTGGAGAACGTCACCAGCAGCAGCGCGGAAAACTACTCCATGGTCATGCTGGAGTTCGCAGATGACACGGATATGGATTCCGCCATGGTCAAGGTCAACGAGGCCATCCAGTCCACCACGCTGCCCGACGAGTGCGGCAGCCCCAACGTGATGGAAATTTCCATGGACATGATGGCCACCCAGTACGTCTCCGTCAGCTTTGACGGCATGGACATCTACGAGCTGTCCGACTTTGTGGACGAGACAGTGGTGCCCTACTACGAGCGGCAGGAGGGCGTCTCCACCGTCACGGCCATGGGCTTGGTGGACCAGACCGTGGAGGTCCGGCTGAACCAGGACAAGATCGACGACGTCAACAACAAGCTGCTGGCCGAAGTGGACGAGCAACTGGCCGAAGCCCTGGAGGAGATCGAGAACGCCCAGGCAGAGCTGGACGAGGCCGCGGCAGAGGTAGAGGACGGCACCGCCGAGCTGGAGAGCCAGGAGAGCGACACCGCCGACCAACTGGGCGAGGCCACCCTGGGCCTGAACACCGCCCTGGCGACCCAGGCCGCTTACGAGGCGGAATTGGCCAGCGAGCAGGCCAAGCAGGCCGCCCTGCAAATGGAGCTGCAAGCCTATGAGGACGCAGGCATCGTGGACTCTTACGAGCAGATGGACGCCCTCTTCGCCGCCTTGCAGGAGGCGGTCTCCGGAGAGGACACCTACAACGCCATTTATGACGAGGTCTATGAGCAGGTGCTGATCTCCGCCGTGCAGAACCTGGCGGACGCCCAGGCGACGGCGGACGGGTCGGAAGCCGTCACCGTCACGGCGGACAACGTGGACGAGGTCCTGGACGGCATGGGCAGCACCGTTGCCAGTGCGACGCGGGCCGCCTGTGAGCTGGCGGCAGAACAGGCCGCCCAGGAGCAGGTGGACGCCCTGGCGGACCAACTGCCCAGCTCCGTGGAGGAGGCCCTCAGCGACTCCACCAAGCTGGCTGCGGCGGTGTCCCTGCTGGAAGAACAGGGGCAGACTGAAGTTGCCGCCCAACTGACCACGGAGAACCTAAGCCAGTTGGATGAGATCGTCAACACCCGCATCCCCAACATCGAAGCGGAGCTGCAAAACCTGGCTGTGAGCATTGCCACGGCCCAGGCGGTGTGCGACTCGGTCAGCGATGCCGTCTCCGAAGCCCTGGCCAGCTACTCCACCGTGGAGGCCAGCAAGATTTTGGCTGCGGCGGGCTTTGGCAGCGCCAGCGCCCAGTTGGCCTCCGCCCAGAGCACCATCGAGAGCGGCCAGGAACAGTTGGACGAGGCCATGGAGTCCTTTGAGGAGGCCAGGGAGACCGCCTTGGAGAGCGCCAATATCGACTCTCTGCTGGAGGCCAGCACCTTGTCCTCCATCATCTACGCCCAGGACTTCGCCATGCCCGCCGGGTATGTGGACGACGAGGACGACAACCAGTGGATGCTGAAAATCGGCGACGGTCTGACCTCTCTGGAGGAGATCGAGAACCTGCTGCTGTGCAATCTGGACGGGGTGGGCGATGTGCGCCTGTCCGACGTGGCGGACATCACCATCATCGACAACGCCGGGGAGAGCTACACCAAGGTCAACGGCGAGGAGGCCGTGGTGCTGGCCGTCTATAAGAACAGCACAGCCGGCACCAGCGCCGTCTCCGACGTGTGCAACGCCGCCGCCCAGGAGCTGGAGGCCGAAAACGAGGGCCTGCACATTTCCCTGCTGATGGACCAGGGCGAATACATCGACATTTTCCTGAAAAACATCCTGACCAGCATGGCGTTTGGCGCGATTTTGGCCGTTATTATTCTGACCCTGTTCCTGAAGGACGTGCTGCCCACCATCGTGGTGGCTTTCTCCATCCCCTTCTCGGTGCTGGTAGCGCTCCTGCTGATGTACTTTACAGACATCAGTATAAACATGATGTCGCTGATGGGCCTGTCCATGGGCATCGGTATGCTGGTGGACAACTCCATCGTGGTCATTGAAAACATCTACCGATTGCGCAACCGGGGGCTGACGGCGGCCCGTTCCGCCGTCCAGGGCGCCAAGCAGGTGGAAGGGGCCATCATCGCCTCCACCCTGACCACCATCTGCGTGTTCCTGCCCATGATTTTCACCTCCGGCATGACCCGGCAGATGATGCTGCCCTTCGCCCTGACCATCACCTTTGCGCTGCTGGCCTCGCTGCTGGTGTCGCTGACGGTGGTGCCCACCAGTGCCTCGGTGCTGCTGCGGAAGGTGCGGAATGTCAAACACCCCCTCTTTGACCGCATGGTGAACGGCTATGGCAAAGCGCTGACCTTCTGCCTGCGCTACAAGGTGGTACCCCTGGGCCTTGCCATTGCGCTGCTGGCGTTCTCTGTGTTCGGCGTCACCCGGATGGGCATGGTGCTGATCCCCGACATGGCCAGCGACCAAATCGCCATCACCGTCACCCTGGACGAGGACATCGACAAGGACAGCAGCTTTGCCATTGCCGATGAGTTGACAGAGAAGATCCTCACCGTGGACGGCGTGGACACCGTGGGCGGCCTGGGCAACGCTACCGCCCTGCTCTCCAGCGAGATGAGCAGCGAGGACTACAGCACCTACTCCTTCTACGTCCTGCCCGACGAAAGCGTCACCAGAGAGAAGCAGATCTACACCATCTGCGACAACATCGAAGCGGCGGTGGCCGATGTGAAAGACGCAGAGGTCACAGTTTCCGCCTCCGCCATGGGTTCCATGTCCTCCCTGTTGGGCAGCGGCCTGGAGATCAACATCTACGGCTCCGACCTGGACACCCTCCGGGAGATCAGCGAGGACTTTGTGGACATCATCTCCCAGGAGGAGGGCTTCACGGACGTTACCAACAACCAGGAGGATGCGGACCAGACCCTGCACCTCATCATTGATCGGGACGCGGCCATGCGGCTGGGCCTGACCAACGCGCAAATCTACAGCCAAATTGCCACCAGCCTGACCACCGAGACCACCGCTGTCACCGTCACCATCGACGACCAGGAGATGGACGTGGTCATCGTGGACGAGCGGGATCTCCCCACCAAGGAGAACCTGCTCAGCACCGTGTTTGAGACCACCACCACCGACGACGACGGCGAGACCGTCACCGAGGAGCACACCCTCAGCGAATTTGCCGAGCTGGAGACTGCCGAGGGCCTGGTGTCCATCAGCCGGGAGAACAACGAGCGGTATATGACCGTCTCCGCCACCACCGCCGACGGCTACAACACCACCAAGCTCACCCAGCAGCTCACCGACGACCTGGAGAGCTACGAGATGCCGGAGGGCTACTCCTACGACATTACCGGCGAGTACGAAAACGTCATGAGCATGATGACCCAGATGGGCCTGATGCTGGCCCTGGGCCTGCTGTTCGTCTACCTGGTGATGGTGGCCCAGTTCCAGAGCCTGCTCAGCCCCTTCATCGTGCTGTTCACCGTCCCCCTGGCCTTCACCGGCGGCTTCATCGGTCTGCTGGCGGCGGGTGAGCAATTGTCCATGTTCGCCATGATGGGCTTCCTGGTGCTGATGGGCACCGTGGTCAACAACGGCATCGTCTTTGTGGACTACACCAACCAGTTGCGGCTGGGCGGCATGGGCAAGTGGGATGCGCTGGTGGCCACCGGCAAGACCCGTATGCGGCCCATTTTGATGACCGCAATGACCACCATTTTGGCTATGAGCGCCATGATCTTCGACACCAGCACCAGCGCCGGCATGAGCCGGGGCATGGCGGTAGTAGTGGTCGGCGGCCTGCTCTACGCCACGCTGATGACCCTGTTCATCATCCCGGTGATGTACGACCTGCTCTACCGCCGCCAGCCGAAAGAGGTGGACGTGGGCAGCGACGACATGGACGACGCACCCGACGACGCGGCGGAGTTCATCGCGCAGTTGGAAGCGGAGAAAATGAGCAATTAGCAATTAGCAATGTGCAATGACGCGCAGATTGAACGAAAAGCGTTTTTGTCCAATTTAGCGCAGGTTTTCCACGGAGAAGTACCTTTTGGGAACTGACCACCCTCTTGCCGCCCCTGAAAGGGCAGGGAGCGAAGCGGAAGTGCCGCTTGACGGCGGAGGGGGACTATGCGAAGCATGGTGGAGGGGTTTGCCCGCAGATGATAGAAATAGTATCGAAACAAAGCAATAACCTGTAATGGCGCAAACCCCCCTCCCAACATCCGGGAGGGGGGTTTCTCATGCAAAAATCACTTCTACGCAGTCCTTCACCTCCGCCCAGGCCACCAGCGCCTGAGTGATACCCAGCTCCTTTGCCAGCAGCAGCTTCCGGCGGATGCTCTCGCCGTCGTCGTAGAGGACGAGATGCACCTGCCCCTCTTGCTCATAGGTGAAGTACCAGGCGCAAAACTCCCCGGAATACCAGCGTTTGGGCCGGTGCCGCTCCCGCAGCGCGGCCAGTTCCTGTGGGGTCAGGGGCTGGCCCTGGCCGCTGACGGCGGGGAGGGCGAAATCCGCCGCCATGCGTTCCACCGCCAGCACCACCCGGTTCCCGCCCAAGCGCTCCATGGCCCCGGTCAGCCGCCCTTTCAGCGTCCCGCCGGAGAGGGCCGACGACACCAACACCTGCGCCGTGGGACAGCCGGGGCCGTAAGCCTCCCCCACCCACAGGGCCAACCCCTGCCGGGACAGGGCGGTATCCAGCTCCGCCGTCAGCGCGGCCATGGCCCCCTCTGCTGGGCGGCTCCAGTTAGCCCAGAAGCCCGCCGCGCCTCTGGCTTTGCACTCCCGCGCCGCCTGCTGGCAAAAGACGGCGCTGCCGCCCACCTGCCGCAGACGGCTGTCCTCCGCCGCCAGCACCCCGCCGGAGATGGTTTCCGGCGGCGCGGCCCGGTAGAGCCGGGGACCGTCCCCCACACGGTAGGCCATCCAGACCGGCTCCAGCGGCCACTGTGCCAGGTTTTGGGCCTCGTTGGGCGTTATGGCACAAAAAAGCCGTGGAAAAGCAGATTTTTCCACAGAATCCCCCCTTGTTTCTCCCTGAGAATGATGCTATACTGAAAAACGAGTTGTTGGAAAAATGGACGAAATTTGCCATTTGTTCCGCGTTGCCCGTCCCGCACCCGTACAGCGCAGTTTATGCGGCGGGGCGGCGGGTTAGAACAACAAGAGGAGTGTAAAGAGATGGGATTCCCGCTGACGCCGGACAAAATCATCGACAGCGTGTACGACCTGGACCTGGACGGCCTGGCTGCCCAGGGGGTCCGGCTGATTTTGGCGGACCTGGACAACACACTGGCCCGCTACGGTGAGGCCACGCCCTCCTCCCGGCTCCGGGCCTGGGCGGAGGAGGTGGAGCGGCGGGGCATGACCCTGTTCGTCCTCTCCAACGGGCGGAAACCCCGGCGGTCCAAAACCTTTTGTGAGGGGTTCGTGCCCTACCTGAGCCATGCCTCCAAGCCCCACGCCCGGAGTTTCCACAAGGTCATGGAGGAGTACGGCTGTAGCCCGGAAGAGACAATCATGCTGGGCGACCAGATTTTCACCGACGTGTGGGGGGGACACAACGCCGAGGTGCGGGCTGCCATCTACGTCCGGGCCATTGCGCTGGACTCGCTGCCCCGGAAACTGCGGTACGGCATCGAGGCCCCCTTCCGGGGGCTGTGCCGCCTGCGGGGGGACAAAATTTGAGCGCCCGGTTCGGCGTGGCGGGGAACTCCGAGTATTTTACCCGCGAGGTCAGCAAGGCCAGCGCCGACGCCCCCGCCTGGCTCCGCTCCATCGGGCTGGACGCCTACGAGTACCAGTGCGGCAGGGGCGTTCACGTCAAACAGCCCATGGCGGAGAAAATCGGCCAGAACGCCGCCGCCGCAGGTATCGTCCTCTCTGTCCATGCGCCCTATTTCATCAACCTGGCGAACCCGGCCCCGGAGAGCCTGGAGAAGAACATCGGCTATGTGCTGGATTCCTGTCGGGCAGCCCGGTGGATGGGAGCGAACCGCATCGTCATTCACACCGGCGCGCTGATGAAGCGCAGCCGGGCCGAGGCCCTTGCCATTGCGAAACAGTCGCTGACCGCCATCCTTGCCGCCTGCGACGGGGCCGGGTACGGCGACCTGACCCTTTGCCCGGAGACCATGGGGAAGGTGAACCAGTTGGGTGACCTGGAGGAAGTGCTGGAGCTTTGCACGCTGGACGAGCGGCTGCTCCCCTGCGTGGACTTCGGCCACCTCTACGCCCGCACAGCGGGGGAGCTGGACGGGCCGGAAGCCTGCCGCGCCATGCTGGACCGGATGGCGGCGGTGCTGGGAGAGGACCGGGCGGCAGTGTTCCACAGCCACTTTTCCCACATCGCGTTCACGCACAAGGGCGGCGAGCTGCGGCACCTGACCTTCGCGGACTCCCAGGGCTTCGGGCCGGACTTCGACCCTCTGGCGGAGGAGATCGCCCGGCGGGGCTGGAGCCCCACCATTATCTGCGAGTCCGCCGGGACCCAGAGCGAGGACGCGCTTACCATGAAACAAATTTATCAGAAGAAGGTCGAACTGTTATGAATCATCTGCAAAAAATCGCCGCTCTGCTGCCGGAATACGGCCTGGACGCCCTGGCCGTCACCAGCGAGCCGGGGGAGTTTTACGCCGTGGGGTTCCACGGGGAGGGCCTGGCCCTGGTCACGGCGGCGGGCAGCTACTACTCCACCGACTCCCGGTACATCGAGGCGGCCCAGAACCAGATCACCGGCTGCGACATCCACATGATCCAGGGCGCGGGGGCCTCCCACGCGAAATGGGCGGGGGAGAAGTGCGCCGCCTTGGGCCTGCGTAAAATCGGCGTGGAGGAGGACTATCTGAGCCTGGCGGACTTCGAGAAGCTGCAAGCGGCGTTCCCCGCCGGGACGGAGTTCGTCCACGCCAGCGCTCTGCTCTCCCGGCTCCGGGCCAGCAAGGACGCGGACGAGCTGGCCGTCATGGAGAAGGCTCAGGAGATCACTGACCAGGCGTTTTCAGAGATTTTGGCCTACATCAAGCCCGGCGTCACCGAGAGCGAAATTGCGGCCCGGCTGACCTACCTGATGCAGTCCAAGGGGGCCTCCCGGAACTCCTTCGACCCCATCGTGGCCTCCGGCCCCAACGGGTCCATGCCCCACGCCATTCCCGGACTGAAGCAGATTCAGGAGGGCGAGTTCGTGACCATGGACTTCGGCTGTGTGTACGGCGGCTACTGCTCTGACATGACCCGCACCGTGGCGGTGGGCCAGCCCACCGCGGAAATGCGGCGGGTGTATGACACCGTCCTCCAGGCCCAATTGACGGGCATCGCCCTGGCGAAACCCGGTGTCACCGGCGCGGCGGTCCACAACGGCGCGGTGGCGGTGCTGGACAACGCCGGATACGCCGGGAAAATGGGCCACGGCTTCGGCCACAGCCTGGGCATCGAAATTCACGAGAATCCCGGTTTCCGCCCCGCCAATCAGGACCCCATGCCCCTGGGCGCGGTGGTCTCCGCTGAGCCGGGCGTCTACCTGCCGGGACAGTTCGGTGTGCGCATCGAGGACGTGGTGGTACTGACTGAGAACGGCTGCCGGGTGCTGACCAAGTCCCCCAAGGAATTGATTGTTTTGTAAAAATGCGATTTTATCCATTATGGGAGAAGTTTTTTACAAAGAACAGCCCTTTTGTAACCGACCACCCTTCTTGCCTCCGCCGTCAAGCGGCACTTCCGCTGCGCTCCCTGCCCTGAAAGGGGAGGGGGACCATGCGAAGCATGGTGGAGGGGTTTCGCTGGAATCACTGTTACGTCTGATTGAAAACCCAGCATTATTTTTAGCAAAGCAAACCCCATTCTAACAAAAAGGAGCGATTATGGAACAGCTTTGGAAACGGCTGCTGGCCGGCAGCATGGCAATTTGCATGGCGGGTATGTGCGTGGTCACGTCCTTCGCCGCCTGCGAGGAAGATTTGGTACTGGAGACGGTGTTCGGCACCTCCGACGACTACGAGATCGCGGCCCAGGCCGTGGAGTCCCTGTTGGACGAAGAAGAGGAAGAAGAATCCGCAGCCGAGGAAGAGGAGGAAACCGCCGAAGCGGAAGCGGAAACCAATATTGCCGCCGCTGAGGAGGAGAAATCCGACCAGGAGGAGGACGCCCAGGAGGACGCCGACCAGGAAGAACCGGAGGAATCCGAAGAATCGACTGCATACGCGGCCATTGCCTGGCTGACCAGGGATGGGACCTATCAGGAATCCGCCTCCTACACCTACACCGGCGAGACCATCTGCCCGGACTATCAGGCCACGGTGGATGGCGAGATGCTGGACACGGCGGCGCTGACGGAGCAGTGGTTTGCTGACGAGGCATACACCGAGCCTGCCACAGAGCTGACCTTCACCGACTGCGGCGCCTATTTCCTCCGACTGACGGACGCAGAGGGCGCAGTCGTGGCCCAGGGCAGCTACGCCATCACCCCGGCAGAGCAGGAGATCGCCGGTGTGGACACCACCAGCTACAGTCTGAGCTGTAAATCCACCTTCCAGCTCTCCCCCGCTGCCCAGGGGGAGCTGAGCTACCAAAGCTCCGATACCGCCGTGGTCACGGTGGACGAGAACGGCAAATGCACCGTAGTTGGTGCAGGTACCGCCACCATCACCATCACCGCTGCCGCCACCCGGAATTATAACGAGGCCACGGCCCAGGTCACCGTCACCGGCACCCGGCTGAGCCAGACCATCACCCTCACCAAGACCAGCTACACGAAGAAATACTCCAGCGGCGGCACCTTCTCCCTGGGGGCCAGCACCAGCGGCGACGGCGAGCTGACCTATACCAGCAGCGACACCAGCGTGGTCAAAGTCAGTTCCTCCGGCAAATGCACCATGAAGGGGGTGGGCACCGCCACCATCACTGTCACCGCCGCCAAGACCAGCGTCTACAAGAAGGCCACCGCCACAGTGGAAGTCACCGTCTACACCAAGGCCAAGACGCTGAGCTATTCCTCCTCGTATAAAAAAGGGAAATACTACAAAGCGTTGATGGCTTTGAAGCTGACCGGCGGCAAGCGCAGCAACATCGTCGCCATTGCCCTCTCCCAGTTGGGCTACCACGAGAGCAACAGCAAGAGCAAGCTCGCCGGCACCAGCTCCGGCTCCGGCAACTACACCGAGTATGGTCGCTATTACGGCTTGAGCAACGGGGCCTGGTGCGCCATGTTCGTGAACTGGTGCGCCCGGGAAGCCGGGGTCAGCACCTCCGTCATCCCCAAGTACGCCGCCGTGCGGTATTACCACTCCTATTATAAGAGCAAAGGACGGTTCTACAGTTGGACCAAGGTCCGCAAAAAGAGCTATGTGCCCAAACAGGGCGACCTGATCATCTACGCCAACGTGAAGGGCGGCACCGCCCACCACATCGGCTACGTCATCAGCGTCACTTACACCAGCACCAAGGTGAAGATCGTCACCGTGGAGGGCAACTCCAACGACCAGGTGCGCAAGAAAACCCTGACCTTAAAGCGCAGCAGCTCCAGCGGCAAGATCAACGGCCAGTACATCCTGGGCTTCGCCAAACCCAATTATTGATGAGCTGTTAGCCGTTAGCTTTTAGCTGTTAGCCTGGCACTGCAAACCAAAAGCATAGAGCTTGAAAAACAGCGCCATTCAGAATACATCAAGAGGCCGCAAAAGGCGGCTTCACCCGTGAAAAATGCCCGCCTTCCGTGATTTTGACGGAAGGAAACGGGCATTTTTCGTGAAATCTGGAAAACTTTTTGTTGACGAACCGCCCACGCAGATGGTATAATGCGAAATGCACGGGTGCGCCAAAAGGAGGCGTTGCGCTTGATTTCCCAACTGAAAAACGAAAAAAAGGTTGTGGGAGTGAAGCAAACCAGGAAGGCCGTCCTCTCCGGGCGGGCAAAAACTGTTTTCCTCGCCTGCGATGCGGACCCCGCCGTCACCGGCCCCGTGGAGGCCCTCTGCCGGGAACAAAACGTTCCGCTGGAGAGTGGCGTCACCATGAAGGAGCTGGGCAGCCAGTGCGGGATCTCCGTGGGAGCCGCCGCCGCTGCGCTGCTGCGGGAGTGAGCCTCCCGGCGCATTTTTTGGTTTTAGCGGAATAATTTACGGATTATTCTGTTAAAATAGATTTTGACTTTTGGAAGAAAGGAGGAAACCATTTATGCCTACTTTTAATCAGCTCGTCCGGAAGGGCCGCGAGACCACCGTCTACAAGTCCACCTCCCCCGCGCTGCAAAAGGGCCGGAACACCCTCAAGGACCGCGAGACCGATCTGTCTTCTCCCCAGAAGAGAGGCGTCTGCACCGCTGTGCGTACCGCCACTCCTAAGAAGCCCAACTCCGCTCTGCGGAAGATCGCCCGTGTTCGTCTGTCCAACGGCTATGAGGTCACTGCCTATATCCCCGGCGTCGGCCACAACCTGCAGGAGCACTCCGTCGTGATGATCCGCGGCGGCCGTGTCAAGGACCTTCCCGGTGTCCGTTACCACATCATCCGCGGCACGCTGGATACCCAGGGCGTCACCGGTCGTATGCAGGCCCGTTCCAAGTACGGCGCCAAGCGGCCCAAGGCGAAGAAGAAGTAATTCTCCCCGCCAAACTCTAATTTGTACTATTGCGCCTCGGCGCAAGGCACAACGCCTTGCCAAGACGTTTATTCATAGATATGGGTAAATCTCTGGCAGGCACGCGGCAAAGTCATTTGCCAGGCACGAGATCCGGTGCGCCGGGTTTCGAGTACCTATGAAATCATTCAAATATGAAGGAGGGAAGTAAAGTGCCCAGAAGAGGAAATGTACCCAAACGGGAAATTCTCCCCGATCCCATTTATAACTCCGTCCTGGTGACCAAGCTGGTCAACAGCATCATGCTCGACGGCAAGAAGGGCGTCGCCCAGAAGGTCGTGTATGGCGCATTTGACATCGTCCAGGAAAAGACCGGTAAGGACGGTCTGGAGGTGTTCCAGGCGGCCATGGAGAACATCATGCCCACCCTGGAGTGCAAGAGCCGCCGTGTGGGTGGCGCCAACTACCAGGTGCCTATGGAGGTTCGTCCCGCCCGCCGTCAGACCCTGGGTCTGCGCTGGCTGACCCAGTACGCCCGCGCCCGCAGTGAGCGGACCATGAAGGAGCGGCTGGCCGGCGAGATCATGGACGCCGCCAACAACACCGGCAACGCCGTGAAGAAGCGCGAGGATGTCCACAAGATGGCCGAGGCCAACAAGGCTTTCGCCCACTTCCGTTGGTGACAGAACGCTTTTTTGTAAACGCTATTTGTAAGGAGCAAAGTTATGCCTAGAAAAACATCTCTGGAGAAAACCAGAAATATCGGCATCATGGCTCACATCGACGCAGGCAAGACCACGACAACTGAACGTATCTTGTATTACACTGGTGTAAACTACAAGATCGGCGAGGTCCATGAGGGCGCAGCCACCATGGACTGGATGGTTCAGGAGCAGGAGCGCGGCATCACCATCACGTCCGCCGCCACCACCTGCTTTTGGCGTGATCACCGGATCAACATCATCGACACCCCGGGTCACGTGGACTTCACTGTCGAGGTCGAACGCTCCCTGCGTGTGCTGGATGGCTCTGTGACCGTCCTGTGCGCCAAGGGCGGCGTGGAGCCTCAGTCTGAAACTGTGTGGCGCCAGGCCGACCACTATAAAGTTCCCCGCATGATCTACGTCAACAAGATGGACATCATGGGCGCGAACTTCTACCACGTGCTGGACATGGTCCGCGACCGGCTGAAAGCCAACGCCGTAGCCATCCAGCTCCCCATCGGGGCTGAGGATTCCTTCCGGGGCATCATCGACCTGGTGGAGATGAAAGCCGACATCTACTACGACGCCATGGGCAAGGATATGCGCGTGGAAGAGATTCCCGAGGATATGCTGGACCTGGCGAAAGAGTACCGGCAGAAAATGCTGGACAACATCGCCGATGTGGACGACGACATCATGATGATGGTGCTGGAGGAGGAAGAAATTCCGACCGACATGATCCGTGCGGCCATCCGCAAGGGCTGCATCGACAACGTCATCGTCCCCGTGGTCTGCGGCACGTCCTACCGGAACAAGGGCGTTCAGAAGCTGCTGGACGCTATCGTGGACTATATGCCCTCCCCCCTGGACGTTCCCGCCATCACCGGCGTGAACCCCGAGACCGACGAAGAGGAAGAGCGTCCCGCTGACGACGACGCCCCCTTCTCCGCCCTGGCGTTCAAGATCATGACCGACCCCTATGTGGGCCGCCTGACCTTCTTCCGCGTCTATTCTGGTCAGTTGGAGAGCGGTTCTTCCGTGATGAACTCCACCAAGAAGAAGCGTGAGCGCATTGGTCGCATCCTTCAGATGCACGCCAACCACCGGGAGGACATCAGCCACGTCTACTCCGGCGACATCGCTGCCGCCGTGGGCCTGAAGAACACCACCACCGGCGACACCCTCTGCGTTGACAGCGCCCCCATCATCCTGGAGTCCATGGAGTTCCCCGAACCCGTTATCCGGGTGGCTATCGAGCCGAAAACCAAGGCCGGTCAGGAAAAGATGACCGTCGCCCTGATCAAGCTGGCCGAGGAGGACCCCACCTTCAAGACCTACACCGACGAGGAAACGGGTCAGACCATCATCGCCGGTATGGGCGAGCTGCACTTGCAGATCATCGTGGACCGCCTGCTCCGTGAGTTCAAGGTAGAGGCCAACGTGGGCGCGCCCCAGGTTGCCTACAAGGAGACCATTCGCAAGAAGTGGGATCAGGACACCAAGTACAAGCGGCAGAGCGGCGGCAGCGGTCAGTACGGCCATGTCAAGATCATCGTCGAACCCAACGAGTCCGGCAAGGGCTACGAGTTCGTCAACGCCGTCGTGGGCGGCGCCATCCCCAAGGAGTTCATCCCCGCCGTGGATACCGGTATTCAGGGCGCGATGCAGGCCGGCGTGCTGGCCGGCTACCCCGTGGTCGATGTCAAGGTCACACTGTACGACGGCTCTTACCACGAGGTTGACTCCTCTGAAATGGCCTTCCGCATCGCCGGTTCCATGGCCTTCAAGGAGGCCATGCGCAACGCCGACCCGGTGCTGATGGAGCCGATTATGAAAGTCTCCGTCATCGTCCCCGACGACTATATGGGCGACGTGATCGGCGACCTGAACGGCCGCCGGGGCCAGATCCAGGGCATGGAGCCGCGCAGCGGCGCTACCCAGATCGACGCCTTTGTGCCGCTGAGCAACATGTTCGGCTACGCCACCGACCTGCGGTCCCGTACCCAGGGCCGCGGCCAGTACACCATGGAGCCCAGCCACTACGAGGAGATCCCCAAGTCCATCGCGGAGAAAGTCATCTCCGGGCGGAACAAGCGGGGCTAAAATCTCAGATTTTCGCTAAAAAGCCTATTGCATTTTGCCGGATAGTAAGATACAATAGGCCCATAGCGATGAAATTTACAGCTTAAAACCTTTATTATCCCATTGTTTAGGAGGAACCTGAAATGGCAAAACAGAAGTTTGACCGTTCTAAGCCCCATGTCAACATCGGCACCATCGGCCACGTTGACCACGGCAAGACCACCCTGACCGCTGCTATCACCAAGTACCTGGCTTTCTCTGGCAAGGCCAGCTACACGGACTATGCTTCCATTGATAAGGCTCCCGAGGAGAAGGCTCGTGGTATCACGATCAACACCGCTCACGTGGAGTATGAGACCGAGAACCGTCACTATGCCCATGTTGACTGCCCGGGCCATGCTGACTATATCAAGAACATGATCACTGGTGCTGCCCAGATGGACGGCGCTATCCTGGTCATCGCCGCCACCGACGGCGTTATGGCTCAGACCCGTGAGCACCTGCTGCTGGCCCGTCAGGTCGGCGTGCCCTATATCGTTGTGTTCCTGAACAAGTGCGATCAGGTTGACGACGAGGAGCTGCTGGAGCTGGTCGAGATGGAAGTCCGCGAGACCCTGGACTTCTACGAGTTCCCCGGCGACGACACCCCCATCATCATGGGTTCCGCTCTGAACGCTCTGGTTTCCGAGTCCACCGATCCCGACGCTCCCGAGTATGCCTGCATCAAGGAGCTGATGGACGCTGTTGACGAGTATATCCCCACTCCCGACCGTCTGTCCGACATGCCCTTCCTGATGCCCATCGAGGACGTCTTCACCATCACCGGCCGCGGCACCGTGGCTACCGGTCGTGTGGAGCGCGGCGTCGTGAAGATGGGTGAGCAGGTCGATATCGTCGGCCTGGAGGAGGAGAAGAAGACCTCCGTCGTCACCGGTCTGGAAATGTTCCGCAAGACCCTGGACTTCGCTCAGGCTGGCGACAACGTCGGCGTTCTGCTGCGCGGCATCGCCCGTACCGACATCGAGCGCGGTCAGGTCCTGTGCAAGCCCAACTCCATCCATCCCCACACCAAGTTCAAGGGCCAGGTTTACGTCCTGAAGAAGGACGAGGGCGGCCGTCACACCCCCTTCTTCAACAACTATCGCCCCCAGTTCTATTTCCGTACCACCGACGTGACCGGCGTCATCACTCTGCCTGAGGGCGTTGAGATGTGTATGCCCGGCGATAACGTCGATATGGACGTGGAGCTGATCACCCCCATCGCCATCGAGAACGGCCTGCGTTTCGCTATCCGTGAGGGTGGCCGCACCGTGGGTTCCGGCGTTGTTATCGGCATCAACGAGTAATTGTTGACCCTTCATAAGTTCTAACCCATTTGCCGGGGCTGGTTTCCAGCCTCGGCAATGAGCCTGTCTGCCGACAGGCTCTCGACCAAAATCACGGATTTTGGTCGAATATGCGGCCCCTGCAGCGCACGCGCAAGCGCGCACGTTTGGGGCCTCCCTGTGTGCTTTTGCCGGTACACGCCCGGCTAAAAGCACAAAATTGCAATTTATTTTGTTGCTTGCGCAACAAAACTCCTGCGGAGAGCTTTCGCAGCTTTTTGCCGCGCTTTGGTATCTCAAAGTGGGTTTTACCGAATTGCTTGCCGGGGCTGGTTTCCAGCCCCGGCAATTTTCAAACCATCCGCACAACGCTCGAACGGAAAGGAGAGCTTGCTATGGAAAACAGTGCCGTGATGACTACGCTGGTAACAGTGCTTTCCAGCAACATCGTGGGCGTGATCCTCACCATTGTTTTTTGCTACATCGTCGCCCAAATCATCCTGAAAATCGCATTCCGTACCCTGGACGCCATGCCCATTGAGATGACGCTGGTGAAGTTTGCCAAGAACGTCATCCGCATCGTGGTCTATGTGGTGGCCGTCCTGATTATCCTGGATCGCATTGGATTCCAAACCAGCTCGCTGGTGGCGCTGGTCTCGGTGCTATCCGCCGCCTTCGCCCTGGCTGCGCAGAACTCCCTCGCCAACCTATTTGGCGGAATCCTGCTGCTCATCAACAAACCCTTCCTGGTGGGCGACTACATCTCCGCCGGTGGCGTGGAGGGCACCGTACTGGAGATCGGCCTGCTGAACACCCAGATCAACACCTACGACAACAAGCGTATCAGCATTCCCAACGGCACCATTTCCGAAGAGACCATCACCAACCTCTCCACAGAGGGCTGCCGCCGGATCGAGATCAAGGTGACGGCTTCCTATGACGCACCAATTGAGGTGACGAAGAAAGCCCTTTTGGACGCTGTAGACGCCACCAATGGTATCCTGACCGTTCCTGAGGCCCCGGCGGCCCCCTTTGCGCGGGTGAGCAGCTACGGCGAGAGCAGCATTGAGTACGTGGTCCGGGTGTGGACCAACAATGCCACCTATTGGCCCGTCTACTTCGACCTGATGGAAAATATCAAGGTCTACTTCGACAAGAACGGCGTGGAAATGACCTACAACCACCTGAACGTCCACATGATGGAGAAGTGAGGGTTATCCCCTTACGCAGCCTTGTGAGCTGCGCTTATCGTTTGCATTGCTTTACAAACGGCTGGTTTCAATCTCAGCTTTTATTTGCGGCTGTTTACGATTGGTTCGCAGTGCTTGACTAACAGCTAACAGCTAACGGCTAATAGCTTATTCAGGATAGGCCAGGCTGTGCATAAACCCGGCCAGGTCCGCCGAGCGCACGTCTCCGCCCACGATTTGGCCCTGGCAGACCAGCAGGTCCAGCCGAATGTCGCTCTCCCCGGTGGGGTAGTTGGTGACGGTGTAGCTGTAGCGGGTGACGGTCTGGCCGGCGTAGGCTGTCAGGTCGAAGCCACACTCCTCCTGAATGGCCAGGTAGTCCGCGTAAGCGTCCCCGAAGGAGGCGGGCAGCGTCACCTGCTCCTGCTCCTCCGATCGGGCCACGGCCCAGCCCAGGGAGGCGATGTAGGCGGCCCGCGCCTCGGCGGTGGCCCCGTCCAATTCGCCGGAAACGGCGCTGACCGCGCCCATCTGCCCCGCCACGGCGCACATCGCCAGGGAGAGGGCCAGAGCAGCGGCGGCTAGCAGCTTCCGCCACTGCCGTTTGAGAGATTCCATGTGCAAAAGCAGTTCCTCCTTCACAAAAAAGGCGTTACAGCCAGTTTTATGACCGGGGGATCTTGTCCTATGCCCCAAATGGGGAGAAACCGGAGAAAGGAGCCAGCCATGCGCCGGAAAGACCGGGAAATCACAGACTTCGAGGAGATTTGCTGCCTTGTGGAGCGCTGCCAGGTGGTCCGCCTGGCCATGACGGACGGGGAGACCCCCTATGTGGTCCCGCTGAGCTTTGGCTGGGCGGCGGAGGGCGGCAGACTGACGCTGTACTTCCACTCCGCCGGGGAGGGCCGCAAGCTGGACCTTCTGCGGCGAAATCCACAGGTGTGCTTCGAGATGGACTGCGCTTTTCAGGTGCTGCGGGACGACGTGCCCTGCCGATGGGGGGCGGCGTTTGCCAGCGTCATCGGTACCGGGCGAGTGGAGTTTCTCACGTCCCCGGCGGAGAAACAAAAGGGGCTGGACGCTCTGATGTCTCACTACGGCTGGGAAGGGGATGCCGCCTATGACGCGGGGACGCTGGCGCGAACCTGCGTCTATAAGGTCACGGCGGATACGCTGACCGGCAAGCGGCGGCGGTGAAAAAATTTCGCCGCAACCGCAAAAAACGCTTGCATTCTCCCGCCGACGGTGGTAAAATTACGATGTTGCGCAGGTGTAGTTCAATGGCAGAACTCCAGCTTCCCAAGCTGGCCACGAGGGTTCGATTCCCTTCACCTGCTCCACTGTGGGACGGTAATTAAGACGATTACCGTCCCTTTTGTTTGTAAATTAATGCGTACTGAACAAAGCCATAAGCATTGAAAGGCAATGCCTTTCATGCTTGTCAGCTTTGTTCAAGTGCAAGGTTTTTACGCAGATAAGCGAAAAAACCTTGCACCATCCGTTGACACAGCAAGCTGTGCCAACGGAAATACGCATTGTTATAATGGCTGCATTTCATGAAACCAGCGTAAAACTGCTGGTTTCATGAAATTGCGCGGCCTTCGCCGCGCAAATAAACCGCCATGCGGTTTATTCAGCAGACATTAAATTCGCGCAAAAGACGGTGACAGTTTATGTTAAACGGAAAAACCATCCTCCTGGGCGTGACCGGCGGGATCGCCTGCTACAAGTCCGCAATGCTGGCCTCCGCCCTGGTGAAGCAGCACGCCGATGTGCAGGTGGTGATGACCCGCAACGCCACGGAGTTCATCGCCCCCCTGACCTTCGAACAGCTCACCGGCAACCGGGTCTGCGTGGACACCTTTGACCGGAACTTCCCCCATAAGGTGGAGCACGTAGCCATCGCGGATCGGGCCGACCTGGTGCTGATTGCCCCGGCCACGGCCAACGTGCTGGCAAAGTGCGCCAACGGCCTGGCTGACGATATGCTGACCACCACGGTGCTGGCCTGCGACTGCCCCAAGGTGGCGGCCCCCGCCATGAATACCAAAATGTACCTGAACCCCGTCACCCAGGACAACATTTCCAAACTCCGGCACTACGGTTGGGAGGTGCTGGCCCCCGGCGAAGGCTCCCTGGCCTGCGGCGCGGTGGGGCCGGGACGGATGCCGGAGCCACAGGAGCTGCTGGAGGTCTGCCTGCACTACCTCTCCCACGAGAAGGACATGACCGGGCTGCGGGTGCTGGTGACGGCAGGCCCCACCCGGGAGGCCATCGACCCGGTGCGCTACCTGAGCAACAAATCCACCGGCAAAATGGGCTACGCCGTGGCGAAAGCCGCTGCCGCCCGAGGCGCGGAGGTGACGCTGGTCTCCGGGCCGGTGAACCTGTCCCGTCCCCCCTATGTGGAGGTGGTGGACATCACCACCGCGCAGGAGATGTACGACGCCGTCACCAGCCGGGCGGACAACATGGACATCGTCATCAAGGCCGCCGCCGTGGCGGACTACCGGCCCGCTACCGTGGCCGATAACAAGGTCAAGAAGGGGGACGGCGACCTGTCCATCCCCCTGACCCGGACGAAGGACATTCTTGGGGAGCTGGGAAGACGGAAACGCCCTGGTCAGTTCCTGTGTGGTTTCTCCATGGAAACGCAAAACATGGTGGAGAACAGCCGGGCCAAGCTGGAGCGAAAAAATCTGGACTTGATCGCCGCCAACAACGTCAAGGTGGCCGGGGCGGGCTTCGCCGTGGACACTAACATCCTCACCCTTATCTCTCCCACCGATATGGTGGAGCTGCCGCTGCTGAGCAAGGATGCGGCGGCGGACGCGCTGCTGGATGAAATCCTGAAACGAATGAGCAAGTGACAATTAGCAATTAGCAATGTGCAATGTGCAATGGACGGGAGTTCAGCCGAAATCGCTGCTGCACATGTCGACATTTTGTCCAGTATAGTATCAGTTTTCCACAGAGAAGTATCATTCTGCAACTGACCACCCCTCTTGCCTCCCCTGAAAGGGCAGGGAGGGGCAAAGCCCCGGAAGTGCCGCTTGACGGCGGAGGAGGGCCGCCGCCTTTAGGCGGTGGCGGAGGGGTTTCCCCAATACGGATGGAGAAAACACAACCATAAAAAAACGCGCTGGACGGCAGACAAGCAGCCTGTTTTCCAGCGCGTTTTGCGTTACAGAACGATTTTCTTCAATTCCTCGTAGTCCTCCACGATGTACTCCGCTCCGGCGGCGGCGAACTCCTCCCGGCTGCCGTAGCCCCACAGCACCCCGGCGCAGGCGACGCCGTTCTCGTGTGCGCCAAATACGTCGTGTTCCCGGTCGCCCACCATCAAAATCTCCGACAGAGGCGCCTCTCCGCAGGCGGCGATGGCCTGCCCCACGATGCGGGGCTTATAGCAGCCCCCGCCGGACTCGTCCATGGTGCCGCCAAAGACGTGGTGGAAGTATTGGGTCAGGCCGAAGTGGTCCAGCACCCGCTGGGCCATGGGCAGGGGCTTGGAGGTGGCCACCAGCAGGGTTTTCCCCGCCGCCCGCAGCTCTGCCAGACAGCCCTCCATGCCGGGATAGACCTGGTTCTCGAAGATGCCGCCCTGCTCGTTGTACCGGATGCGGTACTGGCGGATGGTCTCGGTCATCTCCTCCAGGGGGACGCCGTAGCAGGTGTGAAAGGTCTCGTTGAGAGGCGGACCGACGAAGCGGCGCAGCAGCGCCGGGTCCCCCACCGGATAGCCCATTTTCTCCAGGGCGTAGGCGGCGGAGTTCATAATTCCGGGGCCGGAATCGGTGAGGGTTCCGTCCAGGTCGAACAGCAGACAGGTATAGGACACGGTGGTTTCTCCTTCGTTGGGTATCTCTTTCATGCAGTTCAACAAAAAACGCTCAATTTTGCTGTCGTATGTGTAGGGGCGGCCCGTGGCCGCCCGCAGGAACCACCATCTTACCCAGAGCGGGCCCCGCGCCCCCCCACCCCACCGGGGTGAAAAAATTGAACCGCGTGAAAAGGGGATGTGGGTG
>JAJQCW010000025.1:0-21793 GCA_021202515.1 Clostridiales bacterium | reverse complement strand
TCCACAAAAACCCCTCAATTTTGGTGGGGTCTGGTGCGGGGCGCCCGGGGGCCGCCCGGAGAACCGCACACCGAAACACGGGCGGCCACGGGCCGCCCCTACAGAAGCGTGGAAATCAGTTGAGACGGCTTCAAAGGGATATGTGTGTATTGTTTTAAAATGGCTGCCGCGCCGCGGCAGCCATTTGCGTTTTTCTGCGTTGTGTCACTCCACAGTGACGGACTTCGCCAGATTCCGGGGCTTATCCACGTCCAGCCCCTTGGCGCAGCTCACATAATACCCCATCAACTGGAGGGGGATAATGGCAAGGCTGGTGGTGAAATAGGGGTCGGTCCTGGGGACGTAGACGGTGAAGTCGGCGGTGTCCTCGATGGAGTAGTTGCCGTAGGTGGTCAGGCCCATCAGGTAGGCCCCTCGGCTCTTGACCTCCACCATGTTGGAGACGGTCTTTTCAAACAGATCGTCCTGGGTCAACACGCCCACCACCAGCACGCCGTCCTCCACCAGGGAGATGGTGCCGTGCTTCAACTCGCCGGCGGCGTAGGCTTCGGAGTGGACATAGCTGATTTCCTTCATCTTCAGGCTGCCTTCCAGACTGATGGCGTAATCCAGCCCCCGGCCAATGAAAAAGATGTCGTGAGCGTTGGAGAACTTGCTGGCGAACCACTGGATGCGGGCCTCGTCCTCCAGCACCTTGCTGATTTTATCGGGCAGGGTCTGCAACTCGGCGATGAGCTGGTCATAGCGGTTTTGGTCGATGACACCCCGGACGTAGGCGAACTGAATGGCCAGCATATAGCAGGCGATGAGCTGGGTGCTGTACGCCTTGGTGGTGGCAACGGCGATCTCCGGCCCCGCCAGGGTGTAAAATACGTTGTCCGCCTCCCGCGCGATGCTGGACCCCACCACGTTGACGATGGCGATGGTGCGCACGCCACGGGCCTTGGCCTCCCGCAGAGCGGCCAGGCTGTCGGCAGTCTCGCCGGACTGACTGATGATGACCACGGCGGAGTTCTCCACCAGAATGGGGTCCCGGTAGCGGAACTCGCTGCCCAGCTCCACCTCCACGGGGATTCGTGCCAGCCCTTCGATTACGCACTTGGCGGCGATGCCCACATGGTAGGCGCTGCCGCAGGCCACGATATACAGCCGGGACAGTTGGCGAATTTCCTCGTCCGTGAGGCCCACGGCGGTCAGGTCAATGTGGCCGTCCACCAGGCAGGAGTGCATGGTGTCCCGCACAGCCTTGGGCTGTTCCTGGATCTCCTTCATCATGAAATGCTCATAGCCGCCCTTTTCTGCGGCCTCGGCGTCCCACTGGATCTCCACCAGGTCCTTGGAGATCTCCTCCTTGTCGATGTTGTAGAAGGTCACACCTTCCCTGGTCAGCCGGGCGATCTCCAGGTTGCCGATATAGTACACGCTGCGGGTGTATTTCAGGATGGCGGGCACGTCGGAGGCGATGAAGCTGCCCTGCTCGCTGCTGCCCACGATGAGGGGACTGTCCTTCCGGACGGCGTAGATGACGCCCGGCTCGTCCTTGAGCATGATGCCCAGGGCGTAGGAGCCCCGCACCCGGAGCATGACCTTGGCGATGGCCTCCAGGGGGTTGCGCTGGTACTTTTTGTAGTAGTAATCCAACAGCTTGGTGACTACCTCGGTGTCCGTCTGGGAGTAGAAGGAGTAACCGCTCTTGACCAGCTTCTCTTTCAGCTCCAGATAGTTCTCGATGATGCCGTTGTGGACGACAAAGACCTCCCGGTCGTCGCTGAAATGGGGGTGGGCGTTGACGGCGGAAGGCTCCCCGTGGGTGGCCCAGCGGGTGTGGCCGATGCCGCAACTGCCCGGTACGGCGTGGCCGCTGTTGGTTTTTTCCATCAACTGATTCAGGCGGCCTTTGACCTTGACGACTTCCACCTTGTCGGAGGCGTCGTCCTTGACGGCGATGCCCGCCGAGTCATAGCCGCGGTACTCCAGCTTTGCCAGCCCGTCCAGCAGAATGGGGGCCGCCTGTGCCTCACCAGTAAAACCGACAATTCCACACATATTGCAACTTCTCCTTTCGCGGCCAGAGGCCGCAGATGCTGTAGCCAACGTTGACCGTTAAAGTGATTCCTGTTTTTTCGAACTGCGTATTGTAACAATGGGGAAATTTCAGGATCGCAACACTTTTTGCGGAGTCCCGAACCCCCACGGCCTGCGCCGCAGGAACAAACCGCTGAGCTGTTTATTCAGCAGTTATTATAGCGCGAATTGACCGGTTGAGCAACACAAAAATAGGTTTTTGTCATTTCAAATAGTTTCGCCGGAGATTTGACAGGAAAAAACCACACGATTGCCCATTTGACCGATGGCTTCCTGCGCGTTCCTCTGACGACACAGCGAAATTATGGCATCAAAAAAGTTACAAATGGTAACAAACAGGTAACAGCCGTTTCATAGTCGTTTCTTCTGATTCGAATTGTATTAAGCATCAACTTTTTTGACTTATTTTTGTGAGAATAAGGTCATTTTCACGAAAAAATCCTTTTTTCAGAAAAAACGTAAATTTTCTGAAAAAAAGGCTGGAACTGTGGGGACAGTTGTGCTATAATCAAAAAAGTTACAAAAGGTTTACAAAAAGAAACAGGAGGACCCCAATGAAACCCACGCATACCCACAAAATCATTTCTCTGCTCCTGGCGATGGCTATGACGTTCAGCCTGGCCGGCACCGCCCTTGGCGCGGAGTTGAACACCACGGAAGCCCTTGCGGACGCAGCCGTCTCCAGCGAGACTGCCGATTCCGCCGATGAGAACTGGGATACCCTCCCTGTCACAGACGACAGCGAGGAGGAAGCTGCCGACAGTCCCGCCGAAGCGGAAACCGACGAGGCGGACACGGAGGATACAGAGGCCGCAGAAACCGACGAAGAGAACGCGGCTGACGCGGAAACGACTGAGACTGAGGCCGTCGAAGAGGAAGAGAGCCTCGTGACCGACCTGGAGACCACCGAAGAGGACGGTACGCTTGTCTTTGCCCTGGGCGAGAACGACGAGAGCTGGGTCTACACCCTGGACGCCAACGGCGACTTGGTGTTCGCCTTTGTCTACCTGGAGGACGAGCAGCAGGTCTATGCCGCCGACGGGTTCTATCTGTTGCCCGCAGGCACCGTGAAGGTGGTGCAGAACGGCGTCACCTACACCTGCTCCTTCGCCGGCGGTATCTATTACTTTGACGAGAATGGCGTCTGGCAGCAGGAGCTGAGCGTAGAAGTGGCGTCTTTCCTGCTGACCACCGTGGAAGAGGAGGACGGCGACCTGGTGGTTGGGGACACCGACGACAAGGTGCTGGAGCAGGCTGAGGACACGGACAGCGCCACGACGGTGACTTGGACCACGGCCACCAGTTGCGAGATCACCAGCAACATCGAGTTCTTCAACGGGAAAGCCACCTTTAACAGCCGCTATTACTACGAGGGCGAGCTTTACTCCGGCCTGTTCCGCTTTGAAGAGGGCGGCAAGCTCTACATCATCACAGATGGCGTGGGCAAAACCTTTACCGGCACCATGCGGACCTCCTACGGAACTTACATCTGTGATTACACGCTGGTCAACGAGTATGACGGCCTCTACTACAAGAGCGGCAAAGCCTTCACCGGCCTCCGCGCCACCAACCTCTCCTATTACACCAAGGGCAAGGTGGACACTTCCGTCAGCGGCTGGAAGACCATCAGCAGCAAGGAATATTACTTCACCAGCGGCGTAGCCGCCACCGGCACCAAGCGCATCAAGCGCAACGGCTATACATACACCTACACCTTCCGCTCCGACGGGACTCTGGTGACCAACCTGTTCGAGTACAACAGCAGCTACAAGAAGAAGAAACTCCACATCGTACTGGCCCGCGGCTCCCACACCGGCACCATCCTGGCCTATAACTCCAGCACCGGCAAGTATGACATCCCTGTCAAGAGCTTCGTGGTGTCCATGTCCCGCGCCAGCTCCAACACCAAGCCCGGCACCTACAAGCTGTCCACCCGCAAGCGCTGGTGGAAGTACAAGGCCGGCCTGTGGTATCAGTACGCCACCTACGTCTCCGGCAGCGGCAGTTGGACCCACTCCGAGCAGTATTCCAAGGCCAGCGTTAAGGCCCTGAAGTACAGCTCCTACAACGGCCTGGGCACAAACCAGTCCAAGCAGTGCATTCGGATGCAGGTGGTCAACTGCAAGCTGATCTACGATTTGGGCAAATCCAACGGCAGCAACACCCGGGTGGTCATCACCAGGGGCACCGGGTATCTGCCCTTCGGCAAGATGACCCTGAGCGACAACTACGACGCCACCGGCAAAATCAAGAGCAGCCAGAAATACGACCCCACCGACCCGGCGGTTTAAACCTTAATCACTACGAACTCCCCCGTACAGAGTTGTACGGGGGAGTTTTTTGCCCACCGGTGGGGAAAATCCAACACGGTCAAAACCCACTGGGTTTTTGGAAACCCAAAAAAGCCGATAAAGAGAAAGAGATAGATAGAGATAGAGAGATAGATAAATAGAGAAAGAGAATGAGAATGAGAAAGACAGGGGAAAAGAAATAAAAAAAGAAAGTGTTATAGGCGATCAAAACAACTATAATTCAATTTTTTTTATGCTTACGCGCAGCAAACACCCCTCTTTCGCATCCGGTTTTTTAGAACGAACAGTTTGCAATTCGCGGCCAAAAGGCGGTTTTGCCGCCCGTTTGAAGGAAAAACAGTCCTATGCGTACCTTCTCGCGGAACACCGTGTCCCCAAAAACGGGACACGGATAAACGGGACACGGAAAATGGGGACACAGATAAAAAAGGACACGGAAAACCCAGAAGTGATGACCCAGACATGAAAAACCCGGACACGGGGCAGCGCTGACGGCTGCATTCCTCAGCGGTTCCCTGTGGAAAAAAAGAAAACCGGCGCAACTGCTTGCGCCGGAGGTTCTTTGTCTGTTGTCATCCGCAGTTTGCCTCGATCACTCACGCACGGGTCACTTTGCCGGAACGGAGGCACCGGGAGCAGACGTAAACGTGGGTGGGAGTACCGTCAACGATTGCCTTGACACGCTTCACGTTGGGTTTCCAGGTGCGATTGGAACGGCGATGGGAATGGGATACCTGGATGCCGAAGGTCACGCCTTTGCCGCAGTAGCTGCACTTTGCCATTTTGCATACCTCCTTCTTCTTTTTCGCTTATATACTGAACTTTTGGTTCGGTCAACAAAGTTCACTGAAACAGCGAACATTATAATATCAGAACTGCGGCAAAAAATCAAGACCTTTCCCCTGGAATTTGAAAAAAATATTCGACCACAGGGAGATAAATTTGGTGACATTGGTTGCGAACCGGTGAAAAATAGGGTATACTGACCATATTGACCGCGCATTATTCTATATTGGTCCTACATGGTTCCCTGCTTTTTGCCAGGCCGCACTTTCGAGGCAGCCTGCCCCATCCCGATCATACCGTCAAAGGAGGAAGTCCTATGCCAAATACACAGAGCATTTTGCTGAAAACGCTGGTGAAAGAGTTTAACCTGGAGATCCTGCACAAGGGCACGGGATACGAGAACCAGCAGGTGGTCCAGACCAGCATCAACCGGCCGGGCCTGTCCCTGGTGGGGTTCTATGACTATTTCGACAGCAACCGCCTCCAACTGATGGGCAAGATGGAGAACACCTACCTGAAAATGATGGGCAGGGAAGAGCGGCTCAAGTGCTTCCGGGACCTGATGTCCCACCCCATCCCGGCGGTGATTTTGGCCCGGAACCTGGCGCCCTACCCGGAGTGCTTGCAGGCGGCGGAGGAGTATGACCGCACCGTCCTGCGCAGCGCCCAGGAGACCGGCGAGCTGATGAGCGACCTGACCACCTCGCTACGTTCCTATCTCTCCCCCCGCATCACCCGTCATGGCGTGCTGGTGGAGGTCTACGGCGAGGGCATCCTGCTGATGGGCGAGAGCGGCGTGGGCAAGTCTGAGACCGCCATCGAACTCATCAAGCGGGGCCATCGGCTCATCGCCGACGACGCGGTGGAAATTCAGCGGGTACACCCCAACAAGCTGATGGGCTCCGCCCCGGAGTTGATCCGCTACTACGTGGAAATGCGGGGCATCGGCGTCATCGACGTGCGGCAGTTGTTCGGCATGTCCGCCATCAAGGACAGCCAGTATATCGACATGATCATCAACCTGGAGCAGTGGCGGGAGGGTATGATCTACGACCGGCTGGGGCTGGACGACTTCTGGACCACCATCCTGGACGTGGAGATCCCCACCCTGACCATCCCGGTGAAGCCCGGACGGAACCTGGCTGTCATCATCGAAGTGGCCGCCATGAACAACCGCCACAAGAAGATGGGCTACAACGCCGCCCAGGAGTTCACCGACCGCATCAACGCCCATTTCAGCGAGCAAATGGCGGCGGCTGACGGGGACGCCCCGGAAACCTGACAAGGAGGCCGCGATAGGAAATGAACATCGAAATACGCGCCTGTCAGCGGGAGGACCTGCCCGCCGCCTGCGCCATCTGGAACCGGGTGGTGGAGGACGGCGTGGCCTTCCCCCAGATGGAGGCGCTGGATGTGGAGAGCGGCGAGGCGTTTTTCGCTCAGCAGTCCTTCACCGGCGTGGCGGCAGACGCCGAGACCGGCCGGGTGGTGGGAATGTACATCCTGCACCCCAACAACGTGGGCCGCTGCGGGCACATCTGCAACGCCAGCTACGCGGTGCGGGCTGACCTGCGGGGCCAGCACATCGGAGAGGCGCTGGTGCGCCACAGCCTGGAAAAGGGCCGGGAGCTGGGGTTCCGGGTCCTTCAGTTCAACGCGGTGGTGTGCAGCAATGTCCACGCCCTTCGGCTCTATGAAAAGCTGGGCTTCGTCCGGCTGGGGGTGGTCCCCGGCGGGTTCCTGCGCAAAGATGGGGTGTATGAGGACATCACACTGATGTATCACACGCTGTAAAGACAAATGGAGAGAGTAAAAACGCGCTGCGGCAGAATCGCAGCGCGTTTTTATGCGTATTTTTGCAGGATTTGGAATAGAGATGGCTAAGTCTAACAATCTACGGACCGTAACTGACCACCCCCTTGCCTCCCCTGTGAAGCGCGGGCCGACAAGGAGGGGCGCAGCCCCGGAAGTACCGCTTGACGGTAATGGCCAATTCCTCTTTAGCGCAAATGCAGGCGAAGTGCAGCTTGCTGTAGAGCTATGGCCCTTTTGGGCCATGCGAGTCGCAAAGGGCAGGGAGGGGCAAAGCCCCGGAAGTGCCGCTTGACGGCGGAGGAGGGCCGCCGCCTTTAGGCGGTGGCGGAGGGGTTCCGTCTCAATGCCAAGAAAAAGGGATGTCCAGAAACATTTTTTATGAGAACACGGCTGGAAACACGGTCATTGCACATTGCACATTGCTAATTGCTAATTGTTAATCGTCCTCCGGCTCCGCCGCCCGGAAGTCGGCCAGCGTGACCTGCATCAGGTCGTCCACCGTGACCTCCTCCAGTTGGGCCACCCGGTCCGACTGGGCGGAGATGAGCTTTTCAAAGAGGTTGCGCACGTCCCGGCCATTGCCGAAATTGTCGTCCCGCTCCGCGTACATCTGGTCGAAGAAACCGGGCAGGAAGTCGGACAGCTCCTGGTCGGGCTTGTAGCCGTTTTTCTCGCACATCCCCAGGAAGATTTGTGTCAACTGGGGGCCGGTGTAGTCCTCGAAGTAAAAATACTTGTTGAACCGGGATTCCAAACCGGGGTTGGACTGGAGGAACCGGGCCATAGGCCCCTCATACCCCGCCACGATGACCACCAGCTCGTCCCGGTGGTCCTCCATGGCCTTGAGGATGGTGTCAATGGCCTCGTAGCCGAAGTCGTTGGCCCCCTGGCCCGCCAGGGAATAGGCTTCGTCGATGAACAGCACGCCGCCTAGGGCGGACTGAATGACCTTCTGGGTCTGAATGGCCGTCTGGCCCACGTAGCCCGCCACCAGGCCGGAGCGGTCCACCTCCACCAGTTGGCCCTTGGACAACACGCCGATGGCACGGTACAGCCCCGCCAACAGCCGGGCTACGGTGGTCTTGCCGGTGCCGGGGTTGCCCATAAAGACCAGGTGCAGGCTCATGGGGGGCACGGGAAGGTCGTGCTCCTTCCGCAGGGTGCGGATTTTGATGAGGTTGATGAGGCTGCGCACGTCCTTCTTCACCTTGTCCAGGCCACAGAGGGCGTCCAGTTGGGCCAACAGCTCCTCGGTGGTGGGCAGCGGCTCCGCCTGGGCTGTCTCCGGCGCTTCGGCGGTTTCAGACTGGGTCTGGGCGGCGGCGGGACCGGGCTGCTCCTGCTCAGGCTTGGGGGTGGGGGAGACCGGCTTGACGTTTTCCACAGGCTTTCCCGCCAGGGCGGTCAGGGTGGCCAGGCAGTCGGTGATATACTCCGCCTCCGCAGGGGAGACCTCGTCGTCCACCGAGGCCAGCAGCGTCAACACCACGTTGCACAGGTCGATGAACTGTCCCGCCCGGTTGCGCTGGGTCCCCCGGTCTGCGGCGACGATCTCCTGGAAGAACCCCGGCGGCTGAAAGGTGGGCGGCTCCGATGCCCCGGCGCTGACCTCGAAGAACAGGGCCTGGGTGGGGGCGTGACCGGGAGAGCAGATGGCGTTGTAGGCGTCTACGTGCTTGTCCGTCACCGGACCGCCGTTGGCCCAGACCCCCAGGGCGCAGCGCCGGAAAAAGGCGTCTGCCTCCTGAGAGAAGTTCAGCCGCAGGGTGGGGTCCCCCAGTTGGCGGCTGTAGGCGGCTACCGCCGCCTGATATTTTTTTCCGATGGGATTGGTGGGAGGGGTATTCTTGGGCATTTTTATCATCCCTTTCGGCAGGGAGAGCTGTTTGGGGAGGGACAGCTCCTTGGGCAGGCGAAATTCTTTCATAGTAAAACTTCTTGTAATATAGTGATGAATAACTACAAAGCGGAATTTGATAAGCGGACGGTTATTGCTGATTTAGGCGTATTTTGGCCCACACTGGATAAAATTGCTGACCAAACGGGAAGTACTATCCCCTCTTGCCTCCCCTGAAAGGGCAGGGAGCGAAGCGGAAGTGCCGCTTGACGGCGGAGGGATTTCACGACAGAGCCGAGCAAAAGGAATCGTTAGCTGATATATACCTTATTATATCCAACACCCTCCGCAGGGTCAAGCGCGCCGGGGAAAATGGGCGCAATTTTGCGCGTGGTCGAATTTGCCAGGGGGAATCGGCCCCGGGCGACATATACTGTATAGGATAAGACCGGAAACCTCCGGCGAGGCGATTTCTACGCAAAGGGAAGGATTAGCAGTCAGAGAGACCGTTTGACACTTTTCCGCGGCTGAAATTTTTGTTGAGGATTCACAAACCGTTTACAAACTCAACTATTGACAATCGAGGAAGCAAGTGATATATTATTTTTAGCACTTGAGAGACAAGAGTGCTAAACCAAAACAGCGAGGTGAGCCAGGTGGATCTGACGCCCCGGCGGCAGCGCATCCTGCGCGCCGTGGTAGAGAATTATATTGAAACAGCGGAGCCAGTGGGGTCCAAGGCCATTGCAAAGCTGGCCCATCTGGATTGCAGCTCCGCAACCATCCGCAACGACATGGCCGCGCTGGAGAAGATGGGCTACCTGGAGCAGCCCCACACCTCCGCCGGGCGCATCCCTTCTGCGAAGGGCTACCGTATTTATGTCAACGAGCTGATGGAGGAACACAAGCTCAGCTTGCAGGAGACGGAGCGGATCAACGAATCCCTCCACCTGAAAATGCAGGAGCTGGACCGGGTCATCGACCAGGCGGGCAAGCTGGTCAGCCAGTTTACCAACTACCCGGCCTTCGCTATGGCGGCTGGGAAGGAGCGGGTGACCATCACCCGGTACGACCTGCTGATGATCGACCAGAACTCCTTCATCTGCGTGGCCATGACCAACAGCAACGTGGTCAAGAACAAGCTGTTCCACCTGCCCAGCAACATCACCGAGCCGCAGCTCCAGTTGCTCAACGCCCTGCTGAACACCTCGTTCACCAACAAGACCCTCTCCGAGTTCAGCTCCGACCTGATGGAGACGGCGCAGAAGGCGGCGGGCAGCTCCTACGGGCTGATCTCCCTGGTGGTGTCCTTCGCCATGGATGTCCTCCAGGACGCGGAACAGAGCAGTGTCCACACCGCCGGAGCCAGGCACTTGCTGGAGCATCCGGAATATCAGGACGTGGAAAAGGCCCATAAGCTGCTGGACTACCTGGCCGACGACAAGAGCCTGCTCCCCTACGCGCAGCAGGGCGACGATGACGGCGCGCCAAAGGTCCTCATCGGGCCGGAGAACGTGGCCGATGAGCTGAAAGACACCAGTGTGGTCATGGCCACCTACGACATCGGCGACGGAATGCGAGGGGTCATCGGCGTGGTGGGGCCAACCCGAATGGATTACGCCCAGATCACCGCCAAGCTCAGCTACATGGCCGACAACCTGAGCAAGCTGTTCGGCAATCAGTTGCCCCAGGCGCCCCAGCCCAAGGGCCTGAACCCGCCGAAGGAATCCGGCGGAGAAGGCGGCGAGGGCAGTGAATGAAACGAAAACGCAAGTCCCCGTTCAGGAGGTTTCATATGGACAAAAACACAGAGAATCAATCCGCTGAGGCGACTGCCGAGGAGACCGCACAGGCCCCGGAGACCGCCGAGGCCCCAGGGGAAGAGGAAGCCGCGGCCCAGCAGCCCCAGCAGCCTGACCCGCTGGAGGAGGCGCAGAAGGCACTGAAGGACAAGGAAAAGGATTTCCTCTATCTGCGGGCGGAGTACGACAACTTCCGCCGCCGCAGCGCCAAGGAAAAGACCGAAGCCTACAGCAAGGCCAAGGCCGACGCCGCCATCGCCTTCCTGCCGGTGTACGACAACCTGGAGCGGGCGCTCCAGCACGGCACCGAGGACACCGCTTTTCTCCAGGGCGTGGAGATGACCATGAACCAGCTCAAACAGGTGCTGGAGAGCCTGGACATCCACCCCATTGACGCGGTGGGCCAGCCCTTCGACCCCAACCTGCACAACGCCGTCATGCACATCGAAGACCCCGAACTGGGGGAGAATGTCGTTGCGGCCTGTTTCCAGACCGGGTTCAAGATGGGCGACAAGGTCATCCGCTTCGCCATGGTTCAAGTTGCAAATTAGCCTCTGAACATTCAATAAACAGCAAATTCACCCCATTCCATTTGTAAAAAATACACTTTTCATAGATTCTAGGAGGAATCACGTTATGTCTAAAATTATTGGTATTGATTTGGGTACTACCAACTCCTGCGTCGCCGTGATGGAAGGCGGCGAGCCTGTTGTCATCGCTAACGCCGAGGGCAACCGCACCACCCCCTCCGTCGTCGCATTCTCCAAGGACGGCGAGCGCATGGTGGGCCAGGTGGCGAAGCGCCAGGCCATCACCAACCCCGACCGCACCGTCATCTCCATCAAGCGTGAGATGGGCTCCAACTACCGCGTGAACATCGACGGCAAGGGTTACACCCCCCAGGAGATCTCCGCCATGGTGCTGCAAAAGCTGAAATCCGACGCCGAGGGCTACCTGGGCGAGAAGGTCACCGAGGCCGTCATCACCGTTCCCGCCTACTTCACCGACGCTCAGCGTCAGGCCACCAAGGACGCCGGTAAGATCGCCGGTCTGGACGTGAAGCGTATCATCAACGAGCCTACCGCCGCGGCTCTGGCCTACGGCGCGGACAAGGAAGAGGCCCAGAAGATCATGGTCTACGACCTGGGCGGCGGCACCTTCGACGTGTCCGTGCTGGACATCGACGACGGCGTCATCGAGGTCCTGGCCACCGCCGGCAACAACCGTCTGGGCGGCGACGACTTCGACAAGTGCATCATGGATTACCTGGTCTCCGAGTTCAAGCGCACCAACGGCATTGACCTGTCTCAGGACAAGGTCGCCATGCAGCGCCTGAAAGAGGCCGCGGAGAAGGCCAAGATCGAGCTGTCCGGCGTGACCACCTCCAACATCAACCTGCCCTATATCACCGCCGACGCCACCGGCCCCAAGCATCTGGACGTGACCCTGACCCGCGCCAAGTTCAACGAACTGACCGCCCATCTGGTCAACGCCACCATGGGCCCCGTGCGCCAGGCCATGTCCGACGCGGGTCTGTCCGCTTCCCAGCTCAATAAGGTGCTGCTGGTGGGCGGCTCCTCCCGTATCCCCGCTGTCCAGGACGCCGTGAAGAAGATCACCGGGCAGGACGGCTTCAAGGGCATCAACCCCGACGAGTGCGTGGCCGTGGGCGCTGCCATCCAGGGCGGCGTGCTGGCTAACCCCAACGCCAGCGGCAGCAACATCCTGCTGCTGGACGTGACCCCCCTGTCTCTGGGCATCGAGACCATGGGCGGCGTGTTCACCAAGCTCATCGAGCGCAACACCACCATCCCCGTGAAGAAGAGCCAGATTTTCTCCACCGCCGCCGACAACCAGACCTCCGTTGAGGTCCACGTCCTCCAGGGCGAGCGGGAGATGGCCGCTTACAACAAGACCTTGGGTAAATTCCACCTGGACGGCATCGCTCCCGCCCGTCGCGGCGTACCGCAGATCGAAGTCACCTTCGACATCGACGTGAACGGCATCGTCAACGTCACCGCCCAGGATAAGGGCACCGGCAAGAGCCAGAACATCACCATCACCGCCTCCACCAACATGTCCAAGGAGGACATCGACAAGGCCGTCCGGGAGGCCGAGCAGTTCGCCGCCGAGGACGCCAAGCGCAAGGAGGATGTGGACGCCCGCAACCAGGCCGACCAGCTTCTGTATCAGTGCGACCAGACCGTTGCCGAGCTGGGCGACAAGATTTCCGACAGCGAGAAGAGCCAGATCGAGGCGGGCAAGTCCAAGCTCCAGGACGCTCTGAAGGGCACCGACACCGCCGCCATCAAGTCCGCCACCGACGAGCTGACCAAGACCTTCTACGACATCTCCGCCAAGCTGTACCAGCAGGCGGGCGGCGACCCCAACGCCGCCGGTGCGGGCTATGACCCCAACGCCGGTGCGGGCTACGACCCCAACGCGGGGCAGTCCGGCAACAACGGCGGCAACGGCGACGACTACTATGACGCCGACTACGAAGTGGTGGACGACGACAAATAACTTCCGTTGAGAAGTATCGAACATGAAATGACCGGCAGAGGGGCGGGGCGGATGCCCCGTCCCCTGTTGACGGTTTGTTGAAAGGAACGTGGTTGAGAGGTTTCGGATAGAGAGAGGGGAATATGGAAGAAAATATAGTGGAAAAGGTAAAAAAAGATACTGCTGAACTTGAAAAAGTTTATTATGAGTACTATGATAAGTGGCAAAACATCAGCGAGACATCAAAACCAGATGACAAACAACCTAAAAAGACAGATATGGTAACAGTTTTCCGCAATGGATGGGATACTGTAGTAGGGGTGTTTACAAAACTGTTCGGCATAAAGGGAAAGACTGCCAGAAATACACTGTTGGTTGCAATCGTTCCCCTATTGACTGCGGCGGTGCAAATGTTGAACTGGGCATATCTGTATGTGCATTACCATTTAGGGTACAATGTTCCGGTAGAGTATTTGATAGTAGATACTTCTTGGTTGGTGAATTTTGGAATCGGCGTGTTTATAGTATCAGTCCTATTTGTCTGCGATGCTTATGCGCTAATTACACAGCGTTTAGTTAGTACCGCTGTAGTTCTTGCAGTCTTTAGTTTAGCCATTCTATACACTATAGGGTCAGATGGATTTGAATTTGCAGCATTCTTTGTTAAGTGTCTCGCATGGATGGTGTTTTTTTCGACGTTATTTAGTGTTTTGACCGGCATTGGCAACCCTGGATTTATAAGGGGGCATTTGGCAGTTATTTTGACCGTGCTGTTGGATGCGTTTACCATTATTATAATTTGTAAATGGTTAGTTGAATCACCAGAAAATAACAGCATGTGGCTTGGCTTTTCCGGTATTGCTTACTGGTGTATGGCGTATTGGTTCGTGGTTTTAGATCTCAAGCCGCAAAAAAGAGAAGTTATCTGGTTTCAGGTCTGTGTGTTGCTTGTCTCAACTGTATTTTTCTTTTTCTTATTTGACGATTGTTATACTAGAGTTGAACCTTATTCGGTCATCACAACTGGACAACAAGTTGTTGTCTATCAATCCAAAGAAGTCAGCGTACTAGAGGAAGTCAGTATAGATACAGAAGCCGGAAAGACTACCCTTACCATTGATACCTCCCAACAGCAGATTGTAGATAGTACTACACTCTCCTTTGAATATCAGTCCTTTGATACAGTTGAAATTGTCAAAAAAAGCGATAAGTTCACGGAGGAATTATCAAAGGAATGGAAGCAGATGCAGGAAGAGATAGAATCCGTTTTTGATAGAATAGCGAATCTAGTCGGTGCAGAAAGTACCGGTATAGCAGACACCAGCACAGCCCCCGCCGACGGCGCGGCCTCATACGACACATCCAATTAACCCTTTCCCTACATTTCATCTTAATGAAATTTGAGGTGACACATTATGGCAGACGAAAAACGCGATTATTATGAGGTACTGGGCGTCAGCAAAAGCGCGTCACAGGACGAGCTGAAGCGGGCCTACCGCAAGCTGGCCAAAAAGTACCATCCCGACATGAACCCCGGCGATAAAGAGGCGGAGGCCAAGTTCAAAGAGGTCAACGAGGCGTACGAGATCCTCTCCGACGAGGAAAAGAAGGCCCGCTATGACCAGTACGGCTTCGCGGGGGTAGACCCCAACTATGGAGCCGGGGCCGGCGGCGCCGGGTTTGACGGCTTCGACATGGGCGACATCTTCTCCACCATCTTCGGCGGCGGGGGCGGTGGTTTCGGCGGCGGATTTGGCGGCTTCGGCGGCCAGCAGCGGGCCAACGCCCCTCAGCAGGGCAACAGCGTCCGGGCGGACGTGACCATCAGCTTTATGGAGGCCGTCAAGGGCTGCGAGAAGCAGGTGGAGGCCCGGCGGCTGGAGAACTGCCCGGAGTGCCACGGCACCGGCTGCGCCGACGGCGCACAGCCCCAGACCTGCCCCGACTGCGGCGGCGCGGGCGTGGTCAACGTCCAGCGGCGCACCGCCTTCGGCGTCATGTCCACCCAGCAGACCTGTAACCGCTGCCGGGGCACCGGCCAGATCATCGACAACCCCTGCAAATCCTGCCGGGGCAAGGGCCTGGTCTACAAGCGCAAGAAGATCACCGTCAAAATTCCCGCGGGCATCGACGACGGCCAGCGCATGAACATTCGCGGCGCGGGCGACACCGGCAAGAACGGCGGCCCCGCCGGAGATTTGGTGGTGTTCATCACCGTCCAGCCCCACGAGTATTTCGAGCGGGACGGCGTGGACATCTACTACCGTCAGTTCGTCACCTTCGCACAGGCGGCGCTGGGGGCGGAGCTGGAGATCCCCACCGTCCACGGCAAGGTGAAGTATAAGCTGCCCGCAGGCACCCAGCCCGGCGCACAGTTCCGGCTCCGGGGCCAGGGTATGCCTCGGCTGCGCAGCGACCAACGGGGCGACCAGTGGGTGACCATCCAGGTGCAGGTGCCCACCAACCTGACCCCCGCCCAGCGGGAGGCGCTGATTGCCTACGACGAGGCCATGGGCAACCGCCCCGCCAAAGAGGGCAAAAAGAAGAAGAAATTCTTTCCCTAAACAAAAGTAAGAGACAGACCTGCGGACTGCGGGTCTGTCTTTTTTGCGGGATGGGGGAAACGAAGCGAGGGACAAAGCCAACTATATTCTTCTGCCTGTAGGGGCGGCCCGTGGCCGCCCGCATCCAGTAGAGCGGTTTTCCGGGCGGCCGAGGGCCGCCCCTACAAAAAACGTAAGGTTTCAGCGGCGTTTATCGTTGACCGACATATGCAAATGCAAACCCCCTTGACACAGCCGGACGGGGAGGGGTATAATATTAGTTGTATCATACAAAATGGTACGAATCGAAAACAGGAGGTACAATATGAATCTGACAAAGAAGAAGTGGCTCCTTCCGGTGGGCGCGGTCCTTGTGATTTTGCTGCTCGCCATTGCAGTTGTAACGACTATGACCGGAGCGGGGAGCGAAAAGAGCGAGTTTCTCTCCACCTTCCAGCTTGATACTACTACAAATAACGTCCAACTCCAGGAGGTTTACAACGACCGCGGCTGGTTTGGCGACGGCGACGCCCTGTACCAGGTGACGCTGGGCGAGGACGCGGCGACGCTGACCGCGAATTGGAACGACCTCCCCCTGTCCGAGGACGTGGAAACCATGCTGGAGTGGGAGAGCGACTATATCACCCTGCCGGACATCACGGAAGGAAAGTGGATGCTGGTCGATCGGGGCGAGGACAGCGAGTACAGCACCAACGTCTCCCTGTGCGTGTTCGACGAGGAAACGGAAACCGCCTACTACGTGACCATAGATACCTAAAAAATTCACATACGCAGCATTGAAAGCTGCCTTACAACGTGGTACAATAGGGAATATTTCTAAATGGAGGCCATTTCATCAGAGCCTCCCAAAAAAGAAAGGGAAATCCCTATGGAACAAAAACGGCGGGTCATTGCGCTGGGCTTTTTTGACGGCGTTCACCTGGGCCACGGCGCGTTGCTCCGGGCGGTGACGGCCAAGGCCAAAGAGCTGAACGCAACCCCCAGCGCTATGTCCTTCGATGTCCACCCCAGCGCGCTGCTGGCGGCGCAGCCCATCCCCCTGCTCAACGCCAACGAGGACCGGGTCTGGCTCATGCGGCACGTCTACGGCATCGAAGATGTGATTCTGGCCCACTTCGACGAAAAAATGATGCACCAGCCCTGGGAGGAGTTCGTCACCGACTACCTGGCCGGGGAGCTGGGGGCCGTCTACGTGGTGGCGGGCAACGACTTCCGGTTTGGCGACCGGGGGGCGGGAGACGCCCGACGGCTCCGGGAAAAGTGCGCCCAACTGGGCATTGGCTGCGAGATCGTCGGCATGGTGGAACTGGACGGCCAGCAAATTCACTCCACCCTCATCCGGGACCTCATCACCGCCGGGGAGATGGAGCAGGCCAACCGTTACCTGGGCCACCCCCATATGCTCACCAACCGGGTGGGCCAGGGCAAGCACCTGGGCCGCACCCTGGGCTTCCCCACGGTGAATCTGCAATTCCAGCCGGGGGTGCTGGTTCCCGCCCGTGGGGTCTACGCCACCAAGGTCTATGTGGAGGAGCGGTGCTATATCGCCGTGACCAACGTGGGCGTGCGCCCCACGGTAGAGGACACCCAGCAGGTCAACGTGGAGGCGTTTCTGCTGGACTTCTCCGGCGACCTCTACGGCAGGGAGCTGCGGGTGGAGTTTTACCGCCACCTGCGGGGAGAGCGGAAGTTCCCCAGCGTGGAGGCCCTCCGGGACGAGGTCATGCGCAACGCCCAGCAAACCCGCGACTACTTCGCGGCGCAGGGGTAACGCCGCCCAATTCGATAAAACGCGACAAACCCAGCCGTTCTGTACCGGGACGGCTGGGTTTTGCACAGATTTGGGACTTTTTGGACGGTATGCGGAATCACCTCCGCCGTCAAACGGCACTTCCGGGGCTGTGCCCCTCTCTGCCATTTCAGGGAGACGGGACCGGTCGTCAAACGGCGGCTCTCTGTAGAAAACTGCGCTTGCAGAGGGAGCGAGAAAAGGCCGCTGACGGAACCCCGCCAGCGGCCTTATTACGCTTTGCTTATTCGGTTATCAATTAGTAGCACACGCCCTGAGCCAGCATTGCGTCGGCGTTTTCCCAAACCGCAGGCGGTTTGGGAGCCCTTTTTGATTTCACATGCTCGGGCGGAATGAATCCGCCCTGCGCAGCCATTTCCCTGCGGGAAATGGCTTAACGCCGCACTTGCGGCGGAAAGGCCGCCGACGGAGGACCCGCCAGCGGCCTTGTTACACTTTGGTTATTCGATTAGTAGCACACGCCCTGGGCCAGCATAGCGTCGGCGACCTTCAGGAAGCCAGCGATATTGGCGCCCGCCTGGATGTCGCCGGGCATACCGTACTTCTCGGCAGCGGCGGCGCAGGAATCATAGATGGACTCCATGATGCCCTGGAGCTTGGAATCGACCTCTTCGAAGGTCCAGCTCAGGCGCTCGGAGTTCTGGCTCATCTCCAGACCGGAGGTGGCCACGCCGCCGGCGTTGGAAGCCTTGCCGGGGCTGTAGAGCAGGCCGTTGCCCTTGATGACTGCGATGGCTTCGGGGGTGCAGGGCATGTTGGAGCCTTCGAACACGCCGATGACGCCGTTCTTGACCAGAGCCTGAGCAGAAGCCTCGTCGATCTCGTTCTGGGTGGCGCAGGGCAGAGCGATGTCAGCCTTGACGGTCCAGATGCCGGAGCAGCCCTGGACATACTTGGCGGTGGGGACATAGTTCAGATAGGTGCTGATGCGATCCCGCTTCTGCTCCTTGATGACCTGGATGACCTTGTAGTCGATGCCGTTCTCGTCCACGATATAGCCGTTGGAGTCGGACATGGCGATGACCTTACCGCCGAGCTGGGTGGCTTTCTGGTTGGCGTAGATAGCCACGTTTCCGGAGCCGGAGATGATGACCTTCTTGCCCTGGAAGCTCTTGCCGTTGGCCTTCATCTGGGCGTTGGCGAAGTAGCACAGGCCGAAGCCGGTGGCCTCGGTACGGGCCAGGGAGCCGCCGTAGGACAGGCCCTTGCCGGTGAGGACGCCGGTCCAGGAGTTGGTCAGGCGCTTGTACTGGCCGAACATATAGCCGATCTCGCGGCCACCCACGCCGATGTCACCGGCGGGCACGTCGGTGTCGGGGCCGATGTGCTTGACCAGCTCGGTCATGAAGCTCTGGCAGAAACGCATGACCTCAGCGTCGCTCTTGCCCTTGGGGTCGAAGTCGGAGCCGCCCTTGCCGCCGCCCATGGGCAGGGTGGTCAGGGAGTTCTTGAAGATCTGCTCGAAGCCCAGGAACTTGATGATGGACAGGTTGACGTTCTCGCGGAAACGCAGGCCGCCCTTGTAGGGGCCGATGGCGGAGTTGAACTGGACGCGGTAGCCGCGGTTCACCTGCACCTTGCCGTTGTCGTCCACCCAGGGCACACGGAACATGACGGTGCGCTCCGGCTCGACGATGCGGCCGATGATGTTCTGCTCTTCGTAACGGGGATCGGACTCCACCACGGGGATCAGGGTCTCCAGGACCTCGTGGACGGCCTCCAGGAACTCGGACTGCTCCGCATAGCGGGCTGCCAGGTCCTCATAGACACTGTTCAGATAAGCGTTGTTGATTGCCATAAATAAAACATCCTTTCCTGGCGGGGCGGTACGAAACCCCACACGGTTGAATACAGGCCGGTCATCCGGCGCAGGACTGGGTCCGCCACCCTGCACCTTTGTACCGGCCTCCCGCGAGGGGCGCAAGCGCGCCCATCCAGAAAAGGCTGAAAAAGCGGTAACAACTCCGAAAAATCGTTCCGCACAAAAGGCTCATCCGAGCGACCCCTTTGCCGTCCCGATTATAGTACATCATTTTCTGCCAAATTGCAAGTAAAATTTCGAAATTTTGCAATACTGACAGCTATCTTGCAGAATTGAACGTTTTTTCTGCATAATTTGTGTATGCGGCCCGCAAAATGCAGAACTGCTTGCACCGAAGGATTTTGCTTGTTTTTGTTCCTTCTTTTGCAAAATTCAATTCTGTCAAATCCTGTGATATTTGCACCTTTTCCGTCGGAATGGTTCCGGCTCACTCCTCCGGCTCCAGGTTATCCACGAACCGCTGGTGAAAGTCCGGGGCCTTGCGCCGGAGGCTGACCACCCGGCCCGCTTTGTCCAGCAGGCAATGCTCGCTCTCGCCGGTGGCCCGCAGCTCGCCGGTGTCGGTGTCCCGCACCTCATAGCGGAACTTGAAGCGGACGCTGTTGTAATAGGTCAGTTTGACGGTGATGGACACGGTGTCGTCGAAGTGGGTCATGGTCTTATACTGGGCGGACACGCTGACCACCGGCACCACGATGCCCCTGGCCTCCACCTCTCGGAAGGGGATACCCACTTGGGCCATCCAGTCCACACGGGCCTCCTCGAACCAGCGGATGTAGTTGCTGTGGTGGACAATGGCCATCTGGTCGGTTTCGTAGTATTTCGCGTTGTGAAGGTAAGGTTTGATTTCCATTGGGATACCTCGCTTTTGTGGGGGAGTGATAAACTGGAATTTGAGAATATCAATTACCACTGTCATTTTGAAAAGCAACTATACAATTTGTAATTTCAATCATATATTGATTCAGAAGTTTTCTGAATCCCAGTTTTGATATAGCACCAGTAGGGTGTACCATAATTTTTAAAGTATATAACGAATCTTTATCTTTAGCATACCCTACATCGGGAAGAAAGATATGATGTTGCTCTAATTCAAAGTGTTGCACTACTGAAGTTGGAAACGTCGATAATAATCTACATAATTCATCAAAGTCACTACATTCAAATCTAATCTCTGCACTAAAGAAATTATCCGTTTGGAGTTCAGAACCATTTATCGTATCATCCCAAGAGAAATTATCCGAAAAATAGGCGAGATTTTCCACTTTCGCATTACTTGCTTTTAATACCCGTATAGATGACATTGTGGAAAAGGCATTAGTCAAATCATTAAATGCCGACATTCTGATTTCCTCTGTAAATTCTCTTGTATCATCTCTAAAGACTTTGTAGAAAGCGCCTCCCTTTTTTCTCCTCATTCCTGATTTAAAATTAGAAATATAATACGCATAATAGCTTTGATGATCTAAATCGAAATTATCACTGCTACCATTATATTCATATACTTTTAAATCAACGTCATAAGAAACGCCTTCAATAATTCTATCATTGCAAAAGTTAATCACATCCGTTGATAAATCGAAGTCTTCTTCCGATATACCTTGAGGCAGCAAGTAATCAAGATATAGTAGAAAGTTAGTGTATTTATCATCAAAATAAACTGCTCGAAGACGAATATAATGATTTTTTGGCAAATCAAGACTTTCTAGCTCGTCCAATCGTTCTGCAATATATTTCAAATAATAGTCGCAGTTTGTGCCTATCCTTAGCGCGAAATAAAAAATATTTCCATTATAATTTGCGTGCCAAAAATAGGAATCGATTTTGCTAATCTGCCAGCCAAGCCGTTTTGAGGAAATTGGGAAAAACAAATTAACTATAGACCAATTTTCGGGAACTAATAATTGACGTTCCAATGCCCTGCAATCCCAAAATGCTGTCGTTATCTTTCTGTTCTTCTCAATTCCTTCAAGTGCCGTAACAACTGCTGCTGATGGGAATGTTGAACATACGAGAAGGTATCCATCAGCATTATGTTGTCCACACGAATTTTCGATTACACCCAGTTCTGAAATACCTACAGCTTTTTCAGAATGAGCATTATGCTTACATTGAACAAGCCACCTGCGAGTAAATTCCTTAAAACAACTCTGATATCGTTCTATACATAACAAATCCTTTCCACCATCCGGTCCCTTTCCACTCCAATATACTTCTAAGCCTTTATTATATAATAACTCTCGAACCAGGAGTTCAAAATCGTTACCATCTTTATTTAATTCTTTAAAATCTAGCATGTTCACCCACCTCTTTCAGAAGTTCAATTTTATTATATAAGGATATTAACCCGACATATTCCAATTTGGGGCGCGGGGGGGGGGCGGGGGGGGGGCGGGGGGCGCGGGCGGGGGGGGGGGGGGGGGGGGGCGGGGGGGGCGGGGGGCCGGGGGGGGGGGGG
>JAJQCW010000063.1 GCA_021202515.1 Clostridiales bacterium | reverse complement strand
TACCTGAAAAACTGCCGCCATCAGGTGCGCGCCCACTTTGAATGGATCAAAAACCGCCCGGAGCTTGTCGGCTATCACAACGAGGAAAAACACCACAACATCGTCAAACGGATGAAGGGAAGGGCGGTTTATGACCAGCGGCGATTTGAGTTGTACACAAATCTGTTTTGGTTGCAAGATTGCAGAGCTAGGCCTCGGTGCTCCCTCTTGGGTGTGTTACGTCTCGTATATTGACCCGTTATACAGCAAATTGCACAAACGTGCCTTTACAAACTACGGATTCAATGTTATATTATACTTGTTAATTTGTAAATTTTAAGAAATAGCTGGCTTCTTATTCGTAAATTGCCAGCTTAAAATGGAGGGATGTGTATGTACGCACACAAACAACAGTCAGACGAAAAAACGCAAGACTGGGGGCAGCATTGCAGAAATGTATCATACCTTTGTTTTTTGACAGCCAAAGCCATGGGACTGGAAATGTTGGCAAAGTTGATCGGGCTTCTTCATGATTTTGGAAAAGGGACGCAGGACTGGCAGGATTACCTATTTGAAATTGGACGCAAACACCCGACCCATGCGGCACTGGGGGCGCTCTACGCCTGGCGGCGCTGGGGAGATGCGGAAGCAAACGTGAAGAAGCGGCGTACCGCCCAACTGATTTCTCTCTGTATTGCCGGCCATCATGCCGGGCTACAGGACTGTCTCAATAAAGCCGGAGAATCCCCCTTTTTAGACGATTTGCAGGAGCAATCAGAAGCGTATTACCAGGAGGCAACGGAAAATTTCTATACGGAAGTCGCATCTGCGCAGGAACTGGACGAGTTGTTTTGCGCCGCCTGCCGGGAGCTGGACGCATTTGGACTAGGGAACCGCCCCTTCCCCTGGGGGATGCTGGCCAGGCTGCTGCTGAGCATCCTTGTGGACGCGGACAGATGGGATTCCGCCTGCTTTGAGAACGATGTGGATCCCTTTGCAGCGTCACAGAAAGCGCTGCCCGATTGGGGCGGCCTCTTGACAGAGCTGGAGCAATATCTTGAGCGCTTTCCCAGGCAGGGCGCACTGGCTGAGACCCGATGGGAGGTATCTGAGTGGTGCAAGGACGCAGGAGGCGCCAGGCCTGGCATTTATACCCTGTCAGTTCCCACTGGAGGAGGAAAAACCTATTCCAGCCTGCGTTTCGCCCTGACCCAGGCCCGGGCGAACGGGATGCAGCGCATTTTTTACATCATTCCCATGAACACCATCCTCGACCAGAACGCGAAGGACATTCGGGACGCATTGCACGATTACCCCTCTATCCTGGAACACCATTCCAACGTGGTGCTGGAGGATGAAAAGGAGGACGAACACCATCGCAGGCTGACCGAGCGCTGGGACAGCGACATCATTTTGACCAGTTTAGTGCAATTTCTGGACGCGCTGTTTCGGGACGGAAACAGCAAGGCGCGGCGGATGCACCGTCTCACCCATTCGGTCCTGATTTTTGACGAAATTCAGGCGCTGCCCAAAAAGTGCCGCGGACTGTTCCGGGAGGCTGTCAAGTTTCTGGTGCGATATTGCCACTGTACCGTGCTGCTCTGCACCGCTACCCAGCCGAATTTAAGATTACAGGCCGAAGAGCTGGTTCCAGACGTGGACGCGTTATATCAACAGCTAAAACGAGTGGAGTACCTGCCGCAGTTGCAACAGCGCACCTACCAGGAGGCCGCCGATGACATTGCAGCGATGGTGTGCGGAAATCGCTCCGTCCTCACCATCGTCAACACAAAACCTGCCGCCTGGCACGTCTATGAGAGGGTCTCCCAGCGGCTGGAGTCGGCGGGGTTCAAACTGGTAAAAGTACATCAGGGACTTTCGGGCGAGGAATTGCAGGAGCGCGCGAAAATGTGCAGGAAGGACCAGGTTCTTTGTGTCCATCTCAGCACCCTCATGTGCCCCATGCACCGGAAGGAGATTTTGCGCTGGGTCAAGGCGTGGCTGAAAGAGCGCAAGCTGGTCTGTTGCGTTTCGACCGCATTGATCGAGGCCGGCATCAACGTCAGTTTCCCCGTGGTCGTCCGCAGCCTCGCCGGGATCCCCAGCATCATTCAGGCAGCAGGGCGCTGTAACCGGAACTTTGAGTGGGCGCTGGGGCAGGTCTATCTGTGGAACTTGGCGGAGGAAAAGCTCGGAAGCCTGCCGGACATTCAGAAGGGCAAGGAACTCACCCAAAGTCTGCTGGGAAACGGAACGCTTTCCTACCACCTGGACAGTCTGAAAATCGTAGACGCCTACTTCAAAAAAGAGAGAAGCGACAGCCAGTCAAAAAATGAGGAAAACTATCCATACCCAGATTGGAAAACCAACCTGGTCAAAATGCTTTCGGACAACCAAACCTGTGCAAACACTGGAAAGGCACTGCCAAAAATCAGTGAACAGCTTCTCCAGAGTTTCCGCACCGCAGGCAAGGCGTTTCATGTCATCGACCAGCAGACCAAACCCGTGCTGGTCCCCTATGGCAAAGGCGCGGAGCTGATGCAAACTCTGGAAAGCAGCCACACCATGCAGGAAGAAATTACCTGCCTGAAGCAGGCCCAGCAGTACAGCGTCAACCTGTTTGACCAGATTTATGACCGGCTGGCGCGGGAGGGGCGCTGCGCCCTCTGGGGGAAACCGGCGTGGTGGCGCTGCGGGCGGAGTATTACAACGCCTCTGGCGGGGTCAGGACAACTTCTGAGGAAATGGAATTGCTTACACTCTAAGGCATAGAGAAGGAGGAATGTAGCATTGAAAATGAGAAACCAAATTGAGTACAACCTACAGGGCCGTTACGCGCTGTTCAGCGACCCCGTCACCCGCATGGGCGGCGAAAAATGCAGCTACATGGTCCCCACCTACCAGGCACTGAAAGGCATCACAGAGAGCATCTACTGGAAACCCTCCATCCTCTGGGTGGTGGATGAGGTGCGCATTATGAAACGCATCCGCACAGAATCCAAAAGCATCCGCCCCATCAGCTATAACGAACCCGGGAACTCCCTGTCGGTTTACAATTACCTGGCTGACGTGTCCTATCAGGTGCGCGCCCACTTTATTTTCAACGAAAACCGCCGCGCAGACTTGGGACAGGATTTCAACGAGAACAAGCACCACAACATCGCCAAACGCATGGTGGAAAAAGGCGGTCGCCGGGACATTTTCCTGGGCACACGGGAGTGTCAGGGCTATGTGGAACCGTGCGTTTTCGGCAGCGGTGAAGGCTTTTACGACCATTACGGGGAACTGAGCTTTGGCGTCATGTTTCATGGCTTCGACTATGCGGACGAGACGGGGGAAGGCGTATTGGCTACCCGGTTCTGGAACGCGAAGATGTCGGACGGCGTCATCCGATTCCCCGCGCCCTGGGACATCCCTGCGGAGATGAAGCAGACTGTGCGCCCGGTGCAGGCCAGGCAGTTCAGCAAAGAGCTGGGGAACTTCTCCGGGCTGGAGGAGGATTCCATTCGGCAGGAACTGGCTGAAATAGAGGGGGACGTGTAAATGGGATGGATGCAGAAGCTATGCGAAGCGTATGACGTGGGAATCATAAGCGACCAGAGCGGGGAAAAACCGCCTCTGGTTCCTGTGGGGTTCGTCCGCAAAAGCGTAAAATACCACATCGTTCTGACAATGGATGGGCAGTTTGTCTCTGCGGATGAACCAAAGGAGATGCGGAACGAAAACGACAAAAAGGGACAGTCGCCAGTGCTGGAGATCCCCAGTACGCCTCAGGCAGAAAGTCGAACCGGCAGCAATGGGGCGCCCTATCCCCTGACTGAAGGGCTGAATTATCTGGTCTACGAAGACGAGAGCAATCGTGGGCGGTTTGACGCCTACATGGAACGGCTAAAAGCGTGGTGTGAGCAGCCGGACGCACCGGCCTGCCTGCGGGCGGTTTATGCCTATCTGGACCGGCACACCCTGCTCTCCGACCTGAATACGCAGCCGAATCTAAAGGTGAACTATTACAAAGACCCGGAAAATCAGCAGGGGGAAGGCACAGACTGGAAGGCGATGGTCTGCTTTTCCGTCCAGTCCCAGGACATGACCTCGGATGACCTCTGGCAGCGGGATGATGTGAAGGAGAGCTGGAGCCGATATTATATGCAACATCTGCCGGGAGAAGAAAAGCTGTGCTATGTAGAGGGCAAGGTTCTTCCTGCCACGACAAATTATCCCAAGGTACAAGGGAACGCAAAGCTGATTTCCGCAAAGGACGCTGCTTACCGATTTCAATACAAAGGCCGATTTGTTGAAGACCACAGTGCGGCCTGTATCAGCACCAGCGCAATGATCCGTGCCCATAATGCCCTTGCGTGGCTGACTGCCCGCCAGGGTATCAACAAATACGGCATGACCTGGGTGGTCTGGAACACCAACGGCGCGGTCATGCGGCCCGCCACGGAAGGGAATGCCCTCCCCGTAGGGGTGGAATACGAGGAAGAGGAATACGAGGATGAAACCGACAAGCCGGCCATTAACACGCTGGACGGATACGCCAAGGCGGTGAACCAGGCGGCGCTTGGGTACCAGTCCGTCTTGGATGGCTTTGCAGATGGCTTTGACGCAGACCGGGTCAACTTCGTGGAGATTTTGGGACTGGAGGCGGCCACAGACGGCAGAATGTCCGTCACCTACTACCAGGAATGTCCCGGCAATGATTATGTTGAGCGCCTGGCGGACTGGTATCGGTACTGTTGCTGGTGGGGTTATAACCGAAAGAAAAAAGTCACGGAAATCATAACACCTACTTCGCAGGAAATTGCAGAAGCCGTCATGGGCGCTGATGCTGTGAGCCTGGCGAAACAGGATTTGAGATGTGACAAGTCTCAGACAAAGCTCATGCGCCAGCTGATGTCTCAGTTGATGATGTGCATTGTAGACAAGCAACCGCTGTCCCTGAGCACGGTGAACAGTGCCTTTTATCGGTGCTGCACTCCCCTGTCCTTTACCAGCGGGAGAGAGGCAAAATGGGACCGGTACGCATGGACGCGCAGCGTCAACACCGCCTGCGCGATGATCTCCTGCTTCCAAAAGCGCGGGCGCGAAGAGGTGTTTCCGCCGGAACTGCAAATCGCCTCCCGGAACCGGGACTACCTGTACGGCAGATTGCTGGCCGTTGCAGACAGGATGGAAGAAGAGGTTTTGAATCTGAAGTCAAACCTCCCCACGAATGCCGTTCGCCTGACACAAAGGTTTGCCCAGCGCCCCTTTGAGACCTGGCAGATGATCCACGAAAAGCTGATTCCGGTCTTTTCAACAGCGGGAGAGGACGCGAAGCGGTATCAAATCGCCTTTGAGGAGATCGAAGGTCTGTTTTTGGAGAAGGAAAGGCTCGAGAAAGGCCCGCTCTCTATGGTATTTTTACAGGGGTACTCCAGCCAGCGACAGGCGTGGTTCACAAAACAGGACAAGGATGGAAACGAACCGGAAGAAACAAAGGAACCAGCTTTATATGAGGTGCCGACCAGCCGCTCCCAGCTTTACGGCTGTCTTTTGGCCATTGCAGACCGGGTCGAGTTGGACGCCAGCGACGGTGAACGGCTTGGCAAGACCAACGCCATGCAGATGATGCCAACATTTTCCGCAAGGCCCTATGAGAGCTGGGGCCATCTGCACGACAAGCTGCTTCCCTATCTGGAAAAGCTGGGGGACAAGGCCGGTTATTACCAGTCTTTGATTGGCAAAGTGGAAGCGCAGTTTTCCCAGCCGGACCGGGAATCACCCGCGCCGCTGGACAGCAGCTACCTCCACAGCTATTACGGGATGCTCCGCACCTTCTACCAGAAAACCCAGTACTGCTGGTATCCACAGCCTTGGCCACAGGACACTGGAAACCTGCGGAGCCTCTGGTATGGCCGGATGCTGGGTGCATCGGAATGGCTGGAGCGACGGATGCTGCTCATCCGGGCAGGCGGTGTACCGGAAGACGTAGAGCAGCGCGCCACCAATGCACTGCGCTATATGGCGGCCTTTGCCCGTCAACCAGCGGCTACCTGGGCATATCTGAAAGTCAAGCTCCAGCCCTACCTGCGGTATGGAGCGGAGCGCACAGCGGCCAGCGTCCTGTTGGCACAGTTGGAAGATCAGCTTTCACAGAATGGTTGGGATACCAACGCTCCCCTTAACAGCAGCTATCTGCATGGTTACTATGCGGAACGAAATAGAAAAGGAGAATGATGATTATGAGTACTCTGACAAACAAAATCGACTTCGCACTGGTCTTTACCGTGCGCAACGCGAATCCCAACGGCGACCCCCTGGGCGGGAACCGCCCCCGTTCCACTCTGGCGGGGCTGGGTGAGGTCTCCGATGTCTGCCTCAAGCGCAAGCTCCGCAACCGGCTGATGGATGAGGGAGAACGCATTTTCGTCCAGTCAGATGAGCGCCGCACCGACGAATTCCGCTCTCTGCGGGACCGGGCAGAGGGAGAGCCCGCCCTGGCAGACTGTCTGAAACAAATGCAGGCCCCCAAAGGGAAAAAGGGCAAGGACCAAAAGCCGGGAAAGACCAAAGAGGACTACGCAAAGCTGGCCTGCGCCACCTGGTACGACGTCCGGGCCTTTGGACAGGTATTTGCCTTCAAGAAAGCGGGGAAAAAGGACGAGGGGAGCGAAACAGACGCTGTCTCCATCGGTGTACGCGGCCCCGTCAGCATTCAATCGGCATTCAGCCTGAACCCGGTGGACATCACCAGCACCCAGATCACTAAGTCTGTAAACCTGGAAACGGGAGACGACCCTGACAAAAAGGGAAAGGACACCATGGGTACAAAGCACCGGGTAGACTTCGGCGTTTATGTGACCTACGGCGGCATCAGCGTGCAGTTGGCGGAAAAAACCGGATTCAGCGATGCGGACGCCGCCCTGCTCAAAGAGGCCCTGCGCACGCTCTTCCGCAACGACGAATCCGCCGCCCGCCCCGCCGGGAGCATGGAGGTCATCAAGCTGGTCTGGTGGCAGCACAACTGCGCCAACGGACAGTATTCCTCCGCCAAGGTACACCGCACCCTCCGCGTCTCCTGCGATGCAGATGGGAACGTGACTGTGCGTACCGAGGATTTGCCGGGCCTGACGCCGGAGGTCCTGGATGGCGAATGATGATTCAGATTTCCTGATGCTGTCCGGGCTGAAACATTTCCAGTTTTGCCGCAGGCGGTGGGCGTTGGTCCATGTCGAGCAGCAGTGGGAGGAAAACACACGGACCCTGGAGGGACATTATATGCACGAACGGGTCCATGACAACAGCTTCACAGAGGCGCGGGGAGCCGTGTTGCTGTCCCGGGGGATGCCCGTCCGCTCCCAGGCGCTGAAACTCACCGGCGTGTGCGATATGGTGGAGCTGTACAGGGACGAGGTGGGCGTCCCCATCCAGGGGCGGAGCGGCCGCTGGCGGCTGTATCCGGTGGAGTACAAGCTGGGGCGGCCAGATGGCCAGGGCGCGGATGCATTGCAGCTATGCGCTCAGGCCATGTGCCTGGAGGAAATGTTTGTGACCGACATCCCCGAAGGGGCGCTGTACTACGGCAAAACAAAACGGCGGCAGCGGGTCCCCCTGACGGAGGAACTGCGGCAAAAGGTAACGGATTCCGCAGCGGAGATGCACCGACTGATGGCAAGGGGCTATACGCCGAAGGCAAAAATGGGGAAAGCCTGCAAAAGCTGCTCTCTTATGGAGATCTGCCAGCCCCGGCTAGGCAAGCAGGTTTCGGCTTCGGAGTATGTCCGCCGGGCGTTCCACGAGGAGGACGGCACATGAAGAAGCTGCTAAACACATTATATGTGACAACGCCGAAGGGGTATTTATCTCTGGACGGAGAGACTGTCGTCCTTTTGCAGGAGCAGCACGAGCTGGGCCGTGTTCCGCTGCACAATCTGGAGGGGATCGTCTGTTTTGGGTACAAGGGGGTCAGCCCCGCCCTGATGGGGGCCTGTGCGGAAAGAGGGGTCGGCCTTTGTTTCCTGACCCAGCATGGTCGCTTTCTGGCCCGAATCAACGGGCCGGTGCGCGGAAATGTGCTGCTGCGGGAGACGCAGTATTGCAGAGCGATGGACGAACGCCAATCCCTGGACATTGCAAAATCTTTCCTGCTGGGTAAAATCTACAACGGCAGGTGGTGCCTGGAACGGGTCAAGCGCGACCACGCCATGCGGGTCGATCAGGAGGCACTGGGCGGGGCCATTGAGCAGATGCTGCAATCCCTCGCCAGCCTAGAGGGAGCGGAGACCCGGAGCGAGCTGATGGGAATTGAAGGAATCGCCGCGAAAGCGTATTTCGGCGCGTTCCCGCAAATGATCCTGCGGAATGAAGATGTGTTCACTTTTGACGGAAGGAACCGGCGGCCACCGCTGGACCCGGTCAACGCAATGCTCTCGTTCGCGTATACCCTGCTGGGGAATGAGATCACGGGCGCGTTGGAGTCTGTTGGTTTGGACCCGGCGGTGGGATTCCTCCACACCGTGCGCCCAGGGCGGTCCTCGCTGTCTCTGGACCTGCTGGAAGAGCTGCGGGCGCCTTTGGCGGACAGATTTGTTGTAACGCAAATCAATCTCGGTGTTTTCACAGAAAAGGATTTTGCAAAAAAGGAAAATGGAGCCGTCTTTCTGACGGACGAGGCTAGAAAGCGCTTTTTAGCCGCCTGGCAAAAGCGCAAACAGGAGACACTGATGCACCCTTATCTCAAGGAAAAAATTCAGTGGGGCATGGTGGCCTACGCGCAGGCCATGCTGTTGGCCCGCCATTTGCGGGGCGATTTGGACGCTTACCCGCCGTTTTTGTGGAAATGAGGTGGTGAATTGCTTGTCCTGATCACATACGACATCAACATCACGGACGCGGCAGGGGCGCGCCGCCTGAGACGGGTCGCCAGGCAATGCGTCAATTATGGCATACGGGTGCAAAATTCCGTCTTTGAGTGCCAGGTGGATGCCGCACAGTACACAAAGCTGAAGCACCTGCTGCTGAAGGAAATAGATGAAGAAAAGGACAGTCTGCGTTTCTACTCTTTGGGTAATCACTACAAAGGCAAGGTAGAACACTTTGGGGTGCAACGCGGGCTGCAAGTAGACGAGCCATTGATTCTATAATTCTTTGCATGGCCATGAAGGAAAAACGGTTGTGCGAACCAAAAGCGTGCATATATTTTGCGGGAGGTTCGCACCGAATTTCGTTTGGTTTAATGCTGTGCAGAATAGAATTCCATAAGGTCTTTCACCCTTTAATTTATGTTTTTTCGCCGTTTTTTACAAAAAACTGCGCGCAAGTGTTCTTTTATTGGGAACATTTGCCGTCGAGGCCCATGCGGGCCTCGTGGATTGAAATCAACACCTGTTGATCTGCATACTCCCCGGCGTGTGTCGAGGCCCATGCGGGCCTCGTGGATTGAAATGTTCATGCCGTTTTGCCCTCCTTGTCAGATTTTTGTCGAGGCCCATGCGGGCCTCGTGGATTGAAATCTCACAGTCCTCCGGCAGTCTGGCCAGTTTCTCCGTCGAGGCCCATGCGGGCCTCGTGGATTGAAATCTTTCCCCCGGGAAATGTGAACATAACCCATCAGTCGAGGCCCATGCGGGCCTCGTGGATTGAAATAAGGCGTATCTGCTGGAGATTGATTTTTCCGACACCGTCGAGGCCCATGCGGGCCTCGTGGATTGAAATTTCCAGCCCGAAATTTCCGCTTTTCATTTTCAGGCGTCGAGGCCCATGCGGGCCTCGTGGATTGAAATCAGAAGTGGAACCCCCTGCCTCCGCTGAGGAACCGTCGAGGCCCATGCGGGCCTCGTGGATTGAAATCACTCTGTGGGATTCCAGCAGCGTCTCCCACAGCGTCGAGGCCCATGCGGGCCTCGTGGATTGAAATCAGATTCGCGGCATTTGCGGCGGTGAGGATGATGTCGAGGCCCATGCGGGCCTCGTGGATTGAAATGTCTTTGTATTTGGAGATACAGACGAGCAACTTAGTCGAGGCCCATGCGGGCCTCGTGGATTGAAATTCGCCCATCGGTCACGGTGGGCAAGGTCAAGGTCAGTCGAGGCCCATGCGGGCCTCGTGGATTGAAATGACCAGGCCATCCCCAGCGATACGTTTCATATCCGTCGAGGCCCATGCGGGCCTCGTGGATTGAAATCGTTTTGTTTTCTTGTGTTTCCGTTGTGCCTATATGTCGAGGCCCATGCGGGCCTCGTGGATTGAAATATTTCGTTACCTCCTTTGTTTTTTTGGGGGCACCGTCGAGGCCCATGCGGGCCTCGTGGATTGAAATTTTTCGGCCATGTATTGGCCTATGGCACAGTATTGTCGAGGCCCATGCGGGCCTCGTGGATTGAAATATCGGCGTTGATATTTTTGGCGCGGCAGGTGTGGGTCGAGGCCCATGCGGGCCTCGTGGATTGAAATCGCTTGCATCCTCCCCGATTTGTACCCGGACGTAGTCGAGGCCCATGCGGGCCTCGTGGATTGAAATTTGTCTACCCCCCCCGCGTCCCTATTTTGGGGTACGTCGAGGCCCATGCGGGCCTCGTGGATTGAAATCTTTGAGGTGAAAGAGGGCTAAACCGCCAAACGGTCGAGGCCCATGCGGGCCTCGTGGATTGAAATTCCTGCTATGCCGTCCTGGAGATGGGCATGGTGGAGTCGAGGCCCATGCGGGCCTCGTGGATTGAAATCTGTATGCTGCCTATTTTTGCGGCTGCATGGCCAGTCGAGGCCCATGCGGGCCTCGTGGATTGAAATATTCTAAAGATCCCAGAGGACGTTTTTTGGAATGGTCGAGGCCCATGCGGGCCTCGTGGATTGAAATACCGTAGCAGTTCCTGCAATTTGTCCCGGTATTGTCGAGGCCCATGCGGGCCTCGTGGATTGAAATAGTTTTTGGAATTTGCAGAAATCAACGGAACCGAGTCGAGGCCCATGCGGGCCTCGTGGATTGAAATCCTGGTGCAGGGCAGCTCCGGGGAAATTGACACACGTCGAGGCCCATGCGGGCCTCGTGGATTGAAATATTGGAGGTGATAGTCCCGGCTACCAGGTTCCCAGTCGAGGCCCATGCGGGCCTCGTGGATTGAAATTTTGGCTTGACTGTCGGAGGTGACAGCGGCCAGCCGGGTCGAGGCCCATGCGGGCCTCGTGGATTGAAATGCTGTCCACCTGCGTGATGTTTTTGCGCAGCCACACGTCGAGGCCCATGCGGGCCTCGTGGATTGAAATGTGTATCTGTGTTTGTGTGTTGGCGTCTGTGTTGTCGAGGCCCATGCGGGCCTCGTGGATTGAAATGTCGGCGCCCCTACCTGGGTGGCAAAGGAAATAGTCGAGGCCCATGCGGGCCTCGTGGATTGAAATACAAGTGTATTGGTGACTTCAAAAACAATCGCCACGTCGAGGCCCATGCGGGCCTCGTGGATTGAAATAATCCAGCTAAGGCCAGAACCAGAAAAAATATAATTGTCGAGGCCCATGCGGGCCTCGTGGATTGAAATAGTATTTTTTTTATTCCGGTGAGGTTCTTTGCTAGTCGAGGCCCATGCGGGCCTCGTGGATTGAAATCTTTTTTTGGTGGTGAGTTTTTTGTCAGATATTGTCGAGGCCCATGCGGGCCTCGTGGATTGAAATTGCTGGTTGGTGCCGTCCCCGCCGATAGGCACAAGTCGAGGCCCATGCGGGCCTCGTGGATTGAAATATCGACCTGGACAACGGCACCATCACCGGCAGCGTCGAGGCCCATGCGGGCCTCGTGGATTGAAATGCTTACCGGGCGTGGCCACTTGAAATGCAGTGGGTCGAGGCCCATGCGGGCCTCGTGGATTGAAATCTTAGGTCGCAGCGGTAAAGGTCAGGGTGGAAACGTCGAGGCCCATGCGGGCCTCGTGGATTGAAATCAATTCCCGCTGGCCGTAGACTACCTTGCCGAAGTCGAGGCCCATGCGGGCCTCGTGGATTGAAATAGTGCAGCCGAAATACCAGGCAAGGAATTTTTCCAGGTCGAGGCCCATGCGGGCCTCGTGGATTGAAATCGTCAATCCACAGGTTTTGCCCGTCGTTGTTGGCGTCGAGGCCCATGCGGGCCTCGTGGATTGAAATTTTGGCGGGGTTCTCCGGCTCGGAAACGATGTTGGTCGAGGCCCATGCGGGCCTCGTGGATTGAAATGGTGCTAAGGACGCTATACGGCAGGTCGCCGTAGGTCGAGGCCCATGCGGGCCTCGTGGATTGAAATTTCGTGTCGTCCGATACACTGCTGGATTCCATCGTCGAGGCCCATGCGGGCCTCGTGGATTGAAATGTGTTCGATGTCGGGGATGCCGTCGGCGTTCAGAGTCGAGGCCCATGCGGGCCTCGTGGATTGAAATTTTTTTCTTTGTGGCGGCATGGTTTTACAAAAATGTCGAGGCCCATGCGGGCCTCGTGGATTGAAATGGAGTGAGAGGCGGCGGTTTTGCTGGTAGCCTTAAGTCGAGGCCCATGCGGGCCTCGTGGATTGAAATGCCCTTTCCCGGGCTTCGGCTCTGGAAAGGTGGAGTCGAGGCCCATGCGGGCCTCGTGGATTGAAATGTGAACTGTACCAGAGTGCAATTACATTCAAGCCACAGTCGAGGCCCATGCGGGCCTCGTGGATTGAAATATCGAGCCGTCCACTGTAGGAGGATTCTGCCATAGGTCGAGGCCCATGCGGGCCTCGTGGATTGAAATCGTGCGTTGCACGAAATCAAAAAGGAGATGTGTGCGTCGAGGCCCATGCGGGCCTCGTGGATTGAAATCATCATGCGGCAGGGGCTTTTCCACAAAACGGCCCTGTCGAGGCCCATGCGGGCCTCGTGGATTGAAATTTGTAGTTGCGGTCACAGGCGATACGGAACGAGATGTCGAGGCCCATGCGGGCCTCGTGGATTGAAATCATGCCGTAGCCGTCCCGCCAATGAATGGCGGTGGTCGAGGCCCATGCGGGCCTCGTGGATTGAAATATGCACCCGCCATTTCTGCGCCGCTTCTGTATCATCGTCGAGGCCCATGCGGGCCTCGTGGATTGAAATCGGTGGCAACCGCCGAGGCATGTCACTTGGCAACGTCGAGGCCCATGCGGGCCTCGTGGATTGAAATCTGCTTGGCAAAGACGGAGGGGACCAATCTCAGCGTCGAGGCCCATGCGGGCCTCGTGGATTGAAATCTGTTCATCTTTCTGAATTTATTATAATACTTCACGTCGAGGCCCATGCGGGCCTCGTGGATTGAAATTCGGACTTCCAACCCCGGCAAATCATATCCGGTATCGTCGAGGCCCATGCGGGCCTCGTGGATTGAAATTTTTTCCCCTTTGCGGGGTCAGCCTTGTTATCTGGTCGAGGCCCATGCGGGCCTCGTGGATTGAAATCAACGGTGGCGTAATCAGCACATTGCCCCTGTCTGGTCGAGGCCCATGCGGGCCTCGTGGATTGAAATACCGCCGCAAATGCCGCGAATCTGGAGGTCGGCAGTCGAGGCCCATGCGGGCCTCGTGGATTGAAATCAAAAACGCCCACATCATCGCCAAAAACTCCCCCGGTCGAGGCCCATGCGGGCCTCGTGGATTGAAATCGGTCGCTTCCTAGTGAAACGATATTCCAGTATTGTCGAGGCCCATGCGGGCCTCGTGGATTGAAATCCCGTGCGGCCGTCTGGCCGGGCGCTTTTGGCCGCGTCGAGGCCCATGCGGGCCTCGTGGATTGAAATACATTACCACAGGCTACGGCATGTGGTAATGTCGCGTCGAGGCCCATGCGGGCCTCGTGGATTGAAATGATTTTGATTCCAGCCATTACGTGCCTCCAATCCGCGTCGAGGCCCATGCGGGCCTCGTGGATTGAAATCCGGTTACGTCGCGGCCTCTGGCCGGGGTGCCGGTCGAGGCCCATGCGGGCCTCGTGGATTGAAATTGTCACCCGCCGAACCCCACAGCACCCACCAGCCGTCGAGGCCCATGCGGGCCTCGTGGATTGAAATCACTCTGTGGGATTCCAGCAGCGTCTCCCACAGCCGTCGAGGCCCATGCGGGCCTCGTGGATTGAAATAGCCGTAGTGCCTTGATGGTCCTGCGGCTGTCCGGTCGAGGCCCATGCGGGCCTCGTGGATTGAAATCCACTGCAAAGACTTGACATAATTCGACATAACCAGTCGCTCCCCTCACGGGGAGCGTGGATTGAAATATCTTGGAGGCGGCATCTGCCCCGGTGTAAAATCGTCGCTCCCCTCACGGGGGGCGTGGATTGAAATTTAAGGAGCATGCCGCTCCTGCCTTACAATGATATTATAACGTATTACTCAATGTTTTCATATTGTTACATTGCGCAATGTTTTCTGATGAAATTTGTATGCTTTGCACATTGTTCAATGGTTTGCTTTGTGGTATAGTAAAATTGAAGCAGAAGGAGGTGGTACAGATGCCGCGTGACCGCGAAAAAATGATAAAATACAATAATACTTACAATCAGCAGAATTATGATCGTGTATCTTTGATGCTTCCAAAGGGGCAAAAAGAGGCGGTCAGGGAACATGCTGAGGCGATGGGTGAGAGCCTAAATGCCTTTGTCAACCGAGCTATCCGTGAGGCAATGGAGCGTGACAAGGGTGCAAAAGCTCCCTGAAAACAGTAAAAAGCGGCCCTTGCTGGTTCTATTTCCAGCAGGGGCCGCTTTTGTAATTGCAGGTTGCTCCCTCGCGGGGCATGGATTGAAATCCTCAGATTTTGCTTATCTTATATCCTAAGTAAAAAGTATCAAACGATAGAGGATAAGCTGTTTCCCGTATTATTCAGCGGACAGGAGCGCTTCCACGCGGTCTTTCCGTTTGAATAAGACACAGCCACCCGCATGGTCTTCCATCAGCACATCCCCATCCTGCAAAGCGGTGAAAAGCCTGGAATGCAGTGCCTCCCTGACAGATGTATCCCGAACATTGATGTCGGAATATGGGGAGAAGGGGCAGGGCTCCGCACCGCCATGCGGATTGATGTAGAAAAAGCCACGCCCCGCAGCCAGGCAGCCGTCAGAGCTTTTCTCATCCCCTGGGATGGAAACAAAATTTCTGGGATCTCCGCCGCCTTCAGCAGAACGTCCCGGCGCATCATGGGTTCTCTACCTGCCAGAAGGATGAAGCCGATCCCCAGCTCCTTTGCTTGTCGTGAAAATCCTGTTCTTTTTCGTATGAAGGAAAAACTCCGTTCCATGGGCGGACCCGTGAACCCTGTTCCACGTTCTTCACCTCCAATACAAAAATAAGCTCACACGATGCCGTGAGAGTTGTGTATATCGAATGGAAAAATCACCCGCTAAGCATCACGGAGGCTCATCTGAAAATGCTGCGTTTCTGTTTTCGTTGAATAGATGACACTTCATGATTTTTAAGGAGACGTTGCAAACAGTCTCTTTTTCGTTCGAGCCTGGGTCGCTTCTTCCCAGCGGCGACAAAGGACTGTTTTTGCATCGGAAACCGGTTGCGTCTTGTCGGAATAATACAATTTTCCCGCATTTTGCACTTGTATTTTTGGAAAAAACATAGTATAACAATAGGAAAGGGACGCTAAGGCAACACTGCATAATGGCGGGAAACATCCCACGCCATCTGCCATAGCCGGTTTTGTGCCTTGTTTCCGTATGTCCTGACATTGTTAGAAAATAACCACCAAACCATGACTACAAGGAGTGAACCTATGAAAAAGAATCCCATCACCATCGACCCCTCTGTGAAGGACGGTTACATCCCCGCGCCATACGTGCTGGAGGAGGGCGACAACATCACTGATGTCTATCTGGAACCGGTGATTTTCCACAACGAAAACGGCCCTGACATTGGCGTCACCACCTGCGGCGTGATCGTGCAGGACGGCCTGTATTTCAAGGACATGGACAACGACGGCGTTCTCTCCCCTTATGAGGACTGGCGCAATTCCGACGAGGTCCGCGCTGCGGACATGGTGAAGCACCTGTCCCTGGAACAGCAGGCCGGTCTGGTGCTGAACGCCCTGTGGAACACCCCGGTCTCCTTCACCCGGAAAGAGGCCCAGGACGAGGAGGGGAACATCATCCCCACAAAGGTGTTCAAGCACTTTGACCCCACCGAGCCGGAGCCGACTTCTCCGCTGCCCGGCATCAGTATGCGCTGTGACGACACCGATGTGCTGGAGAAGAAGATCACCGCCGGCGTTTACCGGGGCGATATGGTAGCGGAGGCCGGCGTCGCCGCCCTTTACCACAACATCGGCACCCAATACCTGGAGTACGGAGCTGTCCAGGGCGGCGTTGCCATCCCATACTCCATGCACACCAACCCCATCAACATCGGCTACCCGGACTTCCTGGGGTTCGGCGCCGCCTGCCTGGGGGACGGGAACTTCGACATGGTCTATGAAATGGCTGACACGGACCGGAAGATGATGAAGGGCTGCGGCCTGAATATCATGTACGGCCCCCAGGTGGACGTATCCACGGACCCGCGCTGGCCGCGGAACTCCGGCACCTATGGCGAGCGGCCCGACATCACCGCGGGCATCACCAGAGAGCTGGTCCGGGGCTACCAAAACGGGGAGGACGGTTTGAACGAGGGTAGCGTCGTCCTGACGGTCAAACACTTCCCCGGCGACGGCCCCGCAGAAAACGGCTTTGAGCCGCATATGCCCATCGGCCAGTGGCGGCTGTACCCCACGGAAGGGTCTATGGAGAAATACCATCTGCCGCCTTTCCAGGCCGCGATGGACATGAAAGCCTCCTCCCTGATGCCCGACTACTCCCGCGTGGGGACGGATGGCCGCTCCAAGCCGCAGTATTACCGGGGCAAGCTGACCTCCTCCGAACAGGTAGCCTCTGCCTACTCCAAAGAGCTGATCACCGGTCTGGCCAGGGAAACCATGGGCTTTGAGGGCTATGTAAACTCTGACTCCGGCATTACCGCCGTGCAAATCTACGGCGTAGAGGATTTGTCCATCCCGGAGCGCTATGCCAAGGCCATTTCCGCCGGGACGGATGTCATCGGCGGAAACACGGACGCGGAAAACATCGTTAAAGCGGTAGAGGACGGTCTGCTGTCGAAGGAGGACCTAGATCGCGCCAATTACCGCCGCCTCCTGAGCCTGTTCAAACAGAAGCGGGTGGACAACCCCTATCTCGACCCGGACGAAGCGGACCGCATCCGCGCCGAGAACTACGAGGGCGCGAAAAAGGCCGCCTACAAAGCCTGCCAAAAGGAAGTGGTCCTGGCCAAGAACCACGAGGGCGCTCTGCCCATGCAAAAGGGGAAGAAGGTCTTTGTTGCGGTTTTCGCCGGAGACGATGCCGGCGCCGCGCTCGCTCAGTCCATGGGCGCCGGGACCGCCGGAAACTCCGACAACGAAGCGCTGCGGAAGCAACTGGAGGAGCTGTTGGCCGGGCGGGGCTATGAGATCGTTGACAAGGCGGAGGACTGCGATTACGCCTATCTCCACGTCTGGCCCAAGCAGAACAACATCATCTTCGTTCAGCGCTCCATGCCCGTCCTGGAACTGGTGGATGGCCTGATGCACGAGGAGCGGGAGATGAACAAATCCCAGAAAAAGACCGGCAACCTCATTCCCATCCACACCCTCCGGGGCGTCGATGAGATTCCCGGCATTGCGGAAACGGTCCACGCCCACGGCGGCAAGGTCATCGCCACCTGCGTGGTCAACAACCCCTGGATTTTGTCCAATCTGGAGCCTTACTGCGACGGCCTGACCTTCCAGTATACCATCTCTCCTGTTGCCATGGACAACGCGCTGGGGGCGCAAATGGACGTTCTGTCCGGCGCGTTCAACCCCACCGGCAAGATGAGCCTGACTATGGTGTCCTCGCCGGAGGTCATCGCCATCACCGAGAAGGAGATCGACGGTGTGGTCCGGGAGGTCTGCGCCTCCCCCAACGATGTCCCCGGCTACGACAAGGACCAGTACATCGACCCAGAGGTGTTGGCAACGGTCAAAGGCGGCAGCTACGCCTATTACGACGCGGACGGCAACTATTACCGCTCCGGGTTCGGTCTGCATTATTGAGCTAAAAAACACAAAGGGCTAGCGCAAAACAGCCCCACAAAGACAAGGGAGCGTTGCAGCTTTTGCTGTTTTGCAACATCTCCCATGACGGTAGCAACAGGAAGCCCAGGCACTCACCAGAAGCGCCTGGGCTTCTTTGCTGCCAGCGTATATAAACTGGAACTTGCGCATGATAAACAGGTTGGTAACGCGTAAAAACCCCAGCCAGAAATGGCTGGGGTCACAGGAGCTTGGGGGCAACAGGCCACCGACAGGCAGCGGAGATGATACCAAGGCATTTGCTTGCCGCGCGCGCGGATAACCGAAAACGTATCAAAATGTCATTTGTCCCTGCGCTTACCGAGCCAGGGCAAGTATTCGATTACCATCACTGAAAGCACCAGAACCGCATAGGCAGGAAGATACGCAGCGCCAAACCGTTCCGCCAAAATCTGAAGCGGGGAGCCAGATGACCCGCGCATCAGAAAGAAATAATTTGTTCCGAAAAACCGATCAAACAGGTAAATGGGAGGCGCCACGACTGCCAGAAACAACGCCGGTTTCCACATCGCCGTGATACGGGGACTGACCGTTTTTCCTGCAATCTGCCAAACACCATAGAGGATCAGTCCGCCGTGAACGGCAAAACCGGTCAGGTTCATGTAATTCCACTGGGGATACCTGTTCCAGTCCGGGAAGAGAAGCGCCAGTGCTGCGCCGACAATTCCCAAGCTATAAATCGTTTGCCCCGCCCAGTCCCAGTGCGTGTAGGAGAAAACCAGGCATACGACCGGCATAAGCGTACACAGGTGCAGCGGAAGCTGATAAATCGTCTGGTGTCCCGTTACGAGCAGGATCACATGTTCTGCCGCAAGGATACTGCACATCGACCATGCCAGTGCTTTGCTGAGCCTTCGCTGCGTTTCTTCGTGTTTCCCTGAAAACCACTTCGACAGCAGTACGATAAACAAAACAATTGCGGCAAGCCAGATAAGGTGCGTTGGGGAAAAGTGAGAAAATCCCACTCCCTCCGGCAAATCTGTTTCATAGGTAAAAAAATACATCGCGCGATTCCCTTCTCATAGGAAAGCATTTAAGGGTACGCCAAACAAGAACCGTTGCCCTTAGTATAACACATTTTTCAGAGAAGCGTGCATCATTCGTATGCCGATTTCAGAAAAAGTCCGCTTCACAACGACAGTGCCTGTGATCGTTCCATATCTCTGTTGCGGGTCTTGCTCGGCTCTCGTCGCTGGGGGATGTCGCTTTCCTGAATCACCCGCCGCAGGAAGTGCGCACCCATTCAGGAGTTTTCTTCACAACCGAGGCTTCTATTTTATCAAGCCGAGCTTCGTGGCAAGAGCAGTGCTGGTTTCCGTTTCACAGCTTCGCCCGTTCAGCCTTGCTGTTGGCGGTCTCAAAGGCCCGTATCTCCTGGCCAATGACCAGCGGGTCGTTGCCGATGAGTCCGTCGATCCCCATGGCAAGCAGTTGCCGCATGACCTTCGGGTCGTTGACGGTCCAGGTGTTGATACCGACCCCGGCGCGTTGCAGTTCCTCTACGTTTGCCCGCTCCAAATAGAAGTAGACCGGATGCACATATTCCACCCCCAGGCTTTTGGCGTAGGCGGCGAAATTGACGATCCAGCTCTCTGTCAGCAGACCACAGGGAATCTCAGGAGCCAGCGCCTTGAAGCGCAGCACTGAGTAATGGTTAAAGGAGGAAATAAGCACCCGCTCCCGCAGACCGAACGTGTCCACCAGCTCCAGCACCTTTTCCTCGATGCCGGGATAGGGCAGAACGCCGGTTTTCAACTCGATATTGGTGCTGATACCTGCGGGCGCTGCCAGTTCAAAATATTCCCGCAGCGTGGGGATACGGCACACCTCGCCATTTTCCCCCGTCCCTGCACAAAGCTGTTTCAGTTCCGCCAGCGTGTATTGGCAGAGCAGGCCCTTGCCCTCGGTGGTGCGGTTCAGCGTCTCGTCGTGGCAAATCACTGGTACGCCGTCCCGGCTGAGCTGCACATCCAGCTCGATGCCGTCGCACCCGGCTTCAATGGCCTTGCGGAAAGCCAAAAGGGTGTTTTCCGGGTATTTCGCGGAGTAACCGCGGTGACTGATATTGCGTGTGTGTTTCATTGCGATGCAACCTTTCTGTGCGTACAAAAGCAAACTATGGGAAACAGCCAGTTTCATTCTACGCCGCCGCTTCGAAAGAAGCAAGGGATAGCACAGTTTCCCGAAAAAGTGACCCGCCAGAGCGTTGCTCCGGCGGGCCTGTTGGAGGAAAACAAATCAGCCGTTGTTTGCGTTATAATCCTCGATCGCAGCGTTAATGCGGTCGGTGATGTCCGCTTCCGCCTCTTCGATGCTCTTCTGGCCGTTGATGAGGGCCTCAATGTTGTCCTGGAAGATGGAGCGGGCCTCAGAGGACACGCCGGTCAGGCAGCCCTGGGTCGCCGTGTTGACGGGGTTGTTCAGCAGTTGGTTCACCGCGGTCAGGGCCAGCGGGGTCTCCGCTGCATAACTGGAGAAGGTCTCGGTGTCCACGGCGTCTGCATTCACCGGCAGATAGCCCGTGGCGGTGGACCAGTACGCCTGCTGTTCCGCCTGAGAGCAGTAAGCCAGGAACTGATAGGCCGCGTTCTCCCGTTCCTCGTCACCGGTGTCGATCAGCCACATGGACGCGCCGCCGATGATGACGCCGCCGTCGTCGTTTTCTTCGATCTTGGGGAAGTTGGCGTTGCCGACTTCAAAAGCACAATCCTCCATGAAGGTGCCGAGGCAGCCGGAGCTTTCCAGGATCATGGCCACCTGGCCCGCCTTGAACGCGGTCTGGGTGTCCGCCGTGGTGGTGCCGTAGCTGGCGCAGTAGCCGCTGTCCATCCACTCCTTCCAGGTGGTCAGCACCTGGTTCAGCGCGCCGTTGGAGTCGAACTCCACCGCCGTCATGCGGCTGGTGCGCCCGTTGTCGTTGTTGCCGTAGTTCAGGCCCAGCCCGGCGATCATCTGCTCAAAGTACCAGCCGTACACCGCCGCAGAGAAGCCCGCATCGCAGTAACCGCCGTCCACAATGACCTTGGACCACTCCAGCACCTCCGCGAAGGTGGTGGGAGGATTGTCCACGTCCAGCCCCGCCTCGGCGCAGATGTCCTTGTTGATCCACAGCACCGGAGTGGAGGTGTTGAAGGGCATACTCAGCATCTTGCCGTCGTAGGTATAGTAGTTGGAAACGGCCTCAATGATGTTCTCGTCATAGCCGTTGGCGTCCATAAAGTCCTGCACCGGCACATAACAATCCAGGTCGATCATGTACTGGGTGCCGACCTCATACATTTGCAGGATGTCCGGCACGTCGCCGCTCTGCACAGCGGCGCCAAACTTGGTTTTGGAGTCGTCGTAAGTGCCCTGGTATTCGGCGGTCACATGGATCTCGCTCTGGGACTCGTTGAACTGCTCCACCAGATAGTCCACCGCCTCGCCGTTGGTGCCGGACATGGCGTGCCACAGCGTTATCTCGATGACGCTGCCCGTGGACTCGGTATCACTGGCAGTGGAAGTGGCACTGTCGGCGGTGGTGGTATCGGAAGTGGTGTCCGCTGTGGAAGAAGACGTGCCGCATCCAGTCAAAACACTGGCGGTCAGGGCGGCAGCGGTGGCAACGGCCAGCATACGCCGCCAGCCACGTTTGGAATTGAACTTCATAAGATCCTCCTAATTTTTCTGTTTGGGTTTGCTTGCAATGATCTATCGTCAGGGCCAGCGGCCCGGACTGCAAGGAAAGGGAGCTGGTATCAGCCCTTGACCGCGCCGGAGGTCAGACCGGCGACCATCTGTTTCTGCCCCACCAGGAACACGATGATGGAGGGGATCAGCACCAGCATAGCGCCCGCCATGACCGGGCCATACTGGGCGGCCTCGCCGTCCTGGAGCATGGACAGGCCGATCTGTACCGTGCGCATCTCCGTTTTGCTGGTGATGAGCAGGGGCCACAGATAGTTGTTCCAGACCTGCAAAAACTCATAGATGCCCAGAGCGCCCAGCGAGGGCTTCAACAGCGGCAGAGCGATGCTGTAGAAGTACCGGAAGTTGGTGCAGCCGTCGATCATGGCTGCCTCGTGCAGCTCCTTGGGCAGGCTCAGGAACCCCTGCCGGAGATTGAACACAGCGAACGCCGTGCAGGCATAGGGCAGGATCAGGGCCGTGAAGGTGTTGGCCATGTTCCAACTGCTGACGGTCAGGTAGTTGGCAATGATGATAGCCTGTCCGGGGATCATCATGGTGGCCAGGAACAGCAGGAACAACACGTTCCGGCCGCGGAACCGCAGCATGGAGAAGGCGAACGCCGCCAGAGTGCCGGTGACCATTTGCAGCACCACCGAAACACCGGCCACAATAACGGTGTTCAGGATGTAGCGGAAGAGGGGGGCCATTTTCAGGGCCTTTGCGTAGTTCTCAATGTTGAAGGAGAAGGAGAAAATCTTCTGTGCGTAAATCTCCTGGTTGGTCATCAGACTCATGGACAGGCAGTAGAAGATCGGGAACAGCAGGAATGCCGCCAGCACCAGGTTCCCCGCAATCAAAAGGCCATTTGTGAGCCGCTTTTTCGTCTTTTTGTCCATCAGTAGGTCACCTTTCTTTCAAGCCGGAACTGTGCCAGCGTCAGCAGCAGCAAAATCAGGAACAGGATCACCGATTCCGCACAGGCATAGCCGAACTTGCCGTACATAAAGGCCTGTTCGTAGATCTCATACACCAGAACGCGGGTGGAGTTGTCTGGTCCGCCGCTGGTCATCATCTTCACCTGAGCGTACTGCTGGAAGGCATAGATCACGTTGATGATGAGCAGGAAGAACAGGGTGGGCGAAATACAGGGCAGCGTGACGTGCAAACTCTTGTTCAACGCGCCCGCGCCATCCACGGTGGCGCTTTCGTACAGCTCCTGGGGGACGCCCTGAACGGCGGCCAGCGCAAAGATGTAATTGACGCCAATGTTCATCCAGACCGTGACGATGACCACCGAAATGAGCGCATACCGGGAATCGGTCAGCCAGCCGATCTTGGTGCCCAGGATGCCGTTCAAAATGCCGATGGAGGGGTGGAAGATGAAATTGAAGATAGCTGCGGCGGCCGATGCGGAAACCGCCATGGGCAGGGCGTACACGGTGCGGAACACCTTATGTCCGGGGAATTTTTCGCTGGTCATCAGGGCGAGGAACACACCGATGAACATAGAAAAGATCACCGTCAGCACGGAGTAAACCACCGTCACGCCCAGGGACTTGAGAAACACACTGTCCGTCAGGAGCTTTGCATAGTTGGCCAGTCCTGCCAGACCGGTCAACCGTCCGGCGGTATCCGTGTTGCCAAAGCTGTACACGATCGTTTTGAAAAACGGATAAAAAGTGAACAGCCCGAACAGGATCACCGCCGGCAGCAAATACAGGTATGGTTCTATCTTTGAGAACTTACTTTTGCTTTGGACCACAAAACAGCGCCTCCTTGATCGTTCTCTCTTATTTGGTCTTTGTAAGACCGTAATCAATCATACTGGTTTTTGTGTAATTTCTTCTACCACGAACCTTTAAAGTCTCCGTAAATCTTTTGTCTGACCCGCTTTGTATTTCATCTATGCTTCTTGTTGCGTGTCCGTCTCATGAGATATGGGTCAAAAACAAAAAAAGCAACAGCGGAACCACGAAAAAGTGGATTCGCTGTTGCTCTGACAAACCGGTTTTCACGAAATGGCTGATTCCCCGATTTTCAAATCGCTGAAAGTAAACCAAACAGATAAAAGAAGCCCGGCAGCTCATTGCAAAAATGCAGTGTCCTGCCGGGTTTGTCGCTTGAATGTTCACAAATATATCGTCGGTTGTCTTATCTTATCTCACAAAAACAGCTCACATTCCTTCCGGTTGGCACAGAGAACACCCAGCGCCACTCCGCCCACGCTGGTGATAACACGGCTTAACTTTTTTGCTCCAACGGGGCAGACGGAAATGCACCGCATACAGTTGATACACTTTTTCGAGTCCGGGTTCATCGTCACGGGATCGATTGCCCCAACGGGACATTTTTCGGCGCAGAGGCCGCACTTAACACAGGCATCCGAAGCATTCGGCGCCATGCCGGGAGTCTGCATTCCGGGTTTCTCCGGGACTTTGCCGGGAACTTCCGGAGCTGAACAATCCGCACCGGTGAGCTTCTGGCGAATTTGGGCTGCCATCTCTTGCAACCGCTTTTCATCCTCCGCGTCCGGCCGACCAGCCGCGACCTTCCGGGCAATCGAGTGTTCCGCCAGGGCAGCAACAGCGGCAACCGGTCTGAACCCGGCTTTGCCTGCGGCGTCCATCAGCTCAGCAAGGGTGTTGTCAAAGGCACGGTTCCCATAAACACACACAAGGACTGCTCTGGCTTTGTTCCCGGATAAGGCACGCAGCCGGTCAAGCGCAGTCTGGGGGACACGCCCACCATAGGATGGAACGGCAAGCAGGGCAACATCGTCCTCTGCAAGCGCTATTTCTGAAAAAACAACATTCCGGTCACACAGGTCGATTTCTACCGCCTGCTGTGTCAGACTGCGGCTCAAAATGTCAGCGGCTTTTTTTGTTCCTCCTGTGGGGCTGAACGTGATTTCATAAAATTTCATGGCGAGGCTCCCTTCCCGATGATAAACAAAATAGGCATTTTTTATCGTGCATTCTGTTTGACGCTGCTTTCATATGGCTTACACAAATGTCCGTAAACTCGTCCATATAATTCCCGATACAGCTCCTCCACCGCATGGTGTTGCCCCTCATTTTCCCGCGTGTTGGCAACATCGTCAGTGGAGATAAACAGGATATTGTAGTCCACTCCGAACAGCAAACATCTGGAGTTTGTCTGTTTTGCGCCGTTCGACAGATAGAAACGAATGCGGCGTTCCCGCACCCGCCTCTCATCCTCCGACTTTGCCGAATCGGGACTTTCGGCCTCGATGAACACGCCGCTTTTTGCGGACACAGCTCCTTTCAAGCTCCGCAGAAACTCGCTGCCGATTCCCTGGCCGCGCAATTCAGGGATAACAGCGAAGTAATCCAGCAGCGCATAAGAACCGCTCTGGGTCAGAATATAACAGGCATATGCAAGCAGGCTGTCATTCCGATAATAGCCATAGCAGTCATATTGTCCTGTTTTCCACATCTTCTCCATTGCGAACAAAGGGCGGCGCTCTCCACGGGGAAAGTCCTCTCTGATATGTTCTTTGTAAATGATCCGCAGCTCGTCCGGCTCCAACCTTTTCAAGACGTTCACATTGTCACCGTTGCCTTTCCTGTTGGATTTTTCTCGATTACGCCTGTACGCAGCAATCTCGTCCTCATTCGCTTTTCTAACAGCGGGCGTGCGCGCAATGGAGTGAGAATGCCCTTAAATTCTCAAAAAACAACGCTATTTCAGAGACGTCACTTGAGAAAACTGCGTAAAGACTTGTCCGAAGCGTCCGGCAAAATCGTGTGCAGGTGCTCCAGTATGCGCTGAAAAGATTCCTCCGGTTGGCGCTGGTAAACTGCATTGGTAAACGCTTCTCCGAAGAACTTCTCCGGCGTAGAATACTCCGCCACACCCCAGCCGTATTCTTTTCCGTAGCGGTCTTTCATGTAAACAAAGTTGCTGATGACTACATAACCCTGTGCTTGCAAGCGATTCATGGAGGTGTCAAAGCCGGTCGTGCCGCCCTTTCTGTAGTTGCCCTCCCGCTTCAACGTTTTGGACAGCACCGGCGCACGGGCGTCCACCAGATCAAAAAGCTGTTTGTCCTTGTAAGAGGCCAGCCCATCGTCAAACCGAGCATCGAAGTCATACCCATCTCGACGGTAGTTGGCGAAGTCCGGGAACCACTCTGCGCTGATGAATACCGCTTTTTTCTCGAAGAATTTCCCGTAGGCGCAGCCCGCCTCCTGAATGACCGGGCCTTTCCACTCCCACACCCCCGGCTCATCGGAGAACCATGCAGAGGGTGCGACGTGTTCCTCCACGGAGAAGCCGGGAATACTGTTTTGAAACAGAGGAAGGATGCCTAGCCGCTGCACCGCATTGATTAAATCGTCCTTCGTTCTTATGATAAAATCTAAATCTGTATTCATAGACCTGTCCTCATTTTACATGGTCAATCGGCGCGTTCCGCAAGCTCTTGCAGCGTAAATACTCGTCCGCAGTTTTGGCAACGAAAAAGGAACCCGTAGTGGTTGACCTGGGCGTTCTGGACAAAGAACGGATCAGACTTCGAATTGACGTCCCGGCCTTCCACTCTTTCGCAGGTCTTTTCCCTCGTAAGCTGCCCCGAACACTCCGGGCACTTCTTAGACTGGAACAGCAGCGCTTTCATTTCTGAAAACGTAAAATCATATTTGAAGCCATCCGCTTTTTTCTCTTCCCGCATCGTAAATCATCCCTTCTTCTTAATACAGCGAAACATTGCCCCCGCTAGAGAGACCGCTCCCCGTCAATCAGACAAAGGAATCATCCAGAGACCGGAACATTGCTCCGCTGATTTCGATAATTTCATCAATCGGGATGGCTGTTCCGTCCGTCAAAACAACAAGCCTCTGAAACTCATCTATCTTTTTCACGGCGCTGGTAACGGTGTTGTAAGCGCCGCCCTCCTTGCGTTCGTCTGGGACAAAGTAGGTGATCTCCACCACTGGAGTTGCCGCCAGATCCTCCTGAATCAAATTCAACCGCTCAGAAAGATTCTGCTTCATTTCCTCATCCAGTTCCGCCCGTTGGTCGGTCAGCCGTGCCGTCTCTTTCACGGCGGCATCGTAACCGGTGAGCGCCGCAAAGGGCGAAAACTGGGCCGCCCTGTCTCGCATGGACATATGGGGGCGGGTCTCCGAGACGTGATGGGGCAGGTTGATGATGTCGCTGTAATCCCGGTTCATGGCGTCGCCTCCAATCTACGGGAACACAAATCACATTCCTCCCCGTGCGCGTTCAGCACTCCGATAGCCTGGAGATACGAATAAATGATGGTGGAGCCAACAAACTTCATGCCCCGTTTTTTCAAATCCTTCGAGACGGTATCGGAGAGCGGAGAGGTGGTGCGAATGTGATAATCCTCTCCAATGGTCTCGCCATTGGTGAAGCCCCAAATATACGCATCGAAGGAGCCGAACTCCTGCTGAATTGCTTTGAAAACGATGCTGTTATTGACTGCCGCCGTGATTTTGCGCCGGTTGCGGACAATGCCGGGGTTGCTCATCAGTTCTGCGCACTTTGCCTCATCGTAAGCGCAGACCTTGTCGATGTCAAACCCGTCAAAGGCAATGCGAAAGTTCTCCCGCTTGTTCAGGATACATTCCCAGGACAGACCTGCCTGAAAGGATTCCAGAATCAAAAGCTCATAGAGCTTCTGGTCGGAATGTTCCGGCACGCCCCACTCTTCATCGTGATACCAAACGTAAAGTGGATTTTTCAGATTCACATAGGAGCAGCGGTGTTTGGTCTCACTCATGCCTTATGCCCTCCGATTTGTGCGTTGCGGTCTTTTCCGGTGGCGCCCTCCTCCAGATTCATGCCTTTCAGCAGCGCGTTCTTCCCGAATTTCTTCTGAATGGCGAGGACAGCCTTCTGTCGCCGCTTTTCCTTCTCCAGCGCCGCTTGCTCCGCTTCCCGCTGCTGCTCCAGGGCGGCATAGTCGGTGAACAGGTCGAGCTGCTCCGGCTCCGGGGGTTTGGCCATGTCCTCGCTGACCACATGGTTGGCGACCACATACATCCGCCGCACCAGCAGATTTTGGTCAACGATGCGGTCAAACAGCTCCATAGCGGCGTTGGTAATCAGCATGGTGGAGGCCGTCTGCCGCCCCAGGTTGATGGAGCCGTGGGCCTGCTTGGGAACCTTCCTGCCGTAGTGATCTGTGGTGACTTCGCCCTTGTAAGCTTTCTGTCTCTCTGGGGCAGTCAGGTTTTCAATATCATACCCAATGGTCATCACGATTTGATCGGCCACCATCCCCTTGTCCACCAGGTCGAGGGAAAGAGCGTCTGCCATTTCCCGGACGACCAGCTTCGCCTTTGCAAATTCATAGGGCGATTGCAGCACCTGCCCGGAGCTGATGCTGTTGTTCTCCGGTTTATAAGCCTTGATGTCGGGGATGCGGCAGGGTTCCCAGCCCCATGCGTGGTCGATCAGCAGCTCGGCGTTGACGCCGAACTCCTTGTACAGCCGGTTCTCGCCGTAGCTGCTGAGACTGTACCGGGCAATGTCGCCCATCGTGTGCAGCCCCAGCTTGTCCAGTCGTTTCGCATAGCCACGGCCTACCCGCCAGAAGTCGGTGATGGGCTGGTGTGCCCAAAGCTGCCGCCGATAGCTCATCTCGTCCAGCTCCGCGATACGAACGCCGTCCCTGTCGGCGGGGATGTGCTTTGCCACGATGTCCATTGCGATTTTGCAGAGGTATAAGTTGGTCCCGATCCCGGCGGTGGCCGTAATACCGGTCTCCTGCAAAACTGCCCGAATGATTTTTCTGGTCAGCTCGTGGGGCGTGAGCCGGTAGGTCTGCAAATAGTTGGTCACATCCATGAACACCTCGTCGATGCTGTACACATGGATGTCCTCCGGGGCAATGAACCGGAGGTAGACCTGATAGATTTCGGTGCTGCGCCGGATATAATGGGCCATCTGGGGCGTGGCCACGATATAATCCAGCGACAGAGACGGGTCGGCGTTCAGTTCGTTGATGTCACAGGAGGAACCGGTGAATGTGTGGCCAGGCGCTCGGCGCTGGCGCTCCCGGTTGACCTCCTTCACCCGCTGGATGACCTCAAATAGCCTCGCCCGTCCGGGAATCCCAAAGGATTTCAAAGAGGGAGACACCGCAAGGCAGATGGTTTTCTCTGTACGGCTCTCGTCGGCCACCACCAGATTGGTGGTCAGCGGGTCAAGCCCCCGCTCTACGCACTCCACCGAGGCATAGAAGGATTTCAGGTCAACGGCGATATAGGAACGGTCTGGCAAGCGGTTCACCTCCTTGTCCTGATGGCATTATTGTATCACGCTGGTTTACCCAAGACAAATGGCTTACGCAAGGCTGATACCACAAAGGATGTAATGGGTCGTGCCGTTGGATTTCAACGCTTATATTCCCTATAGTCAACCTCAATTTGCTCCTGCAAAATCCGAAACGCCAATTCCATCTGCGGACTGACCCACCTGTTTTTGTGAAACACAATTACCCCCGGAAACGATTTGTCATCCAACTCCGTCTCCAATCGGAGCAGGGAACCGTTTTTCAGCTCTTCCTCCACAGAAAACTGCGGGACGTAGGCGATCCCCAGATTGTTCATAACGCTTCGCTTGACCGCCTCGATGCTTTGCAGCTTCATGTCGGGGTTCAGTACAATGTCCTTCCGGTCAAAATAAGCAGAGATTCCTTTTTGATAATTTGCATACGGTTCGTTCAGAATCATGCTGACCGCTTTCCGCTGGTGGGGGGTGATGAAGTCCCGTTCCGCTGGGGCCATAAAAGGGGAAGCGATCAAACACGCCTGGAATGGTCTGCCGGGCAGATGCGCCACCGTATCCGGGAAGTGGCCCTTATCGCAGTCGATTCCAATGTCCGCAGTTCCATTGACGATGGCCTGGTTGATCTCCTCCGAGGGAAGCGAATTGAAAACCAGATTGATCTTGGGAGCCTCGTACAGAATTTCCTTGATGATGGGCTGCATAAGATAGATAAAAATCGAGTCCGGCGCAACCAGCCGCAGGGTGCCCGTGATTTCTGAGAGGTCTTTTTGATAGTTGTTGATTTGCTCCACGTTTTGCAAAATGTCCCTGACGAACGGCAGGATGTCCCGTCCCGCCTGGGTCAGCTCCATTTTTCGCCCGACCTTTTCAAACAGCTTTATGGAGAGTTCGTCTTCCAACTGCCGTATCTGAGAGGTAACAGTGGAAGGCGCATAATTGAGCTGCGCTGCCGCCTTTTGAAAACTGCCGGTTTCTATAATGGCAACCAGTGTGGCAAGATTTTTCGTGTCCATTGTATCCTCCCAAATTGTACGAAAAAGTCGAATCTTGCATTTCGAATCATTCGCTTTTTCTGAATGGCCTCTGGTGTTATTATAATCCAGAGGGCGGGAGATGGCAAGCGCTGAATGTACAACACCCGTTCAAAAATGACACAAGGAGGAAGAGCAATGGATTTTCACTTTACGGAGGAAGAACAACGGTTGCTGGCGCAAATCCACGAGTTTGCGGTCAATGAGGTTGCACCGCTGGCGGCGGAGCTGGACGAACAGGAACGATTTCCGTCCGAGGCATTCAAGCGTCTGGGCGAGATGAATCTGATGGGGGTCTGCTACCCGAAAGAAGTCGGCGGCGGCGGACACTCCTATCTGGCCTATATCGCCATGGTGGAGGAGCTGGCAAAATACTGCGCCACCACTTCCATCATGTTCGCTGCCCACCACTCCCTGGGGGCTTATGCGCTTTCCGTGCTTGGAACGCCGGAGCAGAAGGAGAAATACCTGCTGCCGCTGATGAAGGGCCAAAAGCTGGGCGCGTTTGGCTGCACAGAACCGGGCGCCGGTACGGATTTGGGCGGCGGCCAGCGCACAAAAGCCGAGGACAAGGGCGACCACTGGCTGCTCAACGGCTCCAAAATCTTTATCACCAACGGTTACTATGCGGACATCTATTTTATCAGCGCTGTGACTGACCCCAGCCAAAGGACCAGGGGCATTTCCGCCTTTGTGGTGGAGAAAGGCACACCTGGCTTTACCTTTGGCAAAAAGGAAAAGAAGATGGGCATTCGCGGCTCTGCTACCTACGAACTGGTTTTCCAGGATTGCAAAATCCCCAAGGAAAATCTGCTGGGCGAATTGGGGAAAGGCTTTAAAACGGCGCTTACCACCCTGGACGGCGGGCGCATCAGCGTCGGCGCCCAGGCGGTCGGCATCGCGCAGGGGGCCATCGACTGCTGCAAAAAATATGTGACGGAACACAGCATGAATGGGCAATTGATTTCCAAATACCAATACACCCAGTTCCAACTTGCGGATATGCAAACCAAAGTGGACGCCGCCCGGCTCCTTGTCCAGCGGGCAGCACAGGCCAAACAGGACGGCGACCCCTTTGGACAGTACGCCGCGATGGGAAAGCTCTTTGCCTCCGAAACCGCTGTGGATGTCACCCGCCGCTGTATTGACCTGGTAGGGGTGGACGGCGTATCCGGCGAGTATCCCTTTGAACGGTTCCTGCGGGACGCCAAAATCACGGAGATTTATGAAGGCACCAGCGAAGTGCAGCGCATGGTGATTTCCGGGGCGATGGGCGTAAAATGATTTTGTCCGTTTTCACAGGAAACGGCATTTTGTAACTTGCATTTCCTGATATAACTGCGCCCAGGGTGCTGCCGGCACCCTGGGCGCAAATTGTGATTTTGACGCTTACTGTTCAACCGTGCTCATGTTCTGCTTCTTCTGTGCTTGCGCCTCCGGCCAAATGGGGCGGTTCACGCAAGTATCTTTTGGAACACCGCATTGATATCCGCATCAATACAAATAGACTGACGTTCAATTTCTTTCGGGCAAAACGCCTCCCCGTAGTTCACACAGGCGTAAACCGCTTTGGGGTTCTTCGCCGTCATCTGCCAGAAGGGGTATTTGATGATGACGGGGGTGTTCGCTCCTACGCCCAGCTCCAGGAACAGGACGTGCTGGTTTTCGTGCCGCCGGATAAAATCATTGTACCGTTCCGCGGCCCGGTGCCAGCCCTGGTCCTCCACAAAGGTATCGTCACAGCGCAGGTTTACATTCATGGGCGCGCCGCAAATCGGGCAGTGGGGCACCAGTTCCGAGGGGATCTTCATATCTTTCTGCTCGGCCACCATCTGCCGGACCACTTCTTCGTTGTCATAGGTCTTTTTGTGGCAGGGTTTGGAGCATTGCCACAGGCCATAATCCCCCTGGGTGTAGAACAGCCGCTTCTTGTCGAACCCGGCAAGCTGGAATTGATGGTCTACGTTGGTGGTCAGCACAAAATAATCCTTGTCCTTCACCAGATCCAGCAGGTCGCTGTAGGGCTTCCCTACCCCCGCCTCATAGCGGTTGACCAGAATGTGCCGGGACCACCACGCCCAATATTCCTCCAGGGTGCCAAAGGGATAGAAGCCGCCGGAGTACATATCGGTAATGCCGTACTTCCTGTGAAAGTCCGAGAAATATTTTTCAAAGCGTTCCCCGTCATAGCGCATCCCCGCCGAAGTGGAAAGCCCCGCTCCCGCGCCGATGACGATGGCGTCCGCCGTCTCCAGCTCCTGTTTCAGCCGTTCGATGTTATTGGAGCAGGCTTTGGTAGATTTCCAGGTCGATGTCCTTAAAAACATTGAAGATCACCTCGATTTCGCTGTGGGTTTGTTGTTTGTACTCTTTCACGGTGTTGACGGCGATCTCCGCCGCCTTGTCGTTGGGGAAGTGAAATTCTCCGGTGGAGATGCAGCAAAACGCAACGCTCTGAATCCCGTTTTGCTCCGCCAGCTCCAGGCAGGAGCGGTAGCAGGAGGCCAGCAGTTCCCGGTCTTTTCTGGTGAGCCAGTGGCCGACGATGGGGCCGACGGTGTGGAGTACGCAGTCACAGGGCAGGTTGAACGCCGGGGTCAGTTTTGCTCTGCCGGTCTCCTCCTCGTGTCCCTGGCGCTCCATCAGCTCCGCGCAGGCGGCCCGGAGCTGTACCCCCGCATAGGTGTGAATGGCGTTGTCAATACAGCCGTGGTTGGGGCAGAAGCAGCCCAGCATCTGCGAATTGGCGGCGTTGACGATGGCCCCGCAGCGCAGGGTGGTAATGTCCCCCTGCCAGAGGTAGAGGCCCTCCTGCACAGGCGTCAGGTCGGAAAGGTCTGTAATCCCCTTCTGTCGGGTTTCCTCCTGTAAATAGGCGTCCTGCACCGTCAAAAATTCCGCGCTGACCGGTTCCGGCATCCGCACGTTGAACAGCGCCCGCAGGAGCCGCTTCTGCTGCTGCACGTCGGCGGATATCTCCATCCCCTGATATCGGCTATCCTCCGCAAGAAGCGCCTTGATTAAATATACTCTGCGTTCGTCCTGAGTCATGGTTATCCTCTCTTTTCGATGGCCTGCCTGGGGCAGATTTCCGAGCAGCGTCCGCAGTGCAGGCAGCGGCTCTGGTCGATGACCACAGGCTTGGCAGAGATGTCGATGCACTTCTGGGGACAGACGGAGCAGCACAGCTTGCAGCCGATGCAGGCGCTACCCACAAAGTAGCCGCTGGCCACCGCCTCCGGCTGACCGATGACAATGCTGTCCCGCGTCACATGGGCCGGGTCGCTGATGTCGAAGTATTCCCCGCTGGCCTCGTACAGCCGGAACACCTCCAGGGCGCTGCGGGTGTCACCAGGGTAAATCTTTTGCATATAGGGGTTCTTTTCAAACATCTCGTCCAGCTTTTCGCTGCCGATGTTCTGAACTTTGCCCCGCAGAGAAACGGACTTTTTGTCCTGCGTGGCGGAAAGGGCAATGTACCGCTGCTCCATGAGTTGGCTGTAAAAGGCTTTGCCCTTCGCCGTCAGAAAGTATACCCCCTGCTCATCCCACAGCATCATGTCAATGGTGCGGGTCTGGGGATGTCCGTCTGCGCCGATGGTTGCCACGATAGTGGAGTGAATGTCCTCCACCAGCAGCTTCAAATAGTCGTTTCTGTTCATATGGTATCAACCTCCATTCTGACGGTACAGTGGAGCGCCTGACAGCACAGTTTGTCCGTCAGGCGCTCTCACCGATTTATGCGGTAAGCCTTAACACGCGCGGGAGCTCAATCAGCCAATGAGCCAGGCGGCCACTTCGTCGGCGGTTTTCATAGCCTCCTCGTTCTCCATCGCGGAGCCGGGGACGTTGGCGTTGCCGACTACATAGGCTTTATAATCCCGGAAACCGGCAGTGGCGAAGCTCTTCAGGTTGGTCTCCACCATCTGGGTGTACACATCCACAGGGCCGAAGCCAGCGAAGAAGTAACCAGCCAGCTTCTTGTCCTTGCGGGTGGCCATGGACATATCAGGCTGGGTGAAGTCCATGAAGGAGTAGGTGCGGTCCAGGAAAGCCTTCAGTTGGGCGGGGAACTGATCCCAATGGACAGGAGCCAGGATCAGCATCGCATCACAGTTGTCGATGGCGGGGATCAGAGCGGTGAAGTCATCCTTCTGGACACAGTTGGGGGTGTGCTGACGCTTGCAGCCATCACAGGCAAGACACACACGCACATCCTTCTCACCGATGTTAAAGGTCGTGACCTCAGCCTTCCCCTCCATCTGCTCAGCAAATCTCTTTGCCAGGGCATAGGAGTTGCCATTGCGGCGCTTGCTTGCGTTGACGATAAGTACCTTTTTCATAGTGATGACCTCCAAATTTCGTTTTCTGCAAGGGTTCCTTCTTGACTGGTTTTATTGTACCAGCAGTTTGGCAGCCTGTGAAGTACGCACAATATTGTGGTATAGTTACCGGCAGGATACCATGCCCCAGCCGGTTGTCTGCGTTTTGGGAAACGATTTGATCGGAATCGTCTTGCAATTCCCTCTTACTGACTCTATAATAAGGGTGTACGGAGAATTTGTAAAGTAAGTACAATATTGTGCTATAGTTACCATTTGGAAACCATAGGAGGGACCGCACATGGAAAACAAAAAAGACATTCAGACAACGCCCAAAAAAGAGCTGCCCGAATGTCCGGTGGAGACGACCTTAATGCTGATCAGCGACAAGTGGAAAGTGTTGATCCTCCGGGACCTGATGCCCGGAACGAAACGGTTTGGCGAGCTGAAAAAATCCATCGGCCATGTCTCCCAGAAGGTACTAACCGCTCAACTGCGGCAAATGGAGGCCAGCGGCCTTGTGACCCGCACCGTTTTCCCAGAAGTGCCGCCCCATGTGGAATACACCCTGACAGAACTGGGCTATAGCCTGAAACCAATTTTAGACGCCATGTGGGATTGGGGCGAAAACTATAAGGCGCAGAACGAACAGTGAAACCATCCTTAAAAAGGTCCGGCAGACCGCCACAATTTCTGTGACGGCCTGCCGGATTCTTATTTTTCTGTTCAGATGCTGCCGCTGTTCCCGGTTCCTGCTTCGCTCAAAGCTGCTGCTCCAGCGTCCATTGAATCCCTGCGGCCATCCGTCCTGTGGAGTTGCGAAAATGGTCCCCTTTGTTCAACTGGAAGTTTATTATCTGAATGGTAATCTTTAAACCACGCTCAAATCATGATAATTTCGATGGTGGCCCTTCCGGTGACTGGCTTGCCCTCAAAGGTCCCCGTCACAGTTGCACTGCCCTCATACTTGCTGAGTTTGTTCATATCAGATTTGATTTCCTGCTGTTCCACCACAGGTTCCACATGGAGCGTGGAATCATAATCGTAAAGGTTCAAATCCCATCTGGTAGCATAAGTGTTGCCGGAAGCCTTTGATGTCCAGGTTCGGGTCTGCGCTTCCGCAAGCGGCTTAAAGTTGGTGGAATGAGATAACGAACCGTCATTTCTCAGCACTGTCATAAAACGAGGCGTATCTGTTTCACCTTCTGCATCGAACACGCTGAGCACTTCGCCATTGTCTAAATAAATTGCCATCCAACTCCAGGCTGTTTTGATTTTAAAATTCTGCTTCTGCCACTGACGGTCAAACCAGGAGGTAGCGTTCTCTCCATTCAGCTCATAGGTTCTCCCCTTGACAGTCAAAGTTCCGACTGTTTTCATGTACGGAATGGACATCTGATGAACTACCATGCCAAATACATCGAAGACGGATGACCCTCTGGTGAAGACGGGATAGTGAATAGCAGTGGCCTCTGTATCAATCACAAATTCCTTTTCTTTCAGATAAATCTTCATCTTGTCCCAATCGCCGGACATTTCCGCATTGGGACACTTTAGGCTGAAATAGTTCTCTTCGGCCTGAATTTCTTTTTCCCCATAGAAGTGATCTCCTGCGTGATAATATCCGGTGGTTTCATCCATAACGGAAAAACAAACCTGCCACTTTTTTGCAATCCTTTCAACCGGAATCGGAGGGTGCATCGCCATGATGTGGAACAGATAGTTGATTTTGTGACCGGCTTCTTCCACCCGTCCAATCACAAACCAGGAATCTATCGTGTAATCCGGTTTTCTGGGAAGATCTCCGCAGAGGTCAACCTGTGGGACAACACCAAGCCGTTCTCCCTTCACATTTTCGGTCATCAGATTCAAATTCAAGTTTTCATACATATCAAAAGGCCGCCTTTCGTTTTCTGCTTGTTGATTTAAAATATCGGGCTGTTATCATTTGTTCTTGACTTCGCTGTGAGAAAATTGTATCATATCTTAAAGTTGTGAGTCAACAGTCTCATATTTGTTCTATCGACTTATGAAACAGCGGAGGGAAAAGATGTATCATATCCCAAATGATAAGCGGGCTGAAAAGTCCGCAAACGCGATAACAGCAGCTCTCATGACTTGTCTAAAACAAAAAGACCTTTCTCAAATTACAGTGACGGATGTCTGGAAATCATCGAATATCAGTCGGGCAACTTTTTATCGACTATTTGATAATATAGTGGACGTGCTGGTTTACAAAAGTGACCTGGTATTTGAGCAATTAGCTGTCAAATTGCAGTCATTTCCAAATCCAACATTAGAAGATGCTACGATTCTGGTAATTGAGACTGGCATGGACCACTCCGAACTTATTGGCGCAGTTCTATCCGCACAGCGGACGGATATTCTATATCAGTCGATCATGAAACAGAAAGCGTGCTTCCTTTCCATATTCGCCAAAGGAAAAACGTCCGAACTGTCTGACTATATCATACGGTCCATCTTCTTAGAAATGTGCATGTTCCTGGAGATTTGGGTAGAAAATGGGAAGACGGAATCGCCACACAGCCTATATATGAAGATGAAGGAAACCATCCACCTCTTGTCCGAGTGTTTTTAATCCGTGCTATTTGCCTTCGAATATCACAAAACCCGGCAGACCGCCACAATTTCTGTGACGGCCTGCCGGGTTCTTATTTTTCTGTTCAGATGATGCCGCTGTTCCCGGTTCCTGCTTCGCTCAAAGCTGCTGCTCCAGCGCCCACTGGATCCCCGCGGCCATCCGTCCTGTGGAGTTGCGATAGTGATTCCCTTTGTTCAACTGGAAGGTCGTTTGAAGGCCCTGCTCCGAAAAATACTGCGCCAGAAACCGGGTGTTTTCCTCCACCGGGGCGAGGTACTGATTTTTCGTGTGGCTCTCCTGATCTCCCAGGGAGAAATAAATCACCTTCACCTGTTCCGAAATGCGGTGTTGCTGGACAAACGGTACGAAGTCAGGATACCACAGGGAGCCGGATGCAGAAATCAGGCGGGAGAAACAGTCCGTCTTGTACCCCGCATACACGGCAAACAGCCCCGCCAGGGAATAGCCCGCCAGGGCGCAGTACGTCGGCGGGAACGGGAGCGCCGCCGTGATTTGCGGCAGCAGTTCGCCGGTGAGCTGCGCTAACCATGCGTCCGCGCCGCCGGAACAGGGGGTGTCCCCCTTGGAGATGGGCGGGATGGCCCACGGCGTCATATCGTCGTCCCAGCTCACGCCGTTGATGACCGCCAGCGAAAACGCCGGGCAATCTAGCTTTTGGCAGGCTTGCCACAGGGCTTTCCCTTCGCCCATTACGGCGTGGTAAATCACCAGCGGCGCGGCCTGAGACGCGCAGTAGACCTGTATCTTCTTTCCGTTCACTTGCAACGTGACTGCCTTTTCTGCCTTCATGCTCCCTCTCCTTGCCCTAAAACGATGTTTCGTTGTACTTCAAATATCCTTTCATATCCTGAAAGCCCAATGACCGATACAGGGGATACGCCTGTTCCGACGCCTCCAGATAAATCTTCTCCGCGCCCCGGTGCTTCGCCTCCTGCACCAGCCGTTGCACGATTTCTTTTCCCACACCCCGCTGCCGCATAGCAGGAAGGGTGTAAATGTTCATCAGATACCCGCATTTTCCACTGAGGTTGTCCGGCGAGGGCATCTCCCGGTAGAGGCAGACGCCGCCGCAGCCCACGATTTTTTCTCCAGCGCAGGCGAAGCAGGCGATGTGTTCCCCCGCCTCCAACGCAGTCTGGTAATACGCCCGGTTTGCCGCGAGAAGCTCTGTCATATTCTCCCCGGCGGGAATGGAAAAAACCTCCCGCAGAACAACTTCCCGCCAGCGCATCAATTCCTCCAGGTCGGAGCTATCCGCTTTTCTGATCGTCAGTTCCAATTCGCTAGGCCCCCTCTTTCAGCACCACCGGCAGGCTTTTCACGTCCGGCTTCCCGTTGGGGGTCAGGGGGATGTGGTCCAGAATCACGAAAAATTCCGGTATCATGAAGGAGGTCAGATAACGCCGCAGCTTTTTCTTGACCTCAGATAGCACAAAATTCGTCCCCTCCGGGACCACATAGGCGGTCAGGTAGGAAAGGCCGTGCTCATCCGTGAACGGGCAAACCACGGCGGTTTGCACCTCCTCGCAGTCGCAGAGGACGTTTTCCACCTCCTCCGGCTCCACCCGTTTCCCCAAGATCATCACCTGAGAGTCCCTGCGGTGGAGGAACGCCAGATTGCCGTCCGGCAGGAGATAGCCCAGGTCGCCGCTCCGGTAGAGCCGTTTTCCGTCCGCTGTGGTCACGAACATCTCATTCTTGCTCTGGTCAAGGTATCCGTTGGAGACGCCGCCGCCGGAGATGCAAAGCTCCCCCACAGAACCTGCGGGGACGGGCTGCCCGTCCTCATCCAACAGCTCGATTTGCGTCCCAAGCACCGGTTTCCCGATGGGATAGGTGCCATCCTCCAGCGCCTTCTGGTCGTTGCAGCGGAAATAGCTGCAACAGACGGTGGTTTCTGACGGCCCGTAGGTGTTGTAAACCGCGACCTGGGGCAGCAGATGGCCCACATAGCTCTCCCGGAGGATGTCGCCGCCGCTGATGACCAGCCGCAGGCTGGAGGGGATGCGCTCCAGCTCGTTCAGCTCCATCAGCAGATAGGGGAACCCGCTGAGCATGGTCACGTTCTTTTCCTGCACGAAATCCATCAGGGAATGGACATCCGCCCTCGCCTGACCGTCGGGGATGGCGAGGGCCGCCCCGGAGAGGAGGGTGGTGAACACCTCCTCCACAAAAATATCGAAGGAACAAACCGAGTATTGCAGCATCACATCCCCGGCTGTGGGGTGAAACTCGTGCTGAAACGCCCGGACGTAATGACAGACGTTGGCGTTTGTCACGCAGACGCCCTTCGGCACGCCGGTAGAGCCGGAGGTATATAAAATATAGGCCAGAGACTCCGGACGTGTCAAGGGTCTGTTTTCCTGCACAGCGGTCTCCCCGGTCATGTCCTCCAGAAACAGCAGAGGGAATCCAGCCAGCTTCTCCCGATACTTTTTCTGGGTGATGATGAAGCCCACATTGCTCTCCTGCATCATAAAGCGGATGCGCTCTTCCGGGAAATCCGGCTCTGCCGGAACGTAAGTCGCTCCGGTTTTCAGCACGGCAAAAATGGCGGCAACGAAATCGGCCCCGTGGTCGGCCACGATGCCGATGCAGTTTTCCTGCCGTCGAGCGGCACTTCTGCTGTCGAGCAGCACTTCCGAAGCTGCGCTTCTCCCTGTGGGGCTTTGCCCCTCCGCCGTCAAGCGGCACTTCCGCTGCGCTCCCTGCCTGTGCGAGGGGAAATTGCCCGCAATCACGTTAATGCGCCGGTCGAGCTGGGCGTAGGTGAGGGACCGCGCTTGCTCTATAATGGCAGGCTGGTCGGGGAATTGTGTCACGGTTTCTGCAAAACGTTCGTAAATGGTAGAATGATTCATAGTGTCGGCCTCCTTCAGGCCGGTCGTTCGAGCGGCGGTCCTGCTTTCGCCGCAAGCTCGCTGCTCCATTGTTTGTAGGAATCCGCTTTCCTTGAGCGGGACAGGCCAACTGATTCCAAAAGCGCGCTTTTCCGCGTGGTGTTGTCCTCTTTTTTTGCGCAGAGGTTGATTTCGATGATTTTTACTGCGGTTTCCGCAATTGAAAGTTGACAAATCTCCGCTCTTTCATTATAATAGACGAAAGCGGTTAAAGTCAACATACTGTTGATATTGAAATGTTCTGTGGTCAACACTTTCTGCTCATTTGTCTTAAAGTCAACAGTTATCAAACATTTGTCGAGGTGGAGCAAGGGATGGAAAATCAAAGAGTGCGTATCAGCAAAACCATGCTCAAGACAGGACTGCTCAAGCTGCTCAGAAAAAAGCCGCTGAGCCAAATTACGGTTTACGAGCTTTGCAAGGTGTCGGAGATCAACCGCACCACGTTCTATAAATACTATGGGAGTCAAGAGGAACTGCTGAACGAAATTGAATCAGACTTTCTCAGACAACTGGATGAGGAACTCAAGCAGGTCATCACCCAAAGCTCCAACGCTATGCTCCTGACCTTACAGCACCTATATGAGCAAAGAGACCTGTTCTGCCTCCTTGTCCGCTCTGTTCCCATGCAGGAATTTTCCTCGCACCTGTTCGCCCTCCCAAGTATCGGCGTTATTTTTCAGAATATGCTCGACGAAAGCAATTATTCAGAGACGGAGGTAAAGTATATCCGCCAGTTTGTCTTTCAGGGGACTTTTTCTGTCCTTTACGACTGGCTGAACAGCGAAAGCCCGGAGCCGGTGGAGAAAATCTCCAACGTGCTGGGATTGCTGAAAAGCAAATTATAGCACTGAATCGCGCGGCAAACCCTCAGGAGCGTTCCACCGCTCAGGAAAGGTTTTTGTTCTGCATCCCTCCCTTTGTCTTGCCTGTTCTGCGGCCAGCAAGGAACACTCCGGAATACTGCGCCCGGAGTGTTTTTTCGTTTATTTTTCTGCGATTTTCAGGGCCAAATCGTCCTCGATTTGCGCCACCGCACCGTCCAAGTCGATTTCCTCCAGACAAAGGACATCGCCGCCAAAAAGACGCTTCTCTGTTGGGCGGTGAGCTGAGGTGGAATCCTGCTCTGTTGGAGCGAGGGCCGGGGCAGCTTTCGCTCTGGTTTGTTTGCCAGGGTTATGCAAAAGTATAGCTGCTCGCGTTTCTGCTATATCTCGTATTGTCATGTATTTTTTCTGATTCGCAGGATACAGCCCTGCTCATAACAAACAGCCCCATCCCGCCGGGAGGGAAGATAACTTAGAACAATCGAACAATCAGGCGCACCCACGGAGGCAATGCTTTGGTGAACTTGTCGATTTTTAGTTGTCTTTGGATATTCGTTGGGACTTTGCCGATTCTGCTTGACGAAATGACCTGAAAGCGCTTAAAATAAAACAAAGTGAAATAGGATGGAATGGATATCGCGTATACGCTTCATTTTATTTTGCAAATCAATCGTTAGGAGGCAAAACAATGGGCGGCAAATTGGAAACCTTCCAGAAAAGGAAGGACTTCCTCATCTGCGTGGACTCAGACGGCTGCGCAATGGACACCATGGACATCAAGCACATCCGCTGCTTTGGGCCGTGCATGGTGGAGGAATGGGGACTGCAACAGTGGAAGGACCCCATTCTGACGCGCTGGAACGACATCAACCTGTATACCATGACCCGCGGCATCAACCGGTTCAAGGGGCTGGCGCTGATGCTCCGGGAGGTCAACGACCAGTACACCAAAATCGAGGACCTGGAGTCCCTGGAGGACTGGGCGGCCAACAGCGACGAGCTGTCCAACAGCGCCATCGCCAAGGCCATTGAGAAAACCGGCAGCGTCTGCCTGAAAAAGGCATTGTCCTGGTCGGAGAGCGTCAACGAAAGCATTAACGCCCTGCCCTTTGAGGTGAAAAAGCCCTACGAGGGCGTCCGGGAGGGTCTGGCCTATGCCAATGAGCGGGCGGACGTGGTCATTGTCTCCTCTGCCAACCTCCAGGCAGTCATGGAGGAGTGGGAGCTTTACAAGCTGCTGGACCACGTGGACCTGGTGCTGGCCCAGGACACCGGCAGCAAAGCCTTCTGCATCCAGGAGCTGCTGAAAAAGGGTTACGACCCGGCCAACGTGCTGATGACCGGCGACGCTCCCGGCGACTACGACGCGGCCACCAAGAACGGCGTCTATTACTATCCCATCCTGGTCAAGCACGAAAAGGAATCCTGGGTGGAGTTCCGGGAAACGGCGGTGGACAAGCTCATCGGCGGCGAATACGGCGGAGCCTATCAGGATGAGAAGGTCGCGGCCTTCCTCAAGAACCTCTCGTAACGGAAGTGTTTTCAACCATAACCATATGATTGCAGGCGGTATGCCTGCGGAAAGGAGCCAATTATGGTCGATTTGAAAGCCAACCCCTATTACCTCTCTGACGAAGACATCAAATGGGTGGAGGACACCATCGCCTCCATGTCCGATGAGGAAAAGGTGGGCCAACTGTTCTTCCAGTTGACCGAATCCCAGGATGAAGCCTATCTCAAGACGCTGATGCAGAAATACCACCTGGGCGGCTGCCGGTACAACAACATGCCCGGCAAGAAGGTCCAGGAGCAGAACCACACCCTGCAAACCTACGCCAAGGTGCCCATCTTCATCGCCTGCAACACCGAGGGCGGCGGCGACGGCGCCTGTGCGGACGGCACCGCCATCGGCTCTGGCGTCAAGATCGGCGCCACCGGCAAGGAGGAGTACGCTTTCGCCCTGGGCAAGATGGCCAACGAAGAGGCGGCCTCCATCGGCTGCAACATGGCCTTCGCCCCCGTCTGCGACATCGCCTATAACTGGGAGAACACCGAGATCATCTGCCGCGCCTTCGGCAACGACCCGGAGCGGGTGGCCAAGATGAGCGCCGCCTATGTCCAGGGCGCGCACACCATCCCCGGCTTCGCCTGCGCCGCCAAGCATTTTCCCGGCAACGGCCAGGACTTCCGGGATGCCCACCTGTCCAACAACGTCAACTATTTCACCCCTGAAAAATGGGACGAGACCTATGGTCTGGTCTACAAGACCCTCATCGACAACGGGCTGGACGCAATTATGGCGGGCCACATCATGCTGCCGGAATACGCCAGAGCCATCAATCCTGACCTGAAGGACGAGGACATGATGCCCGCCACCCTCAGCCCGGAGATCATGAAGGGCCTGCTGCGGGACAAGCTGGGCTTCAACGGCATGGTGGTCACCGACGCATCCCACATGGTGGGCATGACCGACCGCATGACCCGGCGGGAAATGCTGCCCCGCTGCATCAACGCCGGCTGTGACATGTTCCTGTTCTTCAACGACCCCGACGAGGACTTCGCCACCATGCTGGCGGCCTATCAGGACGGTACCATCAGCGAGGAGCGGATCACCGAGGCGCTGACCCGTATCCTGGGCCTGAAAGCCCACCTTGGGATGCACAAAAAGACCGTTGACGAGCTGGTCCCCTCTCAGGAGACGGTGGCGGCCACCCTGGGCAAGGCCGAGTACAAGGCCATGCATAAGGCCATCAGCGAGGACTGCATCACCCTGGTCAAGTACAAGGACAAGGACGTGCTGCCCATCACGCCGGAGCGCTACAAGCGGGTTATGATCGTTCACATCAAGGAAGCGGAGAGCGGCATGAGCACCCTGATGAAGCTGCTGGGCGCGCCCGCCAAGAAGAGCGCCGCCGAGGTGCTGAAAGAAAAGCTCTGCGCCAAGGGCTTTGACGCCTTTATCTATGAAAGCCCCATCGACAAGGTGAAGAAGCAGATCGAAGCGGGGGAGCAACCCAGCCTGAACGTCTACTTCGCCGGTAAGAACGCCATCGACGACTTTGTCAGTGGCCAGGACCTTATCATCACCCTCTGCGACGTTTCCAGCGGGCGGCCTGTGTTCGGCTTCTCCAAGGGCGGCGGCGAGATCCCCTGGTATGTGTTCGAGCTGCCTGTGGTGGCCATCGGCTGCGGCCAGCCCACCATGCTGGCGGACATCCCCCAGGTGCGCACCTACATCAACACCTATGATTCCAAGAGCGACACCTTCGACGCCCTCGTCGACGACCTGATGACCGGGCCGGAGGCGTTCAATGGCACCGACCCCATCGACAGCTTCTGCGGCCTGTTCGACGCCAGGCTGTAAAAGCGTGACCGCTCTCCCCTGGGGAGCGGATACATAAGAAAACCGACCCGGCCCACAGGCGGGAGGCGCAAAGTCTCCCCGCCTGTGGGCTTTTTTGCATTGCGGGGGATGGTGCGTCTTTTTTCGATTTGCGTACCGTTCCTGTACAAAAAACCATGCCAATGGCCTGTTTTTTTACCTGATTTTAATCAAACTCCTGGGTTCACAACCCGCCTTCCTCATGGTATAATAGCTGTTAAACAACGCCAAAAGCAAATCGCGCAAAACTCTGGAGATGAAACCTGTGTCTGAGACAAAGAAAACCCGAATCCATCCAGCAAAAAAGTCTTTCCGTCGGCAGCCGCCGACCCCTGAGACGGAGACCGCCCCTGTCCGGGACATCCTTGTAGTCGAGGCGCCCCCTAGTCAGGGCCTGACCGACGCACAGGTACAGGAGCGGCGGGAGGGCGGCTGTCGGAACGTGGAACTTGAGCCAACGTCCAAGTCGCTGGGGGACATCGTCCGCTCCAACGTCTGCACCTACTTCAACCTCATCTTTTTTGTGCTGGCCGCGGCAGTGTGCGCCGTGGGCGCGTGGACCGAGCTGACCTTCCTCATCGTGGTGGTGGCCAATATCTGCATCGGCATCGGCCAGGAGTGGAAGAGCAAAAAGAAGCTGGACAGCCTGAGCTTGCTCTCCAGTCCCAAGGCCACCGTGGTGCGGGAGGGCCAGGTGCTGGACCTCTCCGCCTACGAAACCGTCCGGGACGACATCGCTGTCTTTCGCGCCGGGGATCAAATCTACGCCGACGCGGAGGTGGTGGAGGGCCAGTGTCTGGTGAACGAGTCGCTGCTCACCGGCGAAGCCGACGAAATCAAAAAAGAGCCGGGGGATTCCCTGCTCTCTGGCGCCTATCTGGTCTCCGGGGAGTGCCGCGCCCGGCTGACCGCCGTTGGTCGGGACTCCTATATGTCCAAGCTGACTCTCCAAGCCAAGCAGACCCGTCAGCCGCCCCGGTCGGAGATGATGCGCTCCCTGAACCGGCTGGTGCTGGCCATCGGCATCATCATCATCCCCCTGGGCATTGCCATGGCCTACAAGGAGATCGCCGTGCTGGACAATACAGTGCGGGACGGCGTGGTGTCCACCGTAGCCAGTCTGGTGGGCATGATTCCCGAAGGGCTGTACCTGCTGACCTCTCTGGCGCTGATGGCCGGTGTGCTGCGGTTGGCCCAGCGGAAAACGCTGGTCCACGAGATGGGCTGCATTGAGACGCTGGCGCGGGTGGATACCCTCTGTGTGGACAAGACCGGCACCATCACCGAGCCTAAGATGGTGGTGGAGGATTTGGTGGCGGTCAGCGCCTCCCCTCTGAGCCTGGACGCGCTGCGGGAGATTTTGGCGGACTACGTCTTTGCCATGCAGAACGACAACGAAACCATGGCGGCGCTGAAACGCTACTTTGACGGCCAGCACTCCCGCCGGGTGGTGATGCAGGCGCTGCCCTTCACCTCCGCCCGGAAGTACGGCGGCGTGACCTTCGCCGGGGAGGGCACCTACCTGCTGGGCGCACCGGAAAACCTGCTGGGGGGCCAGTACCAGCGCTACAGCGAGGAAATCGAGAAATACTCCCGGCTGGGGTGCCGGGTGCTGCTGCTGGCCCGCTACGGCGGCAGTCTGGCGGGGGATGCCCTGACGGAGCCAGTGGAGGCGCTGGCGCTGGTGCTGCTGACCAACAAGATTCGGGACAACGCGCCGGAGACCTTCCGGTACTTCCGGCAACAGGGGGTCGCCGTCAAGGTCATTTCCGGCGACAGCCCCGTCACCGTCTCAGAGGTTGCCCTCCGGGCGGAAATTCCCAACGCGGACCAATATGTAGACGCCCGCACTCTGCACACCGACGAGGAACTGGCCCAGGCCGCGGAGCGGTACACCGTCTTTGGCCGGGTGACGCCGGAGCAGAAGCGCCAACTGGTGCGGGCCATGCACAAAGCGGGCCACACCGTCGCCATGACCGGCGACGGCGTCAACGATGTGCTGGCCCTGAAAGAGGCGGACTGTTCGGTGGCCATGGCCTCCGGCAGTCAGGTGGCCTGCCAGGTCAGCCACATCGTCCTGCTGGAGTCCGATTTCTCCGCCATGCCCTCTGTTGTGGCGGAGGGGCGACGGGTCATCAACAACATCGAGCGCTCCGCCAGCCTGTACCTGGTAAAAAACATCTTTTCCCTGTGCCTGGCGGCCATTTCGCTGATTTTTACCTTCACCTACCCCTTCTCCGCCTCCCAGATGAGCCTGGTCAGCGCCATCACCATCGGCCTGCCCTCCTTCGTCATGGCGCTGGAACCCAACAAGAACCGCATCCAGGGCCGTTTTATGCCCAACGTGATTTACCGGGCGCTGCCCTCCGCCATGAGCGATTTGGTGCTGAGCATCGGCGTGGTGCTGTTCTATATCGTCTTTGACCTGACCGGAGACGAACTGAGCACCATCTGTACCCTGGTGGTGGCGGTGGTGGGCCTGCTGATGGTCCACCGGACCTGCAAGCCCTACAACGCCCTGCGGCGGCTGCTGATGGTGACCTGTGTGGCGGCCTTCGCCGTCTGCATCGCCTTCCTCCAGCCCATCTTCTCCCTGGACCTGGCCGCCCTCAGTCACGGGGGCTGGCTGGTGCTGGTGGTGTTCGTGCTGCTGGCCTTCGAGGTATCCCTCTCCGCCAACATCATGGTGGACGGCATCCGCGGCGCGGTGCTGTGGGTCAGCGGCAAGGTGCGGGGGATGGTAAAGGCCATCCTGCGCCCGGAGGAGGAAGAACTGTGAAGGCTATTAGCCGTGAGCTGTTAGCTGTTCGTCAGGTACTTCCAACCAAAGCGAACAGCCGAAAAGGGAGCTGAAAACGAAACCACCCATTTGTAAAGTCATGCAAACGGTGAGCGCAGTACGCAATGCCAAGCACCGCAAAGCGAATTGCTAAAAGCTAAAATGCTCATGAGACTGCGTAAAGGAGATAACCAGACTATGAAATTGCTCATTGTACGGCACTGTGAACCGGATTATGAACACGACTCACTGACCGAAAAGGGCTGGCGGGAGGCGGAGCTGCTGGCCCAGCGGCTGACAAAGCAGGAGGCGGACTATTACTATGTTTCGCCGCTGGGCCGGGCAAAGGATACCGCCTCCCTGACCCTGGAGCGGCTGGGGCGCACGGCGACCGTGTGCGGCTGGTTGCAGGAATTTCCCGCCCGGGTGGAAAAGCCCAACGTGCCGGGGAAGCAGACCATCGCCTGGGACTGGCTGCCCCAGGATTGGACGCGCCGGGAGGGGTTCTTCTCCGCCGAACAGTGGGCCGACGACCCGGTCATGCAGGCGGGACAGGTCGGGCAGCAGTACGACTACGTAATCCAGCAGTTTGACGCGCTGCTGCAAAAGCACGGCTATGAGCGCGACGGCAGGTGCTACCGGGCGGTACGCCCCAACAACGACACCGTTGTCCTCTTCTGCCACTTCGCGCTGGAGTGCGTACCGCTCAGCCACCTGTGGAACGTGTCTCCCATGATTCTGTGGCACGGCCTCTGCGCCGCGCCTTCCTCGGTGACAACGGCGGTCACGGAGGAGCGCAGGCCGGGGGTGGCCTCGTTCCGGGTCACTTCCTTCGGGGATATTTCCCACCTCTACGCCGGGGAGGAACCGCCTTCCTTTGCGGCGCGGTTCTGCGAGTGCTACGGCAACAAGGGAGAGCGCATCGACTGAGCCATCGGTGAAACAGCAATTCACAAGACAAAACCGCCGGGTAGCGGGCAATTGGTATTATTTCACATGTTGTTCCGTATCTATTAATGCTCCAGTCCGTGCGTTTCCTGCATATCCCTGGCATACTGCTACGGTTCACCGGAAAACACCAGTCTGGCATGGGTCAGCGGCCCGTTGGAGCGCAGCCAGTCGGTTTCTGTCTGCATGAGAATGCTGGGACAACTGTTGTGTCGGGTGTTTCGACCTGTGCGCCGCCTGTAAGCGGGTGATCCTTTATTATTTCAATCAGTTCTCTATCAGCCGGTAGCCAGTCAACGCTGTACAGTTCCCCGCTGCCCAGCCATTTAGCGTCCTCCGCTTCGTTTAGCACCAACTCTCCCGCGACGATGACGCACCAGAAGCAGTCCATAGACAGGTGAAAGGCAGGATAATCCCACTCAATCGTACCAATTTGCTCGCCCACCTCGATTTGAACGTTCAGCTCTTCCCAAATCTCACGCTCCAGCGCCTGCCTCGGTGTCTCGCCTGGTTCGATTTTTCCGCCGGGGAACTCCCAGCGGCCTTTGTAGTCACCATATCCGCGGGCCGTCGCAAAAATCCGATGATTGCTGTGGAGCACCGCAGCCACCACTTTTATTGTTTTCATGTTGGCCCCTTTCCAATTCCTCAGATAAATTCAATCAGTTTATTCTTGATGCACACCTCGTAGCTCAGCTTTTTCTCCCCCACACCGGAGAATAAAACCGTGAGAACTGCGCCGGAAATGCCGGTAATAGTACCTTCCCCATAGGATTTGTGCTTTACGCTTTTTCCTATGAGTTCCGGTGGCGCAGCCATCATTGGTTTTGGCGGACGTGGAGGCGTGGTCGGGGCAGCAGGCACTGGTTTCGGCTTGCTGCCTCGCCTTGTTTTCTCCTCCATTTTCTTTTTGTACTCCGCATCAGCGTTTGCGCCCCGTGCCTTGTAATCCTCCATATCACGAAATACAAACATAGACGGCTTTTTTACGTCATTATCCGGAACGGGACGGATCGGGAACATCCACACCTTTCTGTTGGTTCCGTCCTCGCCGGGCTGAATGGCCACATAGGGCTTATCTGCAAGTGCGATTCTGCCGCAGTACACATATTCGCCGGCATCTATTACCTCAAACAGATGAACATCTACGCCATTTTCTTCACAGGCTGCAAGGATGGCGTTCTGTGCCCAATGAATGTCCTGGTCTCCCGTTTTCCCCATCCCGGTATAATGGAGTACACCGCCGATCCATTTGTCATGGTAAAGCCCTTTCGTGTAGTCAGAAACAAGTACCAGGGTGTTGGTCGCTTTCGACCGGCGCATTTCGCCCATGTTGCCGCATTTGAAGATGGCAACAAGCTCGCTGTTTTTGAGCGTCTGCCCAATTTTCAATCTGGGGTCAAACTCCATCGTCTCTCAGCCTTCTTTCTCACCGCTGTCTGTATGGAACAAAGCAAGGGGGTGTTGGGACAGTTGAACAACCGTCTCGACATGAATCGAAGTTAAAACTAGCCTTATCTCTTCCCCTAAATAAAGTTCCAACTTATCGACACATCTGCCCCATTTATGACAATTCCGTCAATCAACAAATGCACCACCGATTTCAGCGCTTCAAAATCGTCGGTCTCTGCTACATTTTGAAAGTCCAACAGCGCCTGTTTCGCGTCCTTCACGCTGAGGGTGGGCTGCGGGGGCGTGACATCTGAAAGCTCTTGTTCCAGGGCTTCTCTTTCGGCGGACAGAGCTTCTATCCGTCGGCTGACCATAGCCATATCCATGTTACCGACTGCGTACAAATCAATCAGGCGATTGATCTGGGTCTCTATCTCCCCCAGCCGTTTTGTGATGGCCTGGGTGCGCTCTACCGCAACGTTTTCCCGTCCGCTGTCTATCAGACTGTCGATACGGGCAGGCTCAAGGGCCAACGCCCTGATCTCATCCAGCACAATGCGGTCTAAGTCCTTCACGTTGTAAGATTTGTTTTTACAGTTGGGGTCGCGTATCTGCTTCTTGCTGGACTTCCCGCGGGAGTAGCAGGTGTAATATCGCTGGGCGGGGATAATACCCGGCCGCTTTGAGGTGTTCTGCTTACAGTAATAGCGTGCGCCACAGTTCCCGCACCACAGCAGACCGCCCAACAGGGTTGTACGCTGGAAAGGGTGCTTGCGGAAGTTCGATTCAGCCCGCATCCGGTCTCTCTTGCGGGCGGCGGCAAAGGTTTCATCGTCAATAATGGCCTGGTGCCGTCCCTGATAAATTTGGCCTTTCCATTCGATTTGGCCATTATAAACGACACTGTTCAGGCAGGAACGGACAGAGGAATCGTGCCACTCTCCATATTTTGTGTGATAACGCGCCGCGACATATTTGTAGATGCTGTAAACGGGCATCCCTTCAATATACAGCCGGTAAATCTCCCGGACCTGCATAGCCTCATACTCATTGATTACCAACTCACCGTTGGCATAATCATAGCCGATGGGCGCATAAGGCCCGCCGTGATAATAGCCGTCCTTTGCTCTGGCCTCCAGCCCCAGCTGCATCCGCTCCCGGATCTGCTCCCGCTCAAGCTGGGCGAACACCGACAAGATACCGATCATAGCCCGGCCAAAGGGGGAACCGGTATCAAAGTTTTCTGTCATGCTGACGAAATCCACGCCGTTTGCCGAAAACTCATCTTCAATCAGATACAAGGTATCTTTCTGGGAACGGCTCAGCCGGTCCAGTTTGTAGACGACCACCTTCGACACCTTCCGCTGCCGCACATCCCGCAGCAGCGCCTGCAAGCCGGGCCGGTTCAGGTTTCCGCCGGAATAACCCGCATCTGAGTAGTTCCGGTAGATCGTCCAACCGTGCGCTTCGGCGTACTTCTCCAACCGGCTTTTCTGCTCCCCGATGGAATAGCCCTCCTGGGCTTGCTCCGCCGTGGATACCCGACCATACAGGTCAACGATTTCAGTATTTTTCATTTTTCTCCTTCCATTTTCGCAAAATGCGTATTATAATGAAAGGGTAGTAACGTCCTAGGAAAACTTTACTACCCTTTGCCTCCTCTGGTGCGCCAACACCGGGGGAGGTTTTTGCTATCATAGATGTGAAGCGTTCACGGGCGCCCCGTTAGCCCAAACTGCCCTGATGTAGATGGCATCAGGGCAGACTTTGTTTTTGAGTAGTTATTCGGCGCTTTTGGCATCGCCCTCTTTTTCGGCGGCGGCAGGTGTATCTTCCTTGGAAGCTGAGTCGTTGAAGAGTTCAGCAATCTTGGTAGCCAGTTCAAACGCGAGAGGTCCCGGCATAATCAAATCGGAGACGGGGAGCGGCTGCAATTCACCAGAATCATCGGGGAATGCCTGGCTGAAAGAAACAATGACTTCCGAACACTGCTCGTTTGTAGCGAGCCTAAAAGAATTGACAAAGTTATACATGTGTTGAACCTCCATCATAATTTATTTCGCAAATTCACAGATTAACTTACTTGAGCACGCTTCTTGAATTGAGACGTGGCAGTGAACTTGCTCTGACGAGAAAAAACAGGTGGGCTGTTTGCTGTCGTAAATGTGCGATTGTACTCGTAAAGAGCCTTCTCAACCAGCTTACCCACTGTCTCAGGCACAGTGATATATCGCTGGATACAACGTTCGATATCTTCCATCGTAGGCACAACTGATGCACTCTGCGCAGTTGTAGCCTGTTCAAGCTTCAGCTCAATAGCATCCTGTACATACTGGTTCAAGGAGATTCCTGTTTTTTCCGCAGCGATGGCGGCTTGACGGTGCAGCTCTGGACCAACCCGGACATTAAAGGAACCCTTGTACTCTTTGTCGGGGCTACGCCCAAGAGCCTCGCACATTTCAAGGTAATCATCAATACAATCATGGAAAGATTGCCTGAGTTCTTCTACAGTGGACCCGTGAAAATTCAGAGAATCATTGACGCCGACCACAGAACCAATAAAAAGATTGTCCTCACTGCTAAACTCAATTTTCCCATGATAACCCTTATACTGCATTACATTCGACATTTCAAATTCACCCCTCAACTTCACCAATTTCGATTAAAAATGTACGTACCTTTTTGACCTGATAGGGATTCAACTCGTTACCGGGATGGGGACCGTCAAAGATTAAAATGCGCTTTGTTTCCTCGTGGAAATATTTGATTGAAGACCCGCGTCCGCCTGAATACTTACAACACCCGCATTGGCTCATCAGGGCGTCCAACTCAGATGTAGTAAAATTTTTGGGCATTTTCGACTGGAACAGCTTTTCCAGCAGTTTTTCTTTCTTTGCCACAGCAAGCGTTCCCCCTCTGTGTACTGCAACTAAATTCTAGTTGCAGTATCTATATTATACCCTGAAAAAATCTAAAATGCAACCGCAAGATGTTGTAACGGTCAAACCGCAAACACAATATATAGATGTAGCGGTTTTACGCCATTTTATCGTCTCGCCCATCGGATACTGAATACCCGTCTGGAGTTTTCTTCTTATAAACAGGATTGCCCAGCAGGTCGTCTGAGTAGTCCACCAGCT
>JAJQCW010000037.1 GCA_021202515.1 Clostridiales bacterium | reverse complement strand
CTGCCAACGAGCATCACTGAAAAAACTATTGCAACTTGCTATTGCAATTTGAGAACTTTTTAAAAATCAAAAATTGATTTTTTTATATAAAGAAAAGTATGTTTCCAGGCGTAACCTACCTTAACCCCCTGATTTTTCCATAATTGCACATTGCTCATTGCTAATTGCTAATTTATTACGACACCGCCCGGAAAATGCGTTCCTCCACCGACTCAAAACTGACGTGCTGGCAGAGGACCACCTCGGAGATCAAAATCTGCTTGGCGGAGTGGAGCATCTTCCGCTCGCCGGTGGAGAGGGCCTTCACCTGGTCCCGAAGCAGCAGCCCCTTGATGACGGAGGCTACCTGCATCATGTTGCCGCTCTTGAGCTTTTCCATGTTCTCCCGGTAACGGCGGTTCCAGTTGCCGTCCATATCCACCGACAGGAAGGGAATGGCGGTCAAAACCTCTTCCGCCCGCTCCGCCGTGGCGATGGGCCGCACACCAATTTGCTCACTGGTGTCCACAGGAATCATCACCTTCATGTTGCCCACAGGCAGCTTGAGGCTGTAGTATTTTCGCACCGTGCCGTCAACCGTCCGCTCTACAATGTCATCTACCGTACCCGCGCCGTGCATGGGATGCACGATCTGGTCGCCAATTTGAAACATGAGACCCACCTCCAAAAAGTTTAGACTTTCGCCTTATTATAGTATATTGTACCACTTTTTTTCGATGGGAAACAACGGCAAAACGTACAAAAAAAGAAAAGTTCCCCCTCCGAAAAGGGGGAACTTTTGCTGGAAAACCGCAGTTTTACGGGCGGTTTAGTTCAAAACGGACGGGACGGACGGGATGCCGGAATCAGTCCTCGTCATACGCCTCGCGCAGAACGGCGCGGCGGGACAGGGAGACCTTCTTGGCTTCCATGTTGATGTCGGTGATCTTGACCTCGACGATCTGGCCCTCAGCCAGCTCATCCTCAGGCTTCTCCACCCGATGGTCAGCGATCTGGGAGATGTGGATCAGGCCGTCCACGCCGGGAACGATCTCAGCGAAGGCGCCGAAGCTCATCAGCTTGACGATCTTGACCTCGGCGTTGTCGCCGATGGAATACTGGCTGATGAAGTTCTCCCAGGGAGAGACGCTGCGGTCCTTCATGCCCAGAGAGATCTTCTTCTTGTCGGGGTCGTACTTGATGACGTAGACATCCACCTGGTCGCCCACGGAGACGGCCTCGGAGGGGTGCTTGATGCGGCTCCAGGACAGCTCGGAGATGTGGACCATGCCGTCCACGCCGCCGATGTCCACGAACGCGCCGTAAGAGGTCAGGCTCTTGACGGTGCCCTGATAGTGCTTATCCACCTCGATGTTGTCCCAAATGGCCTGGGCCTTGGCAGCGCGCTCAGCGGCGGCCACGGCGCGGATGGAACCCACCACGCGGCGGCGGGAGCGGTTGACCTCGGTGATCTGCATCCGGGCGGTGGTGCCCACCAGGACGTCCATCGGCTCGTTGCGGCGCAGGCCGGTCTGAGAGGCGGGGACGAAAACGCGGATGCCGTTGACGTTGGCGACCACGCCGCCCTTGTTCTCCTCGCGGATATAGCCCTCGACGATGGTGCCGTTCTCACGGGCTTCCTCGATCATCTCCCAGTTCTTGGCGGCGTCCAGACGCTTCTTGGACAGGGTGACGATGCCGTCCTGGTCGTTGATGCGGGTGACCTGGGTCTCGATCTCGTCGCCGACGTGAACCAGATCCTCCACCTTGACAGAGGGATCGTCAGACAGCTCGCTCAGCGGAATGTAGCCGGTGTGCTTTGTGCCCAGCTCGACCTGAATCTCAGTCGGAGTGATGTTCACAACGGTGCCTGTGACCTTGTCCCCTGTATTTAAAGTTTTGATCGATTTCTCCAGCATTTCGGCGAAAGATTCCTCGATCTCCATTTTTTCATCGCTCATAGTGTAAAAAACCTCCTTTATTATCCACCCGGGCGTAGACGCGCCCGCAGTGATTCCAACAGACGCTGCGCATTTAATCGCATCCAATGGCAGCTCTGACGCCTGTTCGATCCAATAAACATGACTGCAATGCTGCTGACAGAGCTGAGCCAAATGACGGGTGTTGGCGCTCTTATGGTCGCCAATGACCACCATGACCTCGCACTGTCGGGCCAAAAACTCTGCTTCTGACTGGCGCTGATACGTAGCATTACATATTGTATCAAATGTTTCCGCGTTTGTACAGAGTTTTTTTGCAATTTCCACAGCTTTTTTCCAAACTTCCCTGGTTGACGTTGTCTGAGAGACAAGTGTCAGCGGCAGGCTGTCACCCTCCGGCTGAGCGGTGATCCAGCGCTCCAATTCCTCGCCGGATTCCACCACCACGGCGTTTTTGCACCACCCGGCGGTGGCTGTGACCTCGGCGTGGCCCCGCTTGCCCACGATGACGGGGATACGGCCCCGCTCTTCCGCCTGGGCCACCAGCTTGTGGATGCGCTTCACGCTGGGGCAGGTGGCGTCCACCACCCGGAGGCCCCGGCGCTCCAAGTCCTCATAGACGGCGCGGCCCTCCCCGTGGGAGCGGACCACCACCGCCGCCCCTTCGGGGATGTCTGCGGGGTCGGTGACGCAGGTCATCCCCTCCTGGGCGAAGTGCTCCACCACATGGTCGTTGTGGACCAGGTGGCCCAGCATGGCGCAGGGTTTCCCCTCCGCGGCGGTCTGCTCCGCCAGCTCCACCGCCCGGCGCACGCCGTAGCAGAACCCGGCGGTTTTGGCTAAGGTAACGGTCATTGGGCTTCGCTCTCCAGGGCGTAAATGCGTTTCAGCAGGTCGTCGGCCACGGCCTCCTGCTCCTCCTTGGTGGCCCGGCGGCCGGCGGGCTTGACCACGTAAGGCTCCCCGAACACCACCGTGGAGCGGTGGAACATCTTCTTGGGCCGGGTGGAGTACACCGGCACGATGGGCGCGCCGGTTTTCAGGGCTATCATCGCCGCGCCGGTCTTGGCGCTGCCCTCCTCGCCCTCACCCACACGGGTCCCTTCGGGGAACATCATCAGCTTGCAGCCGTCCTTCAACACCCGCAGGGCGTTTTTGATGGCGGACATATCGTTGTTGCCCCGGTCCACGGCGAAGGTGCCGATGGCGTCCAGCGCCCGGCCCATGATGGGGATCTCCAGCAGGGATTTCTTGGCCATGATGCGGATGATGTGCTTCCGGCTGGCGGCAAAGCAAATCATGGGCGGGTCGGCCAGAGAGGTGTGGTTGGGGCAGATGATACACGGCCCCTCCGGGATGCGGTCCCGGTGCAGCACCTTAAAGGGATAGAAAAAGTTCCAGATGGGGTAGAGGATGGCGTACAAAATCCGATAATTCCGCTCCTCCTGCGCCCGTGTGCGCTTCTTTTTCTTTTTTTCCTCGGCCATAGGCTCACATCCTCTCTCGAATGGCGTTCAGCAACAGTTGAAGGCTCTCTTCCAGGTTATAATTCGTCGTGTCCACCAGCACCGCGTCCTCCGCCTGGCGCAGGGGGGCGATGGGGCGGTTTTTGTCGTTCTCGTCCCGGAGGATGACGTCCGCCAGCACTTCCTCATAGGTCACGTCGCTGCCTTTGGCTTGCAGCTCCTTCCAGCGGCGCTCCGCCCTGGCCTCCGGCGCGGCGGTCAGGAACAGCTTGACCTCCGCCTGGGGCAGCACCACGGTGCCGATGTCCCGCCCGTCCATGACGACGCTGTGTTTTCTCGCCAAATCCCGCTGCAAATCCAGCAGAAAGGCCCGGACCGCTGGAATGGCCGACACCGCCGAGGTGTAGAGGGATAGCTCCGGCTGACGGATCTCCTCCGTCACGTCCTCGCCGTTGAGCAGCATGTGCTGCAAGCCGTCCTCGCCGTAAAACAGCTCCGGCCGGATTTCCGGCAGGCGGGCGGCAATGGCTTCGCCGTCGCCCCGGTCAATGCCCATCCGGTAGCAGTACAGGGCCACGGTGCGGTAAATCGCGCCAGTGTCCACGTACAAAAAGCCCAGCTCTGCGGCCACCTTTCGGGCCAGGGTGCTTTTCCCCGCCCCGCTGGGGCCGTCAATGGCCACGCTGATCCGTTTTTTCATGCTCATCGTTCTCCTTTGTCGCTGCGCTGCGGCCCGCCGCCGCGCCGGTGGCCCAGGCCGCCTGTAGGTTGAAGCCGCCGGTGTAGCCGTCGATGTCCAGCACCTCCCCGGCGAAGTACAGCCCGGCGCACTTTTTGGAGGCCATAGTGGTGGAGTTCACCTCGCTGAGCTTGACGCCGCCGGAGGTGACGATGGCCTCCGCCACGGGCCGGGTGCCGGTGATCTCCAGCCGGAAATTTTTCAACTCCTCCACCAGCCGCCGCCGTTGGCCCTTGGTCACGTCATGTACCTTGGTCTCCGGCGGGATAGCCGTCCGCCGCAGCATCACGGGGATCATCAGCCGGGGCAGCAGGCCCCCCAGCACGTTTTGCACATCCCGGTTGGGGTTCTGGCCGAAGTCCCGCAAAATGCGTTCGTCCAACTGTTTTTCCGACAGGGCGGGTTTCAGGTCTATTATAGCAGAGTATTTGTCTTTGTCAAAGCCCTGTAAACAGGCGCTGGCGGAAAGTACCAGCGGCCCGGAGAGGCCGAAGTGGGTGAAGAGCAGCTCGCCAAAGCCCTCGTAGACCGTTTTTTTCTTCTGGTTCCTGACCTTTAGCGTCACGTTGCGGAGAGAAAGCCCCTGCATCTGGGGGCAGTCCTCCCCCGCCGTCACCAGCGGTACCAGCGAGGCCCTGGCGGGGACCAGCGTGTGGCCCACGGACTGGGCCAGGGCGTAGCCATCCCCGGTGGAGCCGGTGGCGGGGTAGGAGACGCCGCCGGTGGCGACGATGACCGCGTCGGCCCGGAGAGTACGCCCGTCCTCCAGCGTTACGCCGGAGACCCCGTCCTCCGTTTGCAGCAGCTCCGTCACCCGCCCGGTGATTGTTTTCACCCCCAGGCGGCGCAGCTCGTAAAACAGCGCATCGATCACGTCTGCCGCCCGGTCGGAGACGGGGAACACCCGATTGCCCCGCTCCACTTTCAGCGGCACGCCCAGTCCCTCGAAAAACGCCTGGGTGTCCTCCGGGGAGAAGCGGCGCAGGGCGCTGTGGAGGAACCGCCCCCCTCTGGGGTAGTTTTGCAGGGCCTCCTCCACCGGGCAGCAGTTGGTCAGGTTGCACCGGCCCTTGCCGGTGATGTAGAGCTTGCGCCCCACCTTCTCGTTCCGCTCGATGAGCGTCACGGCGGCTCCCGCCCTTGCCGCAGTGATGGCGGCCATCATTCCGGCGGCTCCGCCGCCGATGACAATTACGGTGTTCAAAAGGCTCCCCCTCATAGAAAAACGGAGCCAGTTCCCGGAAGAACTGACTCCGGCCGATGGATAGTGGATAGTGGGTAGTGATGAGTGGCTAGTGCGGTAAATCATCTGCAAAACGCCTACAAAAGTATAACCGAACTTCCTGTAGGGGCGGCCCTTGGCCGCCCTGGGTCAGCAGGTGGTTTACCGGGCGGCCACGGGCCGCCCCTACACATACGATAGTGTAAAACGGAGCGCCGAAACACTCTCTAAAACTTACCTCCGGTCCGTCCGCTCGTACACGTCGTACTCCTGCCAGATCTGCTCCAAATGGCTCAGGTTGTGCTCCAGCTTTTCGGCGCGGATGCGGCTGACCGACACGATGAGGGCCGTCACCAAACTCAGCGGGGCCACCAGAGAGTCCACGAAGGAGGCCATGTCGCTCTTGGCCAGCAGAGAGACGTCCGCGATCTCCGCCAGGGGAGAGGCTTTGCTGTCGGTGATGGCGATGGCGGTGGCCCCCCGGTCCTTGGCGTAGCGCATGGCCTTCACCGTCCGCCGGGAATAGCGGGGGAAGGACAGGCCGATGAGCACGTCCCCCTCTTTGATGTGAAGAATTTGCTCGAAGGTCTCGCTCATGGCGCTGGTCTCCACGCAAATCACGTCGTCAAACATGAACCGGAAGTAGAAGCTCAGAAACTCCGCCAGGGCGGACGCAGAGCGCACACCCAGGATGTAAAGCCGCTTGGCTCCGGCGATGCGCTGCACCGCCTCGTTGAAGCTGGCACGCTCCGTTTCCTCCAGCGTCAGGCGTATCTTCTCGATGTCCGACTGCATGACCATGCTCAGCACGTCCTGGTTGCCGATGCGGTCCTTGGACACCTCGATGCGCTGGATGGAAGTCAGCTTGTTGCGAATCATCTCCTGAAGGGCTTTCTGCATACTGGGGTAGCCGTCATAGCCCAGCTCCGCCGCGAAGCGCACCACCGTGGACTCGCTGACGTTGACCGTCCGGCCCAGTTTGCTGGCGGTCATAAACGCCGCCTTGTCGTAGGAATTGAGAATAAAGTTGGCAATCAGCTTTTGCCCCTTGGAAAAATGGGACATATTTTCCTGGATGGTCGCCAAAATGTCGTTCGCCATAAAAACCTGCTCCTCTTTTGTTGGGTGGATAGGGTCTCTGCTTTGGTTCGCTGTTTTGTTAGAGATACTATACCCTTTTGCAGCAGGAATTGCAAGCTATTTTTGCAAGATTTTTTTTGCTTCTTGCATTTTGGCGGTTTTCACAGGGCTTTCAGCCGCTGAATTTCCTCGTTTGTGAGATAACGCCAGCACCCGCTCTTCAAATCGCCCAAGCGCAGCGTCCCCTCCCGCACCCGGCGGAGCCGGTGGACGGTCAGTCCGCAGGCGGCGCACATCTTCCGCACCTGGCGGTTTTTCCCCTGGCGGATGGTGAAGGACAGCAGGGCGGAGCCTGTTTCCTCCGAGGGCAGGGCGCGGACCTCCGCTCCCCGGTAGGTCACGCCCTCCACGGTCATGTCCCGGCGCAGCCGGGGCAGGGCGGCCTCCACGTCCCCCGTCACCCGCACCAGGTACTCTTTCTCCACCTGATGGCTGGGGTGGGTCAGGCGCTGGGTCAGCTCCCCGTCGTTGGTCAGCAGCAGCAGCCCCTCGGAGTTCAGGTCCAGCCGCCCAACCGGATAGACCCGCTGACCGCAGTCGGCCACAAGCTGGGCCACGGTGTTCCGCCCCTGCTCGTCGGAGAGGGTGGTGACGTATCCCCGCGGCTTGTTCAGCAGCAGATACACCAATTCTGTCTGTCGGGGCAGCTCCGCCCCGTCCACGGCGATAACGTCCCGCTCCGGGTCGGCTTGCTGGCCCAGCGTGGCCGGGACGCCGTTCACCGTCACCCGGCCCGCCTGAATATACCGCTCCGCCGCCCGGCGGGACAGGACGCCTCTGGCGGAGAGGATTTTTTGCAGCCGCTCCACGGTCACTCCTCCTGGGTCTGAGGGGTGTAGACCAGGTCGGTGCTGCCGATCCGCTCCCCGTCCAGGTAGTAGACGATGCGGCCCACCACGTCCCCCTCTTGGATGGTCACGTCGCCGTTCTGGGGCAGGCGCATCCGGGCGTAGACCTTTTGGGCTTCCGCGTCGGTCAGGGGATAGGCGACGGTGTCCGCGGCGGTCAGGGTGTAATCCACGCCGCCCGCCGCCAGGGTGGTGACCACGTCCCCGGCCTCGCAGAAGGTGTGGGTGGGGTAGGTCTCAAAGGCCCAGTCGTAGACGGCGATGTGGTCCTGGAAGTCGTAGGAGTCCGCCAGGGTGCAGCAGACGATGCGCTGGCCGGTGTCCGGGTCCTCAAAGCAGGAGACCAGCGTCCGCCCCGCCGCGGAGGTGTAGCCGGTCTTGATGCCGATACAGCGGCTGTCCATGCTGAGAAGCTGGTTGTGGTTCTCGATTTTCCAGCCGTCCTCCGTCTCGATATAGGTGGTGCCCACAATTTCCGCGAACAGCTCGTTTTGCATGGCGTAGCACCCCAGCAGACACATGTCGTAGGCAGTGGAATAGTTGCCCTCGTCCACCAGGCCGTTGGGGTTGCCATAGAGGGTATTCTCCATGCCCAGCTCCTGGGCCTTTTCGTTCATCAGCGCCACGAAGGATTCCTCATCCCCGGCGATGGTCTCCGCCAGCAGCATGGCCGCGTCGTTGCCGCTGCGGAGCATGGCCCCGTAGATGCAGGAGAGCAGGGTGATTTTATCCCCAACTTCCATATAGAGGGAGCTGCCCTTTTCGGCGTTGGCGGTCTCGGAACAGGTCAGCACCTGCTCCAGATCCTCCTCGCTGCTCAGCTCACAGGCCAGCAGGCCGGTCATGATTTTGGTGATGCTGGCGATGGGGCGCTGCTTGTTGGCGTTGTGGGAGTACAGCACCCGGCCGGAGTCCACGTCCATGACGCAGGTGGCCACGGCGTTGGTGGAGATGGCAAACGCGCTGCCCGCGCCGCCCAGGGTCAGGCACACCGCCAGCAGCCCGGCCAGCAGCCGCCGAAAAAGTTTTTTGCCTGCGTTATTCTTCACTGGCGGCCTCTTCCGGCTGCTCGGCCTTTTCCGCTTTTTCGGCCTTGCGCTTGTCCACGAAGTTTTCCACCCGGTCCACGATCTCCGGCATCAGGTCGATGACTTTCTCCACCGGGCCGCCGGGGTAGGGGGCCACCGGCAGGAACCGGACGCTCTCGCTCTTGATGATGAGGAAGCCGGTGGGTTCCACGCTGACACCCGCACCGGCCCCGCCGCCGAAAGCGTTTTCCTTGTCGGCAGGCTGATTCTTGGTGGCCCAGTCGCTGCCGCCGGAGCCGAAGCCAAAGCTCATTCGGGAGATGGGAATGACCGTGACCCCCTGCGGGGTGTTGATGGGCTGGCCCACCACGGTGTTCACGTCCACCATCTGCTTGACCTTGTCGATGGTGATGTCGATGACTTCATTCAGTGGATGCTTTTTTTCCATTGCTGTTCTCCTCCTGCTGTGATTTATTAAGGATATTCTGTATTTTTTGCAGTTCTTTCAACACATGGACGCCCAACACGATGAGCTGGGCCACGGTATAGGACAGGGTGAGACGAGCGTAAACCTTCGTCTCCCGGGTGGTGAAATCCACCCGGCACCGGACCGACTGCTCTTTGATGGTCAGCTTCTGTTGCAGCACTCCGGCCACCGCGCCGCCGCTGGCGCAGATGCCGCCGTAGAGGATACCGGCCCGCGCCGGATCGTTCCGCCCGGCGATGGTGTAGTCCAGCAGCAGCTCGTCCACCCGCAGCTTTTCCACCGATTCCCCCAGCAGGTCCAGCAGGGCGGGCAGCTCGTCCATCAGCTCGTCCAGGCTGCCCCCCACCCGCTGGAGCAGGGAGGGCTTTTCCGGCTCCGGCTGCTTTTTGGGTTTGTCCTTTTTCTTTTTGGATTTTTTCTCTGTTTTTTCTTTCTTCTCCTTGGGCTTCCGGGGGTACACCGTCAGGAAGGCAGGGCCGATTTTGAGCTGCACCAGCAGCCCCTGGGCGGAATACTCCACCCGGCCTCCCAGCCGGAGCAGAAAGACGACAGCCGCCAGCGCCGCCACGATGAGTAGCGCCACCAACAAAATCTTCACTTCGCCGCCTCCTTCTCCGCCAGGGCCTCTCCCGGCTCGCCGTTTTCCGGCAGGGGCGGCAGTTCCTCCAATGAGGACAGGCCAAAGGTCTTTAAAAACAGCCGGGTGGTGCGGAACAGGGTGGGCCGTCCCGGAGCGGCCAGCTTGCCGCACTCTTCAATCAGCCCCCGCTCCAACAGGGAGTTGATGGAATAGGCGGAGGAGACCCCCCGCACCTGCTCCACGTAGCCCCGGGTGGTGGGCTGGAAGTAGGCGATGATGGACAGCACCTCCAGCACCGCCGGGGACAGCTTAGGGGGCTTGCGGGTCTCCAGCGCCCGGCGGATGACGTCGGCATGTTCCGGCGCGGAGGCCAACTGGTAAGAATCCTCCAGCCGGAGCAGGCGGAGGCCCCGCTGCTCGTAGCGGTAATAGTCCCCCAGCCGCCGGGCGGTGTCCTCCAACTGCTGCTGGCTGATTTCCAGCACCTGGCACAGCCGTTTGCACTCCACCGGCTCTCCCGCCGTAAATAGGATACCCTCCAGAGCGGATTCTATCACTTTATCCTCCATCGGTGTCCTCGCCTTCCTCCTGCTGGGCCGTCACGCAGGTGACGGTGCAGTCCTTGCCGAACCCTGCCAGGGAGATGCGGCAGTTTTTGCACAGCTCCAGTATCGCCAAAAACGTTGCCACAATTTCCGAACGGGTGCGACAGGTCAAAAACAGTTGCCGCAGCCTGGTGACGCCGCTCTGCACCAGCCGCTCCAGCACCTCCCGCGCCTTGTCCGCCACGGGATAGGGTTCCCGGCCCACGATGCCGTGGAACACCGCCTCCGGCGGGGGGAGCTGCTCCCCGTTGCGGCGGTACAGGCCCAGCATGGCCTGATACAAATCCTCCGGCTGGTGTTGGTAGCGATAGGTCTTGTCCGGCTGAACGGCGAGCTGCCCGCGGGTCAGCAGGTCGGCCCCCAGGTCGCACCGGCGGCTCAGCTCCGGCAGGAGCTGCTTGACCCTGGCGTAGTTCTCGCTGCGCTTGCGCTCCTCCAGGGAGGCGATAAGCTCTTCCATCTCGCTGAGGGGTTCCTCGTTGTTCAGGGCCAGCAGCATCCGGGTCTTGATATACACCAACTGGGCGGCCATGGTCACGAACTCGCTGGCCACGTCCAGGTCCAGCTCCTTGCGCTGGTCCATCCACGCCAGGTATTGGTCCAAAATCAGGGAGATTTGGATGTCCTGGATCTCCATCTTGTTCTTGCTCAGCAGGCTTAAAATCAGGTCCAGCGGCCCGTCGAAGTTCTCCACCTCAGAGCGGGTGCGGACCACCCCCTCCAGGTGATAAACCGGCGTATCCATCAGGTCACGATCCCTTCCGGCAATCCCACCAGGCGGCAGAGCACCGTCAGCACCGCCGTCCGCGCCGCGTAGAGGGGTGCGTCCAGCCAGCCCAGGAACACCAGCGCGAACAGAAGGATGCCGATGTACCGCTCGTAGTGCATCAGCCAGTCATAGAGGCGGTTGGGCAGCAGGGAGAACAGCACCTTGCTGCCGTCCAGCGGCGGGATGGGGAACAGGTTGAACACCCCCAGGCCCACGCTCAAAATCGCCATATAGAGCAGGAACACATAGAACCAGGAGACAATTTCATAAATCAACTGGGAGGAAAACGCTGCGTAGTGGTAGAGCAGGCTGGCCCCGCCCAGGGCGATCAGCGCCAGGATGAAGTTGGAAATCGGCCCCGCCAGAGCGGTCAGCGCCATGCCCTGCTTGGGGTGCTTGAACCGGCGCATATCCACCGGCACGGGCTTGGCCCAGCCGAACCCCGCCGTGATCATCAGCAGCAGGCCCAGCGGGTCGATGTGGTGCAGGGGGTTGAAGGACAGGCGGCCGCTGCGCTTGGCGGTCTGATCCCCCAGGGCCAGCGCCGCGTAGCCGTGGCTCATCTCATGGATGACGATGCACAGAAACGCCGCCAGCGCCCGCACCAGATAGTAAATCAGGTTGGACAGGTCAAAGGAATTGAGAAAGGTCTGGACTGTCCCCACTGGGGGCCACCTCCCGTTAATTAGCAATTAGCAATGTGCAATGAGCAATGGCCGGGTTTGCAGCCGCTCTGCACACTGGGCAGCGGGACGAGATTCTTCTGTCCGCGCAAAAGGAAGTATCAAAATCCACTTTATTATACCAGCATCAGGGTACAAAAAACAAGCCCTCTTTCAACAAAAGGGCTTGTTTGGGAAAGATTTTCCTTTTGAATCCCCAAAGCAGGGCAATTTCAGCCGTTACTGGGGAAATTCACTGTCCAGCACCTCTTTCAGCACATTGGCGGAGGCCCGGAGCGCGGCGATCTCCTCGTCGCTGAGATGGATGGGCACCAGCGTCTCCATGCCGTCGGCCCCCACCACGGCGGGCAGGCTCAGGGCCACGCCCTCGATACCATAGGCCCCGTGGATCATGCTGGAGACGGGGAGGATGGAGTGCTCGTTGCGGACGATGCACTCGCAGATGCGGTTCACCGCCATGGCTACGCCGTAGTAGGTGGCGCGCTTTTTGGAGATGATCTCATAGGCGCTGTTTTTCACGTTTTCGTAAATCTTCTGAGCGGCCAGGTCGTGGTCGTTGTGGTGGCCCCGCATTTCGCAGAAGTCGGGCAGGCTGACGCCGCCCACGTCCACGCAGCTCCAGGCGGCCAGCTCACTGTCGCCGTGCTCCCCGATGATGAAGGCGTTGACGTTGCGGCTGTCCACGCTCAGGTGCTGGCCCAGGGTGTATTTCAGCCGGGCGGTGTCCAGCACGGTGCCGGAGCCGATGACCCGGTTCTCCGGGAAGCCGGAGAGCTTGACGGCGGCGGCGGTCAGGATGTCCACCGGATTGGCCACCACCAGCAAAATCCCCTCAAAGCCCCGCTTGGCGATCTCCGGGACGATGGAGCGGAAAATGCCCACGTTTTTGTGGACCAGGTCCAGCCGGGTCTCGCCCTCCTTCTGGGCGGCTCCGGCGGTGATGACGATAATGGAGCAATCCGCCACGTCGTCGTAGTCCCCGGCGTAGATCTGCATGGGCCGGGCGTAGGGCAGGCCGTGGCTGATGTCCAGGGCTTCGCCCTCGGCCCGTTGGCGGTCTGCGTCGATGAGTACCAGTTCCGAAAACAGTCCGCTCTGCATCAGGCTGAATGCCGATGCGGAACCGACAAACCCGCAGCCCACAATGGCTGCTTTCCGCATATTGACCAAGATGATCCTTCCTTTCTGAAAATGGGTGGGTGGTGTGCCTTTTGCTCAGTTCAACAAGAAACCTTTCCCCTGACAAGCAGGCGGTTCCTGCGGGCGGCCACGGGCCGCCCCTACACATATGTTGTGTAAAACACGGCCGGTTCAAAGGCACAACCTAAGTTATCTTGAGCTTACCATCCCCCTGCCCCCTTGTCAAGGGATTCTGTGCAATTGGATGAGCCAATTTTTTTCACGCTGCATGTTCCCCGCCGGACGTGCATACCCTGTCCCTGAATGGGGGTGGCCGCATGAAACAAGATTCCGATTCTCTCACCCGCTCCACGCTGCTGCTGAC
>JAJQCW010000041.1 GCA_021202515.1 Clostridiales bacterium | reverse complement strand
AACCAATGACACGGGGATTTTCAGTCCCCTGCTCTACCAACTGAGCTACAGAGGCGTTGAGAAAGGCAAAAAAGTGGCGACCCGGAACGGGCTCGAACCGTCGACCTCCAGCGTGACAGGCTGGCGTTCTAACCAACTGAACTACCGGGCCACAGAAAAGAAAAAAAGAAAATGGTGGGAACAACAGGGCTCGAACCTGTGACCCCATGCTTGTAAGGCATGTGCTCTAGCCAGCTGAGCTATGCTCCCTCGCTTGTTGCCGCTGTCGTCCGCGCTCTCAACAAGGGATATTATACTGGTTCGACTTTCGTTTGTCAACAATTATTTTTACTTTTTCCCGAAGTTCCTGCGTGGGCGGAAACGGGAGCGCCGCAGGCTTTGCCCCACGGCGCTCCCACATTCAGGAAATTTCAGTTACTCCACCAGCGGGGAGGGGTACAGCCCCTCGTCGGTCTTGCGCTGGAGCGCCGCCACCACGCCGGGCCGGTCGGCCTTATAGGTCACACCGTACCACTTATCCCGGCTGGAGAGGACCTTGATGTCCGCCTTGCCGCTCTGGAGCATCTCCGTGACGGTCAGGGGCAGGAAGAACTCGCCCTTCAGGGGGTTCTCCACCAGGGCCTTGTCCAGGAACGCGGGGAACTCCGCCGCCAGCTCCCGCACAAAGCTGGGCCGGAAGCACCACAGGTTCATGGAGACCAGGGTGTCCGGGTCCAGGTCGAACCAGGTGGCGCCGCCGTCCAGGGTGGTGCGGATGCCGCCGGGGTAGGTCTCGATTTGGGTGTGCTCGGTCACGCGGGTCAGGCAGCCGTTTTCGTCCAGGTCGCACACGCCCCGGGCCACGCTGCCGCTCTCGGTCACGGTGTTTTTCAGGTGGTAGCCCACCATGGCGTAGTGGCACTTGTCCGCCCCGTCGTCTGCACCGCTCAAAAAGTCGTAGGCCGCCCGAAACGCTTCCGGCCCATAGTAGTCATCGGAGTTGATGACGGCAAAGGGTGCATCCAGCACCTCCTGGGCGCAGAGGATCGCGTGGCTGGTTCCCCAGGGCTTCACTCGCCCTTCGGGGACAGCGTAGCCTTCAGGCAGCATATCCAACTGCTGGAAGGCGTAGCGCACCTCCATATAGCTGGACACCCGGCTGCCCACGGTGGCCTTGAACGCCTCCTCGATTTCGTGCTTGATGATAAAGACCACCGTCTCGAAGCCCGCGCGGTGGGCGTCGTAGATGGAATAGTCAATGATAAATTCGCCGCTGGGTCCCACCGGGTCCATCTGCTTCAGGCCGCCGTACCGGCTGCCCATACCGGCGGCCAGCACCGCCAAAATCGGTTTTTTCATCTCTGTTTTCCTCCGAAGTTCCTTCGTCCTTCTTTGCGGCGTGTTCTCGCCTGGGACGTTTTTCTTTTGGTGTATAATGGTGTATAATATGGTGTGTCAGATAAGAGAATGCTCACACCTGAGACAGTATACCACAGGTTTCCAGTCCTGACAATCGTCTCTTTGTCCAAACAATCTCCCCGGCGGCGGCGCGCCGTGAAGCGAAAAACCCGTTTATGCGCGAAATTAACGGAAGATTTACAAAGAAATTCTTTGACACTCTTGCTTTTCCCGCAAAATCAGGTATACTTTTGAATAGTATCTGATTTCTATACCATTCTATTACCTTTTGCGGGGGCTTTTGTATGAATCAATTTACCTACTGCGTTCCCACCAACGTGATTTTTGGCGCGGGGACGGTTTCTCAGGTGGGACAGGCCGTGGCCCAGTGCGGCGGCACCCATGTGCTGGTCCTCTACGGCGGGGGCAGCGTCCTCCGCAACGGCACGTTAGACAAGGTCACCGCCTCGCTGGAGGCGGCCAAGCTGCGCTACGACGTGGAGGGCGGCGTGCAGCCCAATCCCCGTCTGGCCCTGGCCCAAAAGCTGACCGACAAATACCAGACCTCCGGCATCGACTTCCTGCTGGCGGTGGGCGGCGGCAGCGTACTGGACACCGCCAAGGCCATGGCCATGGGTCTTTACGGCGGCAGCCCCATCTGGGACTATTTCGACCGCACCCGCTCCGTCACCGGGGAGTTGCCCGTGGGCAGCGTGCTGACCATCGCCGCCGCCGGCAGCGAAACCAGCGACTCCGCAGTTCTGACCAACGAGGAGATCCACGTGAAGCGGGGCTGCTCCACTCCCCACAACCGGCCCCGGTTCGCCATCATGGACCCGGAATTGACCTACACCCTCTCTCCCTACCAGACCGCCTGCGGCGTGACCGACATCATGATGCACACCCTGGAGCGCTATTTTGCCAAGGACGCCGGGCAGAACCAGATGACCGACGGCATCGCGGAGGCGCTGCTGCGCAACGTGATGGAAAACGGCCTGATTGCCATGAACGAGCCGGAGAATTACCAGGCCCGCAGCGAGATCATGTGGAGCGGCAGCCTGAGCCACAACGACCTGACCGGTCTGGGCCGGGATAAGGATTTCGCCGTTCACCAACTGGGCCACCAGCTCAGCGCCGTCTATGACCTGGCCCACGGCGCCAGCCTCTCCGCCATGTGGCCTCACTGGGCCAGGTACGTCTGCCGCAACGACATGGCCCGCTTCGCCAACCTGGGCCGGAAGGTGCTGGGCCTGCGCTGTGACGACGACGAGACCTGTGTGCTGTCCACCATCCGGGGCTTCATGGACTACTGGCACACCCTGGGGATGCCCGTCTGCCTGGGCGACTGCATTGGCGTCCAGAACGAGGCCACCCTCAAGTCTCTGGCAAAGGGCTGCTCCTACCAGGGCACCCGCACCATCGGCGCATTCGTGAAGCTGGACCAGGACGACATGCTGGAAATCTACCGCATGGCCAACATCTGAGCCGTGTTCGGATATGTAGTGGCGAATCAGGCCATTTTGGACGACGAACAAATAGACCGCTACCGAGCGGTCTACTGCGGGCTGTGCCGGACCATCGGGCGGCGGCACGGGCAGCTCTCCCGCCTCTCCCTGACCTATGACATGACCTTTCTGGTGCTGCTGCTGGACAGCTTGGAGGAACCGGATCTGGCCACCGGGCAGAAGGGCTGCATCGCCCATCCCGTGGGCAAACAGAACTGGCGGCAGAGCAAGTGGACCGACTACGGGGCAGACATGAACGTGGCCCTGGCCTACTACAACTGCCTGGACGACTGGAACGATGACCACAACGTGGTCAAGTACGGTTGCGCTCAGGCTCTCCGCCCGGCCTGCCGGGACATCCGGGAGCAGTGGCCGGAGCAGTGCCGCGTCATCGAAGAGAGCCTGGAGCGGCTGGGCGCGTTGGAACAGGAAAAATCCGCCAGCCTGGACGAGACCTCCAAGTGCTTCGGCCAGTTGATGGCCGGGCTGTTCGCCCCCCAGAGGGGCTACTGGCAGCCAACCCTGGAGCGGATGGGGGACTGGCTGGGCCGGTTCATCTACGTGATGGACGCGGTGCTGGACGAGGAATCCGACCAGAAAAAGGGCCGCTACAACCCGGTGACGGCCTTCCGGGAGGCCAACGGCAGCTTTGAGCCGCTGCCAGTGCTGGAAATGCTCATCGGGGAGAGCACCATGGCCTTTGAAGCTCTGCCTCTGGAGCAGGATTTAGACCTGCTCCGCAACATCTTATATTCCGGCGTTTGGACCCAGTGGGTGAACAAGCAAAAGAAAGCGCGACAGGAGGAATCCACCGAATCATGATCGACGATCCTTATAAAGTATTGGGGGTAACTCCTGACACTCCGCCGGATGAGATCAAAAAGGCTTACCGCAAGTTGGCCAAGCAGTACCATCCCGACCTGCACCCCAACGACCCGGAGTGTGCCAAGAAGATGAACGAGATCAACGCCGCTTACGACCAGATCAACAATCCCCAGAAGTACCAGCGGCAGCAGCCCAACTACAACAGCGGCGGCTCCGCCTACTCCGACCCCTTCCGCAGCTATCAGCAGCAGTATCAGCGCCGCACCACCTACGACACCCGGCAGGACAGCCCGGAGTTCCAGTCCGCGTGGCACTTCGTCCAGGCGGGCAGCTACGAGGACGCGCTGAACGTGCTGAACCGGATGGATTCCAAGGAACGCAACGCCCGGTGGTATTATATCAGCGGAATGGCAAACTCCGGCCTGGGCAACAAAATTCTGGCCGTGCAGCAGCTCCAGCAGGCGGTGCGCATGGACCCCAACAACATGGAGTACCAGATGGCGCTGCAACAGGTCCAGATGGGCGGGCAATTCTACCAGCAGCAGAACGCCAACTTCTGTACCATGAGCGGCCACCATAGCTGGTGCCTGTACCTGTGTCTGCTGAACCTGTTCTGTAACTGCTGCTGCAACTGCGGCGGCGGCGGATACTATGGTGGGTACGGCGGCTATTACGGCGGACCGGGCGGTTTCACCTGATACCGCCAGCGTCGAAACCAATTCCATTTGTATACAAAAAGGCCGTGGGCTGAAAAAACAGCCAGCCCACGGCCTTTCTTTGCTTATCTGGCGATTTCTTGCGCTCAGCCTAGGGGGTTCCGCCGCAATGATTGACCCGGCTGATTCAAAAGAATAGCCAGAAATCATCATAATTGCACATTGCTAATTGCTAATTGAAGCGGCCTGCGCCACATGCCCCACCAGCACCGCGGTGGTCACAGCCCCTACCCCGCCGGGCACCGGCGTGATGGCCTCCACCACCGGCTCCGCCTGGTCGAAGCACACGTCGCCCCGGAGCTTGCCGTTTTCGTCCACGTGGATGCCTACGTCTACCACCACCTGGCCGGGCCGCAGGCAGTCCCCGCCGATGGCGCCCATTTTGCCCATGGCCACCACCACAACGTCGGCCTCCCGGCAAATTGCGGACAGGTCGCGGGTGCGGGAGTTGCACATGGTCACGGTGGCGTTGCGCTTGTCCAGCAGCATAGCCACCGGCTTGCCTACCACCAAGCTCCGGCCCACCACCGTCACCCGCTTGCTGGAGAGTTCGACCCCGTAGAAGTCCAGAATCTCCGCGCAAGCCTGGGCGGTGCAGGGGGGGAAGCCCACGGGCGCATTGGTGAACACCCCGGCCAGGGACAGGTCGGTGATGCCGTCCACGTCCTTCTCCGGGGCGAGAGCGGCGCGCACCTGCCGATCGTCCATCTGGGGCGGCAGGGGCCGAAACAGCAGACAGCCGTGGATGGTTTCGTCCCGGTTGATTTTGTCGATGACCGCCAGCAGTTCCTCCTGGGCGGCCTGTGCGTCCAGCACAAATTGCTTTACGCCCACGCCCAGGGCCTGACAGCGCTTGGTCACCCCCCGCTCATAGGAGAGGTCGTCCTCCCGCGCGCCCACCCGGACCACAGCCAGGGTGGGGACGATGCCCTTCGCTTTCAGTTTCTCGCACAGCGTCTGGGTGCGTTCGTTCAGTGCCGCCGCCACGGGCGCGCCCTTCAAAATGGTTGCCATATGCGTTTTTCCCTTCTGTTTCGATTTGATGTGTCAACAAAATGTAGTAAAAGTGCAATTTTATACGGAATGTTTCAAAATAATCCTGTGGGTCACTCCGCTTCCAGTTGGAAATGCTGGTAATCCTTGACGGAACTCCAGCTCCCGCCCCAGGTAAACCCGTGCTGGGTGAACAGTTGATAGCACAGGTCAGTCTCATCGATTTTGTAATCGAAGTCCAGGGTGCGGTCGATGTAGTCCCCGGCGTTATAAGGCTCGTAGCCGGAGGAGGTGATGTAGGGGTTGTAGAGGGGATTCACGTCGATGGCCAGGCCATAGGCGTGTTGAGAGAGGTGTTCTGTGCCGGAGACGGCCCGGAAGTTGAAGCAGGAGGTGTTGTTGTCCTCCATAGAAAGCTCGTCGTCCCCGCCGTATTCATCGATGAGCAGCATTTTCTCAATGGGGTAAGATGCCTCATAAAGCCCCTGGAAAATCTCTACAACGTCCTCCGCGATGGCCTGATTGACCACCAGCTCCCCGATGTGGGCCTCCCCGTCGAAGCCGGTGTGCAGCACCCGGACGTACCGCAGATCCTCCCTGGCGGTGGTGCAGTCCGCGCCAAAGGACACTCCATCCATTCGGGCAAAGACTTGGTCGGAAATTTCCTCGTAGAAGAACAGTTCAGCGGTGTCCAGCCCTTCCATCTGCTCCGCCGTCAAAACCGTGCCCACGTCCATGGCGTACACGTCGGCGGCGGTCAGGGCGGGTTCTTCTTCCTCCGGCTGGCTGGAAATGAAGGCGTTGCCCTCCTCCGGGCCGGGGTCCACGCTGGAGACGGCGGAGCTGTCCGCAGAGCCGTCGGCGGAGCCTGTTTCCTCCGCCGCGCTGCCGCCGCAGCCGGTCAGGGCCAACAGCAGCGCCAGCAGCAGGGCCAAAAAGGTGGTGTGTTTCCTCATGAAAAAGCTCCTTTCCCGGAGAGAACAGTCGAATCATCGAAACACAGGATACCACCAAAGGGCGATGTCGTCAATCCTCGGTTGGCGCGGGAAAGAGACAGAGAACAGCGTAAATGAAAAAGATACCGCAAGCCTTCCATGTTCTTGTAGGGGCGGCCCTCGGCCGCCCGAAAATAGAACGCAACCTCTCCGGGCGGCCACGGGCCGCCCCTACAGGTATGTCATATGTCTGTGCAAAGCTATTAAGGCTGACACTGTGGGAAAATCGTTGACATTTCATCCCCGGTTCACTACAATAAAACCTGATAAAGGAACCAATTCCCACAAAGCAGGTGTTTTTATGTTCGCATATCTGGATTCCGCCGCCACCACCCCCGTCTTGCAGGAGGCCGCCGAGGTCGCCTGCAACGTCATGGTGGAGGGCTACGGCAACCCCTCCTCCCGGTATCCCATCGCCGCCTCCGCCAACCGGCGGCTGACCCAGGACCGGGCCACCGTCGCCCAGGCGTTGGGCTGTCAGCCCAACGAGCTGTACTTCACCTCCTGCGGGACGGAGAGCGACAACTGGGCCATTCGCGCGGGTGCAGCCCGGAACCGCCGCAAGGGAAAGCATATCATCACCACCGCCATCGAACACGCCGCCGTGCTGGAAACCTGCAAGCAACTGGAGCGAGAGGGGTACGAGGTCACGTACCTGACCCCCAACGCCAACGGCTCCATCGACTTGGCGGACCTGGCCGCCGCCCTGCGGCCCGACACCGCGCTGGTGTCCATGATGCTGGTGAACAACGAGCTGGGAACGCTGCTGCCGATAAAAGCGGCCTGCGCCCTGGTCAAAAACCGGGACCGGAACATCCTGTTCCACACCGACGCGGTGCAGGGATTTTTGAAGGTCCCCTTCACTCCCAAGGCTCTGGGGGTGGACCTGCTCTCCATCAGCGGCCACAAGGTCCACGCCCCCAAGGGCGTGGGCGCGCTGTACATCCGGGCGGGGCTGAACCTGCCAGCGTATCTCACCGGCGGCGGACAGGAGCGGGGTCTGCGCTCCGGCACTGAGGCCACTTCTCAAATCGCCGCCTTCGCCACTGCTGCGCGCATTTGCAAGGCGTCTTTCAACGCGGACCGCACCCACATGGCCCACCTGAAAGCCTACGCCCTGGCCCAGCTTGCGGAAAAAGCGCCGGAGGTGGAGACCATCGGCCAGGGGGAGGCCCCCCACATCCTGGCGCTGACCCTGCCGGGGTACAAGGCCGAGGTGCTGGTCCGGGTGCTGGGGGACAACGGCGTGTGCGTCTCCGCCGGGTCCGCCTGTCACCGGGGCAAGCCCAGCCACGTCTATGCCGCCATGGGCCTGAGCAAGCCCCAGCGGGACGGGGCCTTTCGGGTGTCCTTCGACCGCTCCACCACCCAGGAAGAAGTGGATTATTTCGTTGAGCAGTTGGTGAAGGCGAAAAGCACGCTGTTCCCATCCATGTCGTAAAGCTGCCGCCGAAATTAGCAATTAGCAATGTGCAATGTGCAATTATGGGGGAAACCGAACGCTGGCCGCTTTTTGTGAAAGGCATCGGTTTCGATGGCGTTCCGGTAAGCCCACTATGGCTGAAAACCCGGTCATTGCACATTGCTAACTGCACATTGCACATTCGGAAAAAGCTGCCCAAGGCGCAAATGCGACATGGTATAACCAGGTAAAAGGGATGCTCTGTCACTCCTTAACAATGTCTGCGAACTGTCCGCCCACCACCTGACAAAGGGCGTTCGGCTCCACCAGCACCTGCACGCCGATTTTCCCGGCGGAGACGGCGATGGCGTCGTACAGGATCGCCGTCTCGTGGAAGGTGGTGAAAAAGGGCTTCTTCATCCCCACCGGGGAGCAGCCGCCCCGGACGTAGCCCGTCAGGGGCAGCAGTTGGGCCAAGGGCAGCATGGCGATGCTTTTCTCCCCCACGGCGCGGGCGGCTTTTTTCAGGTCCAGCTCCTCCGCCACCGGCAGGTCGAACACGTAATAGGTCCCGCTGGCCCCGCGGGTCACGAGGGTCTTGAACACCGACTCCGGGTCCTGGCCCAGCGACTGGGCCACGGTGACGCCGTCTACCGCCACCCCCTCCTTGTGAGGGTAGGTCATGGCGGTGTAGGGGATGCCCTGTTGTTCCAAAATCCGCATGACGTTGGTCTTTTCGCCCTGTTCCTTGGCTTTTTTCTTCATATGGTTGTCCTTTCCGGCGGCGCTGTCAGGCGTCAAAGGAATATTCCCGTGGGGGAACCTGTTTTTATCGCCGTAAGTGTAGGGGCGGCGCTAACCGTCAAGCGGTACTTCCGGGGCGTTGCCCCTCCCTGCCGCCGCCCGCAGGAACCGCTTTTCTCACCCAGGGCGGCCAAGGGCCGCCCCTACAGAAATCGGGGGGTCTTGCGGCGGTGGTATAGCTGCTGAACAAACGCGCTCTTCGGGCAGATGATTTTCTGTCCCGGAAAAGCGCGTTTTTGCGTCTTAGTTCTGCTTTTGAATCAACCTCATCAGTGATTGCAACGGAAACCCCTCCACCATGCTTCGCATGGTCCCCCTCCCCTTTCAGGGGAGGCAAGAGGGGGTAGTGCTTGTCGTCTGGTGCCAGTTTTATTCAACAGTTGTGGAATTTCAGTGAAAAGCCTTTGTTGCTAACCACTAACCGCTAGCCACTATAAAATATGCGGCTGATTCAAAGGGCTGCCCAGAATTGCACATTGCACATTGCTAATTGCTCATTGTTACTTGTCCGCCCTCGCCGTTGACGCAGACGAAGCACAGCCGCCGATCCTCCGCCGTGGGTTCCCGCCGCTCCAGACCGCCGAACACCTGCACCTGGGCGAAGCCCGCCGCTTGCAGCAGCTCTTTCAGTTCAAAGACCTCCCAGGCCCGCTCCCGGTGTTCCTCCTGCTCCCGCCGCCAGAGGCCGCCCTCCCGCTCGAAGAGGTCCATGCCGTAGGTCAGTACCCGGCTGTCCTCGTCGAAGTCGGCCCGCCAGAGGCAGAACACGTCCTCGGTCTCGTCCACGAAGAGCTGGCCGTCCAGGGCTTTCAGCGACTGAGGGGCGATGATGTCAAAGAGGAAGTATCCGCCGGGCATCAGGAAGGTGTGGACCCGGCGGAAGGCTTCCGCCAGGGTGTCCCGGTCGGTGATATAGTTCATGCTGTCCAGGCTGGAGACGCAGGCGTCGATGGTGCCGAACAGATCCAGCTCGTCCATGGCCTGGTTCAGGAAGATGGGAGGCTCTCCCTCCACCTCCTGGGCCTTTTCCAGCGCCTCGGACAGCATCTCCGGGGAGAGGTCCGCGCCGATCATGGTGTAGCCCCGCTCCGCCAGCATACAGGTCAGGGTGCCCGTGCCACAGGCCAGGTCCAGCACCAGGTTCACCGGCACCCGGCTCTCCCGGAACCAGCTCTGATACCAGTCCAGCCAGGCGGAATAGTCCACGTCGGTGGTCAGCCCGTCGTAGTACCGGGCCAGGCCCTCATAGGCGTTGCCACTCACGGCTCGTCCTCTCCGCTCTCGTCGCCCTCCTGGGGCAGGATGCGGCGGAACACCTGCTGATAGCCGTCCACGCCGTAGTGCAGCGCCCGGTTGACCCGGCTGATGGTGGCGCTGCTGGCCCCGGTCTCCTTGAGGATGTCGTTGTAGATCATGCCCTTCTGGAGCAACACCGCCACGTCGTAGCGCTGCTCCATGGCCCGCAGCTCGGAGACGGTACACAGGTCCTGGAAGAACCGATAGCACTCGTCCTCGTCCTTCAATTGCAAAATCGCCTGGTAAAGGCCCATGCTGGCCTTTTTGCCGTTTACCCTTGCCATGTCAATGCCCGTTCCTTTCCCTGCGCCCCGGTGGGGTGGCGCTGTGATGTTCTGGACATTATTTTAACATTGTAAATCGTGAAAGTAAACAGCAAAATCGCAAATTCCCAGGAGTGCTGATAAAGCGACTGCCCACCCCACAGTTGACTTGTACCACAGACTGCAGAAAGAGAGCGGCTTCTGCCAGCCGAAGCGCATCACAGAAATTTGAACTTACCTTTCCAAAAATAATTTGTTATAATTTGTGTGGGCGACAGGTTCGCCATTGCCCGGGAACAAGACGAGGATGATGCGTTTATGAAAGAAAAAATCATAACCAAAAATTTCTGTTTTATCTTTTTGGCGCTGTTTTGTGTGTCGAACATCATGTATATGCTGATGTCAACCATGTCGGAATATACCACGACCTTTGGAGCCTCGACCATGATCGCCGGAATGGTCACCGGCATCTATACCATCGGCGGGATTTTTTCCAGGCTATACGCCGGCAGCGGAGCGCAAAAGTGGGGTTGGAGACGGTTTGCAGTCGCCTTTATGCTGCTCCATCTGGCCGCCTGTGCGTGTTACTTTGTCGTAGATAATGTAGCAGTGCTGCTGCTTGTCCGTTTTATCCACGGCTTGGGATACGGCGGCGCTGCCAACATCATTTTGACAATTGGAATGTCGATTTTGCCAAAAAGCCGCTACGGAGAGGCTTCCGGGTACTTTATGCTGGCGCCAACGCTGGCAATCGCCAGCGGTCCGTACGTCGGCGCTTATGTCTATGATACATTTGGGGCGACGGGGTGCTTTGTCATGACTATGGCCCTTTCTGTCTTTATGCTCCTGTCTATTTTGGCCATGGATTTTAAAGAGATCGACCCGGGTTCGCAGAAGGTGACCCAAACGGAACCGAGCGCCGCCGGACTGAACCGGATCTTTGAAGTCAAGGCCGTCCCCATCTCGTTCTGTATGTTCCTGTTCGCCTTTGGGTATGTGGCGGTCATGTCTTTTTATCGCCTGTATTCCGTTGAAACGAATCTGACCACGGAATTTTCCTATTTCTTTCTCATGTATGCCGTGGTGTTGATCTGCACCCGCCCAATGGCGGGAAAAATACAGGATAAATATGGAGATAACGTCATTCTCTATCCCGGCATTGTCGCCCAGGCCATTGGCCTGTTTCTCATTGCATGGAAGCCCTGTATGCTGACGATCGTCCTCTGTGCAGTTGGGTGCGGTCTGGGGTATGGCACGTTAAATTCCTGCTGCAATTCCATCGCGTGCCGCCAGGCCAGTCAGGAGCGCCGCTCGTATGCGGTTTCTACCTTCTGGGTCTTTTGCGACGGCGGCATGGGGTTAGGGCCTACCATGCTCGGCGCTGTGGCAGGCATGGCAGGATATACTGCCATGTACTATGCAGCCGCTGTTGTGACCATCGTTGCGCTGCCGATTTACTATTTTGCGTGGGGGAGAAGCGGCGGAAAATCAAAGCCGACCGCTTAACGGTTAGAAATCCCGTTTTGACCAAAATCCCGAAAAGCGTTGACGTTTTGGCGCTTTTCGGGATTTGCTCTTTCGGCGGCTGCAAATTGGTTTCCTCACAATTTTCCTCGTCCCCGCGTAGACTGCAACGAAACACCTTTTTGAAAGGAGCTGACGCCGTTGCAAACGCTGCTGCGCATCGAGGACCGGGTCTGGGAGGAAGTGCTGCTGGAGGGTGAGGAGCCTGTGGCGCTGTGCCGCTGTGTGCTACCGGAATTTTCCCGGCTGGAGGGCCGGGCGCAGGACCGGATGAACCGATTTTACCGCCACGGAGAGGAACGGTTTCAGCGCTGGTGCCGGACTGCGCTGCTCCGCCGGGCGGGAGCGCTGCGCCGGGAGGCCCGCGCCGTCTCCCACCCCTTTGCCCCCTGGGAGGTATCGCTGACCTATGCCGCTGCACCGCCGGAGGGGGAGACGCTGGAGGTGGCTTTGCTCTACCGGCGGGAACAGGGAGGCCAGGTGCTGTACGCCGACCGGCAGGCCCTCCGCTGGGACTTGAAAAGCGGTTTCCCCACCTAAAGAAAGTGCAGGAAAAACCTATCATATTCCACAAATGTTTTGCAAAAGATGGTTGCAAATTCGGGCAGATATGCTATAATAGAGGTAAGACAATCTGGCAATCCCTTTTGCACTGTCGAGCAGACAGGTACATGGTCCTGCTATTTCCTGCCGTATGTGTAGGGGCGGCGCTCCGCCGCCCGGAGAACCGCTCTCTGGATGCGGGCGGCCAGGGGCCGCCCCTACAGAAACGCAACAGCACATATGGGCAAAATGGTTGAGGCAAATGAAAAGGGACATCCAGACAAGACAATCACAAGACAATCGACACCCGACTCTGTGGCCGCGCCCCGCGGCAGTTTACGATTGGAGGTCCCTACTATGAAGCATATTATTACCATTGGCAGACAGTTCGGCAGCGGCGGCCACGAGATCGGCGAAAAGCTGGCCGAAAAGCTGGGGGTCAACTTCTACGACAAGGACATCTTGCAGGCCGTGGCCCGGAACACCGGGGTCTGCGAGGCCATCCTGTCCGAGAGCGATGAGAGCGCGTCCAACAGCCTGCTCTATTCCCTGGTGATGAACACCCGCACCGAACCCTTCGAGGAGAAGATGGCCAAGTACGAGGTCCGTTACCTCCGCCAGCAGGTGGAAAAGGGTTCCTGCGTCATCATTGGCCGCCGGGCCAACTACCTGTTCCGGGACGACCCGGCGCTGCTCAGCGTGTTCATCACCGCCCCCCTGGAGAAGCGCATCGAGCGCATCATGGAGCGCTATGGGTTGGACGCCAAGGCCGCCCAGAAGCTCATCTCCTCCACCGACAAGAAGCGCGCCAGCTACTACTATTACCGCACCGACCAGCGGTGGAATGACATGGATCAGTACCAGTTCATCCTGGACAGCTCCGTCTTTGGCGTCGATGGCACCGTGGAACTGCTGGCCCAGATGATCGCCCAGCGGGACAAGCTGTAACGGCGAAGCCCTGATTTTTCTGGTTCTATAATAAATGTTGGGGTCAGGTAAAGCACCTGGCCCCAAATT
>JAJQCW010000049.1:5394-13624 GCA_021202515.1 Clostridiales bacterium | reverse complement strand
CAAACTCAATCGCCTTTTTCTATACCCTGGTCTCACATCTATTGTAAAGCTACAAACAGCGAAGAGTAATAGCTTTCTTCTGTATTGACAAGCCCCGGATTTTGTCCTATAATTCTTTTAGAAGTGAGATTTCTTTAAGGAACTGTCCACCGCCTGCGTTGCCACACGGATTTGTTGACTGGGTCCGTTGGCTGTATATCGAAGAAAGGAAGGAACATCTCATGATTTATTCCGCAGAAGTGCAAAACATGTGCTCCGTCACCAAAGGCGCCTATCACGGTCCCGCTCCCATCCCCGAGGAGGGCAAGTGGGTCCAGGCCATGGAGATCAAGGACATCTCCGGCTTTACCCATGGTGTCGGCTGGTGTGCCCCTCAGCAGGGCGCCTGCAAGCTGTCCCTGAACGTCAAGGACGGCATCATCGAGGAGGCCCTGGTGGAGACCCTGGGCTGCACCGGCATGACCCACTCCGCAGCTATGGCTGGTGAGATCCTCATCGGCAAGACCATCCTGGAGGCGCTGAACACCGACCTGGTCTGCGACGCCATCAACACCGCCATGCGCGAGCTGTTCCTGCAGATCGTCTATGGCCGTACCCAGACCGCGTTCTCCGAGGGCGGCCTGCCCATCGGCACTTCCCTGGAGGACCTGGGCAAGGGCCTGTGCGGCCAGGTTGGCACCATCTTCGCCACCAAGGCCAAAGGCCCCCGTTACCTGACCCTGACTGAAGGTTACATCACCCGCCTGGCTCTGGATGCCAATTCCGAGATCTGCGGCTACGAGTTCGTCCACCTTGGAAAGATGATGGAGTCCATCAAGAAGGGCGTGGACGCGAACGAGGCCCTGGAGAAGGCGAAGGGTACTTACGGCCAGTTTGCCAACGCCGCCAAGTACATCGACCCCAGAAAGGAATAAGGTGAACGAACATGGCACTGTTTGAATCTTACGATAGAAGAATCGGCCAGATCCAGCCTGTGCTGGCCGAGTATGGCATCTCCTCCGTGGAGGAGTGCCGGGAGATCTGCCAGGCGAAGGGCTTCGATCCCTATGAGATCGTCGCCGGCATCCAGCCCATCTCCTTCGAGAACGCCCGCTGGGCTTACTGCGTGGGCGCGGCCATCGCCATCAAAAAGGGCGTAAAGACCGCCGCTGACGCCGCCGACGCCATCGGCATCGGCCTCCAGTCCTTCTGCATCCCCGGCTCCGTCGCTGACGACCGCAAGGTCGGCATCGGCCACGGTGGTCTGGGCGCCATGCTCCTCCGGGACGAGACCAAGTGCTTCGCTTTCCTGGCCGGCCACGAGTCCTTCGCCGCCGCTGAGGGTGCCATCGGCATCGCCCGCAACGCCAACAAAGCCCGCAAAGAGCCCCTGCGCGTCATCCTGAACGGCCTGGGCAAGGACGCCGCTCAGATCATCTCCCGCATCAACGGCTTTACTTACGTGCAGACCAAGTTTGACTACTACACCGGCAAGGTGGAAGTGGTCAAGGAGACCGCCTATTCCGACGGCGAGCGGGCCGCTGTCCGCTGCTTCGGCGCGGACGACGTCCGTGAGGGCGTGGCCATCATGCACATGGAGGGCGTCGATGTCTCCATCACCGGCAACTCCACCAACCCCACCCGCTTCCAGCATCCTGTTGCCGGCACCTACAAGAAGGAATGCATCCAGCAGGGCAAGAAGTACTTCTCCGTCGCTTCCGGCGGCGGCACCGGCCGTACCCTGCATCCCGACAACATGGCCGCCGGCCCCGCCTCTTATGGCATGACCGACACCATGGGCCGTATGCACTCTGACGCTCAGTTCGCCGGTTCCTCCTCCGTCCCCGCTCACGTGGAGATGATGGGTTTCCTGGGCATGGGCAACAACCCCATGGTCGGCGCTACCGTGGCTGTGGCCGTCGCTGTGGCCGAAGCGCTCAAGTAAACCGCTCCAACCAGAGCAGGGGCGCGTGGACAGTTCAAAAAAATGCCGTTGATTCAATCAATTGACGGTTTGGTTCCGAAAAGTTTTCAAATCTCATCACTTAGAAGCTCCCTGGCTTTTGGCCGGGGAGCTTTGCTTTTGCTTCGCGTTTGGCATAACCAAGGAAACACAGGACGGGCCAGGGGCCCGCGACCGTGCCACAGGCAGGACCGTCGTGCCCCTCCTGGTTCGAAAACAAAAATTTCTGAAATTCTTGCTTTTTTTCCGGAATCTTTACAGTTTCTTCATGTTCGTGTGGTATAGTAACCCCAGAATGAACGATGGAGGGGGAAACTGTCGTCCCGCTGCCTTTCCTCGCTCCACATTTTGGAGGCTTTTACATGAACAACACCATCATCGGCATTGATCTGGGTACTACCAACAGTTGCGTCGCCGTTCTGGAAGGCGGCAAGCCCGTTATCATCCCCAACGCGGAGGGAGGGCGCACCACGCCCAGCGTCGTGGCCTTTACGAAAAACGGGGAGCGGTTGGTGGGCGACCTGGCGAAACGGCAGTCCGTCACCAACGCCCAGGGCACCATCTCCTCCATCAAGCGGCAGATGGGCACCGACTACCGGGTGGATATCGACGGGCGCAGGCGCACCCCCCAGGAGATCAGCGCCATGATCCTCCAAAAGCTCAAGCAGGACGCGGAGGCGTACCTGGGACACGAGGTCCAGGACGCGGTCATCACCGTCCCCGCCTACTTCAACGATACCCAGCGCCAGGCCACCAAGGATGCCGGGCGCATCGCCGGGCTGAATGTCCGCCGGATCATCAACGAACCCACTGCCGCAGCCCTGGCCTACGGCCTGGACCACGGCACGGCCCAGAAAATCATGGTCTACGACCTGGGCGGCGGCACCTTCGATGTCTCCATCATCGAGATCGGCGACGGGGTCATCGAAGTCCTCTCCACCTGCGGCGACAACCACCTGGGCGGCGACGACTTCGACCAGCGGGTTGCAAACTACCTGGTCAGCGAGTTCAAGCGCCAGACCAAAATCAATCTGGCGAAGGACCCCACCGCCATGCAGCGGGTCCGGGAGGCGGCGGAAAAAGCAAAAATCGAGCTTTCCACCTCCTCCATCGCCAACGTCAACCTGCCCTTTATCGCCCAAAATCGCAGCGGCCCGGTGCATATGGACCTGACCATCACCCGCGCGGTGTTCGACCAGTTGACCCAGGACCTGGTGGAGCGGACGAATCTCCCCGTCCAGACCGCCCTGAACGATGCCGGTATCACCACCCGCGACCTGGGCAAGGTGTTGCTGGTGGGCGGCTCCACCCGCATCCCCGCCGTGCAGGAGAAGGTCCGGCGGCTGACCGGCCTCCAGCCCTCCAAGGGCGTGAACCCGGACGAGTGCGTGGCACTGGGCGCGGCGGTGCAGGGCGGCACCCTCAGCGGCGCAAACCTGACCGTCTCTAACGGCGACGGGATGCGCAGCTCCGTGGGAGGCAATGAGATTTTGCTGCTGGACGTGACCCCCCTGTCTCTGTCCATCGAGACGGTGGGCGGCGTAGCCACCCGGCTCATCGACCGCAACTCCACCCTGCCCGTCCACTACTCCCAAATCTTCACCACCGCCGCCAACTACCAGACTATGGTGGAAATTCACGTCCTCCAGGGCGAGCGGCCTATGGCGAAGGACAACAAGACCATCGGCAAGTTCCGGCTCACCGGCATCAAGCGCGCCCCCAGAGGCGTGCCGCAGATCGAAGTCACCTTCGACCTGGACACCAACGGCATTTTAAAGGTCAGCGCCAAAGACCTTGGCACCGGTCGCGCTCAGGAGATCACCATCGCCTCCAGCTCTAACCTGCCGGAGGACGAGATTCAGCGGGCCATCCGGGACGCTCAGGAGTATGCCGCCCAGGACGCCGCCCGGAAACAGACGCTGGAGGCCCGGAACGAGGCGGAGTCCCTGGTCAACGAGTGCAAGGCGGCGCTGACGGTCTGCGGCAAGGAGCTGGATCGGGGCGAGCAGAAGCGGGTCAAAAACGACATGGCCGCCGTGGAAAAAATCCTCAATAAGAAAATCGAAAAGCTCAAGGATGAGGACTACCAGAACCTGTCCTACGCCACCAACCAGCTCCGGGGCAGCGCGGGCAACCTGCTCCAGCGCTATGCGCAGAAGCGGGAGCAGGAGGACCAGAATTCGTCCAACTGACCAACGATTTTGTATAAAACAGGGCAGATGATTTTTGTCTGCCCTGTTTTTTTGTGAGTTGTAGTGGTTTTTCTGGTTTTTTGTTGTTTTGACATCTTAAGTAATCGGTTTTGTTTCCTCTTTGCAAAAACTGACTGCAAGTCAGAAAAACAGTGCTTGCAATTTGTAGCTTATTCCTTTAAAATATTTGTAGAAAAGAAAGGAATCATTTGAAAAAGGAGAAATTGCGAATGAAAAATGCTGACTATCCACTCTATCCGGCGCGGGAGCTGACCGACCTGCGCCAACTGCTGGAACAAAAGGCCCTGGACTGCCCGGAGGAACCTGCCTTCCGCTATATGGCAGGCCGCAAGGCCATGGTGGAGCGCACTTACGGCCAGTTTTACCGGGATGTCCGCGCCCTGGGGACCTTCCTGCTCAAGCACTACACGGTCGGGCGGAAAATCGCCCTCATCAGCGAAAATTCCTACTACTGGCTGGTAGCCTACTTCGCCATCGTCACTACCGGCAACGTGGCGGTGCTGATCTCCAAGGACTCTACCGACTTGGAGGCATCCACCCTGGTGTTCCAGAGCGACGTGGATATGATCGTCACCAGTGAGGAGTGCGAAGGGGTCGCCCGGTTCTGCAAGGCGAAATATGGACGCAAATGCCGCTATTACTCCATGAGCCACATGAACAAGTGGCTGGCTGCGGGATACAAGGCCCTGGACAAGGGCAAGAAGCACTATGATCGGGTGACGGTGGACCCGGACGCCCTGGCCTGCATCTTCTTCACTTCCGGCTCCACCGGGTTCAGCAAGGGCGTCATGCTCACCCAGCGCAACATCACCACCGACATCACCGGAATGTTGCAGCTCGTTGACCCCACCGGCTCCGTCATGTCTGTGCTGCCCTTCACCCATGCCTTCGGCCTGGTGGTGGGGCTGATGGTGCCCTTTTTCTGCCAGATGCCGGTGTTCATCTGCTCCAGCCTGTCCAACTTCATGCGGGAAATTCCTTTGGCAAAGCCCACCTTTTTGGTGGTGGTGCCGCTGTTTGTGGAGACCTTCTCCAAAACCATCTGGCGCACCGCCGAAAAGCAGGGCCAGGCCAAGACCCTCCGCCGGGGCATGGCCGCCAGCGACGCTATGCTGCGGCTGGGCATTGACCGCCGCCGCAAGCTGTTCGCCACAGTCCTGAACAAATTCGGCGGAGAGCTTCACACCATCATCTGCGGCGGCGCACCGCTGGACCCCCGTTTCGTGAAGGAGTTCCGCAGCCTGGGCGTGGAGATCATCAACGGCTACGGCATTACCGAGTGTTCCCCTGTGCTGTCCGCCAACCGGAACGACTACCACCGGGACGGCTCCGTGGGCCTGCCCGTGCCCGGTGTTGAGCTAAAAATCGCAAATCCGGACGACAAGGGCAGGGGAGAGGTGGCGGTCCGTGGCCTTAACGTTATGCTGGGCTATTACCACGACCCCAAGTCCACCAGTGAGGTCATCGACAGCGAAGGCTGGTTCTACACCGGCGACCTGGGGTATCTGGACGAAGACGGCTTCCTCTTTATCACCGGGCGGAAAAAGAGTGTTATCATCCTCTCCAACGGGGAAAATGTCTCCCCGGAGGAGATCGAGCAGTATGTGGAGCGCATCGACGAGGTGCAGGAGGTGGTGGTCTACGCCGACGAAAACGCCATCACCGCTGAGGTCTACCCCGACCCGGAGACCGGCCTGAACCGGAAAGAGCTGGTGCGGCGCATCCAGAAGCAGATCGACAAGCTCAACGCCTCCCTCCCCAGCTACAAGCACATCCAGCGGCTGAAGATCCGGGATAAGGAGTTCGAAAAGACATCCACCCGGAAGATCAAGCGCTACAAGGCCACTCCCAAACAGGCAGAGCCGGAGGACGCCGCGCCCGTCGACCCTGCAGCCCCGGCCCTGGAACCGGAAGAATAAACCATTATACAAAACAGCAACCGCCCCCTGGCTCGTCCAGAGGGCGGTTTAGATTTCCTTTCGGCTGTTTTTCTGTAGAAAAAATATGGTTATCCCTTTGAATCAGTTATGTTTTAGTGGCTAGCAGCAAGTGGGAAGTGCCTGATAATTGATCTGCATTTTTGACTGAAAAATGCCAGCTTCCCACAAAAAAACCATTTAATAATTGACCACCCCTCTTGCCTCCCCTGAAAGGGGAGGAGGGCCGCCGCCGCAGGCGGTGGCGGAGGGGTTTCTGGCTTATGGCCGAGCAAAAGGCATAACCCGTTAGAAAATAGCGAGAAAGTCCAAGCGGCTTTTCCAAACCGAATATGGTTGAAAACAGAACCATTGCACATTGCCAATTGCAAATTGCACATTTATCAGAGCAGCATCCCCAAAAACGCCTCGTAGGGAACGCCGTCGTTGCGGTCCGTGCCTTCCTTAGCTGCGGCGGCGATGGCGGCGGAGAGAAACCGCTCCGCCCGTTCCACAGCCTGTGGAACCGTCTCCCCCCGCAGCAGCGCCCCCAGCAGGGCGGCGGCGAACAGGTCGCCGGTGCCGGAGTAGCTTTTGCCGTTGTAGGGCTGGGCCAGGAAAAAGGCCCCGCCGTCCCACAGGGCCAGGTTGCCAACAGCGGGCTTGCCGCCCTCGCCGGGGACCTGGACCCCGGTGATGACTACCGTCTGTCCGGGGTGGCGGAGGGCTTCGCCGCAGGCGGTCACCCGCTCGGTGTAATCTGGTTCTCCTTGATGGGCGGTCAGCGCGGCATAATCCCAGCCGGTCAGCAGGCAGCACTCCGTCAGGTTGGGGACCAGCAGCGTTCCCCGGCGGCACAACCCCTTCATCCCGTCCAGCAGGTCCGGGCTGAACATCCCAAAGGCGCGGCCTCCGTCCCCCATCACCGGGTCCACCAGTACCAGGGTGTCCTCCCGCTGAAAGGCGTCTAAAAAGGCGTTGAGCTGGGCAAACTGGGCCGGGTCCGCCACAAAACCGGTGGAAATGCCGTCGAATTGAGCATCCATCCCCTGCCACGCCCGGCGGATGCCGTCCATCTGGTCGGTTAAATCCAAATAGGTGTAGTTGGGGTAGCCCGTCTGAGCGGAGAGCAGCGCCGTGGGCAGCGGCACCGGCTGCGTCCCCATGGCGGCCAGCACCGGCAGGGCGGCAGTCAGGGAGCACCGCCCGAAGCCGGACAGGTCGTTAATGACCGCGACCTTTTTCATGGATTCATCCCCAGTTCCCGGCGAATGGCGGGGTAGTCCATGCGGAACACATGACCGCCCATGCCCAGAGCCTGGGCCGCCGCCACATTGTCCGGGCGGTCATCCACGAAGTAACAGGTCTCCGGCTCCAGGTGATACCGCTCCAGCAGCCGCCGATAAATCTCCGGGGCGGGTTTCAGCAGCTTCTCCTGGCAGGAGATCACCGCCCCATCGAAGAACTCCAGCGGGCAGAAGGCCGGGAAGTAGGTGAAGAACAGGTCGGAGGCGTTGGAGAGCAGGTACAGCCCGTACCCCGCCGCCTTGCAGTCGTGGAGAAAGTCCAGCGCGCCGGGGATGGGGTTGTGCATACACACCCACCAGTTGTCGGCGCAGGCTTTCAGCGCGGGCCAGTGTTCTTCCGGTACCCGGTCTTTGATGCAGTCGAACCGCTCGCAGTCCCGGATCAGCCCCTGGTCGGCCATCAGCCACTCCGGGGCCTGGAACAGCTCCCGCCGCACAAGCTCCTTTTCCTCCGGGGAGGAGCAGTACAGGTCCAAAGGTACCTGCGGGTCAAAGTCCAGCAGCACATTCCCCATGTCCATTATGATGTTTTTTGTCATAGAAATGCCTCCCGTCGGCACGAATTGTTCTCATCTCGAACTTAATAAATTTTTTTTACAAAACACTTGACAAATAAGCAGATCTGTGGTATCCTTTATTCATCCAAAAGAGGATACAAAATTCACTACAGAAAGGGGTCGGTTCCCAAGACGCAGTGAAAACGGTAGCTGTTCCGTCAAGCAGCGATGTTCCTTCCGCCCCATCCGCTTGACCGTTTGAGAGGATGATGTGTTATGTGGTATGATTTCAGGTCAGCTATTCAGTAACACAGGAGGTACGGTCCAATGTACAAGTAAGTTCGTCCCTATCCAC
>JAJQCW010000049.1:0-5294 GCA_021202515.1 Clostridiales bacterium | reverse complement strand
GTAAGTTCGTCCCTATCCACATTCCGCCTGTGAAGGAGGCGCGTTCTATGAAGCGTGTGCTCAAGATTTCTTAGACGACGGAAGAAAGGACTGAGACCAAAGAACAATGCAGAACAGCCATCAGTGACGGCGCAGTGAATAGTCCTGAATGAACCCGATGAAAAGTTGAGGTAAGGACCCTTGGACAACGAACAGAAGTGACCCGGCGAGAGGTTGAATCGCCGGGTCTTTTTTTGCCTGTTCAGCGGGGGTTCCCCGCTGGAAACACTCATTCGCCGCTGCCGAACAGACTGCTGAGCAGGTTCTGCACGAATTGCAGCGCCTTCTGGAAGAAGTTCAGCGCCGATTCCCTGGTGATGCCCATGGAATCCATGGTTTCGCTGATTTTGTCGTAGAGTTGACCGGCCTGCTGGGCCAGGGCGTCCACGTCGATGTCCACATTCTTCAGCTTGAGAAGCAGGTCGATAATTTCCTGTTTCAGGTCGTCGTCGATGGTCACACCCATCTCTTCACAGGCGTCGTCGATGGCCTCGGAAAGCTCGTCCTCGTTCAGGTCCTGCTCCAGCAACTGCTGTTTGAGCAGGGCGATCAGCTCCGCGGCAGTGTCGTTGCTGCCAATAGCGTCGCCCAGCTCGCCGGTGGTCACCAGCTCGTCCACGGCGGCGTCGGCGCTGGCTTCGGAAATTTCCTCCCCGGTCAGGGTGGAGTAGGCGTTCATGGCGCTGACCAGCGCGCAGGTGCCGGAGACGGCGTAGGGCGCGGCGATGTAGATGGCCACGTCCTCCACGCCGGCAGAGATCAGCGCGTTCTGGTACATTTCCACCGTGCAGTAGGTGATATTATAAGAGGTGACAGAGATGCCGTCCCCTTCCTCGCCGGGGACCAGCAGGATGGAGGACAGGGCGCGGTTGCCCACCACCGAAGCGCTGAGGTAGCTGTCGAAGGCTTCGTGTTCCTGCTCGTTGGTGGTGTAGCTGACCACATAGTCGTCCATGTCCTCCACCTGGAGGTAGGACAGCACCGTTTCCAGTTCCTGATCTGTCAGGTCCTCGCCCAGCACAAGATAGCCCTTGACCTCTGTACCAGTGCCGTCCGCCAGGGCAAAGGCACTGACCGAGAGCGCCATGCACACTGCCAGAAAAATCGCCGTCAATCGTTTCATTCCGCATCCGCCTTTCTATCTGAGATTGAAGCTCATTGTACCACAGAAAGGCGGGGCAACACAAGCGAAAAACGGCAATTTCATGTTCTTTTCATTGGGAAAAATTTCTTGCCCGAAGGAGAATTTCTCCAATGAAAAGTTTCCATGCACGGCGGCGCAGTTCCGCCGACGCTTGGCGCGCCCAACGCTGCCCGACTTTGGCAGCGGCGGCGCGGTTTTTTTCGTCTCAGCGAGAAATAGTAATCTGGCAGCGTGATTTGGCCTGTAAAACAGAAAAATGCTCCTAAAATGGTGCGTTTTTCCGCAGAGTAGGCCGCTGATGGAGGGATGGAGAATGAAGGAAGAAAAACAGGCAGCACACACCGCCGTCCTGCTTGGGATGGCGCTGGTCCTGGCGCTGGCGCTCCTGCTGATTGCCGTCGGACAGCGTTGGAACACGCAGGCTGTCCGATGCTCCGGGCAGACGGAGCCGACCAGGCTGGTGCCGGTGGGCAAAACAGTGGGCATCAAGCTGTTTTCCCACGGCGTCATGGTGGTGGGGCTGGAGGAGATCGCCACCGCACAGGGAAGTTATTCCCCGGCCAGGGAGAGCGGCTTGAAGGTGGGGGACATCATCACCCAACTGGACGGGCAGCAGGTGGACACCATTGAGGAGGTGGAGACGATTCTGCGCCAGCAGAGCGGAGAAACACTGGCGGTCACTGCCCTGCGGTCCGGGCGGCGGCTGGAGGTGACCGCAGAGGCCGCGCCCTGTCTGGCCGACGGCAGCTACAAGCTGGGGGCCTGGGTGCGGGATTCCATGGCGGGCATCGGCACCGTCACCTGGTACGACCCCACGACAGGGCGGTTCTGCGCCCTGGGCCACGGCATCAACGATGTGGACACCAGCCTTCTGATGCCGATGAAAACCGGCAGCATTATGAGCGCCACCGTGACCAGCGCCATTGTGGGGAGCAGCGGCCATCCGGGACAGCTCCACGGCACTTTTGACCTGACGCAGGACCTGGGCAGCCTGACGGCAAACACCGACTGCGGCGTGTTCGGACAGCTCTATGAGGAGATAGAGGGGGAGTCGCTGCCCGTGGCAGAGCGGAGCCAGATCCGCACCGGCGAGGCCACCATCCTCTGTAACGTAGATGGCGATGAGGTCAAGGAGTATTCTGTGGAGATTCTGCGGCTTTATCCGGCGGCGGCCTCGGAGACCCGGAACCTGCTGCTCCAGGTAACGGACGCTGAGCTGCTGGAAGCCACCGGTGGCATCGTTCAGGGGATGTCCGGCTCGCCCATTTTGCAGGATGGGCGGCTGGTGGGGGCGGTGACACACGTTCTCGTCAACGACCCCACCCGCGGCTACGGCATCCTGGCGGAAACCATGCTGGACGCCTGCGGCGCATAAGGTAGAAAGCAGAAAAAGCGGTCCTGTTCCACTTTGGCAGACTCTCGTCAGGCAAGATGCCGTTCTCTGCCTCGCCTTGGAGGAGGACGAACCGGTGTCAGTCTGGGGCAGCCTTCGGGCTGCTCTACATAATGAATGGGCAGCTATTTTGTACGATTGAGCCTTGTTTGGGTATGACAGGACTGCTATAATAATGCTTGCAGCTTCGTTTCGTGCGCTGTATAATAGAAAGTACGAATGGAATAGATATTTCATCCAATAAAAAGCAGGGGATAACACAGTATGGCTGCAAAGACAGAACAGGAAAAAATCGAACTCTTTGAACGAACTCCGGTGCCGAGAGCCGTGGTCAGAATGGCGGTCCCCACGGTGGCAAGCTCCCTTGTGATGGTGCTGTACAGCCTGGCCGACACCTACTTTGTCGGGATGCTGAATGACCCGGTGGCAACTGCCGCCGTGACGCTGGCCTCCCCGGTGCTGCTGGCCTTCAATGCGCTGAACAACCTGTTCGGCGTGGGAAGCTCCAGCCTGATGAGCCGTTCGCTGGGGCGAAAAGATTATGATACGGTGCGAAAAACCTCGGCAATGGGCTTTTACTGCGCCCTGTTTTGCAGTTTGGTCCTCTCTGTTGGCTGTACCCTGTTGAAGGCCCCGCTGCTGACCATTCTCGGAGCCTCCGCCGACACCTGGGCCGCCACTTCTGATTATATGTTGTGGACGGTCACCTGCGGGGCCGCTCCCGCAATCCTCAACGTGGTTATGGCAAACATGGTCCGCTCCGAAGGGGCGGCAATGAACGCCAGCATCGGCACCATGAGCGGGTGCCTGCTGAATATCGTTTTGGACCCGGTGTTTATTTTGCCCTGGGGCCTCAACATGGGGGCCGCCGGTGCGGGCCTGGCCACCTTCCTGTCCAACTGCGTGGCCTGTCTGTACTTTTTCGTGTTGCTTTTTGTCCGGCGGGGCAAAACTTTCGTCAGCATTTCGCCCCGGAATTTCCGTTGGAACAGGCAAATTTTCCTCCAGATTTGCAATGTGGGTATCCCCGCAGCCATTCAAAACCTGCTCAATGTCACTGGCATGACGGTCTTAAACAACTTCACCGCCGCGTTTGGGGCCAACGCGGTCTCCGCCATGGGAATCGCCCACAAAATCGCTATGGTGCCCATGTATGTGGCGATGGGATTCTCCCAGGGCATCATGCCGCTGGTCAGTTACAACTATGCCAGCCAGAACTATCGCCGCATGAAGAAGGTCGTCACCTTTGCCGGAGGGATCTCCCTGGCGCTTATGACCATTGGTGCAGCGTTTTGTTTCACCCAGGGCAGCGGGATCATCGGCCTGTTTATGGAAAACGAATCCGTTATTGCCTACGGCGGAGCTTTCCTCTATGGAATGGCGCTGGCAATCCCATTCCTGGACATTGATTTTCTGGCGGTGGGCGTCTTTCAGGCTTGCGGAATGGGCCGAAATGCGTTGATTTTTGCCATTCTCCGCAAGGTCGTTCTGGAAATCCCTGCGCTTTTCATCCTGAACTGGATTTGGCCCCTTTACGGTCTGGCCTACGCCCAACTGGTTGCCGAGTTCGTGCTGGCCATCGCTGCGGTCATCATGCTGGTGCGGATCTTTCGCTCCCTGAGCGACGGTTAAACGGCGTGCAGGGAATGGAGCAGGCTTTACATTGCGATACGATGGGTACATCATGCGACAAAATCGAAAAACTGTTGTTTGTCAGAGGATTCATCGGGAGTATAATACTATGTGATGAAAGCTGTAGCGGATCGTTCGTTTGGATTTTTATGCGCAGCAAAAGGGGTGTGTTCATTTGAAAAAGGGATTCAGCAGATGGTGCGACCAGATGTGGCTGTATGCGGTCTATTTTCTGGGCGTTGTCATGGCCTGTGCGCTGGTCTGGAATTGGGATACCTGGGAGATGAGCCGCAAGCTGGTCGGTATGCTGGCCATTGCCGTTCCCATGCACATCTTCGAGGAAAACTCCTTCCCGGCTGGTTTCTATTATATGAACAACCTGGGCTTCGGGTCAAAGGAGCCGATGGCCTATCCGCAAAATCGCTGCACCAATATGGTCACAAACCTGGGGGCTGAAATCGTCGTGATTTTGCTGACCATCAATACCCAGGTCATTGAGCCGAGTGCGGTCACTTTGGTGCTGTTTTTTGGGTTGGGGGAGACCATCAACCATACCAGAAGCGGTATTCTCATGTACCGACGCTACCACGAGAAGGGCAAAAAGACCGCTTATGGGCCGGGACTGGTCACTTCCTGGTGCGTATTGATACCGCTCAGCACGGCGGCGCTCAAGTGGTTGACGGGTCACTCTGTAACAGTGGTTCAGGTCATCGGGGGAATCGGCATTTTCCTGGGCATTGCCGTCTGTCTGATCCTGCTGCCCTTTGCGGTCTCCCTGCGGGTGAAAAGCAAGGAGTTCGCATTCCATGACAAAGGCTACTTTGAGAAATACGAGAAATAACGCTGCTCAACACAAATTGAATCCACAAGTGCCAACTTTTTAAACAGCTCACACGACCTGCCTCGTGTGAGCTGTTTTTGCGCCGCCAAGCAGGAACAACAAACATCCCCAGTTTGGCTGGGGATTTCAGATTGTCAAAAAAGTCATTTCCTGCGAATTAAGTGCAACGAAAAGTTATAGAAGCCCTCCGCAGGAGTTTTGTTGCGTAAGCAACAAAATAAATTGAAATCCGTGCTTTTAGCCGG
>JAJQCW010000079.1 GCA_021202515.1 Clostridiales bacterium | reverse complement strand
TTTCCGACGCAGCCGACGGCACAAGCGAGGACACCTACGACACGTTCTTCCTCCCCTCCCTGGAGCAGCAGTTCATCACTCCGCAGCTCGCCGGTGTGGAGGGCGACTACTGGGAATATTGGAAGCTGGCGACTGGCTCGTCAGAGACCATCGAAACCGGTGTGACCGGGGCTTTTCCTGTCACCTATGCCATCAACGCGCAGACCTCAGCGCAGTACGTCCGTTTGCGCTCCGCGCTTCGTAGCAGCGCTTACCTTACGTGGTGCGTGAACAGCTCCGGCAGCGTCTACGGCATCCCCTACGCGAGCAGCGCGTATCGCTTCGCCCCGGCTTGTGTCATCTGCTAATCTGCAATCCCCGGCACCCACGGATGCCGGGGATGACCAAAGGAGACAAAATGTCAGTACCAGAAGGAAAGCGCGGCCAGCGCAAGATGAAGGTTTTCACAAAGGCCAACGACCTTGCAATCTACACCATCAAGATTTGCAGCAACCAAAAGGTCTTTCTGCCGGAGTACCAAAGCGCGATGACCGACGATATTATTGCTACCGCGAAAGACATCTTCCTGCTGGCGTGGGAGGCAAACAGCATCCGGGTCACGGACGGCAACGGGCAGGTCAACCCGGCGAAACGGGCTGAAAGGAAAGACCTCCAAGAACGAGCCATCAGGAAGTGCAATAAGCTGTTGGCCCTCATGCAAATGGCGCAGCGGCTTTTTCACCTCAAGGCAAAGAGGATTAAATATTGGGGTCAGAAAACAGTGGATGTCCGAAACCTGCTCAAAAGCTGGAAAGAATCGGACACCCGCCGGTACGCTGACCAGAAACAAACACGCGGAAACAACGCGCCTAACGCTCGCGCGTGTTAAAATACGCGCGCAAACGCGCAGGCGCGGGTAAACATGGGATGTAGGCTATTCAGCGCAGAACGTCCGTTTGCGCTCCGCGAATCGTAGCAACGCTTACAATACGTGGTACGTGAACAGCTCCGGCAACGTCAACAACAACAACGCGAGCAACGCGAATCGCTTCGCCCCGGATTGTGTGCATAAGGGTATGAATAGCCGACCCGTAGGGCCGGTGTACCCGAACAATTAACACAAGGAGCCGAAATCCCTGCCGAAAGGCTAAACAACACTGTGCCGATGCAAGCATCTACCCCATAAGGGGGCATATGGGAGCTATATACGGCGCAGACCCATTTTAATCTCTCATAAGCACATTATGAACAAATCAAAAGATGATGAACTCCTGGAAAGCGTGATAGGGTTTGACGCACTGTATCAGTCCATGTACAGGTGCAAGGCAAACGTGGGATGGAAAGATTCTGTGGCGCACTACTGCCTGAACGGAATTGAAGAAACCCTGCGGCTGGAAAAGCAGCTAAAGGACGGAACCTACAAAGCCCGCCCACAGAAGAAAATCCTTATCACGCATCCAAAACCACGCGAGGCCGTAAGCATCGCCTTTCGTGACCGTGTGTATCAGCGCAGTCTTAATGACAACGTGATATACCCGGCCATGAGTAAACAGTTCATCCGCACCAATGCAGCCTGTCAGAAAGGGAAAGGCACCGACTTTGCGAGGGACATTCTCGACCAGTTCCTTCACGAGTTTTACCGGAAACACGGAACCGACGGCTATGTTCTGCAAGGCGACATACGCGGCTATTACCCCAACATGAGCCATGCCGTAGCAGAGGCCACCTTCGCAAAGCAGCTCCCGCCAACTATCTACGAGCGGACAGAGAGCATACTGCGGAATCAGTATGAGGGCGACGTGGGATATAACCCCGGCAGCCAGATGATACAGATCGCCGGAATATCTGTCCTCAGTCCGTTTGACCACTTCGTCAAGGAACAACTGCGTATCAAATGGTACTTGCGGTACATGGATGACTTTATCCTCATCCACGAGAACCGGGAATGCCTCGAAACCTGCTACCGGCAGATAGCGCAGTATCTCAGCGGCATGGAGTTTGAGCTGCACCCGACCAAAACCCGGATTTACCCTTTGAAGGACGGAATCAAGCTGCTGGGCTTTACCCACCGTCTGACCAGCACTGGCAAGGTCGTCCGCATCATAGACCCGGCCAACGTCAAGGGGGAGAGGAAGAAACTCCGCCGCATGGTTGCCATGGCAAAGCAAGGGAAAATCACAAAACGAAAGGTTGACGGCTGTTACCAGTCGTGGCGCGCCCACGCCCAGCACGGCAACAGCGCGAACCTTTTGAAACGTATGGACAAACACTATAAAGACCTGTGGAAAGGGGACGAAAACAATGAGCATCGTACAGAAGATGAAAACCAGCGTGAGGCAGCAGCGGCAACAAGAGGACAACCTGGCCGCCGTCGCCGTCCTGCAAGCAAATGTGGACTACATCGCCATGATGACCGACGTTGAGCTGGAGGAGGACGACGACGAAACCACCACCACCGAGGAAAGCGAGGAGGAGTAACCATGAGCGCGAAATACAGCAAGGTCCAGGGCTACTATGCCGCTGGTCTCTGGTCCAAGAATCAGGTCAGGAACGCCGTCGTCAAGGGCTGGATTACCGAGGATGAATACGCCGAAATCACCGGGGAGGACTATGTGTAGCCCTGCCACCGCAGCCGAACAGCGCGACTACCGCACCAAGCTCCAGATCATCAACCGGCTGTGGGGCCATATCTTCGACCTGCTGCTCTACATCCAGGACAACGAGGGAAAGACCATCGACCAGATACAACAGGAGATTGACCGCACGGAGTATTATTGCAGTCCCTATGCGGACTGCGACGATGACGAGCTTCGCGCATTGGAGCTGGCACGAACGGTGCAACAGATCAAAATGAGAGGAAAAAATGCTGACGCATGACCGTGAGGTTGGGCAAAAAAGAAAAAGGCAGCGCTTCAGCGATTTACTGGGCGCTGACTTTGCTGTGCAAAGATTGCCGGTCATTGCCGGTCCTTTGAACTAGAATGAACAAAAAGAGGTGAGAGAGGGGGGGTGAAACCGATGAGCATAACACTGGCGGAAGTTGTGACCTATAGCGGTGGCGGGTTCCTGCTGCTGCTGACACTGGTTCAGGTTGCCCCTATTAAACTGAATCCGTGGGGCGCGTTTGCTTCGTGGCTCGGCAAAGCGTTGAACGCCGACGTTCTCAAGGAAATTCAGGAGCTGAAGCAACAGCAAGAACAGACTAACACCCGGTTGGAAAAACGGGTGCAGGTCGAAGACGAACGGAACGCCGATGCACTGCGGGAGAACATTCTGCGTTTTAACGTGGAATTGATGAGGAATCTTCCGCATACACGCGAGGACTTCATTGAAGTTCTTACGAAGATTGATGAGTACGAACGCTATTGCAAAGAACATCCGGAGTATCCGAACAGCAGAGCTGTTCACGCTGTTGCAAACATCAACCGTGTTTATGACGAGCGCCTTGCGAAGAACGACTTCTATAAGGCAGACGAGTAAAGGATTTGTGGCCGACATTCATGCCGGTCACAAGCCGAATTGCGTCTTAATTGCGACAAGATTGCGGCCAAATTGCGACTGAATTTTAGTCGCAAAAATGCGGGGCTTACTTCAATTCAATCAAGGTTTACTCAAGCACGAGTTGACATTTCGCTTAATTAGTTCAACTATTCCGCTAATTCAGTTGAGTTTTTGCCAAATCCGGTTGAGTAATTGAGCGAAATTGAACAAGCCCTCGAACGAGCAACGAACAAGCTACTTACTACGCACTTACTACAACTTACCTACAAGGAGGAATTTTTATGATGTACTTAGTTGCTTTTGCGCTTATTGCGCTGGACTTTATCACCGGCATCGTTAAGGGTGCCGCCACCGGTACGCTCTCTTCCACTGTCATGCGGGAGGGCTTGTATAAGAAAGCAAGCCTGATTCTGCTCATGGCTCTGGGCTGCCTGGCGGACTATGCTCAGGGATTCATTGACCTGGGCATCTCCATCCCGGCTGCGGCGGCGGTCTGCTCTTACATCGGCGCGATGGAGATTATGTCCATATTGGAGAATTTTTGCAAAATCAACCCGGACCTTGCGCCGGAGCGCTTGACCGCGCTGTTTGGCATCGTTGTGACCACCGGCTCCACGGATGAGCAGACCACATCGGCCACTCTCTCCGAAGCCGTTGCCGCTATCGCGGATGCTATCGGAACTGTCACGCAGAAGGCTGCTGAGCAGGAAGAAGATGACACTGGCAACGATGGCGTCACTGACGAAACCGAGGACACCGCCTCTGTTGACGAAATCACTGATGAACCGACTGCTACTGAGTCTGACACCGCTTCTGACGCATCGGAAGCATACGATGACACACAGGAGAATACCGAGCAGGAAACTGATAACGAGGAAACCGATGAAGAGGTCGATGAAGGCGACTCTGCTGACGAAACTACCACCGACGAATGAGTAAGGAGGAACGCACTATGACCGAAGAAACGAGAGCCGACATCATTAGGGCTTACGCTATCGGATATGACGCGGGAGAAGTCGCTGAGAAGGAGAACATGACTATTGAGGAAGCTGTGACCTTCTATGAGGACAACTTGGGGGCTATCGCTGAAAAGGCCGGACAGATGTCCGAAGCGGGGTTGCTGGGATGAGCAGCGTTATCTATCGTGGAATCGACGTGTCGAAGTGGCAAGGCGCCGTCGATTGGGAAAAGGCCGCAGCAAGCGGCATCAAGTTTGCCATCATTCGTGCTGGATATGGGTCGTCCACCAGCCAAAAAGACCCGAAGTTTGAAACGAACTACGCTGGTGCGAAAGCTGCTGGTTTGCTTGTCGGAGTATACTGGTACAGCTACGCGACAACTACCAGCGGCGCGAAAGCCGAGGCAGAAACCTGCCTGGAGTGTGTCGGAGATAAAGAACTGGATCTGCCGATTTACTTTGACCAGGAGTATGAGGCGAAGATTCTTGCGCTGACCACCGCCAAGCGGACGAGCATCTGCAAGAAGTTCGCCAGTGTCATCGAAGCTGCCGGGTATCTGCCTGGAATCTATGCCTCCTCCAGTTGGTTCAAGTCGCAGCTCAACGCCGAGGAGCTTACCAGCTACTCGATTTGGGCAGCGCAGTACGCCAGTAGCTGCACATGCCCTGTTTCGTATGACATCTGGCAGTATTCCAGCTCCGGCAGCGTCAGTGGAGTCTCCGGGAGATGCGACATGAATTACATGTACAATCTGCCCGGAAGCACAGACAACACCAGCGAAACCAACACGACAACAGAAACGACTACGACCACAGGAGGGTTTGACGTGAGTACACTTTCCACGCTGAAAAACGGCAGCAGCGGAGCTGAGGTGACGAGTCTCCAGGCGCTGTTGAAGGTAAAAGAGAGCAAAAGTTCCAGCCTATCCACCGACGGGCTTTTCGGCAGCAAGACCGAATCAGCGGTTGAGAGATACCAAACCGCCCAAGGACTGACTGTTGACGGGATCTGCGGCCAGAATACCTGGACCGCGATTCTGACGACCTGATAGGAGGGGAATACCATGCAGGAAAACGAATTTCGGGCGAAAGCGATTCAGGCCGTTGTGGATTATTTCAATTCGCAGGCCGATAGCACCGACAAAAACGGACATATCACGGCGGCAGACGTGTTTATTGTCTGGATGGTCAAAGTTCTCCAGAACAACAAGGCCCTCCTGTCCACGACTGTCTCAGATGGGATGTACTACGAGGTCACTTGGAACGGCGACAAGCAGGAGGGCTATGTGGACGCCTACAAGAAGTGGAAGAACTTCTTGATTAAGTAACGGGAGGTGGGCTGAATGTACAGAGTACGAAAAGACTGGAACACTGCCAGCACACAGTTGGGGGCCTATGAGGTTCTGGCCAACGCCGTGGCCGTGGTGGACGAGAACCCGGACTACATCGTTTTTGATGAGAACGGGAACACCGTCTACAAAGCCTTCTTCCGGGTTCGGAAGTCCTGGAACGATGAGGATTCCCAACTGGGGGCCTTCTCCGTTTACGCCAATGCCACAGCGCTGGTGGACAAAAATGACGGTTACAAGGTATACGATTACCTCGGTGTCCCCCGGTATCCCGTGCCGTTTATGGTGTCCCTGACCTCCAGCACCGCCTATTACACCGCCACAGACGGCGTGACAAAGGCGGGGACGGCAAAGAAAGGCACCTACACCATCACCGAGGTGAAGTCTCCCTACGGCTACCTTAAATCCGGAGTGGGTTGGCTGAACCTGACTGACCTGGATGTCTACACGGCGAAAAAGACGCCGCTGGAACTGGCGGCGGCAAACGTGGCGGATGTATACGAATCCTGCCTGGGCTGTAAGCACGTGAGCGGGTCCTACACATGGCCAACAGCCATGAAGGATAAAAAGGTCAACTGCTCTATCCCGGCTACTCGCGTGGCGGTGCTGGCAGGAATCCTCCCGGATGGGAAGCGGATCAGCCACAAGGCCGCCGCATCCGGCGACATCCTGAAAACCAAGACGACCATCGCCAAGTCCATGACCGGATACAATAACCTGGACTTGACCAAATGCGCCGTGACTTACGTGGGCGCGAAAAACTACGCTGCCCTACCAAGCAAGTATAAGGTTAAGGGCGCCTTCTATATTCAGGACAGCAACATTGCCGTCTGCGGTGGGGACGGTATCATCTACGCCTGCCACAACTGGGCGGAGCAGATGACCGCCGGGAAGGGTACATACACAGAGGTTGCGTTGACATCTGGGTACACAAAGAACAGCCCCATTCTGGTGGTAGTACTGCCTAACAGCTGATTGCGAAAACGCGCAAACCAACACGCGCGTTCAACACACGATTAACGCACCCGCGTGTTAAAATGCGCGCACGAGCGCATGGCAAGGGCCACATCGGATTGCTCCGGTGCGGCCCTTTTGCTTGCCATGTCGATTTTTGTCGGTTTGGCACTTGTTTTGGCGGATTAGCACTTCCTTTGTCGAAAATTAACAAAAGAGAGCAAATATGGTCTATTATCATCCTGAAATATTTTCGGGAGGTAAACACCATGAACAAAATCGAAACTACTTTGCACCGCTTGGGTATCTGTCCTAACTACACGGGCTGCCGGGAAATGTACCTTGCACTCCGGCTGGCATTGGAGGAACCAGCGCGGTTGACCGCCCTTGCGCGGTGCATCTACGCACCGGTAGGACAGGCCACCGGAAAGAACTGGACAGCGGTGGAGCGGAACCTGCGGACCGTAATCAGGCGGGCGTGGGAGGCAAATCCAGCATACATGGCGGAGATTGCAGGGAGACCACTAGCACATAAGCCGGAGACAGGGGAGTTTCTGGCGATGATGTATGTTTACTTGAACTCGGAGAATGCGATGTAGAGAACAAAAAACGAAAAGCGCCGAGTGCTAAACTCGGCGCTTTTCGTTACTCCTTTGGGAGCGGAAGGGCCAAAACGAACAATGTACCAATAAAGTATATGGTAGGGTTCGCTTGATTCCCCTGTGGTGGAGACTGGGAGACTCGAACTCTCGACCTCTTGCGTGTGAAGCAAGCGCTCTAACCTGCTGAGCTAAGCCTCCAAAGGAATGAGAAGGGGAAAGACACTTCTCATTCGTGGTGACCCGTACGGGAATCGAACCCATGTTACAGCCGTGAAAGGGCCGTGTCTTAACCTCTTGACCAACGGGCCAAATTAAGTTGTGTTCCCTCCGGGACGAGATGCGTCCCAGAGGGAGATGGTAGCGGCGACTGGATTTGAACCGGTGACACTCCGGGTATGAACCGAATGCTCTAGCCAACTGAGCTACGCCGCCATAGGTACGCTTGGAAAAGCGTCACTCACAACAACGATTATTATAACGGCTAAGGGCCGGAATGTCAACTACTTTTTTTCGGTTTCTCAAAAATTTTTGCGAAAAAATGCGGGGATGTCATTGACAAAAAGGGCAGGATAGCGGATACTAAGTAGGATGAGATATTATGGGCGAAGGCGCTTTGGCCCGCCCAGATGGGAGACCGAACAAGTTCTGCTATGAGTTATATTTTCTTTGACCTGGAATGGAACCAGGGGTATCCCCGGAGCGAAGCGGACAAGCTGGACGAGATCATACAAATCGGCGCCTGGCGGCTGGATAGCTGGGAGGAATGGGGAGCGGCCTTTTCTGCCTATGTGCGCCCCACCATCCACAAGCGGCTGCACCATCGGGTGCGGAAGATTCTCCCGCTGGACCAGAACGAGCTGAAAAATGCAGCCCCCTTCCGGAAAGTCGTCCGCGACTTTTTCCGCTGGTGTGGAGAGGACCCGGTGTTCTTCACCTGGGGCGGCTGTGACGCACGGGTGCTGGACATGAACCTTTGCTGGTACGGCCTGGAGGAGTACCTGGACCTGGAGATCTACGACCTCCAGCGGGCCTACGACCTGATGGTGGCCCACACCGACCAGCAGACGGCGTTGAAGGACGCGGTGGCGACGCTGGGGCTGGAAGCTCAACTGGAGTACCACGACGCCGGGAACGACGCCTTTTACACCGCCAGGATCGGCGCGGAGATGATACGCCGGTTCCACACCCTGCCCACGGAGGAAGAGCTGTGCGCAGGCGAAGAGGCGTTCCGGCAGGAGAAGCGGCGGCAGGCCGCTCTGTTGGCCCAGACCTCGCTGGAAGCAGCGCTGCCGGAGCTGGAGCCGGTGGTGCAGCGGGACTGCGGACGATTCCGCACCCCGGAGGACTGCCTGAAAAGCCGCAGCGCCCGGGTCTACCGCTGTCCCGAATGTGAGGAGTGCCTGTGCAGCGGTACCTGGTATCAGGTGGGGAACCGCTACGTGGCCCGCAGCCGCTGCGTGGAACACGGGCGCTACTACTCCTGCCTGACGTTGGAGGAGACCCCGGAGGGGCCGTACACGGGCGCGCTGTCCGTCTACGATCAGTCCTTCGGCCAGGAGCTGTTCCACCTGTGCAAGGTGGGCGGCGTGGCCACAGTGATGACCAAAACGCCCCACAAACGCCGTCGCCGCCGGAAGCAGAAGCCGGCGAAACAGGCGTAAATACAACCCCCGCTGGAATCCAACCGAAAGGCCGGGATTCCAGCGGGGGTTTGTTGTTCTATCGCTTTGGGGCGGCGGAAGCTCACTTTCCCTTCCCGGCGGTGATGATCCCCAGCCGGAGGAACAGCGGGTAGAGGTACGACGCGCCGAACACCCCCAGCTTTTTGGGGCCGGAGACCTCCCCCAGCGCCAGCGCCCGCCGAAAGGCCATTTCCACGCTGCTGCGGGTGATGGATTTCTCCTTGCGGCTGACGAACAGCTCCCCGCCCTTGATGGTGTAGGAAAATTCCAGCCCCTTGGCGGTGTGGAAGGGGCAGGACTGGAACAGCAGCAGGGACTCCCACAGATTTTCCACCGTAGGCTCCGCCGCCAGCCGCCGTATTGCAGCCTCCCGCGCCAGCTCTGCCGGGTCTGCATCTGTAGAACAAACCCCTCTGGTATAGGGCAAATAGGTATAGACCGACACACGGGAGAGGCCGGTTTGCTCCATGATTTCTTCCACTGTCCGGCCCTCCCGGTAGAGGGACAGCACCCGCTCCGCCTTGGCGGAATGGTACACCCCGGCCGTGATGAGCAGCTTGCGCACCTGGAGAGGGTTCAGACCCAGTTGGTCGCCAATGGCCTGGAGGGAAGGGTGGTGGCTTTCATCGGGGCCGTAGGCCGCCACCGCCTGCTCCAGCAGGGCCATGGCGTGGGCCGGTGTTTGTCTGGGGTTTGCCATAGGTCATCCCCTCCGGGGTCGCGTTTTGCTGGATTCTTCTCGTTGGCTCTGCCTGAAACCCCACCGCCACCGCCTGACGGCGGCGGCCCTCCTCCGCCGTCAAGCGGCACTTCCGGGGCTTTGCCCCTCCCTGCCCTTTCAGGGAAGGCGAGAGATGCGGTCGGTTACAAAATGCTGTTCTTGCCCATTCTAACCACTAGTCACTAACCCCTCAAACAGCCGCCTCTTGCTGCTGTTTCTTCTTCTTCGCCATCGCCTTGCCGTTGGCGAGCATCAGTTTAATACGATTTTCCTGATTGATTTTGGTAGCGGAGGGGTCGTAGTCGATGGCCACGATGTTGGACTCCGGGTAATTGTCCTTCAACGCCCGGATCATGCCCTTGCCCACGATGTGGTTGGGCAGGCAGCCGAAGGGCTGGGTGCAGACGATGTTGTTGGTGCCGGAGTGGATCAGCTCCAGCATCTCGGCGGTGAGCAGCCAGCCCTCGCCCATCTTGCAGCCCTCGCCCAGGTAGCCCTGGACCAACTGCCGTAGCTGCTCAAAGTCGCCGGGGGCGCGGAAGCGGGACTTCTCCAGCGCGTCGATCATGTCGTGCTGGCACTTCTGGATGTAACCCATGAAGAACTCGCAGACCTCCTTCTTGGCGAAGGAGCCGCCGTAGATGTCCACGTCCACCACGCGGTTGTAGATTTTGAAGATCATAAAGTCGGTCAGGCCGGGCACCACCGGCTCCGCTCCTTCGGAGAGCAGAAATTCCTCCAGGTGGTTGTTGCCCAGGGCGGAGAACTTGACGTAGATCTCGCCCACCACGCCGACCCGCACCTTTTCCTCTCCGGTGATGGGGATGGCTTCAAAGTCCGCGATAATTTCGTCGAAAATGCTCCGCATTGCCTTGCGGCTCATGCCCTTGCCGTGCTGGAAGCGGTCCACCAGCTCCTTGATCCAGTCCTGGACCATCAGGTCGGTGTCCCCCTTGCTGGCCTCGTAGGGCCGCACCTGGTTTGCCACGTTCATGATGAGGTCGCCGTACATCATGCCGTAAACCAGCTTTTGAATCAGCGGGATGGTCAGGGAGAAGCCGGGGTTGGACTCCAGGCCAAAGCTGACGGAAATGACGGGAATGTAGTCCATCCCGGCCTTTTTCAGCGCCTTGCGCAGCAGGTGGATGTAGTTAGAGGCCCGGCAGCCGCCGCCGGTCTGGGTGATAAACAGGGCGATTTTGTGGGGGTCGTAGCCGCCGTTTTTGATGGCGTCCATAAACTGGCCGATGACCAGCAGGGCGGGGTAACAGGTGTCGTTGTGGACGTATTTCAGTCCCTCGTCCACCACGTTGCGGCTGTCGTTGTTTAGCTGCTCCACCTTGTAGCCCTCCAGCAGCAGTAGCTGGCGGAACATCTCAAAGTGGATGGGCAGCATTTGGGGCATCAGGATGGTGTACTCCTTTTTCATCTCCTTGGTGAACAGGAGACGGCCCGATTCATTGTAAACTAATTCTGCCATATAGGGTTCCTTTCAGAATAAAAAGGTCAGATTGTCAAAAAAGTCATTCTTGAGGGTATTAAGTATCGTGAGAAGTTTTAGAAGCCCTCCGCAGGAGTTTTGTTGCGTAAGCAACAAAATAAATTGAAATTCGTGCTTTTAGCCGGGCGTGTACCGGCAAAAGCACACAGGGAGGCCCCAAACGTGCGCATATGGGGACCCGGCCAAAGCCCAGCGAAGCGGGTTTGGCTGGGAGAGGAGCCGCAGCCGGAATGAACGACCTTTCGCGCTTTGCGCGGAAGGGAGCGATATGGAGCTTGCGGCGACGATGTGCGCTGCCGGGGCCGCATATTCGACCAAAATCCGTGATTTTGGTCGAGAGCCTGTCGCTTTTCGACAGGCTCAAGGGTCACTTCTGCTCCTTCCGGGCCTCGATCGCGGCCAGCAGGGAGCGGATACGGATCTTCACGGCGCCCAGGTTGGAGATGTCGTCGATTTTCAACTGGGTGTAGAGCTTGCCGCCGTCCTCCAGGATGGAGCGCATTTCGTCGGTGGTGATGGCGTCTACGCCGCAGCCGAAGGATACCAACTGAATCAGCTCCATGTCCGGCTGGGTGCAGACGTACCGGGCGGCGTTGTACATCCGGGCGTGATAGGTCCACTGGTTCAGCACCGTGCGGGGTTCCTTGTCCATGTGGTAGGCCACCGCGTCCTCGGTGATGAGGACAAAGTGGAAGGAGGTGACCAGGTCGTTGATGCCGTGGTTGATCTCCGGGTCCATGTGGTAGGGCCGTCCGGCCATGACCATGATGGGCATTCCCTCCCGGCGGGCGAAGTCGATGTAATCCTGGCCGGTTTTGCGGATGTCCTCTTTGTAGGCGTCGTAGGCGGCGTAAGCGGCCTTGGCCGCGGCCACCGTCTCCTTCTTGGGGATGTTGAACTCCTCCTTGAAGTACTCCGCCGCCCGCTTCTCGAAGTCCTTGGGCCGGTGCAGGCCAAAGTAGGGGTGCAGGTATTTGACCTGCTTGAGCTGGGGAATGTTGGCGGCGATCAGGTCGGGGTAATAGGCCACCACCGGACAGTTATAGTTGTTGTCGCTGGTGCCCTCGTCGAAGTTGTAGCTCATGCAGGGGTAGAAAATCGCGTCCACCCCCTGCTCCATCAGGCTCAGCACATGGCCGTGGAGCAGCTTGGCGGGGTAACAGACCGTGTCGGAGGGGATGGTCCGCTGGCCTTTGAGGTAGAGCTTGCGGCTGGACTCCGGGGAGATGACCACGTCGAAGTTCAGGCTGGTGAAGAAAGCGAACCAGAAGGGCAGGTTTTCATAGGTATTCAGCCCGAAGGGGATACCGATGCGGCCCCGGACGCCGGTGCCCTCCCCCTTGCCGTGGAGGGAGCGCAGCTTTTGATACTTGTACTTCATCAGGTCGGGGAACTCCACCTTTTTGCCCCCCAGGGGCTTGGAGCAGCGGTTGCCGGAGATGAAGCGGCGGCCATTGTCGAAGGTGTTCACTGTCAGCGAGCAGTGGTTGGTGCAGCCGTTGCAGGTGACGGGCTTGGCAGTGTGGACAAAGTGGGACAGCTCCTCCGCCGTCAGCAGGGAGGTCTTGTCCAGCGCCAGCTTTTTGGCGGCCAGCGCCGCGCCGAAGGCGCCCATGACGCCTGCGATGGTGGGTCGGATGACCTCCCGGCCCAGCTCCTGCTCGAAGGCCCGGAGGACTGCGTCGTTGTGGAAGGTGCCGCCCTGCACCACGATGTGCTGGCCCAGGTCGTCGGCAGAGGACATCCGCAGCACCTTGTAAATGGCGTTTTTCACGATGGAGATGGAGAGACCCGCAGAGATATCCTCCACGCTGGCGCCGTCCTTCTGGGCCTGCTTGACGGAGGAGTTCATAAACACGGTGCAGCGGGACCCCAGGTTCACCGGCTTCTTGGTGAACAGGCCCAGCTTGGCGAAGTCCGCGATGTCATAGCCCAGGGCACGGGCGAAGGTCTCGATGAAGGAGCCGCAGCCGGAGGAACACGCCTCGTTGAGCATGATGGAGTCCACCGCGCCGTTGCGAATTTTGAAGCACTTCATGTCCTGGCCGCCGATGTCGATGATGAAGTCCACGTCGGGGTTGAAGTGGGCGGCGGCGTTGTAGTGGGCCACCGTCTCCACCAGGCCCAGGTCGCAGCGGAAGGCGTTTTTGATGAGGTCCTCGCCGTAGCCGGTGACGGCGCTGCCCTTGATGGTGATGCGGTCCCCGATGAGGCCGTAGATGGTCTCTAACTGCTCTTTGACGATGGAAACCGGGTTGCCCAGGTTGGAGTGGTAATACGTATACAGCAGGCCGCCGTCCGGGGCGATGAGCACCAGCTTGGTGGTGGTGCTGCCTGCGTCGATGCCCAGGTAGGCGTCGCCGGTATAGGTGGCGATGTCATACGCGGGGGGATGCTGGGCGTTGTGCCGCTGGCAGAAGGCGTCATAGTCCTCCTGGCTTTCGAAGAGGGCGGGGGCGGTGTCCACGCTGGAAACCGCGTTCTGGGACTCCTCCAGCAGCTTGAGCTGGTCGTCGAACAGCTTGTCCGGGTAGTCGGTGGCACAGAGGGCCGCGCCGATGGCGGCGAAGCAGTCGCCGTCCTCCGGGAAGATGGCGTGTTCCTCGTCCAGGTGCAGCGTCTCTACGAACCGCTCCCGCAGGCCCATCAGGAAGTGCAGGGGGCCGCCCAAAAAGACGATCTTGCCCTTCAATTCCCGGCCCTGGGTCAATCCGGCGATGGTCTGGTCCACCACCGCCTGGAAGATGGAGGCCGCCACGTCCTCCTTGCGCCCACCCTGGTTCAGGATGGGCTGGATGTCGCTCTTGGCGAACACGCCGCAGCGGGAAGCGATGGGGTAGATTTTTTCGTGTTTCAGGGAGAGCCGGTCCAGCTCGTCCCCGGTGACGTTCATCAGGGTGGCCATCTGGTCGATGAAAGCCCCGGTGCCGCCGGCGCAGGAGCCATTCATCCGCTCCTCCAGCGCGCCGCCGAAGAAGATGATTTTAGCGTCCTCGCCGCCCAGCTCGATGACCGCGTCGGTGTTGGGGATGAACTCGTCCACGGCGGCGGCGGTGGCGTAGACCTCCTGAACAAAGTCCACGCCGCTGGCCTTGGACACGCCCAGTCCGGCGGAGCCGGTGATGACCATTTTGACCTGCTGGCCGGTCAGGAGGTTGTACACCTCCGGCCGCTCCAAAATCTCACAGGTCTTTTCCCGCACCTTGGAGAAGTGCCGCTCGTAGGAGCGGAAGAGCAGCTTGTTCTGCTCGTCCAGCACCACCACCTTAACGGTGGTGGAGCCGATGTCGATGCCAATTCTAAGGTTCATATTTTGTTCACCTGTTTTGTGTATTTCGTAACTAAGAACGAAAAAAATTCTCATTTGTTCAGATACTATCTTAATATAATTCTCGTCCGTTTACAAGTGGCAATTTCCGCACAGTTTGTATAAATTTAAACTTCGACAGTTCTTTTTACATTATCTTAATATTTTCCTGGAGCGGGGGGCCTTTTCAACTGTCTGCACGGGCCGCCCATCGGGAAAACAAAACCTTGCGTTTGGTGATATTCTCTGTTAAAATAACGTCAAATGGTTATACTGGCGGAAAGGGAGGCGGTCAAATGGAAAAAACCGAGACTCTGGGCCGCCGTCTGCTCCAGATTATGGAGGAGCGGGGGCTGAACTATGACCGGCTGGGCAAGCTGCTGGACATGAAGCCCCAGACGCTGAACCGCTACGTCCTGGGCCAGCGGGAACCTAAGGCACGGGTCGCCACCGAAATGGCCATGAAGCTGGAGGTGGACCCCCTGTGGCTCCAGGGCTACGACGTTCCCAAAACCCAGCCCATCGACCCGCTTTCCCAGCCGGGGGAGACGCTGCTGCCCATTTTGGGCACCATCCGGGCGGGCATTCCCACCCTGGCCCAGCAGGAGATTTTGGGTTATATGGCGGCAGATGTGCCCCAGCAGGAAGGGTATTTCTACCTGGAGGTGCGGGGAGACAGCATGTGCAACGCCGGCATCCAGTCCGGGGACCGGGTGCTCATCCGCCAGCAGCCCGACGCTCAGGACGGGCAAATCGTGGCCTGCATGGTGGACGGGGAGGACGCCACCCTCAAGCGGTTCCACCGCCAGGGGGACTGGGTCATCCTCCAGCCGGAAAACCCCCACTACGCCCCCCGCATCGTCCCTGTCTCCGACTTTGCCGCGGGCGCGGCCCGCATCATCGGCGTGGCGGTGCGGCTGACGCGGGATCTGGATTTTCTTTGAGCAGCATCCTCTTTTCATTGCAGTATTTTCTATCACAACATTAGGAGTGAAGCACTATGTCTATTCCCGAACGCAAAGATTTGAACCAGGCCGACACTTGGGCCTTGGAGGACATCTTCCCCAGCGACGAGGCGTGGACCGCCGCCCTGGAGACCGCCAAGGGCTACCCCGCCCAAATCGCCGCCTACGAGGGCAAATTGGGCGAGAGCGGCGAGACGCTGCTGGCCTACCTCCGGCTGGACAACGAGATGAGCCTGGCCTTCGACGCCCTCATCAACTACGTCTGCCGCCGGGGGGACGAGGACACCCGCGTGGCAAAGTACCAGTCCATGACCGCTCAGGTCATGAACCTGCTGACCCAGGTCAGCGCCGCAGGCTCCTTCGAGACCAACGAGCTGCTGGCCATCCCCGACGACACGCTGGAGGCGTTCTACCAGTCCACCCCCGGTCTGGAGCTGTACCGCCGCTGCCTGGACAACGTCCGCCGCAAGCGGGAACACATCCTCTCCCCGGCGGAGGAAAAGCTGCTGGCCCAGGCGGGGCAAATTTCCGATGACCCGGAGAACATCTACTCCATGCTCAACGACGCGGACCTGACCTTCCCCGACGCCATCGACGGCCAGGGCCAACCCCACACCCTGACCCACGGCACTTATATCCCCATGATGCAGTCCACCGACCGGGCGCTGCGGAAATCCGCCTTTGAGAACCTCTACGGCGTCTACCGCCAGTTCCGCAACACCTCCGCCGCCGCCCTGGGCGCCCAGGCCAAGCAGCAGTGGTTCTTCGCCAACGCCCGGAAGTACCCCTCCGCCCTGGCCGCCGCTCTGGACAGCACCGAGGTGCCGGAAGAGGTCTATCACAACCTCATCGAGGCGGTCCACCAGAACTTCCCCGCCATGTACCGCTATGTCCGGCTGCGCAAGCGGCTGATGGGGGTGGATGAGCTGCACTTCTACGACCTCTATGCCCCTATGGTGGCGGATGTAGACTTTACCGTGGAGTTCGAAGAGGCCAAGGAGCTGGCCCGGAAGGCCCTGGCCCCGCTGGGGGAGGACTACCTCGCCATTCTCGAAGAGGGCTTCCAGAACCGCTGGATCGACGTGTACGAGAACGCGGGCAAGCGCTCCGGGGCTTACTCCGCCGGGCCGAAGGTCCACCCCTATGTGCTGCTGAATTACCACGATACCCTCAACGACGCCTTCACCCTGGTCCACGAGATGGGCCACTCTCTGCACTCCTACCTCTCCAACAAGAACCAGCCCACCGTCTATTCCGACTACGTCATCTTCGTGGCGGAGGTGGCCTCCACCTGCAACGAGGCCCTGCTGATGGAGTACCTGCTCAGCGTCACCACCGACAAGGCCAAGCGCGCCTACCTCATCAACTACTTCCTGGAGCAGTTCCGCACCACCCTCTACCGACAGACCATGTTCGCGGAGTTCGAGCTGAAAATCAACGAACTGGCCCAGAGCGGCCAGGGCGTCACCGCCGACGCCTGCTGCGACATTTACCGCCAGCTCAACCGGGATTACTTCGGTCCGGACATCGTGCTGGACGAGGAAATTGCCCTGGAGTGGGCCAGAATCCCCCATTTCTACTACAACTACTACGTCTACCAGTACGCCACCGGCTACGCCGCCGCCATCGCCCTGAGCCGCCGCATCCTCCGGGAGGGGGACAGCGCCGTGCAGGACTATTTGGGCTTCCTCAAGGGCGGCTGCTCCAAGCCACCCATCGAACTGCTGAAGGGTGCAGGCGTGGACATGTCCACCCCCGCCCCCATCAACGACGCCCTGAAGGTGTTCGACGGGCTGATGGATGAGCTGGAGGCACTGCTGGAGGAGTGAGACAACGCTTCCCCTCAGGACCAATAAAAAGAAACAACACAGCGGCAGGCCCCACCGGGGGACCTGCCGCTGTCACTTTACCACTTCGTCAAAAAATACATTCATTTTATTCATGCCGGGTGTTTGCTGTTTTGCGCCTTATTCCTCCTGCTCTTTGAGCTGCTTTTCCAGCGCCCGAATGCGCTCGTCCAGCCCCACGAGAATGACTGCGACCACGGCGATGACAAAGGCAACAGCCCCTGTCGCCAAATAGAAATGGCTGCCAAAGTCAAAGAGCATCCATCCGCCGAAAAAGACGAATAAATAACACAGTACCAGGGTAAGCGCGAACGTTTTGAGAAATTTCATAGTTATCCCTCCATAACCCTTTTGACAAAGCGATAAATCGGTTTAACCCTCCCAGAAGGAGCTGATGAGAACGGTATCTTCCTCCCAGCGAATGGCTCCGGTGCGGGTCTCGGTCTCGCCGCCGATGGTCAGCGTCACCACGAAGTCGCAGCCCTCCTCGCCGTCCTCCGGCGCTTCAAAGACCACCGACTCCACCGTGGCGGGGGTGTCGGCGTAGAGCTGGTCATATTTGTAGGGGATGCGGTTGGCGATGAGCTGGCTCAGCAGCTCCTCCGTGACCAAATCGGAGAAGGAGAGACTGCCGTAGTAGTTGGCCATGGCTGCGGCCACGCTGTCCGGGTCGTCGGCGTCCTCTGTCGCCTCTAAATAGGCGGTGTACCGCCCGTCCTGGTCGGTGGTGTAAATGGCGGTCAGGAAGTCCGCCGCACCCTCCGGGACCTCTAAGCCCTCCTGGGTGGTGACATTGGCAGAGGCCCCGGAGCCGCAGGCCGCTGCAGTCAAAACGAACAGCATTGTCAATAAAAGCAATGCCGCTTTTTTCACCATTTCACACCACTTCCTCTCTGATAGTGCTGTGACAAGTATACCATACTAGGCTGACTATGTCAATGAGCCACCAAAAAAACCATTTAAAACACAAATCATCATGAAAACGCCCTCCCGGAGCGGAGTAACATTTAATGCTTGATTTGCATTTTGCCCCAATAATTCCAGTTCTCCACTGAGAACCATCACTCGATAATTGACCACCCCTCTTGCCTTCCCTGAAAGGGGAGGAGGGCCACCGCCTTTAGGCGGTGGCGGAGGGGTTTTGGCACATAGCCGAATAAAGGGATAACCAATAGCAGAAAGATAAAAAAATTGCCATCCCGGAACGTTTCCGTTCCGGGAGGGCAAAAGTTTATCGCAAATTGCTTACAGGCAGGTGTATCCCATCAGGTACTCATCCACCTCGCGTGCGCAGGCCCGCCCTTCGGCGATGCCCCACACCACCAGGGACTGGCCCCGGTGCATGTCGCCGGCGGTAAAGACCTTCTCCACGTTGGTCTTGTAGCTGCCCTCGGCGGTCTTGACGTTGGTGCGCTGGTTCAGCTCCACGCCGAAGGCTTCGGAGACGTACTTCTGGTTGCCCAGGAACCCGGCGGCGATGAGCAACAGCTCGCAGGGGAGGGTCTCCTCGCTGCCCTCCACGGGCACCATCATGTTGCGGCCCGTCTTTTCGTCCTTCTTGGACTCCAGATGGACGATGGTGACGGCGCACAGGTCGCCGTTTTCGTCCTTGTGGAACTCCTTCACCGTGGTCTGGTAGATGCGGGGGTCCATGCCAAAGACGGCGATGGCCTCCTCGTGACCGTAATCGGTCTTGAGGACCCGCGGCCACTGGGGCCAGGGGTTGCTGGGCAGCCGGTCCACCGGGGGCTTGGGCATCATCTCCAGGGCGGTGATGCTCTTGCAGCCGTGGCGCATACAGGTGCCGATGCAGTCGTTGCCGGTGTCGCCGCCGCCCACCACGATGACGTTCTTGTCCTTGGCGGAGATGTTCTTGCCGTCGGTCAGGTTACTGTCCAACAGGCTCTTGGTGTTGCGCCGCAGGAAGTCCACGGCGAAATAGATGCCGTTGGCGTCCCGCCCGGGGTTGTTCAGGTCACGGGGGTTGGACGCGCCGCAGCAGAGCACCACCGCGTCGTAGCTGTCCATCAGCTCCTGGGCGGAGACGGTGTTGCCCACGTCGGCGTTGGTGACGAAGGTGACGCCTTCCTCTTTCATCAGGTTCACCCGACGGTCAATGATGTGCTTTTCCAGCTTCATGTTGGGGATGCCGTACATCATCAGGCCGCCAATGCGGTCAAACCGCTCGTAGACGGTGACGGAGTGGCCCCGGCGGTTGAGCAGGTCGGCGGTGGCGAGACCGGAGGGGCCGGAGCCAACTACCGCGATGCGTTTGCCGGTGCGCACGGCGGGGATGCGGGGCTGAATCAGCCCGTTTTCCCAGCCGTACTCGATGAGGGCCAGCTCGTTCTCCTTGACGGTGACCGGGTCGCCGTTGGCGCCGCAGGTACACGCCGCCATGCACAGGCCGGGACACACCCGCCCGGTAAACTCCGGGAAGGAGGCCGTTTTGCACAGCCGGGTCAGGGCGTGCTCCCAGTTGCCCTTGTAAATCATATCGTTCCACTCAGGGATCAGGTTGTGGAGCGGGCAACCGGAGAACATTCCGGCGAGCTGCACACAGCTCTGACAGAAGGGCACGCCGCAGTTCATGCAGCGGGCGCCCTGCTCCTGACGGGCCTCCCGGTCCAGCGGGGGGTGGAACTCGTTGAAGTTCTTAATGCGCTCCAGCGGCGCGATGGCCGGGTTTTCCTGGCGCTGATACTCTAAAAATCCAGTGGGTTTGCCCATGATTTCACCCTCCTTTTCAGTTGACGGACGCATAGAATGCGTCGATCTCTGCCTGCTCATGGCTCAGGCCCTTTTCCTCGGCCTTGGCGATGGCTTTCAGCATCTTGTTATAATCGTTGGGCATGATCTTCTTGAAGAGGGGGATGTAGTCCTGGAAGTGCGCCAGAATTTCCTTGCCCTTTTCGGAGCCGGTGGCGGCTACGTGTTCCTCGATGAGGCCCTTCAGCTCCTGGATGTCGTGCTTCTGGGAGACGGTCTCCATGGTGACCATGGACTTGTTGACCCGCATATAGAGGTCCCGGTGGGAGTCCAGCACGTAGGCGATGCCGCCGGACATACCGGCTGCGAAGTTCTTGCCGGTGCCGCCCAGCACCACCACGCGGCCGCCGGTCATGTACTCACAGCCGTGGTCGCCCACGCCCTCTACCACGGCGACGGCACCGGAGTTACGGACGCAGAACCGTTCACCGGCCACGCCGGAGATGAACGCCTTGCCGGAGGTAGCCCCGTAGAAGGCCACGTTGCCGATGATGATGTTTTCGTCGGCTTTGAACTGGCTGCCCTTGGGCGGGTAGACGATGATCTTGCCGCCGGAGAGACCCTTGCCCAGGTAGTCGTTGGAGTCGCCCTCCAGCTCCAGGGTCATGCCCTTGGGGATGAACGCGCCGAAGGACTGGCCGCCGCCGCCGTAGCACTTGATGCGGTAGGTGTCTTCGGGGAGGGTGTTGCCGTGGAGCCGGGTGATCTCGCTGCCGAAGATGGTGCCCAGCGCCCGGTCGGTGGAGCTGATTTTCAGCTCGAGGGACTGGGGCTTGCCGCTCTTGAGGTTCCGGCCCATCTTTTTCAGGAACACGGCCTCGTCCACGGTCTTTTCCAGCTCGAAGTCGAAGGCTTTCTCCGGCTCGAAGTGGCGCTCCGGGGAATCCACATAGGGGTTATTCAGAATCAGGGACAGGTCCACGGTGTCGGCCCGGCCGATCTTCATGTTCTTGCGGCGTTCCAGCTTGTCGCTGCGGCCCACCATCTCGTCCACGGTGCGGAAGCCCAGCTTTGCCATGATCTCCCGCAACTGGCGGGCGATGAAGAGCATGTAGTTCTGGACGTGTTCGGGCTTGCCCTTGAACCGCTTGCGCAGCACCGGATTCTGAGTGGCGATGCCCATGGGACAGGTATCCTGGTTGCAGACACGCATCATCACGCAGCCCATAGCCACCAGAGGACCGGTGGCGAAGCCGAACTCCTCCGCGCCCAGCAGACAGGCGATGGCCACATCCCGGCCGGTCATCAGTTTGGAGTCGGCCTCGATGACCACGCGGGACCGCAGACCGTTCTGAATCAGGGTCTGGTGGGTCTCCGCCACGCCCAGCTCCCAGGGGAGACCGGCGTTGTGGATGGAACTCTTGGGGGCCGCGCCGGAGCCGCCGTCGTAGCCGGAGATGAGGATGACCTGTGCGCCGCCCTTGGCGACGCCAGCGGCGATGGTGCCCACGCCCGCCTCAGAGACCAGCTTCACGTTGATGCGGGCCTTGCGGTTGGCGTTTTTCAGGTCGTAGATCAACTGAGCCAGGTCCTCAATGGAGTAGATGTCGTGGTGGGGCGGCGGGGAGATCAGCGACACGCCGGGGGTGGAGAACCGGGTCTTGGCCACCCAGGGGTAGACCTTCTTGCCGGGCAGATGTCCGCCCTCGCCGGGCTTCGCGCCCTGGGCCATCTTGATCTGAATTTCGTTGCCACTCATCAGGTACTCGGAGTTGACACCGAACCGCCCGGAGGCCACCTGCACGATGGAGCAGGCTTTTTCGGTGCCGTACCGCTCTGGCGGCTCGCCGCCCTCGCCGGTGTTGGAGTGGGCGCCCAGCCGGTTCATGGCGATGGCCAGGCACTCGTGGGCTTCGGCGGAGAGGCAGCCGTAGCTCATGGCGGCGGTCTTGAACCGCTTGACGATCTCGTATTCGCTCTCCACCTCGTCCAGCGGAACGGCGGTGTCGGGGTCGAAGTGGAAGTCCATCAGACCACGGAGGGTGTGGGGTACGTCGGCGTTGTCCACGCACTCGGCATACTGCTTATAGGTGTCATAGTCGCCGGTGCGGACCGCCTGCTGGAGCAGGGCGATGACCTTGGGGTTGTAGAGGTGGTCCTCGCAGCCGCTGCCCGCCCGAGACTTGTGGGTGCCGGGGGAGTCCAGGGTGGTGTCGATGGCCAGGCCCAGGGGGTCGAAGGCGTGGTTGTGGCGGTACTCCACCACCTCGCCGATCTCCTCCAGGCCGATGCCGCCCACACGGGAGACGGTGTTGGTGAAGTATTCGTCGATGACCTCCTGCTTGATGCCGATGGCCTCGAAAATCTGGGCGGACTGGTAGGACTGGATGGTGGAAATACCCATCTTGGAGGCGATTTTGACGATGCCGTTGAGGACGGCCTTGTTGTAGTCGTCGATGGCCACGGAAACTTCCTTATCCAGCAGCTTCTTCTCCACCAGCTCGCCGATGCACTCCTGGGCCAGATAGGGGTTGATGGCGGACGCGCCGTAGCCCAGCAGGGTGGCGAAGTGGTGAACTTCTCTCGGCTCCGCCGTCTCTACGATGACGGAGAGGCTGGTGCGCTTCTTGGTGCGGACCAGGTACTGCTGCAAGGCGGAGACCGCCAGCAGGGAGGGGATGGCAACGTGGTTTTCGTCCACGCCCCGGTCGGAGAGGATGAGGATATTCGCGCCCTTCCGGTAAGCCCGGTCCGCGCTGACGAACATCCGGTCAATGGCCCGCTTCAGGGGGGTGTTCTTGTAGTAGAGCATGGAGATGGTCTCCACCTTGAAGCCGGGCTTCTTCATGTTGCGGATCTTCATCAGGTCGATGTTGGTAAGGATGGGGTCCTTGATGCGCAGCATGTTGCAGTTTTCCGCGCTCTCGCTGAGCAGGTTACCGTCCCGGCCCAGGTAAACGGCGGTGTCCGTGACCACTTCTTCCCGGATAGCGTCGATGGGCGGGTTGGTGACTTGGGCGAACATCTGCTTGAAGTAGCTGAACAGGGGCTGGTGCTTCTCGGAGAGAACGGCCAGAGGGATGTCCACGCCCATGGCGGCGGTGGGTTCCGCGCCGGTCTGGGCCATTTGCAGGATGGAGTCCTTGACCTCCTCGTAGGTGTAGCCAAAGGCTTTGTACAGCCGGTCCCGCTCCTCCTGGGTGTAGCGGCGGATGTGGTGGTTGGGGATGGGCAGGTCCTTCAAAGTGGTCAGGTTCTGGTCCAGCCACTCGCCGTAGGGCTGGCGGAGAGCGTAGCGCTCTTTCAGCTCGTTGTCGTCGATGAGGCGGCCTGCCACGGTGTCCACCAGCAGCATTTTGCCGGGCTGGAGCCGGGACTTGACGGCGACCTTCTCCGGCGGGAACTCCAGCACGCCCACCTCAGAGGAGAGGATGAGCTGGTCGTCGGTGGTGACGTAGTACCGGGAGGGCCGCAGGCCGTTCCGGTCCAGCACCGCGCCCATCACGTCGCCGTCGGTGAAGATGATGGAGGCGGGGCCGTCCCACGGCTCCATCATGGTGGCGTAGTAACGGTAGAAGTCGAACTTCTCCCTGGTCATGGTCTTGTTGTTGGACCAGGGTTCAGGGATGCACATCATCACGGCCATGGGCAGCTCGATGCCGTTCATGACCAGGAACTCCAGGGTGTTGTCCAATTGAGCGGAGTCGGAGCCGTTGGGGTCCACCACGGGATAGACCTTATCCAACTCTTCCTCGGTCATCACGTCGGAGGCCATGGTCTCCTCACGGGCCAGCATACGGTCGGCGTTGCCCCGGATGGTGTTGATCTCGCCGTTGTGGAGGATGAATCGGTTGGGGTGCGCCCGCTCCCAGGAGGGGTTGGTGTTGGTGGAGAAGCGGGAGTGGACCATGGCGATAGCGGACTGATAGTCCTCGTCCAGCAGGTCGCAGTAGAACTTCCGCAACTGCCCCACCAGGAACATGCCCTTGTAGACGATGGTGCGGCTGGAGCAGGACACCACATAGGTGTTGTCGTTGGACTGCTCAAAGACCCGGCGGGCAATGTACAGCTTGCGGTCGAAGTCCAGGCCCTTTTCCACCTTGGCGGGACGGGCTACGAAGCCCTGCTCGATGTAGGGCATACAGGCCAGGGCCTTGTTGCCCAGCACTTCGGGGTTGATGGGCACGGTGCGCCAGCCCAGGAACTCCATCCCCTCTTTTTCCACGATGATCTCAAACATCTTCTTGGCTTGGGACCGCTTGAGGATGTCCTGGGGGAAGAAGAACATCCCGATGCCGTAGTCCCGCTCGCCGCCCAGTTGGATGCCGGCGGCGGCTGCGGCCTTGGCAAAGAAGTTGTGGGAAATTTGCAGCATAATGCCCACGCCGTCACCGGTCTTGCCCTCGGCGTCCTTACCGGCCCGGTGCTCCAGCTTTTCCACGATGGCCAGCGCGTTGTCCACCGTGGTGTGGGTCTTGCGGCCCTTGATGTCTACCACCGCGCCGATGCCGCAGGCGTCGTGCTCAAAGGCGGGGTTGTACAAGCCTCTGGGCGGCATGGTGGTCTCTGTCCTGATCTCTTCCATGAACTGTTTCCCCTTTCACAGGTGTTCCGGCGTGGGCCGGAGGATGGCGAAAAACAACAGACGGCGTCCCGCCGGGGTGCAGCGGCCACAGGAAGAAGCTGGGAAACGGGACAATGCACCCGCTCCCGGACCTCTGCCGGACCGCCGCCGCCTCCCCATTGAGACGCCGTTCTCTTTTTTATTTCAGCGTTGTTTTCCGCTCTATAGCTGCATTTCACACGGTTTTTCGGTGAAATGCCTGACTGACGATTTTTTACCAACAAAAACGCGATTTAAGGCGGAATTGCCTCAATAAATATCCACATCGCCCAGGATGATCTGAGCGGTTTGAACCATTTTGGCCCCGGTGTCCATGCTCTTTTTCTGGATGAACCGGTGGGCCTGCTCCTCGGTCATGCCATGGCGGTCCATCAGCAGACGCTTGGCCTCTTCCACCAACTGCTGATCCTCGTCGCTCCGCTTGGGCCGGGCCAGCCGGTTCAGGCGGCGGTTGATCTGGAACAGCATCTGCACAGACGCCACCAGGCTTCCCCGGGAAATGGGGGCGGGCAGGCGGAAAATATCCTCGTCCACCAGGTCCAACTGGGGCTGGCTGGCCACCATCAGCATCGAACAGCTAGGCGGCAGCTCCTGGTGGAGGACCGCAGCCGGTCCGTCCGCCAGCTTATAACCGCAAACCACGATGTTTACACGGGCTTTGTTGGTGAAGCGTTTCACCTCGCCGCAGCTACGCACGTTGATGCAGCTAGCAATGCCGGAGCTTTCGATCATTTCGCTGACGCGGCGGCAAGTGGCTTCGTTCTCAAACGCAACGATGATTTTTTCCACCACGATCACACCTTGATTCCAAATACGGAACACGCGACACGCGGCCATGGGATCAATATACGGTCATGTATTTGTCCCGCTCCCACTGGCTGACCTGGACGCGGTATTCCTTCCATTCTTTCTCTTTGCCCTCGATATACGCCTTGGCCACGTGCTTGCCCAGGGTGTCCATAATGCAGGAGTCCTTCTGCATTTCCTCCAATGCCTCGTGGAGGCTGGTGGGGAGAGTCTCGATGCCCAGATAGGCGCGCTGGGCGTCGCTCATGGCGTAGATGTTCTCGGTGACCTCCGCCGGAGGGGTCATGTCCCGCTCGATGCCGTCCAGACCGGCGGCAAGGCAGGCGGCCAGCGCCAGATAGGGGTTGGCGCAGGGGTCGGGGCTGCGCAGCTCTACCCGCGTCACCTGTCCCCGCACCTCCGGGATGCGCACCAGGGAGCTGCGGTTGCCCACAGACCAGGTGATGTAGCAGGGGGCCTCGTACCCCGGCACCAGCCGCTTGTAGCTGTTGACCAGGGGGTTGGTCAGGGCGCACAGGCCCCGGATGTGGTAGAGGATGCCCGCGATGAAGGAGTACGCCTCCTTGGACAGACCGTGCAGCCCGTCGGGGTCATAGAACAGGTTCTTGCCGTTGCGGAACAGGGACATATTGATGTGCATCCCGGAGCCGTTGACCCCGTCGATGGGTTTGGGCATAAAGGTGGCGTGCAGCCCGTTGCGCTGGGCCAGGGTCTTGACCGCCAAGCGGAAGGTGAGGATTTGGTCCGCCGCCTCCATCGCCTCGGTGTAGTGGAAGTCGATCTCATGCTGGCCGGGGGCGTTCTCGTGGTGGGAGCCTTCGATTTCGAAGCCCATCTTCTCCAGCGCCAGACAGACCTCCCGGCGGGTGGACTCGCCCTGGTCCAGGGGGGACAGGTCAAAATAGGTGGCGCTGTCGCTGGGCTGAGTGGTGGGGCGGCCCTGGTCGTCGGTCTTGAACAGGAAGAACTCGCACTCCGGGCCGATCATCAGGTTCAGCCCCATGGAGGCGGCGCGGGACACCACCCGCCGCAGCACGCTGCGGGGGTCGCCCACAAAGGGGCTGCCGTCGGGGTTGTACACGTTGCACAGCAGCCGGGCCACCTTGCCCTGCATGGGCCGCCAGGGGTAGATGGCGAAGGTGTTCAGGTCGGGCCGCAGGTATTGGTCTGATTCGTTCACCCGGACGAAACCCTCGATGGCGCTGCCGTCGATCATGATCTGGTCGTCCAGGGCCTTGGGAAGCTGGGAGGGGGTGATGGCCACGTTTTTTAGCTGGCCGAACACATCCACGAACTGCATCCGAATGAATTGTACATCCTCCTCTTCAACCAGGCGGAGAATGTCCTCTTTGCTATAGGCCATAAGTAAATCTCCTTTCACCCGGCCCGTTCCTGCCGTTTTTTGGGAAAGTGGGGCCGAAATGAATTTCGCACCGGGGAATATTGCATATCCCCGCCGATATGTCTACGATTTTTAGTATACACGATTCCTCCCGGCTGTCAAGTAATTTCTGCATTTTTGCGTTTTTGCTCAATTCATTCCGTCAAATTTGTCTAAAGAGAAGGCGAAATAACCGGTTGTTTTACGTGAATTTGAATGAAAGAAAAAAATATCCTGCAAATCACTTGCAAAACCGCGTGGAATGGGGTATAGTATCCCCAGTGATTCAAGTTCACCCGAAAACAACAGAACAGCACGAAGCTACGAGAGCGCTTTAAGGAGGCAATGGAGTCCCATAAACGAGACACCATCGCCTTTTTTTCGTGCAGTCTTGAACCAGTTTCACCCACCAAGCAATCCCATTTCAAGGAATGAAAGAAAGGATCGGTTTATTGCAATGAGTATCCCTGAGATTTTTGGCTCCAACGTATTCAGCCGCGCCGTCATGAAGGAGCGCCTGCCCAAGAGCGTCTACAAAGAGGTCGTCTCCGTTATGGAGAACGGCGGCACCCTCAGCGCCGCCTCCGCCGATGCCGTGGCCGACGCCATGAAGTGCTGGGCTGTGGAAAAGGGCGCCACCCACTACACCCACTGGTTCCAGCCGCTGACCGGTTCCACCGCCGAGAAGCACGACTCCTTCCTGACCTCTCCCGACGAGATGGGCCACACGCTGATGCAGCTCTCCGGCAAGAAGCTCATCATGGGCGAGCCTGACGCCTCCTCCTTCCCCTCTGGCGGTCTGCGCGCCACCTCCTACGCCCGGGGCTACACTGCCTGGGACATCACCTCTCCCGCCTTCGTGAAGGAGCAGTCCTGCGGCACCGTGCTGTGCATCCCCACTGTCTTTGTCTCCTACACCGGCGAAGCGCTGGACACCAAGACCCCGCTGCTGCGCTCCATGGAGGCCGTCTCCAAGCAGGGTATCCGTGTCTGCCGCCTGTTCGGTGACACCAAATCCACTCACCTGACCGCCTCCGTCGGCCCCGAACAGGAGTATTTCCTGGTGGACCGCAAGCTCTATGAGCAGCGCAAGGACCTGATTTATACCGGCCGCACCCTGTTCGGCGCCCCCGCCCCCAAGGGCCAGGAGCTGGACGACCACTACTTCGGCAAGATCCGCACCCGTGTCGGCTCCTACATGAAGGACCTGAACAACGAGTTGTGGAAGTACGGCATCACCGCCACCACCCAGCACAACGAGGTGGCCCCCGCCCAGCACGAGATGGCCCCCATCTTCTCCAGCGCGAACGTGGCCGTGGACCAGAACAACCTGGCCATGGAGACCATGAAGCGGGTGGCTTACGCCCACGACATGTCCTGCCTGCTCCACGAGAAGCCCTACGCAGGCGTCAACGGCTCCGGCAAGCACAACAACTGGTCCCTGAGCACCGACACCGGTGAGAACCTGTTCGACCCGGGCGACAAGCCGGAAGAGAATTTGCAGTTCCAGCTGATCCTGGCCTGCGTCATGAGCGCCGTGGATAAGCACGCCGACGTGCTGCGGGACTCCGCCTCCAACGTGGGCAACGACCACCGTCTGGGCGCGCAGGAGGCCCCTCCCGCCATCATCTCCATCTTCCTGGGCGACCAGTTGGAGGCCCTGGTGGAGAAGATCGTGGACGGCGACGCCCCCACCGTCGTCCCCGGCGAGCTGGATACCGGCGTTTCCACCGTCCCCGTGCTGAAAAAGGACGCCACCGACCGGAACCGTACCTCTCCCTTCGCCTTCACCGGCAACCGGTTCGAGTTCCGTATGGTCGGCTCCAGCGACAACATCGCCGGCCCCAACACCACCCTGAACGCGATCATGGCCGAGGCGTTCTGCGACGCCGCCGACGCCCTGGAGGGTGCCGAGGACTTCGAGACCGCCTGCAAAGCCTACATCAAGGACCTGATGACCAAGCATCAGCGCATCGTCTTTAACGGCGACGGCTACTCCGAAGAGTGGGTGGAAGAAGCTGCCCGCCGGGGCCTGCCCAACATCAAGTGCATGGTGGACGCCATCCCCGTGCTGACCCAGCCCGATGTGGTGGAGATGTTTGAGAAGTTCGGCATCTACACCAAGACTGAGCTGGAGGCCCGTGAGGAGATCCGCTACGAGAACTACGCCAAGCGCATTGGCGTGGAGGCCAAGGTCATGATCCACATGGCCGGCAAGCAGTACATCCCCTCTGTCATCGCCTACTCCACCACCCTGGCCGAGTCTGTCGCCGCTGTGGAAGCCGCCGGCGCTGACGCTTCCGTCCAGAAGGAACTGCTGAACAAGGTTTCCTCCCTGTTGAAGGACGCCCAGGCCGCGCTGACCCAGTTGAAGGCGGTCTATGCCGAGACCGATGCCATGGATGACGTGCCCGAAATGGCCAGAGCTTACCGCTACAACGTCATCCCCGTGATGGACGCTCTCCGCGCCCCCATCGACGAGCTGGAGATGCTGGTGGACAGCGATTATTGGCCGGTGCCCTCCTACGGCGACCTGATGTATGATGTGTAATCGTTCTCCTTCCCCTTTGAACGATACCGATACTCCTTACTTCTGAATACCACTATAACGCAGGAACCGGCGGCGCGTGAGCGCCGCCGGTTCTGGCTTTCTGAGGAATGACCATCCCTTTGCTTCTATCTGACACCTCTTTGAAGCAGATGTGTTTTTTAGTGGATGGAAAGAGAGCGTTTCTGCTGCAAATTCCACATCCGTCGAATAAAGCTGCTATCAGATGACAAACACTATCCCCTCTTGCCTCCCCTGTGAAGCGCGGGCCGAATGGCCAATTCCTTTTTCGCGCAAATGCAGGCAGGGAGCGCAGCGGAAGTGCCGCTTGACGGCGGAGCTATGGCCCTTTTGGGCCATGCGAGTCGCAAAGGGGAGGAGGGCCGCCGCCTTTAGGCGGTGGCGGAGGGGGTTTTCGCCAAAGCAAAACCCGCGCCGGGTACTCCCCGGCGCGGGTCTGTTACATTTTATATGACGCGCAGCAGCTCAGAACGGAATTTCCTCGTCGTCGCCGTCCTCCTCCTCGAACTCCAGCTCGATTTGGAACCGCTGGCCGCAGGAGGGGCACTTGACCTCGCCGGAGGCCAGATGGCCCTCGTGGATGGTCATGGGTTCGCCGCAGGAGGGGCACTCCACCTCAACGGCGGTCTCGTAGTCGCCCTCGTCCTCGTCGCCGTCGTATGGTTCCGCATCGTCAAGGACATCACCAAACAGCTCGTCCGCCTGGTCCGCCAGCGCCATGATGCTCTCCTCGTTTTCGGTCACATGGTCGGCCAGCTCCACCACCACGTCGATGATGGCCTTGAGCAGCTTGGCCTCCTTGGACTTGTCCTCGTTCAGCTCCATGCCGTCGTAGAGGCCACGGAGATAACCGGCTTTTTCAGCAAGGGACATAAAACCTCCTCCTTTCGCGGGGTATGGCAAAATGGGGCAAGCAAATTACTTGCAGCGGGACATATACTCGCCGGTGCGGGTGTCCACCTGGATGCGGTCGCCCTCGTTGATGAACAGAGGCACCTTGATCTCCGCGCCGGTCTCCAGGGTGGCGGGCTTGGTGACGTTGGTGGCGGTGTCGCCCCGGACGCCCGGCTCGGTCTTGACGACCTCCAGCTCCATGAAGTTGGGGGCCTCGATGCCGAACACCTTGCCCTTGTAGGACAGCACCTTGCAGGGGGTGTTCTCTTTCACGAAGCGGAAAGCGTCGCCAAGCTGGTCGCTGTTCAGAGGGATCATATCGAAGGTCTCGGTGTCCATGAAGTAATACAGGTCGCCGTCGGAATAGCTGTATTCCATCTCCTTGCGCTCGATGAACGCCTCTTCGAACTTGGCGGTAGGGTTAAAGGAAGTCTCGGTGACAGCGCCGGTGATGACGTTCTTCATCTTGGTGCGGACGAAGGCCGCGCCCTTGCCGGGTTTGACGTGCTGGAACTCGATGACCTGCATGACTTTGCCTTCGTATTCGAAGGTCTTGCCGTTTCTAAAATCGCTGGCAGTAAGCATAAATGAACTCCTCCAAATTATCAGTTGGCCCAGGCAACGGAAACCCAGGTTATCTTTTTACAAGTCTATTCTACCCTAAAACGTCCCGCTTGGCAAGAGGAACCGGGGAATTTGCCCAAAGAAACCTCTAAAATCGCAAAAAAACGCCGCCTGTCGGGAGCGGTCAGCGCTCCGCCGCCAGGTCTTTGACCACCTCTCCGGCCACGATCAGCCCGGCCACCGCCGGGACAAAGGCGTTGCTGCCGGGCACCTGCCGCCGGGAACCGCTGCCGGGTTCACCGGCGGCTTCCTCGGCCAGGGGGGTCATGGCGGGCTCTCTGGAATAGACCACCTTCAAGTGTTTGATGCCCCGTTTGCCCAGCTCTTTCCGCATGACCCGTGCCAGGGGACACACGGAGGTTTTGGAGATGTCTGTCACCTCAAAGGCGGAGGCGTCCAGTTTGTTGCCCGCGCCCATACAGCTGATGATGGGGGTTCCCGTCCGCTGGGCCTGCTCCACCAGCTCCAGCTTGCCCGTCACTGTGTCGATGGCGTCCACCACGTAGTCGTATTGGGCGAAGTCGAACTGATCCGCCGTCTGGGGCGTGTAAAAGGTCTTGTAGGTGCGGACTACGGCCTTGGGGTTGATGTCTAAAATACGCTGCTCCGCCACGTCCACTTTGTATTTGCCCACAGTGCTGCGGGTGGCGATGATTTGCCGGTTCAGGTTGGTCAGGCATATCCTGTCATCGTCGATCAGGTCCAGTTGGCCCACGCCGCTGCGGGCCAGAGCCTCCACGGTGTAGCCGCCCACGCCGCCCACGCCAAACACGGCCACCCGCGCCCGGTAGAGCCGCTCCATGGCTTCCTGGCCCAGAAGGAGCTGTGTACGGGAAAATTGGTCAAGCATTGTTGTTCCTCCTGTCCTCTGCCGATAAGGTCTCATTCATGCTGCCGGTGCGGTAGCCCAGCAGGTCCAGCGCCACATAGGTGAAGCCGTAGGACTTGAACCGGTCATAGACCAGCCTGCGGGTGTCCGCCGCCAGCAGCCGGGGAAAGTCCTCCGGCAGTAGCTCAATACGGGCAACCGTGCCGTGGATGCGCACCCGCACTTGGCGGAAGCCCAGGTCCAGCAGAAGCTCCTCCGCCTGCTCCACCATGCGCAGCTTTTCCTCGGTGATGGTCTCGCCGTAGACGAACCGAGAGGACAGGCAGGCAAAGGACTGCTTGTCCCAGGTGGGGAGACCCAGCTCTTTGGACAGCAGCCGGATGTCGTTCTTAGTCAGCCCCGCCTGGCGCAGAGGACTGACCACCCCCAGCTCCCGCACCGCCTGCATACCGGGGCGGTAGTCCCCCTCGTCGTCCACGTTGGAGCCTTCTATCACCGCGTTCAGCCCCCGCTCCTTGGCTGCGGCCCAAATCTTGCCAAATAATTCTCGCTTGCACAGGTAGCAGCGATTGGGGGGATTCTGCCGAAAGCCTTCAATGTTTAGCTCCTCCGAAGGGCAAATGATTTGGGAGATGCCGTATTTCGTGCAGAAGTCTGCCGCCTCCCGGCGCTCTCGCTCCGGGAAGGAGCAGGAGCTGGCCGTCACCGCCACCGCCCGGTCCCCCAGCACGTCATGGGCCACCCACAGCAAAAAAGTGGAGTCCACGCCGCCGGAGAAGGCCACCGCCACGCTGCCCAGCGCCGCCAGACCGTCCCGCAGCGCCTGATATTTTTCCTGTCGCAGTTCCATTGCGTTCCTCCATTTCGCATCAAACCACAGGGTACGTAGGCTATTATACACGCTCATGCCCCCGCCGTCCAGTGGGAGAGGCGGAAAATTGCGCCGAAACCCGCCCCACGAAAAAAACAGGCGAGGCCCTGAAAGATTCATACTTTATTCAAGACTTCCGACTGCTGCTGTGCTATACTGTCATTGTCGCAGGAGAGAGGCGAACGCCCACCGCTCCTGGACCGCATACCAAACCCGGCGGGGACAGATGCCTTTGCTGGGAATGGACTAAAAATTCCGAACTCCGTTTCGTTTTTTTTCTCTTCCTTTTTCTTTTCCAGAAAACCGCTGTGACCGCCCGGTCATGGCGGTTTTTTGGGTGTCAGGGACGGTTCTTTTCGCGCCCACCGCCGCATAGAGTACCGCAGGAAACCAAGGCGGTGTCGCCAAAAGGGAGCGGTGCTTATGAGAACAGATTGGAACGAAAACCAGGCCACCTTGATCGGGGAGGCGGTGTCGGAGCCGATTTTCTCCCACGCCAGCCACGGGGAGGATTTTTTCCTCGTGCCGGTGAAGAGCCTGCGGCTCTCCGGGGCGGAGGACGTCATCAACGTCATCCTGTCCCGAACGCTGCTGGAGAGCTGCCCCCTCCGGGCGGGGGAGCGGGCAGCGATTTACGGGGAGGTGCGGTCCTACAACAACCGGGGCGGCGTGGGCAGCCGCCTGGTCATCACCCTCTACGCCCAGGAGCTGTATTACGACACGGTGGGGGCCGACGACAACCGCCTGACCCTGGCCGGGGTCATCTGCAAGCCGCCGGTGTACCGGCTGACCCCCCTGGGCCGGGAAATCACCGACCTGATTTTGGCGGTGAACCGCCGGTATGGGCGGGCGGACTACCTGCCCTGCATCGCCTGGGGGAGCCTGGCGGTGAAGTGCGGGGCCATGTCCACCGGGGACGGTCTCCGGCTGGAGGGGCGGCTCCAGTCCCGGGGGTACACCAAAATCGTGGACGGGGGCGAGGTGAAGCGCACCGCCTACGAGGTGTCCATCATGACCATGGAAGCGGTGGCCTATCCGCAGGCCACTGCACCGGAGGAAATTGACGACCTTTGATTCAATGTGCAATGTGCAATGAGCAATGTGCAATGAATGATGAAAAAAACGGAACCGTCTCCCTTATGGGAAACGGTTCGGTTTTTCGTTGTGGTGCGGGCGATGGGACTCGAACCCACACGTGCATTCACACACAAGCACCTCAAGCTTGCCAGTCTACCAGTTCCAGCACACCCGCAACTCAGCGAAAGATATTATAGCCCATGCGGGTGCGTTTGTCAACTGTTTTCGCTGGAATTTTCCTGGCGCGTATTTTCTGTCGCCAAAGGGGATTTGAAACCCCTCCGCCACCGCCCAAGGGCGGCGGCCCTCCTCCGCCGTCAAGCGGCACTTCCAGGGCTTTGCCCCTCCCTGCCCTTTCAGGGGAGGCAAGAGAGCATGGTGCTATGGATTCACTTTGTTTTTCTCAAGATGCGTAGTTGGAGAAGGATTACCTTCCAGAATCTCCCGTCGCCAGCCACTAGCCACTAACCACTGGCCGCTAAAACTTTTACCCCAGCGCTGCCAGAGACTCCTGGATCTGGGTGATTTCCCGGTTGGTCTTTTCCAGGTTGTCCCGCTGCTGCTGGATGACGTTGGCGGGGGCTTTGGAGACGAATTTCTCGTTGGCCAGCTTCTTTTCCAGCCCGGCGCGGTACTTTTCCTTCTTCTCCAGCTCTTTGGTCAGCCGCTTGCGCTCGGCGGCCAGGTCCACCAGTTCCGCCAGGGGGATATACAGCTTGGCGTCCGCTGTGACCAGGGAAACCAGCCCGTCCAGGGAGGCGGGGGCCTCGTTGGTGATGTCCACCTGGGTGGTGGCGGCCAGCCGCTGGAAGAAGGGGATACCCTGCTGGAACACCTCGGGCTGAGCGGTAACGACGGTCAGCTCCGCCTTCCGGGAGGGGACCACGCCCATCTCCGCGCGGCGGGCGCGGATAGTTTTGATGGCGTCCATGATTTTCTCCATGGCGGCCTCGTCCTGGGGATAGTCGAAGGCGTCGTTTGCCACCGGCCAGCTCTGGAGCATCAGGAAGTCGCCCTCGTGGGGCAGAGCCTGCCAAATCTCCTCGGTGATGAAGGGCATGAAGGGGTGCAGCAGCTTGAGGATGTCGGTCAGCACGTAGCACAGCACCTGCTGGGCCTGTACCTTGGCGGCCTCGTCGTCCCCGGTCAGGCGGGCCTTGGTCAGCTCGATATACCAGTCACAGTAGGAATCCCACAGGAAGTCGTAGACCTTCTGAGCGGCCACGCCCATCTCGAACTTCTCCAGGTTGGCGGTGGCCTCCCGGATGAGGTTGTTCAGCTTGGAGAGAATCCACTTGTCCTCCAGGGCCAGGGTGTCCGGCAGCTTGTTCTCGGTGATGGTCAGGTTCATCAGCAGGAAGCGGCTGGCGTTCCAGATCTTGTTGCAGAAGTTCCGCATGGCCTTGACCTTTTCCTCGCTGTACCGCATGTCGTTGCCGGGGGTGCTGCCCATGACCAGCATCAGCCGCAGGGCGTCCGCGCCGTACTGGTCGATGACCACCAGCGGGTCGATGCCGTTGCCCAGGCTCTTGGACATCTTGCGGCCCTGGCTGTCCCGGACGATGCCGTGGACACAGACCGTGTCGAAGGGGGCCTTGCCGGTGTAGGCCAGGCCGGAGAAAATCATGCGGGACACCCAGAAGCCGATGATGTCGTAGCCGGTGACCAAGGTGTTGGTGGGGTAGAAGTAGTTCAGGTCGGGGGAATCCTCGTCGGGCCAGCCCAGGGTGGAGAAGGGCCACAGGGCGGAGGAGAACCAGGTGTCCAGGGTGTCAGGGTCCTGGGTCAGATGGGTGCAGCCGCACTTGGGGCAGACCGAGGGGGCCTCTTTCGCTACGATGGTCTCGCCGCATTCGTCGCAGTACCAGGCGGGGATCTGGTGGCCCCACCAAAGCTGCCGGGAAATGCACCAGTCGCGGGTGTTGTTCATCCAGTTCAGATAGTTCTTGGTGAAACGCTCCGGGACGAACTTGATTTCACCCTTCTGCACCGACTCAATGGCCGGCTCCGCCAAAGACTGCATCCGCACGAACCACTGCTTGGACACCATCGGCTCGATGTTGGTGTGGCAGCGATAGCAGGTGCCCACGTCATGCTTCAGCGGTTCCACGTATTTCAGCGCGCCGCAGGCTTCCAGGTCGGCCAGCATGACCTTCCGGGCCTCCATGGTGGTCAGGCCCGCGTACTTGCCGCAATCCAGCACCTCCGGCTCGTCGGCGGGGACGTGGCCGCTGGCCAGCAGCGCCTGATACGCCTCTACGTCGGCCTTGCCGGTCATGTGACCGTCGTAGGTGAAGCAGCGGACGATGGGCAGGTTGTGGCGCTTGCCCACCTCGAAGTCGTTGGGGTCGTGGGCGGGGGTGATCTTCACCACGCCGGTGCCCTTGGTCATGTCGGCGTGTTCGTCGCAGACGATGGGGATCTCCTTGTTCAGCAGGGGCAGGATGGCGTGGCAGCCGTGAAGGTGGGCATACCGGGGGTCCTCGGCGTTAATGGCCACAGCGGTGTCGCCCAGCATGGTCTCAGGACGGGTGGTGGCCAGCTCCAGATACTCGCCGGTCTCCTTCACCTGGTAGAGCAGGTGCCAGAAATTGCCGTCCTGCTCCTCGTACTCCACCTCCGCGTCAGAGATGGAGGTGTTGCAGTGGGGGCACCAGTTGACCATGCGGTTGCCCTGGTAGATTTTGTCCTCGTTGTACAGCCGGACAAAGACCTCTTTCACCGCGTCGCTGCACCCCTCGTCCATGGTGAAACGCTCCCGCTCCCAGTCGCAGGAGGAGCCGAGGGTGCGGAGCTGCTTGACGATGCGCCCGCCGTACTCGTTTTTCCAGGCCCAGGCCCGTTCCAGGAACTTTTCCCGGCCAATGGATTCCTTGGTCAGGCCCTCCTTCTTCATCTCCTCCACCACCTTGGCTTCGGTGGCGATGGAAGCGTGGTCGGTGCCGGGGACCCACAGGGCGGCGTAGCCCTGCATCCGCTTGAAGCGGATGAGGATGTCCTGCATGGTGTTGTCCATGGCGTGGCCCATGTGGAGCTGGCCGGTGACGTTGGGGGGCGGCATGACGATGGTATAGGGTTTTTTATCCGGGTCGGCCTTGCCCCGGAAACAGCCGCTGCTCTCCCACTGGTTGTAAATTCTGGTCTCGACCTCTTTGGGGTCGTAGACCTTGGAAAGTTCTTTTGCCATTTCGGTTTTCCACTCCTCTTTATCGCTAAAAGGCAAACAAAAAATAAAAACGCCCTGAACAAATCTTGTTCAGGGCGAAAAGGGCGCTTTTCCGCGGTACCACCTGAATTCGGGACGACCTTGCCCCGCACTCAAACCCGATAACGGTGGGCGCCGCCGTCTCCTACTGCAAAGTTCAGAGACAGAACTCCGGGACGACCTTCCGCGCCGCCTGCCTGCGGCCTTTCACCATCCGGCCGCTCTCTGCAAAACAGGGGAGGGCGCGTACTCCTTCCCATCAAAGCCATTACAGCGGTCATTATACCTGTTTTCGTTTCCGCTGTCAAGGGCAGTTTTTCCAACTTTGCGGGGCAAATCGTGCGAAATCGTTGGCGGCAGGGGAGGGGAGAGGCCGCTGGGGGAAACGTTGCCGGCGTTGCCGTTGCTGTTCACATTGTAATTTCAATCCACGCCCCTGTGAGGGGGCGACAGGTGCCGAAGTGCGCGGCGCGGCCTAACCAGCCAATTTCAATCCACGCTTCCCGTGAAGGGGCGACTGGCCCAGATGCTGTCTGAGTCGTTGCGTCAATCCTCCGCCGCCCTCTGTGCCTGAAAATGGCTGCACCACTCGCACAGGGGGCAAATCTCGCACTTGGCCCGGCGTGCGGTGCAGACCGCCCGCCCGTGGAGGACCATCCGGTGGCAGAAGTTGTTGGATTCCTCCGGCGGCAGCACGGCGCGAAGCTGCTTCTCCACCTTGGCGGGGTCCTTGCTGCCGTCAGTCAGCCCCAGCCGCCCGGTGATGCGGATGCAGTGGGTGTCGGTGACCACGCTGCCCGGCTCGTGGTAGACGTCGCCCCGGATGAGGTTGGCGGTCTTGCGCCCGATGCCGGGCAGCCGCAGCAGGTCATCCATTGCATAGGGCACCTTGCCGCCGTAGTCGGAGAGGAGCATTTTTGCGCAGTTGACCAAATCCTTGCTCTTGCTGTTGTAGAACCCGCAGGAGTGGATGTATTCTCCCACCTCGGCGGGGTCGGCCTCCGCGAAGGCTTCCAGGGTGGGGAACCGCTCAAACAGGGCGGGGGTAACTTTGTTCACCCGCTCGTCGGTACACTGGGCGGAGAGCCGCACCGCGAACAGCAGTTCATAGTCTTTTTCATATTGCAGGGAGCAGAGGGAGTCCGGGTAAAGCTTCTTGAGGGCGTTCACAATGCTCCAAACCTCTTGTTCTGTTTTCATGCTGACCACCTCGACGGCTTTTGACTGATTTTTATTGTACCATGTCCGCCGGAAAAAGCAAAGCAAAGTTTTTCTTCCCCCCACCGTAAAAGTGTGCTACAATAGAACAAACATTTCATTACAGGTGGTGACTTCTATGAATGGCCGTCCGCTGGCGGATGAGATCCGCCCTCAGACCCTGGACGACGTGGTGGGGCAGCAGCATATGCTGGGGCCAAACGGCGTCCTCCGGCGCATCATCGAGGGGGGCGCGGTGCCCAATATGGTCTTTTACGGCCCCTCCGGGACGGGCAAGACCACCGTTGCCAACATCATCGCCAACCGCACCAACAAAACCCTCCACCGGCTCAACGCCACCACCGCCACCCTCTCGGACATCCGGGACGTGATTGCCGACGTGGACACCCTGCTGGCCCCCAACGGGGTGCTGCTCTACCTGGACGAGATTCAGTATTTCAACAAAAAACAGCAGCAGTCCCTATTGGAGTTCATGGAGAATGGGAAGATCACCGTCATCGCCTCCACCACGGAGAACCCCTATTTCTGCGTGTTCAACGCGGTGCTGTCCCGGGCCACGGTGTTCGAGTTCAAGCCGGTGGAGCCGGAGGACGTGGAACCGGCGGTGCGCCGGGCCTTCCGGGTGCTGGAGGAGCGGACGGGGCAGACTGCCGCCCTGGAGGACGGCGTGGTGGAGTATCTGGCGGCCTCCTGCGGCGGCGATGTGCGCAAGGCCATCAACGGCGCGGAGCTACTGTTCACCGCAGGGGTGAAGCGGGACGGACAGGTGGACATCACCCTGGAGGACGCGGCGCTGCTGGCTCAGAAGTCCGCCATGCGTTACGACAAGGACGGCGACAGCCACTATGACATCCTTTCCGCCCTGCAAAAGTCCATCCGGGGCAGCGACCCGGACGCGGCCCTGCACTACCTGGCCCGGCTGCTGGAGGCGGGGGACCTGGTTTCCGCCTGCCGCCGCCTGATGGTCATTGCCTGCGAGGACGTGGGCCTGGCCTACCCCCAGGCGGTGAGCATCGTCAAGTCCTGCATCGACGCGGCCAATATGCTGGGCCTGCCGGAGGCCCGTATCCCGTTGGGGGAGGCGGCCATCCTCATGGCTACCGCTCCCAAGTCCAACTCCGCCATCTGCGGCATTGATGCGGCCCTCTCCGACGTGCGCCGGGGCAACTACGGCCCTGTCCCCGCCCACCTGATGGATTCCCACTATCAAGGCTCCAAAAAGCTGGGCCGGGGCCTGACCTACCAGTACCCCCACGACTTCCCCGACCACTACACCCCCCAGCAGTACCTGCCCGACCGCATCAAGGACCGGGTTTATTACGAGTACGGGGACAACAAGACCGAGAACGCCGCCCGCGCCTACTGGGAGCGGGTCAAGGGAAAGTACGCCGATGGGAGCGTGCCACAGGCGGATAAGACGAATAAGAAGCATTATTAAGAGCTGTTAGCTGTTAGCCGTTAGCCATTAGCTCGGCTCTACTGGCTCAAAGTGAACAGCGAAACCGAACAGTGGTCAATCTTTGCGGGGGAAACCCCTCCACTGTCAAGCGATACTTCCGGGGCTGCGCCCCTCCTTGCGCCACCGCCGAAGTTATAGCGGGTATAAAGGACAACCGTAAAAGGCAGCAGCTCCTGGCTAACAGCTAGGAGCTAAGAGCTAATAGCTGACGAACCGCCCAAACTTTCCAAGTTTGGGCGGTTCGTCATTACATGGTCTGAATAGCGATGGTCAGACTGGGCATCATCTGCTTTTTCCGGCTGACCACGCCGGGCAGCTCGGCGCTGTCCGGCCCGGCCTGGACGCCGAAGGCGCTGGACACCACCTCCGGCAGGTTGAGCTTCCGCTGGTCGCCCACGTAGAGGACCACGCTGGACTCCTTCATGATGTCGGTGAGCATCAGGAACACCATATCCAGGTGGGTGCGCTCCAAAATCTGCTGCATAAAGGGCAGCATCCGGCCCCGCAGTTCCTCCACCATTTCGGCGCCGATGACCGTCACCTGGCCCACGCCCATCTGGAAGCCCTCCACCGAGAAGGTCTTGAAGTCCTGGTAGAAAATTTCTTCTTCGGTCTTGTCGCTGATCTGGCTGCCCGCCCGGAACATGTTGGCGGCGTGCTCCTCCGGGTCGATTCCGGCGATTTTCGCCAGGTCCCGGGCCACCGCCTCGTCTACGGGGGTGCAGGTGGGGCTTTTGAAGCAGAGGGTGTCGGACAGAATGGCGGAGCACATGATACCCGCCATGGCGGGGGTGATCTCCACGCCGCTCTCCTGGTACATCTGGGCGATGATGGTGCAGGTGCAGCCCAAAGGCTGGTTGCGGAAGTACACCGGGGCGATGGTCTGGATGCCGCCGATGCGGTGGTGGTCCACCACCTCCACCACTTCTGCCGCCTCAATGCCGTCCACGGACTGGGTCTGCTCGTTGTGGTCCACCAAAATCACCTGTTGCTTGTGCAGGTCCAGCAGGTTCCGCTGGGAGATAAGGCCCATGACCTGGTCGTCCTTGTCCAGCACCGGGAAGTAGCGCAGCCGCTTTTTGGTCATGGTCTTGCGGGCGTCCTTGACGAAGTCCGACTCGTGGAAGGAGATCACCGGGCCGCTGTACATCACATGGCGCACCGGCATGGACTGGTTGATGAGCCGGGCGGTGCGGTAGGTGCTATAGGGGGTGCTGATGATGTTGCAGCCGTTCTCACGGGCCAGCTTTTTAATGAGTTCAAAGACCTCGCTGCCCAGGCAGACGATGAGCCAGTCGGCCCCCTGCTCCAGGGCGCTGATCTGGGCGTCGGAGCGGTTGCCCATGATGACCATAGAGTGGGGCTGGATGTACTGGGTCATCAGTTCCGGGTTTGCCGCGCCGATGGCCACCTTGCCCTCCCGAAAGACAGCGTTGATGTCGCCCACGACGAGGGTCCCGTCCAGGGTGTCCAGGATGTTTTTGCAGCTCACTGCGGAGGAGGACAGGGCAGTGGAGGCGTGCTCCTCCATCATGGAGCGGGCAATGTCCCCCTGGGTGATGAGGCCGATGAATTTGCCGTCCTGGTACACCGGCAGGGTGCGCAGGTTTTCCTCGTTCATCTGTTCCCAGGCTGTTTTCAGCGACGCCTCCAGGTCGATGCCCGCCGTCTCGCGCATGGTCACTTCCCGGATACGCGGCTCCAGCGTGTCCACGTAACCGGGTTTTTTCATTTTGAAAAATTTCAGCACATATTTCGTCTCCCGGTTGGTGTGGCCCGCCCGCTTGGGGATGTACTTCTGCTGTCCGTCCGACAGGATGTTTTTCAGGTTGGCGTAGGCGATGGCGGCGCAGATGGAATCCGTGTCCGGGTTCTTGTGGCCGATGACATAGATGGGTTTCTGGTTCAAGGTGGTACCTCCCAATTTCTCGTTTTCTGGTTCTCTTTTGTGTCGCTCTTGCGCTGCCGCATATGTAGGGGCGGCCCCTGGCCGCCCGCAGATTCCGCTCCCGTTCTCCGGGCGGCCCCTGGCCGCCCCTACAGGGAGCAAGAAAACAAAATGCAGGCGTTTGCGCTTGAACGAAGCAAAAAAACGCAAAATTTTCTCTTTACATTCACTATTACAGACTATTTATCAATAAACCGTTTCCAGCTCCTCCTCCCGGATGCCGTAGGTGGCGAGAAACTCCGCCCGGTCCGCCGGGGTGCGCAGCAGCATGATTTCCTCCAGCTTTCCCGTCTCCAGGTTCTGGAAGCAGGCGGTCTGTTCCCCGGTGCAGATGCTGGCCCGGATGACAGGCCGCTTTTTGGTGCGGTCGAAGGTCTTGGGTTCGATTTTGGGGTTCCGGTTCCAGAACATGGCGGGTGGCCTCCTTTACACTCTAACAAAATCCGACAGCTTCGCTCCCGTGTACTGAATGGCGATGCGGTCCTCCGGGTTCACGTCGGTCAGGTATAACACCAGCAGGAACAGCCATTCCAGCGGCTTCATCAAAAAATATACCCCATCCGCCACGTATCGGGAGCGGATGAGCTTTGCCACCGGGAAGCCGTACTTGTCGTAAAACCCCCGGACCGCCCGGTGGAACCGGGGCGTTTTTTCCTCCAGCACCTGCTCGAAGGCGTTGGCGACGCAGAGCTGTCGGTTGACGATGACCGGGTGGCCGTGGCGAACGCCCATGCGCAGGGGCTTCACCACCTTGCGGTGACCTCCCGCCGCCACGGTGCAGAGGTAATGCTCGTCATAGTAGATGTTCTGCGGCGCGACCTGCTGAGAGAGGTTCCAGTCGCTGGTCTCGGTGAACGCCTTGATGATGGCGTCCGGCTGTTGCCCCAGCAGCACCAGCAGGGCGATGAGGATTCCCAGCAGCGGCCACATCAGCACCAGCGCCAGCACCGGCCAGCGGGCGGAGTGGGAGAGAAAATCGTTGATTTTTTGCAGCCAGGGGCGGGAATACTGCCGCGTTCGGCCCGCTTCCAGATGGTTCCACGCCCAGACCTTGTGGAGAACGGTGCGGGCAGTGATGAGAACACAGTTCAACGGCAGGAGCAGCAGCGGCAGATACAGCGGATTGGGGGAGAAAATCTGCACCGCCCAAACCAGGCTCTCCGCCGTGCCCAGATACATCCCGGCGAAGCCCAGCACCAACGCCAGCGGCGGCGTTCGCTCCAGCGGGAGAAAGTTCACCAGCACATAGCCCAGACAGGCCGCCAGCGCGATACACCCCACCGTGGGCCACGCCTGGGTCCAGAGAGGCGTGTGCTTCTCGGCGTTGGAGAGGGTCTCCGTCCAGTCGGTGAACACCACGTTCAGCACACTCAGCAGCAGCACGCTGTAGACCACCCCCAGCGGAATGGTCACGATGTCGATGCCCCGCCCTCTGGCGTAGAGGGCTTCCCGCTTCCGGGCCACCACCAGCAGGTAGACCTCCGCAGCGGTCAGCACCAGCGGCGGGGCCACAAACAGGCTGATGCCTGCCGCGCTGAGCAGCCACCAGAACAGACACTCCACCAGAAAGTCCCTCGCCATCAGAAAGGTGCTGTTGGCGGCGTTCCAAATCAGAAAGACCAGTCCGCCCGCCACTCCCAGCGCCAGGGACAGCAGAAGACAGCCCAGCAGGGGGTGGGCTTCCCAGCGTTCCCGGAGGGATTTGGTTTGTTCGCTCGGTTCCATATGAGTGTCTCCCTCGAAGAACAAGTGTCTCCTAACCGACTACCCCTCTTGCCGCCCCTGAAAGGGCAGGGAGGGGCGAAGCCCCGGAAGTGCCGCTTGACGGCGGAGGAGGGCCGCCGCCTTTAGGCGGTGGTGGAGGGGTTTCATGCAAATCTTTATCCATTCTCCATCCGCTGAATGGCGGCCAGAATGGAGGGCACCGTCTGCTTTTTGCGGCTAAGCACGCCGGGGAGCCGGGCGGTGCCGCCCGCGCAGTCCACGTGGAACGCCTGCCGCACAATTTCCTCGCCGCCCTCGCCCTCGTAGAGCAGCAGGGTGGATTCGTCCATGATGTCGGTGAGCATCAGGAACACCACGTCCAGACGGCTGCGCTGGCGCACCTGGGCCATCTGGGGCTGCATCCGGCGGCAGAGGGCGTCGCGGGCCTCCTCGCCCAGGGTGCTGACCTGCCCCACGCCGATGTGGTAGGGGTCGGCGTGGAAGGTCTTGAAGTCCTGGAAGAAAATTTCTTCCTCGCTTTTCCCGTCCAGGCAGCTCCCCGCCTGGAACATGGCCATGGCCAGCTCGTCGATTTCCACGTCGGCCCGTTTCGCCAGCTTTTTGGCGATTTTCCGGTCCTCCGGGGTGCTAGTGGGGGAGCGGAAGGCCAGGGTGTCGGACAAAATCGCCGCCAGCAGCAGCCCCGCCGTGGTCTTGTCCAGCTTCACGTCGTTTTCCTTGTAGAGCATGGCGATGATGGTGGCGGTGCAGCCCAAGGGTTCGTTGCGGAAATAGACCGGGTGAATGGTCTCGATGGTGGAGCCGATGCGGTGGTGGTCGATGACCTCCGTCACCTCGGCAAAGCCGATGCCGTCCACGGCCTGGCTCTTTTCGTTGTGGTCCACCAGTATCACCTGGCGCTTTTCTAGGTTCATCAGGTCCCGGCGGGAGATGAGCCCCACATAACTGCCGTTCCGGTCCGTCACCGGGAACCAGCGGAACCGCCGCCGGGTCATGACCCCCTGGATGTCCGCCACAAACTCGTCCTCCCGGAAGGAGACCAGGTTTTCGGTGCGCATGATATGCCCCACCGGGACGGCCTGGGTGACCAGGCGGGCTGTGGCATAGCTGTCGTGGGGGGTGGAGAGCAGGACGCAGTCCCGCGCCGCCGCCAGTTCCGTCACATCGGGGGAAATCTCTGCCCCGCCGCACACCACCAGCCAACCGGCCCCGGCCTCCAGCGCGGCCCGCTGCACCTCCGGGCGGTCCCCGGTGATGACCAGGTCGCCGGGCTGTACCTGCCCGGCCAGCCGCGCCGGACCGTCGGTGGCGATGACCACCTGCCCCTGGGCGAAGGGCCGCTCCGGTTCTCCCAGCAGCAGCGTCCCGTTGAGGGTGTCCACAATGCTGCGGCACCGTGCGCCGGAGGCGGACAGCGCCCGGAGGTTCTGTTCTGCCAGGTAGAAGCAGGCGATGTCCCCGGCGCTGACCATGCCCCGGACTGCGCCGTCCACCACCACGGGCTGGGTGTCCGCGCCCTGGGCCAGCATCTGTTCCCAGGCTTCTTTCAGGGTGAGTTCCGGGGTCAGACTGCCGGTCTCCTGAATTTGAATGTCCGACACCCGCGGCTCCAGCGTGTCCAGATAGCCAGGGGACTTCACCCCGAACCGGCGGAGGACATAGCGGGTCTCCCCGTTTAGCTGGCCCGCCCGTTTGGGTACGAATCGCCGCCCCGTCAAAGTCTCCTTCAAACGGGCGTAGGCGATGGCGGAGCAGATGGTGTCAGTGTCCGGGTTCTTGTGCCCGATGACGTAGGTGACGGCGTGGTTCAAGGGGGTTCCCTCCCAATCAATGCGTTTTTTTGAGGTATCCCTTTTTGCAGTTTAAGAGCAAAATCCCGCTATCATATTGTAGGGGCGGCCCGTGGCCGCCCAGAAAACCGTCTGCGTAACCCAGGGCGGCCGAGGGCCGCCCCTACAGAGGTGCAGCAGAATTGGAAAGCGGAGCGGTCAGAATCACACAAAGGGATATCCATGCAATCATTTTAACTATTGTAACATCTTTGCCGAAACAGTGCAAGGGCGGCGACGCATAATTCGGCAAGAGTGGATTGCGAAGAAAATTTTTGTCAGAACGAGGCGCAAAAACGTAGGAATCCTTTGTGGATTTCAAGTTTTTGCAACGAAGTTATGGCGAAAATTTTCCGCAAGACGCCGAAGCTCTAATTGTGCGGTGTTGCCCAAAGTCTTACCAAAACAAACAGCAGCGGAGAGGGAAAAGCTTCCCCCTCCGCTGTCAGTCTGTCTGAACTTGGTTTATGCGGCTTTCAATCTTATCCACTGCTGGTCGTACAGGTCCAGCACAGTCTGAGGCAGGTTGGTGTAAATTTCGCACAGCTCCCGCACCGCGTTCGGGGCGTAGACCAGTTCGTTGTCCGCCAGGTCGTCCCCCAGCAGTTCGCGGGCGGCGGAGGAGGGCGGAGCGTAGGTGCAATAAGTGGCGTTGGCCGCCATCACGTCTGTCTGACACATATAATTAATGAACAGCTCGGCGTTTTCCTTGTTGGCGGCCCCCTTGGGGATGCACCAGGCGTCGATGTAGTAGTTGGAGCCTTCCTCCGGGTAGATGCAGGCCAGGTCCGGGTTTTCCCGCATCATCACCACCGCGTCCCCGGCGTAGTAGGGGGCGACTGCGGCCTCGCCCGCCTCCATCTTGTCGAAGATTTGGTCCATCACGTAGGCCTGCACCAGGGGCTTCTGTTCGATGAGCTTATCCACCGCTTCCGTGATTTCGTCCTCGCTGGTGGTGTTGTAGCTGTAGCCCAGTAGCTTGAGGGCGATGCCGATGGCGTCCCGGCTGTTGTCAAACATCAAAATCTGCCCGCTGAGGTTCTCATCCCACAGCACGTCCCAACTGGTGGGCGTGTAGTCCAGCATGGTGGTGTTGTAGATGAGGCCCACCACGCCCCACAGGTAGGGGACGGAGTAACTTCCCTCCGGGTCGTAGTCCAGGCCGCTGAGAAATTCCTCGTCCAAATTGGCGGCGTTGGGGACGTTGTCGAAGTCGATTTCCTCCAGCATGTCCTCCTCGATGAGCCGGGCAATCATGTAATCCGAGGGAACGATCACATCGTAGTCGGTGGAGCCGTTTTTCAGGGTGGAGTACAGGGACTCGTTGTCGGAGTAGGTGGAGTAGTTGACCTTGATGCCGGTCTCCTCCTCGAAGGCGTCGATGGTGTCCTCGTCGATGTAGTCCCCCCAGTTGGCCACGTTGACCTCCCCGTTGGAAGAGTTGCCGCAGCCGGTCAGGGCGGCGCAGGCCAGCGCCAGGGTCAGGAACAGAAAAAGGGTACGGAATGGTTTCTTCATTTTTACCTCCCCGCCGTCCGTCAGGACGGCACCAGATTTGCGAAAGAAAATAAGCTGTTAGCTGTTGCCGTCAAGCGGCACTTCCGAAGCTGCGCTTCTCCCTGTAGCCAGGCACTACCAGCCAAAAGCAAACAGCGGAAAAGGGATAGCCAGTTATTTTTTATGATTATCCCCTTTACTCAGCCTATTGTCGGCAACCCCACCGCCGCCTTCAGGCGGTGGCGGAGGGGTTTCATGTCAAAGTAAAACAAAAGGGATACCCAGCTATTTTTCACCCAAATGTGCGATTTGAGTGAAGAGCCTGCCGTTTCCGGCAGGCTCCATTGCGTGGCTTATGCGGCCTTGAGGCGAATCCACTCCTCGTCGTAGAGGTCCAGCACAGTCTGCGGCAGGTTGATATACACCTCAGCCTTGTCCATGACCTCCTGGGCGGGATAGGCGATGTCGCTGTCTTTCAGCTCGTCCTCCAACAGCTCTTTGGCGGCGGAGGAGGGGGTGGAGTAGTAAATTTCCTCGGCGTTGGCGGCCATGACCTCCGGCTCGCACATGAAGTTGATGAACGCTTCGGCGTTCTCCTTGTTGGCGGCGCCCTTGGGGATGCACATGGCGTCCACGTAGTAGTTGGAGCCTTCCTCCGGGAACACAAAGGCCAGGTCAGGGTTCTCGGAAATCATGGTGATGGCGTCCCCGGCGTAGTAGGGACCCACGGCGGCCTCGCCCGCCTCCATCTTGTCAAAAATCTGGTCCATGACGTAGGCCTGCACCAGAGGCTTCTGCTCGATGAGCTTATCCACCGCTTCGACGATTTCCGCCTCGTCGGTGGTGTTGTAGCTGTAGCCCAGGCTTTTCAGGGCGATGCCGATGGCGTCCCGGCTGTTGTCGAACATGAGGATTTGGCCGCTCAGGTCCTCATCCCACAGCACGTCCCAACTGGTGGGGGTGTAATCCACCATGGTGGTGTTGTAGACAATGCCCACCACGCCCCACATATAGGGGACGGAGTACTCGTTGGTGGGGTCATAGTCCAGGTTTTTATAATCATCGTCGATGTTGGCGAAGTTGGGGACGTTGTCGAAGTCGATGGTCTCCAGCATGTCCTCCTCGATGAGCCGAGAGATCATGTAGTCCGAGGGGATGATGACGTCGTACTCGGCGGAGCCGTTTTTCAGGGTGGAGTACATGGACTCGTTGTCAGAGTAGGTGGTGTAGTTGACCTTGATGCCGGTCTCCTCCTCAAACTCTTCCAGCAGGTCCTCGTCGATATACTCGCCCCAGTTGTAGACGTTGACCTCCCCGTTGGTGGTGGAGCTGCCGCCGCCGCAGGCGGTCAGGGACAGCAGCAGAGACAGGGACAGGGCGAACAGGAATACTTTTTTCATGGCAGTTTCCCTCTTTTCATAAAATGGCGGGTTCTCTCGTCCCGCGGGTGTGGTTTAACCCTTCCCCTGGAGCTTGGCCGCCCGTGCAGCGGCGGCCTTCTCCTGCCGGGCCGAGCGGATGTTCACGATAGCCAGCAGGCTCAGCACCACCACAAACATCAGGGTGGACAGGGCGTTGATCTCCGGGCTGATGCGCTTGCGGGTCATGGAGTAGACCTCCATGGCCAGGGTGGAGGTGCTGGAACCGGCGGTGAAATAGGAGATGACGAAGTCATCCACCGACATGGTAAAGGCCATAATTGCCCCGTTCAGCACACCGGGCTGAATCTCCGGCAGCACCACCTTTAAGAACGCCTGCCAGGGGGTGGCTCCCAGGTCCAGCGCGGCCTCCTCGATGTTGGGGTCGCACTGGTTCAGCTTGGGCAACACCGAGAGGATGACATAGGGGATGTCGAAAGTGATGTGAGCCAGCAGCAGGGTGGCGAAGCCCAGTTTCAGGGTGACGCCTGTCAACTGCCCCAACGTGGAGTTGAACGCGCCGATGGCGAACACAAACAGCAGCATCAGGCTGACGCCAGTGATGATATCCGCATTGGTCATGGGGATGTTGTTGATGGCCATGCACACCGTCCGGGGGCGCTTGCGCATATTGTAGAAGCCGATGGCCGCCGCCGTGCCCAGCACGGTGGAGAACACCATCGCCAGCACCGAGACCTCCAGGGTGGTAGCCAGGGCGCTGAGGATGCGGCTGTCGTCAAACAGTTCCACATACCACTGGAGGGAAAAGCCCGTCCAGACGGTGCGGCTCTTGGAGCTGTTGAAGGAAAAGACGATGAGGACGACGATGGGGGCGTAGAGGAAAATCATCGTCAGAATCAGGCCCAGACGGGCAAAAAATCCGTTCTTTCTCAAAAGTACACAGCCCCCTCTTCTCCCTCACCGAAGTGGTTCATAACCGCCATGCAAATCAGGACAATGACCATCATCACCAGGGAGATGGCGCTGCCCAGATAGGGGTTGTAGGCGTTGCCGTAGAACTGCATCTCGATCAGGTCGCCCAGCAGCAGCGTCATTCCGCCGCCCAGCAGCTTGGAGATGGCGAAGGTGGACACCGAGGGGATGAACACCATGGTGATGCCGGAGAGGACACCCGGCAGGCTCAGGGGAAAGATGATCTTCCGGAATACCTGGACGCCGTTGGCCCCCAGGTCCTCCGCCGCCTCGATGACCCGCGTGTCGATCTTGTCGATGACGGTGTAGATGGGCAAAATCATAAAGGGCAGGTAGTTGTACACCATGCCCAGCACCACCGCGCCGGGGGTGTTGATCATGGGGAAATAGGTCAGTTCGGTGCCGAAAACGGCGTTGATGAGGTCAAAGACCCCCAGATTTGCCAGAAGGGTGTTGATGATGCCGGTGTTCTCCAGCAGGCTCATCCAGGCGTAGGTCCGCAGGAGAAAGTTCATCCACATGGGCAGCATCATGGCGATCATGGCGATGCGCTTGACCCCCGGCCCTTCGCGGGAGATCCAGTAGGCGATGGGGTAGCCGATGAGCAGGCACACCGCCGTGGCGATGATGGCCAGCCGGAAGGAGGTGGCGAACACCGTCCAGTACTGGGTTAGGGTCTGGAAGTTCTCCAGGGTAAACTGCCCTTCCCGGTTGATGAGCGCGTAGCCCACCACCAGGCACAGGGGGGCGATGACAAAAATCGCCATCCAAACCACATAGGGAATGGCCAGATATTTCTTTCTCATTGGCACGCCCTCAGCTCTTGTGCATGACCTGAATGTTGTCAGGCTCCACGCTCAGGCCCACCAGTTGGCCCACCTGGGGGGCACGGGTGGTTTGGACCTTCCAGGTGAAGGTCTCCCCCCGCACCATAATTTCATAGAAAATGCCCTTGAACACGACGCTTTCCACTGTGCCCACCAGTTGGCCTGCCTCCGGGGCGGAGATGACCAGGTCCTCGGGGCGGATGACCACGTCCACTGCTTCCCGGAGGTTGAAGCCCTTGTCCACGCAGTCGAAGGCGCGCCCGGCGAAGGAGACGAGATAATCCCGCTCCATGACGCCCTCCACAATGTTGGACTCCCCGATAAAGTTGGCGACGAAAGCGTTCTTTGGTTCGTTGTAGATGTCGATGGGGGTGCCGATCTGCTGGATGCGGCCCTCGTTCATCACCACGATGGTGTCGGACATGGTCAGTGCCTCCTCCTGGTCGTGGGTGACGTAGACAAAGGTGATGCCCACCTGCTGCTGGATTTTTTTCAGCTCGGTCTGCATCCCCTTGCGCAGCTTCAGGTCCAGCGCGCCCAGGGGTTCGTCCAGCAGGAGGACCTTGGGCCGGTTGATGATGGCCCGTGCGATGGCCACCCGCTGCTGCTGGCCGCCGGACAGGGAGTTGACGCTGCGCTGTTCATACCCGGCCAGGTTGACCATGTTCAGCGACTCATCCACCCGCTTGCGGATTTCGTCCTCCGGCACCTTGGAGATGCGCAGGCCGAAGGCCACGTTCTCGTAGATGTTCATGTGGGTGAACAGGGCGTACTTTTGGAACACCGTGTTGATCTGCCGCTTGTAGGGGGGCAGGTCGTTGATGCGCATCCCGTCGAAGAACACATCACCGGTGGTCGGCTTCTGGAAGCCGCCGATGATGCGCAGGGTGGTGGTCTTGCCGCATCCAGAGGGACCCAACAGTGTCAAAAACTCTGCATCGTTGAAATACAGGTTGATGTTGTCGAGAACAGTCGTGTCGTCGAACACCATAGACACATCGGTCAAACGAATCAGTTCCTTGGACATTTATCCTCCTCCTCACAGGGCCGCCGGGCCTTCTCCCGCCCGGACGCCTTCCCGTATCGGCTGCTGTGGATGTATCACCCCATATTACAGCAACCAGAAAAACTATATCTTGTTAAGGGGGTAAAGTCAAGTTTTCGACGGAAAAATTCCCGCAGGATTTTTGAAAAAATCGTCCGTTCCAGCCCACCGGCTTTGTGGGAAAACCCTCCGGCACGGCTTGTACTGTGCCACCTCAGACAGCATTTGCTTTTTTGCCATTGCTTTTACCTGGTATAGAGCAAGGTTTCCGCAAAGAACTGCCATTTCGTAGCCGACCACCCCTCTTGCCTCCCCTCACGGGGACCCAGACGAAGCCCAGCGAAGCGGGTTCGGCTGGGAGAGGAGCCGCAACGGAATAAGTGAGACCTGCCGCTTGCGGCGGGGCGAACGCTATGAAGTCTGCGGCGACGAGGGAGGAGGGCCTCCGCCTTTAGGCGGTGGCGGAGGGGTTTGCGACTAGAATACCTGATAAGGTTGAGATAAAGGAATAACAACATTGAAAATACTACCCGGCAGGCCGCAAAATCCCCCTCCCGCCGGAGCGGAAGGGGGATGGACAGGGAAGAAAGAGAAATGTAAGCGATGGGGGGATTACTTCAACTTCCAGGCCAGGTCGTTGAGGAACAGCTCCTGCTTGAGGCCCTCCACGGTGGTGTCCTTGGTGATGTGGACGCACTCGATCTGCATCATCTCGGCCCAGTCGATCATCATCTGGGCGGTGACGGCGGTGGAAAGAACGGTGTGGTGGGCGCCGCCGCAGGTGATCCAGCACTTGAGACCGGTCAGCAGGTCGGGCATGGCCTTCCACATGACGCGGGCCACGGGCAGGTTGGGCATTTCATAGATGGGCTTGATGCACTCGATGTCCTGAATGATCATGCGCAGACGGCCGCCCATGTCGATGAGGCTGACCACGATGCCCTTTCCGGGCTTGCCCTCGAACACCAGACGGGCGGGGTCCTCCCGGTCGCCGATGCCCAGGGGATGGACCTCGATGCGGGGCTTGGCGGCGGCCACGCTGGGGCAGACCTCCAGCATATGCGCGCCCAGAGAGACCTCCTTGCCCGGCTCCAGGTCATAGGTGTAATCCTCCATGAAGGCTACGCCGGTGTCGTCCATGCCCTCGGCCATGGCCTTCATAATGGCGGTCATGGCGGAGACCTTCCAGTCGCCCTCGCCGCCGTAGCCGTAGCCGTCGGCCATCATGTTCTGGGAGGCCAGGCCGGGGAGCTGCTTCATGCCATACAGGTCCTGGAAGGTGTTGATGAACGCCTTGGCACCCTCCCGGTCCAGGATCTTCCGCATGGCGACCTCTTCCAGCGCCTGATAGCGGACAGCCTCGATGTTGTCAGTGGCCATGTCGTAGCGGGCCTGATATTCGGCCATCTTCGCGTCCACCTCTGCGTCGGTGACGGAGTCCATGACCTCCACCAGATGACCCACCGGCCAGTAGTCCACCTGCCAGCCCAGCTTGATCTCGGTCTCCACCTTGTCGCCCTCGGTGACGGCCACGTCACGCATGTTGTCGCCAAAGCGGACCACGATGAGGCTCTGGGAAAAGGCGTAGCCTACGGCGGAGCGCATCCAGTCGCCCAGCTCCTTCTGAACAGGGGCGTCCTCCCAGTAACCGGCGACGATCTTCCGGGGCAGACGCATCCGCGCGCCGATGAAGCCGTGCTCCCGGTCGCCGTGGGCGGCCTGGTTCAGGTTCATGAAGTCCATGTCGATCTCTTCGTTGGGGATGTTGCGGTTGTACTGGGTGGCGAAGTGGCAATAGGGCTTCTGGAGCAGGTTGAAGCCGTGAATCCACATCTTGGAGGGGCTGAAGGTGTGGCACCAGGTGATGACGCCGGCGCAGGCGTCGTCGTTGTTGGCGGCCTTCATCAGCTTGGCGATGCCGTCCGAGGTGACGCCCATTCCTTTATAGACGATCTTGCAGGGCAGGTTGCCGGACGCGTTCATCTTTTCGCACATCTCAGCGGCGCGGCCATTGATGGTCTCCACCACTTCGGGGCCATAGAGGAACTGGGAGCCGACCACAAACCAGAACTCGTACTTGGACATGATAGACATAAAACTCTACCTCCTGTAAAAAAATAAGTGTGGAAGGATGCTTTGCGGAAGGTGCGTGGTTCGCCGGTCCCTGACCGGCGAAACGCTTCAAATGTTTGTTGCCCTTATCCTAACACGTCTTTCCGCAAAGTGTCAATAGGTTCTTGACAATGCCGACAGAAGTTTGTCACCATAGACAATACACATAAATGCTTTGTTAAAAATATACAGTACAAATTATGATGG
>JAJQCW010000038.1 GCA_021202515.1 Clostridiales bacterium | reverse complement strand
CTTCCGCCCTGTCCGCCGCTATCGACGCCCTGGCAGCGGCTGAGAAGGTCACTGTCCCCGATGCCACCAAGATCACCTCCGCGGTGAACAAGGCCAACGGCATCAAGCTCACCTGGAACGCTGTGGACAACGCCACCAGCTATCAGGTCTACCGCAAGATCGGCAGTGGCAGTTGGAAGAAGGTCAAGACCACCACCAGCACCTCCTGGACCGACACCGCCGCCACCAAGAACGGCACCAAGTACCAGTACAAGGTTTACGCGGTGAACTCCGCCGGTAAGAGCAAAGCTTCCGCCACCAAGACCATCTACCGTCTGACCGCCAAGCACTTCACCCGTGCCAAGAACGTCAGCAGCAAGAAGATCAGCTTGAAGTGGACCCGGAACACCAAGGCCACCGGCTATCAGATCCAGTATTCCACTTCCAGCAGCTTCTCCAGCTCTACCACCAAGACTGTTACCGTCAAGGGCAACAAGAACGTCACCACCACCTTGAAGAATCTGACCAAGGGCAAGAAGTATTACATCCGTATGCGGGCCTACAAGACCTCCGGCAGCGTGACCTCTTACGCCGGTTGGAGTAAGGTCAAGACTGTTACCGTCAAGAAGTAACAAAGGATTGTTTTTGCCCTTGAAGGGAGTATAACCGAATCAACCAAACGACAACCGCGCACGGGGCAACCTGTGCGCGGTTTGTCTATGTATTATGTACTTTTTGTAATTCTTCCAAACTGCTTCCATTCTATGTTTCAGACTTTGGCGCAAAAAACATTATTTTATGAAAAACAGCTATTTATCAGCCCAAAGCGCCTTTGCAGACAAGATGTTTCATTGTGTACGCCCTCTTTATCGGGAAACGCCATGCGTTGACGGTTAACACAGCGGACATTACGCACTATAATTTACCTATTAACATATTATGAAAATAGGTAAATTATCAAGGAGGCAGAATCAGTATGACGCTGATTCAACTGTCGTATCTCACCACGATCGCGGAAACCGGTTCGCTGAACAAGGCGGCGGAACAGCTTTATGTGTCTCAGCCCTCTCTGACCAATGCGGTCAAGGAACTGGAGAAGGAGCTTGGCGTCACGCTGCTGTACCGCAGCGGAAAAGGCGTGACGCTGACCAATGACGGCGTAGAGTTTCTGCAATATGCCAAAGAGATTTATCGCCAGTACGAAAACCTGATGAAGAAGTACGGAAAGGGCGGCTCCTATAAGAAAAAATTCGGTGTCTCCACCCAGCACTATTCCTTTGCAGTGAAGGCATTCGTGGACATGGCCCAGGAATACGATATGTCCAAATACGAGTTCGCCATCAAGGAAACCAAAACGCGGGAGGTCATCAGCGACGTCAGCACCCTGAAAAGCGAGATCGGTGTGCTGTACCTGAGCGACTTTAACCGCAAGGCGATGGAAAAACTGCTCCATAACGCCCATTTGGAATTTCATCCTCTGGTGGACTGCCGGGCCTATGTATACCTGTGGCGGGGCCACCCGCTGGCAGAGGAAACGTCCATCCGCTTCGAGCAGTTGGCGCACTACCCCTGCCTGGCCTTTGACCAGGGGGACAACAGTTCCTTCTACGACGCGGAGGAAATCCTCTCCACCAGGGAATATGCGCAGGTCATCAAGGCGAATGACCGGGCCACCATGCTGAACCTGATGGTTGGGCTGAACGGGTACACGCTCTGCTCCGGCATCATCTGTGAGGAGCTGAACGGTTCAGACTATGTGGCGGTGCCCTTTCAGGACGAGGGGACGGATTCGGAAAGCGTCATGGAAATCGGCTATATCAACCGAAAAAACCTTGTTTTGAGCGAAATGAGATAAAAATACATTGAAGCGATGAAACGCTACCTTGCCGCCACATAAATTGCAAAGCATCCCTGCCCGGTTATAGCGTCAGGCTATATCCTGGTATTTTCTTTCGGTATTGGACGTTTTTTTAGGCCAGTGTTACCATAATGAACAGAAAGGGGGATGCGCAAATGAAGAACCGAGAACGGCTGGCCCGTTGGCCTGCGAGCAAAACGCGCTCCGTCCGATGTACGCGCCTCCTGGGGCAACGAATGTGGGAGCGTAACGGAAGCTGAACAACGTTTGCATCCGTCCCTGGGAGGGACTATTCGGATAAATTCACGAAAGAATGAAAGAGGTACATCATTATGACCATTGATTATCTGGAATGGGGCGCTCTGCTGCTTGCGGCAGCCTTTTTCGCCCTGCTGTATTACCTGGACCGAAAGCGGCACGTGGACTTTGGCGTCCGCACCATTCTCGCCCTGGGCCTGGGCATTGTCGTTGGACTGGCCTTCAAAGGTCACTATACCTATGTAGCCGCCGTGGGCACCATCTATGCCCATGTGATCTCCGCCGTGGTGGTGCCGCTGCTGATTTTCAGCATCACCGCCAGCATCACCAATTTGAGCAGTTCCATCCGTCTGAAAAACATCGGCCTGAAAACCGTGCTGTTCCTGGAGTTGAACACCCTGATCGCCAGCATCATCACCCTGCTTGCCAGCATCGCCACCAATATTGGAGACGGGTTCGTCTACGAGCTGGCTACCGACTATGAAGCCGCAGAAGTCCCCACCTTTGTGGACACCATCATCAGTCTGTTCCCCCAGAACCTGGCCTCCCACTGGGCGGATGGGGAAGTCGTTCCCATCGTCCTGTTCGTCATCCTGGTGGCCCTCAGTTACAACGCTTTGGCAGCGGAAAATGCGGAACAGGTCGCCCCGTTTAAAGCCTTCATCGACGCGGGCAACCGGGTCATGGGGAAGGTCGTCAACATTGTGATTGGATTCACGCCCTATGCGGTGCTGTCGCTGGTGGCAAGAGCCGTGAGCAGAAACGCCCTCAGTGACCTGCTGCCGCTGCTCAGTGTGCTGGTCCTGGCTTATGTGCTCTGCGCCGTTCAGCTTTTCCTGGTAGAGGGGGTACTGCTGAGGGTGATTGGCCGCCTGAATCCTATCGCCTTTTTTAAGGGCATTTGGCCTGCGGGGGTGGTGGCGTTCACCTCCCAGAGCAGCGTGGGTACCATTCCCGTCACCGTCAACCAACTGACGAAAAAACTGGGCGTCAACGAGGACATCGCCTCTTTTGTCGCCAGTCTGGGGGCCAACCTGGGGATGCCCGGCTGCGCGGGGGTCTGGCCGGTGCTGTTGTCGGTCTTTGCCGTTCACATTCTGGGCCTTGAATACTCCGCCGCCCAGTATGCGTTCCTGGTGGTGCTGGCCGTGGTGGTCTCCGTCGGCACAGTGGGCGTGCCTGGCACCGCCACCATCACGGCCACCGCCGTCTTTGCTGCCGCCGGACTGCCGGTGGAGGTCATCGTCCTGCTGTCCCCCATCTCCAGCATCGTGGATATGGCCCGCACCGCCACCAATGTCGTCGGCGCAGCGACAGCGGCTACTCTGGTCGCCGCAACAGAGGAGGGTCAGCTAAACCATGAGGTTTACGGCCAAAACCTCCAGGGGAAAAAGAACGATAGAACGATTCCTCAGCAGGTGTGACCAGCGCTGACAATCATCTCACCGTTAGCCACTCCCACCTGTGGGAAACCCAATCGCAGTTCGTCCGGTTCCAGCGGCTGACTGAAACCGGGCGCATTTTTTAGCTGAAAACGGAAAAATAAGGAAGGAACGTCGCAGATGGAACGGGGCATTGAGACAAAATGTATTTACGGGGACGGCGCGAAAATTGAGGGGGAACAAACCGGCTCCATCAGCTTCCCCATTTACCAGACCGCCACCTTCGCCCACCCTGCGGTGGGACAAAGCACTGGCTATGATTACAGCCGCCTGCAAAACCCCACCCGACAGCAGTTGGAGCAGGTGGTCGCCTCGCTGGAGGGCGGAGCGGACGCCCTGGCCTTCTCCAGCGGCATGGCGGCTATGACCGCACTGATGGAGTTGTTCCGTCCGGGTGACCATATCATCACCGACGCCGACCTGTACGGCGGGAGTATCCGCCTGTTCCGCTCCATCAGCCAAAAGAACGGCATTTCGTTCAGCCACATCGACTGTACCAAAGAGGATGTCAAACCCTACATTCAGGAAAATACCAGGGCCATTTTGATTGAAACGCCCACCAATCCCATGATGAATGTAATAGACATCCGCAGGATGGCGGAGACAGCAAAACGCCACGATTTGCTGCTCATCGTGGACAACACCTTCCTGTCCCCCTATTTCCAGAAGCCGCTGACCCTTGGGGCGGACATCGTGCTTCACAGCGGGACAAAATTCCTGGGCGGACACAATGACACGCTGGCGGGCTTTCTGGTGACAGGCTCACCGGAGTTGTCCGAACAGCTCCGTTTTATCAGTAAGACCGTCGGCTCCGGGCTGGCCCCCTTTGACAGTTGGCTGATTCTCCGGGGCATTAAGACCCTTCCCATCCGCATGGAGCGGGCGCAGGAAAACGCCCAGGCCATTGTCCAATTTTTATTGGGAGAACGCTGGGTGCGGAAGGTCTATTACCCCGGCATCCCCGGCACACGAGCCTATGAGATCTGTCGGCGGCAGGCCAGCGGCTTTGGAAGCATGATTACCTTTGAAGTGGAAAGCCGGGAGCTGGCTCTCCACCTGCTGAAAACACCAAATTGATCCCCTTCGCGGAGAGTTTGGGCGGTGTGGAGACGCTGCTGACCTATCCCACCACCCAGACCCACGCCGACGTGCCGGTGGACATCCAACAGAAAAACGGTATCACAGACCGGGTGCTGCGCCTGTCGGTGGGCATTGAGACAAAAGAGGACTTGATTCAGGATTTGAAGCAGGCGATGGATTCCTTTGAGGCATCGCCCTGACAGGAGGAGCGAAGTCATGGGAGAACGGAATTTGGACTTTGACCGGGTCGTTGACCGGCGAAACACGGATTGCCTGAAATACGATTTTGCAGTTCGCCGGGGCAAGCCGGAGGATGTGCTGCCCCTGTGGGTGGCGGATATGGATTTCCCCACCTCCAGCTATGTGCTGGACGCACTTCAGGAGCGGGTGACCCACGGTATTTTCGGCTATACGGAGACCGGCGACCGCTATTTTGAGGCGGTAGCCGGGTGGATGGAGCGCAAACACGGCTGGCAGGTAAAACAAAGCTGGCTGGTGAAAACGCCGGGGGTGGTCTTTGGCCTGGCTACGGCAGTGAAGGCGTTCACAGAGACAGGAGACAGCGTCCTCATACAGCAGCCGGTGTACTATCCCTTCACGGAGGTCATTGCGGACAATGGTCGGCGGGTGGTCAGCAGCGACCTGGTGCTGGGAGCAGATGACCGCTATCACATCGACTTTGCCGATTTTGAGCAAAAAATCGTGGAGAACCGGGTGAAGCTGTTTCTCCTGTGCAGTCCCCATAACCCGGTGGGTCGGGTCTGGCGGAGAGAAGAGCTGCTGCGTATGGGGGAGCTGTGCCGGAAGTATGGGGTGCTGGTGGTCAGCGACGAAATTCATCAGGATTTCGTCTTTGGAGAAAATCGGCATCTGGTGTTCGCCAGCCTGAAACCGGAGTTTGAGGAGATTTCCATCACCTGTACCTCCCCGGCCAAAACCTTCAACCTGGCTGGGTTACAGGTGTCCAATCTGTTTATTCCTGACCCCGATCTGCGGCGGACGTTCCGCAGACAAATTGCCGCCGCCGGTTATAGCCAGCTCAATGTCATGGGCCTAACCGCGGGTGAAGCGGCCTATCGGTATGGAGAGCCCTGGTACAACGGGGTCATAGCTTATCTGGAACAAAACATCGTCTGGTTGAAAGCGTATCTGAGCCAGGAGCTGCCGGAGATACGCATGATAGAGCCGGAGGGCACCTATCTGGTGTGGCTGGACTTTCGTGGGCTGGGACTGACCAGCCCGGAACTGGAGCGACTGATCGTGCACAAGGCAAGGCTCTGGCTGGACAGCGGTGCCATCTTCGGCCCATCGGGAGAAGGGTTCCAGCGAATCAACGTGGCCTGTCCCCGGGCCACGCTGGAGCAGGCGATGGAGCAGCTAAAACGAGCCGTCCGTGGGGTGTAAGGAGGGATTCTCATGTTACAAATTGATTCACCGGAACTGGAAAAACTGCTGCTGTCCGGCAGCTTTGGCCTGGAAAAAGAGAGTCTGCGGATAGACGAAGCGGGCTTTCTGGCCCATACGCCTCACCCTTTCCCGGATGACCCCAATATCGTCCGGGATTTCTGTGAGAACCAGACGGAGATCAACACCTCTGTCCAACCCAGCCCCCACGCTGCGGTGGCGGAGCTGGAGCGGCACACCCGGACGATTCAGCAAACGCTGGCAAAGCTGACGCCCAGAGAATATCTGTGGCCCTTCTCCAATCCACCCTATATCCGCAACGAGCAGGACATTCCGGTGGCCCAGTTTGCGGGGCTGCAATCGGAAAAGACCGTCTACCGAAACTACCTCTCCAAGCGGTATGGACGGTATAAAATGACCCTGTCCGGCATCCACGTCAACTATTCCTTTCATAAGGAGCTGCTGCGTCGGGATTTTCAGCGCAGCGGGCAGGGTAGCTATATCGACTACAAAAACAACCTCTACCTGACCCTTGCCAAACGGGTCACGGCCTATGGCTGGATTTTGACGGCCATCACCGCCGCCAGTCCGCTGCTGGACAGCTCCTATGTGGAGAAAGAGCGGTTTGACGGGGACGTCTTTCAGGGCCTGGCGTCTGTGCGGTGCAGCGAGCTGGGATATTGGAACGCCTTTGCCCCGGTGTTTGACTACAGCAGCCTGCCCGCCTACGTGGAGAGCATCCGGGACTATGTGCGCCGGGGCTGGCTCCAGGCTCCTTCAGAGCTGTATTATCCCATCCGGTTAAAGCCCGCCGAGCTGAACCGGCTGGACACGCTGGAAAACGGTGGTGTCAACCACATCGAGCTGCGGATGTTCGACCTGAATCCGCTGACCTCCGCCGGTATCGAAGAACGGGACGTGGCCTTTGCCCAACTGCTGCTGTGCTGGCTGGCTGCCACCCCTGACCAGCCCTTCACGGACCGCGACCAGGTGCAGGCGGTTCAGAACTTCAAAAATGCCGCCCACTATGACCTGAAAACGGTGAATCTGATGCTGCCGGACGGCCGCGCCTATTCCGTGGCCCAGGCTGCCCGAAAGGTGATCGCGCTGATGCGGGACTTTTACCGGGACTATCCCGCCGAAGTACAGCAGGTGCTGGACTTTGAGGACGCCAAATTCATCGACGGAGAAAACCGCTACGCATGGAAAATCCGCAAAGCCTTTTCCGGCGGTTTTGTCCGCAAGGGGCTGGCGCTGGCCAGGCAACGACAGGAGGAAGTCAATGTGTGAGCTGTTCGGCGTCAGCGCCTCGGTCCCCATCCAGGTGAATGGACTGTTGAAGGAGTTCTTTTCCCACAGTACAGAACACCCCAACGGGTGGGGCATGGCGACCTTCCACGGCAACGCCGCTTCCTTGGAGAAGGAGCCGGTACCCGCCTTCCGCAGCAGCTACCTGAAAGCGCGGTTGTCTCATTCTCTGGAGACGGAGGGGATGATCGCTCACATCCGCCTGGCTACGGTGGGTTCCACGGACTACGAAAACTGTCACCCCTTTGTGCAGCGGGACTGCTTTCATCGGTGCTGGACGCTGGCCCACAACGGCACCATGTTCCACTGTCCGGCGCTGGCTCCCTATCAGTATGTGCAGGAGGGTCGAACCGACAGTGAGCGGATCCTTTGTTGTCTCATTGACCAGATGAACCGTATGGCTGCTGAGACGGGCCGTGAGCTGATAGCGGAGGAACGGTTCCGGTTCCTGGACAGGTTTGTCTGTGAGATGACAGCAGGAAACAAAGTGAATTTTCTGCTGTACGACGGCGAGCTTTTATATGTCCATACTAACTACGCGAACTCCCTCTATGTGGCCCAACTGCGCTTCTCCCTGCCCTTTCAGGGGCGACGAGGGGAGTCGCAACGAAATAAGCGAACCCTGCCGCTTTCAGCGGGGCGACCGCCATGAAATAATGGCAGGTGAGGAGGGGCGATGTTTTTAGGAGGTGGCCTGGGATTTCTGGCACATGACTTGAGCAAATGGGATAACCAGATTCCTATATTGTACCCCGTCCGTAATTTTCCCAAATGCTAACTGTATATTATTATATTGAAAAGAAAAGCTGTCCTGCTATTCATGCAAGGCAGCTTTTCCAATTATTATAGAAGGGATTTGGATACAATGGCAAAGCACAGAAAAGACTACGAAAGTACGATACGGAAGAAATCTCCGAACTGCTGGGCCTCCGTTGGGTAGACATCGACTTTCGGGCCAGTGTCCTGCACGTCAATCAAACCTTAAACCGCCTGCAAATTCCGAACCTTCCCAATAACTACGACGGTCCCCGAACAGAGATTGTAATCCAAGCGCCTAAAAGTGAAAACTCGGCTCGTGCGGTTCCTCTTCTGCCGCAGGCTATCCAGGATTTAATGCGCTGGCGCAAGGTTCGGGAGGCAGATAGACAGGATGCAGGTGACCTGTATCACGACAGCGGTTTTATCGTCACTAATCCTCTGGGCGGTTTCATTGAGCCGCGCACCCTCAAGGATTACTACAACCAGATTCTGAAACTTGCTGGGCTTGCCCCATGTAACATTTCACGCGCTCCGCCACACCTTTGCCTCCAGAGCGGTGGAGCAGGGGATGGATGAAAAGACACTGTCCACCATCTTGGGACATACTTCTACATCCTTCACGATGGATACGTATACCCACGTCCTGGACGATCATAAGCAGGAGGAAATGAAATTGATGGAAGACCTCTTTGACCCCACACAGTTTACAAACCAAGTCTCCTCTTATCCAGTTTTGGTCACAGCAACACCAGCGGGCTATTTGTTTGCGCCGCCTGACTTTCCTTCGATACAGTTGACAGCATCTACCTTTGAAGATGGTATTCACCAGATGACAGACCGACTTCGTGAGGAACTGGCGACAAGCCTGTTTCCCCCAAATGCTAGCCATCTAACAGAAATTGAACTTGCTCCAGGTCAATTTGTGGTGCAGTGTGTGCTGTAGAAGGCACAAAGGCATTTTGAACTTTTTTACCCCGAAATAGCGTCCTATTCCGGGGTAAAATCGTGATGCAGGGCCATTGCAGGGCCATACACTTATTTATTCTATGTTTGGGTTTTGCATTTTCTCGAAAAAGTTCTGAAACCCACAGATTTCAGAACTTTTTATGGTTGCGGGGGCCGGATTTGAACCAACGACCTCCGGGTTATGAGGATGACAACATTTGGATTCTCCAAAAAATGTTCCTGTTCGGTGTTCTTTTGTATGTCTGAGGATGCTCCATCAGGAATCACCGCATTCCCCAGCACCTTCGGCGGGCACCTCATCATGCGGCTTTTCGGTCATTCTCCCGTCATTTGAAAACACTGGCGGATGGCGGCAGACACTGCTTCCAGCGCAACGGCCTCGTCGGGGCCGTCGGCAATCAGTTCCATCGCCCGTCCCCGGGGGTGGCTCAGCCGCATGAGGGACATGGCGTCCTTGCCATCTGCAAGCTCCGTCCCTAGGACCACCATAATGACACTGTCGAACCGTTTGGCGGCAGCAGCGGTGACGGCGGCGGGCCGGGCGTGGAAAAAGTCGTCCTCGTGGAGATTCAGCTTAATTGCAGTCATAGCAGTGTCCTTTCCCGGATGAACCGCGCCCGCCCAGCCGGGGCGACCCCGGCCAGGTGGGTTTGGGAACAAAAGGAGGTGGATGGAACGAAAGGAGGGGAGATAATAGGGTGACACTGCCCGAAAACGGGTGGTGTTACTTTAAAACATGGTGACGACCTGGTCGTAAGCGGCGGCGACCTGGTCCAAAATGGCCTGGTCGGTGACGCCGGAAACCTCGGAGAAGGCGGCGGCGACGCCCTTTTCGGCGATTTTGCCCTGAAGCTCCACGCTTTGGGGGTCCTCGGGGTTATTATACCGCAGAGCCGCGCCGATGCCAATGATGAGTTTGTCCACAGGCAGGCCGTACTTCATGGCGGTTTGCAGAGGGCTGACCAGCCGGTCGGTGGCTGACAGCTTGCGCAGCGGCTCCCGGCCCACGCGGGTCACGTCGTCCTGGAGGTAGGGGTTCTTGAAGCGGCCAATGATCTTCTCGATATACTTATAATGAGCGTCCTTGTCGAAGCCGAACTCCTGGATCAGGCCGTCGCCGGACTGCTGCATGGCGGCGTGGACCAGCTCGTAGATTTTGGGGTCGGCAATGGCCTGGTCGATGGTCTTGTGGCCCGCCAGAACGCCGGTGTAGGCGGTGATGCAGTGACCGGTGTTCAGGGTGAACAGCTTGCGCTGGATATAGGCCATCAGGTTGGAGGCCAGGTTCATCCCGGCGATTTCGGGGATCTCGCCCTTGAGGGAGGCTTTCTCCACGTTCCACTCGCAGTACTTCTCCACTACCACGTCGATGGGGTTCTCGCTGCGGACGGGGGGCACGATGCGATCCACGGAGCAGTCGGCAAAGCCCACATACTCCTCACAGTACGCCTTTTCCTCATCGGAGAGAGCTTTGTAGACGTGCTCCTTCAACTGGGAGGTGGCGCGAATGGCGTTCTCGCAGGCGATCAGGTTCAGCGGCACCTTGACGCCGTTGGCGATGCGCTTCTGGATGCCCTGGGCGATGGTGGGAGCGATGAAGCCCAGCACCCGCAGGCCCACGGCGGTGGTCAGGATGGTGGTGTCGGGGTCGGCGATGGCATCGATGACCTCCGGGCCGTTGGACATGATGCCGCAGACGTTGGTGATCTTCACGTCCTCGACCTCGGTGTCCATGATGTGGACGGTGTAGCAGCCGTCCTGGTTCAGGCGCTCGATGATGGGCACCGCCACGTCCGCAAATACGACGCGATAACCTGCCTGAGAGAGCAGCATACCGATGAACCCGCGGCCAATGTTGCCGCCGCCGAACTGGATTGCGGTTTTCATATCACATTACCTCTTTCGCAGAATTTTGGTGGATACGCCGCACGGCCCGGCAGGGATGAAGTGCGCGGCATTGTCCTGTTGGTGGAGAGTCATTTCGGGGGAAGGGCAGCGGGCGCAGGCCCGCCGCCCAAGGGGGGTATAGAATCAGGTCAACTGCTTGAGGACCCAGTCCACATCGTTGGTGTTCTTCATCTTGTCCAGGGTCTCCTCGTCCTCCAGGGTCTCGCAGATCTTGGCCAGCAGGTCCAGATGCTCGTCGCCGATACCGGCGATGCCGAACACGAGCTGGGCCTTCTCATCGCCGAAGGAGACGCCCTCCGGGTACTGGAGCAGGACGATACCGGTCTTTTTGACGGTGCCCTTGGCCTGGGTGGTGCCGTGGGGGATGGCCACGCCCATACCCATGTAGGTGGTGACCAGCTTCTCGCGCTCCTGCATGGCGTCGGCGTAAGAGGCATCCACGTAGCCCAGCTTGGCCAGCAGCTCACCGGCGGCCTGAATGGCCTCTTCCTTGGTGACAGGGGCCTGGTTCAGCTTGATGCCTTCGGCGACCATGACGGTCTTTTTGACGGTGGGGGTGGGGATGCCGTCGTCAGCGGCGGCGGAGGCAGCGATGACCTTTTCCACAGGCACGTCGCCGGTGGTCAACTGAACATACAGCGCGTCCAGGTTGGGGTCGGCCAGGAAGTTGCCGATGGTGACGATCTGGGCCTGAGGCGCGGACTTCCGGGCACGTTCCACCAGGGTGGTCTGCACCACGGCGATGTCGCAGTCACCGGGGATGTTGTCCACGGAGGTATTGATAACGGTTAGGTCGGGGCGGACAGTCTTCACGCGGTTGCGGAACTTGGTAGCGCCCATAGCGGAGGAACCCATACCGGCGTCGCAGGCAAAGACGACCTTCTTGACCTGCCCGGCCTCCTTGGTGGGGGCGTCAGCAACGGTCTGGCCCTTGGATTCGGCCTTCATAGAGGCCATTTCGCTCTGGGCGGCCTCCAGGCTCTTGCCGCCGGACATCTTCACAATGGGCGAGGCGATGGCGAAGGACACGCCGGTTGCCAGCGCCACACCGATGATGGTGAAGAGCATCTTGTTGGCGGGGGTCATCATCAGGAAGGCGATGATGGAGCCGGGGGAGGCGGGACCCACCAGGCCGCAGCCGGTCAGGTTGAACCAGAAGATAGCCACGATGTTGCCGACGATGGGGGCGACGATGACGGCGGGGTTCATCAGAACATAGGGGAAGTAAATTTCATGGATACCGCCGAGGAAGTGAATGATGATGGCGCCGGGGGCGGAATCCTTGGTGGCCTGATCCTTGCAGAAGAACATGTAAGCCAGCAGCACGCCCAGGCCGGGGCCGGGGTTGGGCTCCAGCATGTAGATGATGGACTTGCCCGCTTCGGCGGCCTGCACGGAGGCCAGGGGGGTGAACACGCCCTGGTTGATGGCGTTGTTCAGGAACAGCACCTTGGCCGGCTCAATGAAGATAGCAATCAGCGGCAGCAGGTTGGCGTTGATGAGGAGGTTGACGCCGGCGGTCAGAATAGCCAGAATCGCGCTCATGATGGGGCCGATGGCGTAGTAGCCGACGATGGCCAGCAGCATACCGATGATGCCGCAGGAGAAGTTGTTGATGAGCATCTCGAAGCCGGCGGGCATATGACCGTCCATGGCGTCGTCGAACTTCTTGATGCACCAGCCACCCAGGGGGCCGAGGACCATGGCGGCCATCAGCATGGTGTAATCACTGCTGACGATTGCGCCCATGATGGCGATGGAACCGACCACGCGGCCCCGGTCCTTGCCAAACATGTAGCCGCCCTGACCGGCGATCAGGATGGGAATCAGGTAAGTGAGCATGGGGCCGTTCAGTTCGGCCAGTTGTGCGTTGGGAATCCAGCCGGACTCGATAAACAGAGCGGCCAGGAAGCCGAATGCGATGAGGGCGCCGATGTTCGGCATGACCATGCCGGACAAAACCTTGCCCATCTTTTGGACACCATTTTTCATAGTTTTCCATCTCCTATTCTTTTTAGTTCGGTTGCGTAATATTTCACAAGCGCCTGTTCCGCCAGGGCCTTCCCCCGGTCCTGGACCCCGGCTTGCAGGGCCTGTAAAAATCGTTCGTCCTCCACCAGCAGCATACTCAGCCTGCTGATGACCTCGACCCCCTCCGGCCAGTCGGTTTTGGGGGCCAGCAGCAGCACGGCGCCCATCACCGTCCCGGAATGGGTGAGGATGGTGTGGTCCAGCCTGAGATAGCCGAACCGACAATGGCTGACCGCCGCAGTGCGGCAGTGCAGCAGGTAAATGCTCATGTGGGGCAGGTAGGTACTTTTCACCTGTTCCCGCCGGGCCAGGTCGCTGCCAATGCGCTGGCGCTCCAGCACCGTATTGGCGAACAGCCCCGCCGCCTCACCCAGCAGCTCCTCCGCCCGCTGGAGGCCGGGTACTTCCCGCAGGGTGAAGTGGTCCAGCACTTGGGAAATTTCCTCCCCCGTCCGGGTCAGGGAGCGGATGTCCGCCAGAGTGACGGTGTCCGCCCGCTGGGGCAGGGCTTTCTGGGCCTCCGCGTTGGCCTTGCGGTCCTTGTTGATGGCCTCCACCGCGTTGGTGATGACCAGCATATCCTGGGCCTGGGGGATGGGGCTGACGCAGATGTTGGGGAAGTCCAGTTGGAGGGGTACGGTGGAGATGACCAGGTCGATGCCCGCCTCCCGCAGGGCCTTCGGCTCCAGGCTGAACGCGGAGACGATTTGGCGGATCTCAATGTTGTGGAAAGAACGCATCAGGTTGGCCGCCAGCATCCGGGAAGCCCCCATACCGCTGGGGCAGACCACCGCCACCGCCACCCGCTTCTGCTCCACCCGGAGGGTCTCCGCCGCGGCAACGAAGTGCATTGCCACAAAGGTGATTTCCGAGGGGGAGATGTCTTTGATTTGAAGCAGGTCCTTGAAGATGCCACAGGCCCGCTCCACGGCGGCGTAGATGTCCGGGTAGTTCTGCTGAATGTCCTCGACCTGGGCGTTGTCCAGGTGAAGATTCAGGGAGAGACGGCTGATCATGGAGTCCATGTGGCTCATCAGCTCCTCGATCATCCGGGTGCAGGTGTGGAAGGGAAGGCCAATTTCCTTCTCCACCGAATCCACCAGAGACATGACCACCTGGCGGGTGTTGATGGACTGGACCTGGCTCCGGGGCTTCCGGGACTGGGGCCAGATGCGGGCACTGGATAGGTGCATGGTGATG
>JAJQCW010000048.1 GCA_021202515.1 Clostridiales bacterium | reverse complement strand
GGTCTGGGCGGGGAGGGTGTGGGCGGCCTTCCAGTCGTCCCGCTCCTGCTCGGTGGCGAAAAAGGGCTTTGCCTGGCTGGCGTGGGCGTGTTCGCTGCCCTCGTACCACAGCAGTTTTGCCACCAGCTCCGACAGCGTGACCTCCCGGCTGTCGGCGCACAGGCCGTCCAGAGACAGGGCCGCGCCCCGGGCGATCATCAGCTCCGGATGCTCCGGGTGGAGGGCTTCGCCCTCCTTCAGTTCCAGCCGCTCACAGAACACCTTCACCAGCGTTGGGTTGAAGGTCAGCGGCCCGCCCTCGAAGGCCACCGGCGCGGTGATGTCCAGCCCCTGGGCCAGGCCGCCGATGGTCTGCTTGGCGATGGCGTGGAAGGTGGACAGGGCCAGGTCCGCCTTGGGGACCCCCTGGTTCAGCAGGGGCTGAATGTCGGTCTTGGCGTAGACGCCGCAGCGCCCGGACACGTCGTAGACGGTGGTCCCCTGGGCGGCCAGGGCGTTGAACTCCTCCACCGGCACGTTGAGGATGGAGGCCACCTCGTCGATGAACGCGCCGGTGCCGCCGGCGCAACTGCCGTTCATGCGCATATCGGCCACTTCCAGGCTGCCAGACTGGCTGTCCCGCCGGAAGAAGATGATCTTCGCGTCCTGCCCGCCCAGCTCGATGGCGGTGCCTACGTTGTCGTAGCGGGCGCGGAGGGCGGCGGCGTTGGCCACCACCTCCTGGATGAAGCTAGCGTCCATGGCGGTGGCGATGTCCTTGCCGCCGGAGCCGCAGACGGCCACCCGGAAGGTCCGCTGCGGGAGCTGCTTGTCGATGTCCTCCAGCACCTGGCGGACGGTGCGGCTCTGCTTGGCCCGGTGGCGGATGTAGCAGGAATAGAGGGTGGTGTCGGTGGTGGGGTCCAAAACGACGGCCTTGACGGTGGTGGAGCCGATGTCAAGGCCCAGATAGAGGGGGTTGGTGGAAATGTCATTCATAGCTGGGAAACCTCATAGCAAAACAGTCGTAGCCGTTCAATCAAAAAGCGAAAACGGCGCTCCCAACGGCCCAAAGGAGCGCTTTTGCGTCCGTAACCGCCAAAAGGCGGGGAAATAGAAAGTCATACGGCCTTTTTGCCGCGCTTTTGCCCTTCCTGGGCGGGACAGGCGTCGGGGAGCACCGCCGCTTCTGGTTCTTGCAGTTGGGCAATGCGCCCCACGATGCGCACATAGCTGGCGGCGTCCTCCTCGCCCAGGTACTCCAGCAGCGTGGTGCAGCAGGACAGGTAAAAGGTCCGCTTTTCCTGGGCGTACTGCCGCCCCTGGTCGGTGATGAACACCTGGAGCATCCGCCCATCGTCAGGGTTGGCCCGGCGCACCACATAGCCCTTTTTCACCAGACTGTTCAGGATGGCCGCCACCCGGGAGGTGTTCACCTGAAGCCGCTGGCTCAGCTCCTTGGGGCTGACGCCGTCCCGCTGGAACACCAGGTAGTTCAGGGCGGCCAGCTCCCCGTGGGCCATTTCCGTTATCTGCCGTTGGACAATGCTGCCGTGCATTTCGCCGAGGAGCATATGGTCGATCATCTCCTGGGCAAGGGGTTCGTAATTCATGGGCTTTTTCGGAGACGCGAAAATGGTCTTTTGGCGGCTCCTTCCTTTCCGAATACTGGGAGAAAAAATAATTTGCTCATCCTATGAGCAAAGTTTAGTTGCAAATTTCGACTTTGTCAACCGGTAAAATCACGAATACAGGCCCCGGTTTCCCCCACCGACACGGTGGATATGCGAAACCGGCGGTCATTTTTTTGCAGTCAGCAGCAAAACGACGAAAATATTGGGGATAACATGGCGGTATATGTTCAACTTTTCTAAAATTTCTGGTTTGGGACTGCCGTTCCTTTTTCAAAACGGGTTCCCACCGCGCCGCCTTTTGTGGTATAATGACCGCAAGACTTTACAATGCGCGAAAGGGGGAAACCGCCATGCTCCATCTGCTACTGGGCCGGGCCAAAACCGGCAAGACCACCGAGCTGTTCCGCCGCATTGCGGCCAACGGGACGGAGCGGCCCCAGGTGCTGCTGGTGCCGGAGCAGTATTCCCACGAGACGGAGCGCCGCCTCTGCCGGGCCGGGGGCAACCGGACGGCGGGGTACTGTGAGGTGCTGTCCTTCACCCGGCTGGCCAACCGGGTGTTCACCAAGGGCGGCGGGCTGGCGGAGCCGGTGTTGGACGGCGGCGGGCGGCTGCTGCTGATGCACGAGGCGGTGCAGGCCACGGCGGGGACCCTCTCGGTCTACGCCAAGCCCTCCCGAAAGGCGGCCTTTTTGGAGGGGCTGCTCTCCACGGCGGACGAGCTGAAAAGCTACTGTGTCCGGCCGGATGACCTGTTGGCAGCGGGCCGGGAGGAAGAGGGAGACGCGGCGGCCCGGCTCCGCGACCTGGGCCTGATTTTGGGGGCCTACGAGGGTCTGGTGTCCCGGCGGGCCGCCGACCCCAGGGACCGACTGACCCGCGCCGCCGAGCGCATGGGTGCCTGCGGCTACGGGGCGGGCTGGGACTTCTATGTGGACAGCTTCACCGACTTCACCCCCCAGGAGCTGCTGCTGCTGGAGCAACTGCTGCGGCAGGCCGCCTCGGTCACAGTGGCTCTGACCTGCGACACACTGGCCCCGGAGGGGGCGGAGCCGCGCAACTTCGCTCGGAAAACCGCTTTGCGGCTGCTGGACCTGGCAAAGAGTCAGAACGTCCCGGCGGACTGCCAGACCCTCACCGGGCGGAAGGACGGCTGTCCCCCGGCGCTGGCGCTGCTGGAGGAGAGCTTGTTTGACCGAACCCAAGCCGCCGCTGAGGTTCCCCCGGAGGGGGTGCGGCTGCTGACTGCGGCGGACCCCTACGCCGAGGTGGAGGCCGCGGCGGGGGAAATTCGCCTCCTGGCGCGGGAGGAAGGGCTACACTACCGGGAGATCGCCGTCTCCGCCCGGACCATGGAGGACTACGGCGACCTCATTGAAACCATCTTCCAGCGGTACGAGATCCCCGTATTTTTGGGCCAGCGGGAGGACATTCTGCAGAAGCCCATCCTGACCCTGCTGACCGCCGCCCTGGACGCGGTCGGCGGGCGGTACGAATACGACGACCTGTTCCGTTACCTGAAAACCGGCCTGGCAGGAGTGCCGCTGGAAGAGGTGGACCTGCTGGAGAACTACGCCCTCCGCTGGAACCTGCGGGGCAGCCAGTGGACCCGGGAGGCCCCCTGGAACTGGCACCCGGAGGGATATGGCCGGAAGTGGACCGATGAGGACCACGCCCTGGTGGAGCGGCTGGACGGGCTGCGCCGGGACATCATCGCCCCGCTGGAGCGACTGCGCCAGACCCCCAAGGGGCCGGGCAGAGAACTGGTACAGGCCCTCTACGGCTTTTTGGAGGACATTCAACTGCCCCAGCGACTGACTGAACGGGCGGAAGCCCTGCGGGAGCGGGGGGACTTGCAGCAGGCGGAGGAATACCGCCAACTGTGGGACATCCTCTGTGGGGCCATGGAGCAGTGCGCCCAGTTGATGGGGGACGACCCCCTGACCATGGAGGAATTTTCCGATCTGTTCCAACTGGTGCTGAGCCAGTACGACGTGGGCACCATCCCCGTCTCGCTGGACCGGGTTGCCGCCGGAGAGATGGGACGGCTGGCTCATCGGGAGACGAAAGTACTCTTTCTGCTGGGGATAGACGACGACCACCTGCCCCTGGTGACGCAAAACCCCAGCCTGCTCACCGACGAGGACCGGCTGCTGCTCAGCAGCCGGGGCTGCGAGCTGGCCCCGGACGCGGACGAGCGGCTGGACCGGGAAAACGTGCTGGCCTGCGATGGGGTGTGCATCCCTTCGGAGCGGCTGTACCTGAGTTGGGCGGCGCGGGGGACCGGCGGCGGGGAGTGCCGCCCGGCGTACCTCATCCGGCGGTTGCGGCAGCTATTCCCCACCCTGGAGGTGGAGGAGCCGGACAAAAATCTTCGCTATGGCGCGCCCCTCCCCGCTCTGGACGAGGCGGCCCATGGCGGCAGCCCGGCGGTGTTCGCCGTGCTGGGGGAGGACCCGGTCTGGGCCGGGCGGACACAGGCCATGCGCGAAGCGGCCAGCCATCGGCGGGGCAGGCTCTCTCCCGCGTCCACGGACGCCCTCTATGGCAAAAAGGTGCGGCTCTCCGCGTCCAAGATGGACACCATGAAGAGCTGTCACTTCTCCTATTTTATGCAATACGGCCTCCGGGCCAAGGCCCGGAAACCGGCGGGCTTCGACCCGCCCCAGGTGGGCACCTTTGTCCACTACGCCCTGGAACACGTTCTCCGGGAGGCCCAGAAGCGGGGCGGCGTCAAGGCGCTGACACCGGAGGAAATCCGGGAACTGACCCGGCAGGCGGTGGACCGCTACATCCGGGAGGAACTGGGCGAGCTGGAGGAGCAGACGCCCCGGTTCCGCTACCTGTTCCGGCGGCTGACCAAGTCGGTGGACTTAATTGTGGAAAACGTGGCCGACGAGCTGCGCCACTCCGAGTTCCAGCCCATCTCCTTCGAGCTGGGCTTCGGGCGGGGCAAGGACCTGCCCCCGGTGGAGCTGAGAACCGAGGGCGTCACCCTGTCCATCTCCGGCTTCGTGGACCGGGTGGACGGCTGGGTCAACGGCGACAAGCTGTATCTGCGGGTGGTGGACTACAAAACGGGGAAAAAGTCTTTTTCCCTGACCGACGTGTGGCACGGGCTGGAGATGCAGATGCTGCTCTACCTGTTCACGCTGGAGGACGAGGGCAAGGCCCTCTACGGGAAGGACATCGTGGCCTCCGGCGTGTTGTACCTGCCCGCCCGTGACCTGATTTTGCCGGGGAGCCACGGCATGACCGATGAGCAGCGGCGCAAAGCCCTGGACACGGCCCTTCGCCGCAGCGGGATGCTGCTGGACGACACCCAGGTACTCCACGCCATGGAGGACATTCCCCTGGGGGAGTCCCCCCGGTTCCTGCCCATCAAGGTGGCAAAGCGCACCGGGGCCATCTCAGGCGAGAGCCTGGCCACCGCCGCCCAGTGGGGCAAGCTCCACCGCCACGTGGGGGAGATTTTGAAGGAGATCGCTCACGAGATCGCCGCCGGGGACATCTCCGCCGACCCCTATTTGCGTTCTGATGGGCGCAGCCCCTGCGACTACTGCGACTACGCCCAGGCGTGCCACTTCGAGGAGGGGCAGGGGGGCGACTGCCGCCGGTTCCTCTACAAGGTGCAGGGCAAGGACTTCTGGGAGAAGGAAAAAGGGGAGTGAAGGAGCTGTTAGCTGTTCGTCGTTACCAAACGCCTGTAGGGGCGGCCCGTGGCCGCCCGCAGGTTTGTACTGCCTTTCCCAGGGCGGCCGAGGGCCGCCCCTACAAAAAGAGGTAAAAGGGAGTTTGCATAAATTATCCGGGACGCCCCGCAGGGCGCCCCGGAAAATGGGCCACGTTTGTTGTTTATGTGCAGTTGAACCCTTACTTGATTTCCAGCCGACGGCTGGTGGGTACGGTGACGGCCCTCTTGGGCAGGGTCAGCTTCAACACACCGTTTTCGTAGGCGGCGGAGATTTGGCTGCCCTCGATGTCGGAGATGTCGAAGCTGCGGCTGTAGGAGCCGTAGTACCGCTCCCGGCGGAGATAGTTGCCCTGGGCGTCCTTCTGGTCGTTCTCGGCCTTGTGGACCGCCTGAATGGTCAGCCGGTCACTGTCGATGTCGATCTGGATGTCCTCCTTGGCGAAGCCGGGCAGCTCGGCCTCCAGGGTGTAGCTGTCGCCGTTGTCCTGGATGTCGGTGTGAAAGGCCCGCAGCTCGTTCTTGCCGTAAAAGTTGTTGTTCATCTGGTCCACATCGTGGAAGGGACCATAAGCGGGATGACTGTAAAACATGATTTCTGCCATAATAGATAACCTCCTAATTTTGAGTAAAGACTGTTGACAGTTGATACATTGCAGTTTTTTCAAACATTCATGGGTGTCAAGCCTTCCTTGGGCAACCCCGCACAATTAGAGCTACGGCGTCTTGCGGTAAATTTCCGCCATAACTGCGTTCCAAAAACTTGAAATCCACAAAGGATTCCTGCGTTTTTGCGCCTTGTTCTGACGAAAATTTCCTACGCAATCCACTCTTGCCGAATTGTACGGTGTCACCCTTTTATTTCTAATGATAAGTATACGCCGGAACTGTGAACGATGCTTGTGATTTCTTTGAACAGGCTGTGAATTTTAGCACTTGAACTAGATATCTGCTAAATTTAAAAGTTTCTTGTTCAACCAAGAGAAGCGTTTGCTAAAGGCAAAACCGGGTAAAAAAAGGAGCGCTCCGAAGAGCGCCCCGGCATCGGGTCACAGATTGTCTGGTTTGCGGCTGAGAATTTATTCAATGGTCAGCCGACGGGTCTTGGGTACGGTGACGCTCCGCTTGGGCAGGGTCAGCTTCAGCACGCCGTTTTCGTAGGCGGCGGAGATCTGGCTGCTCTCGATCTGGGAGATGTCGAAGCTGCGGCTGTAGGAGCCGTAGTAGCGCTCCCGGCGGAGATAATTGCCCTTGGCGTCCTTCTGGCTGTTCTCGGACTTGTGGACTGCCTGGATGGTCAAACGGTCCTCATCAATGTCGATTTGGATGTCCTCTTTGGCGAATCCGGGCAGTTCCGCTTCCAAAATGTAGCTGTCGCCCTTGTCCTGGATGTCGGTGTCGAAGTTGCGCACCTCGTTCTTGCCGAAGAAGTTGCTGTTCATCTGATCCACATCGTAAAAGGGACTAAAGATGGAACGGGTAATAGGCATCATTTCAAACATAATTCATTCCTCCTAAATTTGAGTGAGAGTAAGGCTTTGCGGTTGCTGTAATTTGCCGTTCAGCTAAGCATCCATCGGTATCAAATCCTCTTTGTTTTGCTTGATGATAGAATACCCCGAAGCTGTGAACAATGTTCGCGGATTATATGAACAAATTATGAATTTTTAGCACTCTGAGATATTGAGTGCTAATAGAAATTAAAGGGCGAATAGGCCCTGCACAGGAAAGGAACGTGGTGGATATGGCTTTCGCGCTGACGCCGGAACAGAGCGCCGTGGTAAACGACCGGGGCGGGGAGCTGCTGGTCTCCGCCGCCGCCGGGTCGGGCAAGACCCGTGTGCTGGTGGAGCGGCTGCTCAGCCGGGTGGAGGACGAGGGACTGGATTTAGACCAGTTCCTGGTCATCACCTTCACCAAGGCCGCCGCCGCTGAGCTGCGGGACAAGGTTCTGGCGGAGCTGAACCTGCGCCTGGCCCAACGGCCCGACGACTGGCACCTGCGCCGCCAGACCACCCTGATTTACCGGGCGCAAATTTCCACCATCCACTCCTTCTGCACCACCTTCCTTCGGGAGAACAGCCACCTGCTGGACCTGGACCCGGATTTCCGGGTGGCGGACGAGACCGAGGCGGAGCTGCTGCGGGTGCGGGTGCTGGACCGGGTGCTGGAGGAACGGTACGAACACCTGGACGAAAACGGCTTTACCGGGCTGGTGGACGCCCTCTCCGCCGGGCGGGACGACAGCCGCCTCCGGGACATCACCCTGGACATCCACCGCCGCATCCAGGCCCACCCCGACCCGGCCCGGTGGCTCCGGGAGCAGGCGGCGGCCTTTGACCTGGCCGACGTGAAGGACGTGGGCAAAACCGCCTGGGGACAGCTCCTGATGGAGGACGCCAAATCTCAGACCGAATACTGGCGGCAGCAGATGGTGGGGACGCTGGACATCCTGCAAGAGAGCGGAGACGACGCCCTCATCGGGGCCTATTCCGAGTCTATCAACGGCACGTTGGACAGCCTGGACGACTTTCTTGCCGCACTGGACCGGCGCTGGGACAGCGCCCAGGCTCTCTGCGACATCCAGTTCCCCACCCTGGGCCGCTCCCGGAAAATCCAAGACAAGGAGGCCCAGGCCCGTGTCAAGGCCATCCGGGACAAATGCAAAAAGAGCATGGCGAAGCTGGCGAAACGCTTCGAGAGCGGCAGCCAGGAATTGCTGGAGGACCTGGAAGCGGTGCGGGAGCCGGTGAATGAGCTGTTCCGGCTGGTGCAGGATCTCCAGGACGCCTATGGCCGGGAGAAGCGCAAGCGCAAGCTGCTGGACTTCAACGACCTGGAGCACTTCACCGTGAACGCGCTCATGCGGGACGGCGTGCCCACCGCGCTTGCCACGCGCTGTCAGGAGCGGTACGCCGAGGTAATGGTGGACGAGTACCAGGACACCAACGCCGTCCAAAACGCCATTTTCTACGGCCTGACGGATGGGGGCAAAACGCTGTTCCAAGTGGGCGACCTGAAACAGTCCATCTACCGGTTCCGGCTGGCCGACCCCACCATCTTTTTGAACAAGTATCACGCCTTTGCCCCCGGCGAGGCGGCCAAACCCGGCCAGCCCCGGCGGTTGGTACTCAGCCGAAACTTCCGCTCCCGGAAAACGGTGCTGGACGGGGTCAACTTCCTGTTTGAACACCTGATGACCGCCCCCTTCGGGGAGATCGACTACACCGAGGACCAGCGGCTGAACCTGGGCCTGCTGGACCAGCCCCGGCGGGAGGACGACCAGGTGGAATTAAATGTAGTGAACCTGTCCACGCTGGAGCTGGAGGAGGGGCAGGCCAAGCCTCCCAGGGACCAGGTGGAGGCCCGCTTCGTGGCCCGGCGGGTGCGGGCGCTGCTGGACGAACCTTACCGGGTGACGGAGGGGGACGGGTTCCGCCCGGTGCGGCCCGACGACATCGCCATCCTCTACCGCTCCCCCGGCGCGGTGCTGCGGTATCTGACCACCGCTCTGGATGAGCTGGACATCCCCTGGCAGAACGAGGGGGGCGAGGACTTCTTCGCCGCTACCGAGGTCAGCGTGGCGCTGTCCTTTTTGCAGATCATCGACAACCCCCGGCAGGACATCCCGTTGCTCTCGGTCCTCCGCAGCCCGGTCTATGGGTTCACGGCGGACCAACTGGCTCAACTCCGGGCGGCGGAGCCGGAGGGGGACATCTACACCTGCGTGGTGAAAGGCGCGGAGGACGGGGACGCGCTCTGTCAGCGGTTCCTGGACGACCTTGCCGGTCTGCGGGTGCAGATGGTGGACAGCTCCTGCGCCCAACTGCTGTGGTATCTCTACGACCAGATGGGCCTACTGGCCCTGTTCGGGGCCATGGCCGGGGGCCAGCGGCGGCAGGAAAATTTGATGGCCTTTTACGACTACGCCCGCTCTTTCGAGGGGCAGGGCCACCGGGGGGTGTTTGCCTTTGTGGGACACCTCCGCCGCCTACAGGAGCAGGACAAAAACCCTGCCCGGTCCGGAGGCGGCGGCAGCGGTGTGCGCATCCTGTCCATCCACAAGTCCAAGGGGCTGGAGTTCCCGGTGGTGGTGCTGGCGGGGCTGGCCCGTCAGATCAACCGGGCGGACGAGACGGCTCCCATGCTGTTCCACTCTCAGTTGGGGGTGGGACCAAAGCGGCTGGACCCGGAGCTGCGGGTGGAGTATCCCACTCTGGCCCGGACTGCGGTACAATTAAAACTGAACAAGGAGACCAAGGCGGAGGAACTGCGGCTGCTCTATGTGGCCATGACCCGCGCCAGGGAGAAGCTCATCATGGTGATGAGCTTCAATGAGGCGGAGAAGGAGCTGACCAAGCTACTGCCCGACGCCGGCCCCAACCCGGAGCCGGAGGCCCTGTTCCAACTGGATTCTGTGGGCAAGTGGATGCTGCTGCCCGTGCTGGCCCGGCCCGACGGGGAGGCGCTGCGCTTCGGCCAGCGGCCCAACGCCTATGTGAAAACCATCGACCACTGGGACATCCGTCTGGTCCACGCAGAAAACAGTTGGCTGACGGACACGCTTGTTCTGCGTCCGGCAGCGCCGGAGGTGGCCGCAGAGCAGCCGGACGAGACGGCGGTGGCCCAGCAGCTCCGCTGGCGGTATCCCTGGCAGGAGTTGACCGAGCTGCCCTCCAAGGTGACGGCCACCCAGATGAAGGGCCGTCTGCTGGACGAGGAGGCGGCGGAGGAGACGGCGCGGCCCCTGCCGCCCCTGGCGTTCCGCCGCCCAGCTTTCGACCAGGCCCGGCGGGGCCTGACTGCGGCCCAGGCGGGCAGCGCCATCCATGCCGTCATGGAACACATCGACCTGAAAAAGGCGGACACCGTCCTGGGGGTACGGGAGGAGCTGGAACGGCTGACCGCCGGAGGCTGGCTCTCCCCGGAGCAGACCAAAGCGGTGGACCCGGCGAAGGTGGCCCGGTTCTGGGCCTCGCCCCTGGGCCGGGAGGCCGCCGCCTCCCCCCATCTCCGACGAGAGTTCAAGTTCTCCATCCTGGCCCCCGCCGGGCGGTTCTACCCCGCCGCCGGGGAGGGGGAAGAGGTGCTGCTCCAGGGCGTGGTGGACTGCTGTTTTACCGGCCCGGAAGGGTTCACGGTGGTGGATTTTAAGTCCGACCACATCCGGCGGGGCGGCGAGTTGAAACGGGCGGAGGAATACCAGGGCCAATTGGACGTTTACACCCAGGCGCTGGAGGAGATTTTTGACCGGCCTGTGACCCGGCGGGTGGTGTGGTTCTTCCAGACCGGCCAGGGCGCGGAGCTGTAAATAAAATCTGTACAGGTAGACGAAATTTTTTCTCAAAAAGCCCTTGCATTTTTGGGGAAGCCGTGCTATCATAACCTCTGTTGTATGTGTATTTTCTTTTCTATTTTGTCAATTTGAAAGAGGTGAACAAAAATGAAGGCAGGGATCCATCCCGATTACCAGCAGACCACCATTCGCTGTGCTTGCGGCGCTGTTTACAAGACTGGTTCCACCAAGAAGGACATCCGCGTGGAAGTCTGCGCCAAGTGTCACCCCTTTTTCACCGGTAAGCAGAAGATGGTGGATACAGGTGGCCGCGTGAGCCGCTTCAACAAGAAGTTTGGCTTCGACAAGTGATTAAGAAATTTAATCGGGAAAGCGAACGCTGCGTTGCAAAACGCGGCGTTTTTTCCTTTTTTATGGGTTTCGCCAGGGAAATGCACTTTTCTTTTTCTGAGGGATAGACTATAATAATGGAAGAATGTCAACCGGACAATTTCATTATTTTTATTTGGAGGTATTACCATGTTTCAGAAAATCGACCCGAAGGAACTGACCCAGAACCCCTTCTCCCTCATCGGCGACCAGTGGATGCTCATCACCGCCGGAGACGAGCAGAGCGTCAACACCATGACCGCCAGTTGGGGCGGCGTGGGCATCATGTGGGGCAACCCTGTGGCCACCTGCTACATCCGGCCCCAGCGCTACACCAAGACCTTTGTGGATGAGGAGGACTACTTCACCCTGTCCTTCCTGCCGGAGGCGTACCGCAAGGAGCTGCAATTCTGCGGAAGCCACTCCGGGCGGGACGTGGATAAGTTCGAGGAGTGCGGCTTCGACATCCGGGAGGCCGAGTGTGGCGCACCCTACATCGCCCAGGCCGAGCTGGTGCTGGTGTGCAAGAAGCAGTACGCCCAGCCCATGGACGCCGGCTGGCTCACCGGCGGCGACCCGGATAAAATCGACGAGCGCTGGTATCCCACCCACGACTGGCACACCATGTATATCGGACAGATCGTGGAAGCCTATCTCAATCGGTAAGATGACAATGTGCCGGGTATCCCTTTTCTGTTGTTGCGAACTGAAACCCCTCCGCCACCGCCCAAGGGCGGCGGCCCTCATCCGCCGTCAAGCGGCACTTCCGGGGCTTTGCCCCTCCCTGCCCTTTCAGGGGAGGCAAGAGGGGATAATGCTTGCAATTTCATGTGCGGTCTTACCCGGCGGACAAGTTTTTTAGAGAAATGACACTCACAATTCCCTGATAACTACGCATCAGCCCTTACCAGGTGAGCTGATGAATATCCTACAAACTGTCCCGGAGGAACACTATGCCAGACACCATCCAAGAAGAGAACATCAACCGCGCCGTGCTGGTGGGCCTGAACGCCCACAGCCTGCCCGACGAGGACAACTCCACCGACACCACCCTGGAGGAGCTGGAAGCCCTGCTGGAGACCGCCGGGGGCGAGGCCGCAGCCGTCGTCCTGCAAAAGCGGGACACGCCGGAGGCCCGCACCTTCATCGGAGAGGGCAAGGTCCAGGAGGTCAAAGAGCTGGCGGCGGCCAACGGCGCGAATCTCATTATCTTCGACAACGAGCTTTCCCCCGCCCAGGTGCGGGTGCTGACCGAGGAGATGGGCGTGCAGGTCATGGACCGGGCGGCGCTGATTTTGGACATCTTCGCCAAGCGTGCCCGGACCAGCGAAGGCCGCCTCCAGGTGGCGCTGGCCCAGTACAAGTATCTGCTGCCCCGGCTCACCGGCATGTGGACCCATCTGGTGCGGCAGAACGCCTCCGGCGGCAAGTCCCCCATCGGCACCCGCGGCCCCGGCGAGACTCAGTTGGAGACCGACCGCCGCCACATCCGCCGGAAAATCCAGAAGCTGGAGGACGATCTGCGGGAGGTGCGCCGGGTGCGGGCGGTCCAGCGGGACCGCCGGGAGAAAAACGAGGTGCCGGTGGTGGCCATCGTGGGCTACACCAACGCGGGCAAGTCCACCCTCTTGAACCGGCTGACAGGCTCGGAAATTCCCGCCAACGACAGGCTGTTCGACACCCTGGACACCACCACCCGGACGCTGGAGATCTCCGACACCTGCACCGTGCTCATCTCCGACACGGTGGGCTTCATCCGCAAGCTGCCCCACCATCTGGTGGAGGCGTTCAAGGCCACGCTGGAGGAGCTGAAATACGCCGACCTGCTGCTCCACGTTATCGACAGCAGCAACGAGGAGTGGCGCACCCAGGCCCAGGTGGTGGACAAGCTCATCCGGGAGCTGGGAGCGGAACAGACACCCTGCATCCGGGTGTTCAACAAATGCGACCGGTACAGCCCGGAAATTCGCCCCCACGGGGAGGACGTCGTCTGTATCTCCGCCAAAACCGGGGAGGGGCTGGACGAGCTGATCGCCGCCATTGGCAGACGGCTGGACAGCGGCGCCCGGCGGGTGCAACTCTGCATCCCCTACGACCAGGGGGGCGTACTGGACCGGCTTTACCGGGAGGCCAAGGTGGAAAACGTGGAGTACACCGACGTAATTCAGGTGACTGCTGTCTGTACTCCCAAAACGCTGGGCCAGGTGCGGCAGTTTTTGACGCCGGAGGACGAAGCACCCCAAAATGTGACGTGACCACCGGAAAGGAGCAGCTCATGACAGAATATTACATCCCCACCGGGCCGGGGGACGCGGAATATGTGGAAAAGCGCTCCCGATTCCTGGGCAAGGTGCGCCATGTGGAGAGCGAGGAGGAGGCCCGCGCCTTCATCGACGCCATGAAGAAGCAGTACCACGACGCCCGGCACAACTGCTGGTGCTACGTGTTGCGGGACGGCGTGATGCGCTACAGCGACGACGGCGAGCCCCAGGGCACCGCCGGACAGCCCATGCTCAACGTGTTTTTGAAGGAGGAAGTCACCGACGTGGTCTGTGTGGTGACCCGCTACTTCGGCGGTATTTTGCTGGGAGCCGGGGGCCTCTGCCGGGCCTACACCAAGAGCGCGAAAGACGCGCTGGACGCCGCCGGAATCTCCGTGGTGCGCCGGTGGGTGGAGGTGTCCATCCCCTGCGGCTACAGCCTCTTCGCCCGGCTGAGCCAGGAGGTCCCTGTCTGGAAGGGCATCGTCACCGACACGGAGTACGGCGCAGATGTGACCATCTCCGCCCTGCTGCCGGAGGAAAACGCGGAGGCGTTCGCCCGGCGGGTGCTGGATATGACCGCCGGAACGGTGCAGGTGCAGACCATCGGGGAGGCGCTGAAAGCCGTCGCAATGAACAATTAGCAATTTGCAATTAGCAATGTGCAATGGACGGGTTTTCAGCTGTGGAGATCATTCTGGAGGAATGGTCGGTTGCGAAAGGGTGTTTTCTAGGGAGAAGAATATTCCCTATTGAGGTGGTTCCATCCCTAAATTTGGCCTTTTTTAGAAAAATGCAGACCAAACGACGAGCACTATCCCCTCTTGCCTCCCCTGAAAGGGGAGGAGGGCCGCCGCCTTTAGGCGGTGGCGGAGGGGTTTCATTACAAAGCAAAAGAAAGGAAAATTCCTATGTACGTACTGATTTTAAACGGCAGCCCCCGAAAGGACGGCAACACCACCCTGGCGGTGGCGGAGCTGGAGGAGGTGTTCGCGGAGGAAGGCGTGGAGGTCGAGACCGTCCAGGTGGGCGGCAGGGACATCCGGGGCTGCAACGCCTGCAACTTCTGCAAGCGGGAGGGACACTGCGTCTTTGACGACCTGGTCAACGAGCTGGCCCCCAAGCTGGAGGCCTGCGACGGACTGGTGGTGGCCAGCCCGGTCTATTTTGCCTCCGCCAACGGGTCGCTGATCTCTCTGCTGGACCGGCTGTTCTACAGCACCCTCTTTGACAAGCGGATGAAGGTGGGGGCCAGCGTCGCCGTGGCCCGGCGGGGCGGCGCAAGCGCCACCTTTGACGAATTGAACAAGTATTTCACCATCAACGGGATGCCGGTGGCCTCCAGCCAGTACTGGAACAGTGTCCACGGGCGGCTCCCCGGCGAAGCGGCTCAGGACGAGGAGGGCTTGCAGACCATGCGCAGTCTGGCCCGGAATATGACCTTCCTGATAAAGAGCATCGCTTTGGGGAAGGCGGCTTACGGCCTGCCGGAGAAGGAGGAGCCGAAACAGACGAATTTTGTGCGGTGAGGGGGGAGCTGCGGGGCTGAGCCTATGCGGGGGAAATTGGAATATGTCGGGTTAATATCCTTAT
>JAJQCW010000022.1 GCA_021202515.1 Clostridiales bacterium | reverse complement strand
CCACGGGCGGCAGATCAGACGGTCAGCCGGGGGCAAAAGGGGCCAGCCGCACCACTGAGAACGTCGCCACCCGGACGCTGCCACCCATGGACATGAAGCACCTGGAGGCAGTGGAGAAGGCCGTGAAGTGGACGGAGAAGCTGCCCACTGGCCCGGAGCGGCTGAAAATCATCGAATTGGTGTATTGGAAGCAGTCTCACACGCTCTATGGCGCGGCTCAGGCGGTGGGGTACAGCTACCAGCACACGCTTTTCCTGAACAGGCAGTTTTTCTACATGGTCGCCGAAAATCTGGGCCTTGAAGAAAAATCCGCTCCAAGAGCCAAAAATCCGTGATACACTGATAGCGTGGTAAGATGCAAGATGGAAACAAGGATTGTTTGCTTTCTTCATTGATGTCACCTCCTGAATGCCCCGGACGTAAAAATGGGGCAGCGTGCCACAGGCGCGTCCCCGGTGCAATTCCGGTTGTCAATGTTTCCTCTCAGGCAGGGCCGCTCCAATCGGGGCGGCTTTGTCATACCCTTGAAAGGCGGTGAGCGGCTTGAACGCCAGACAACAGAAATTCGCGGAATGTTATGCCCGGTGTGGTGTAGTGTATCAGGCTGCGATTGAAGCCGGCTATTCGGAAAATTACGCGCGCACAGCGGCAGGAAAATTATTAGAAAATGTTAGTATAATGACGTATATTCAGGCAATTAGTTCACCAGAACGCGAAAACAGGATTCTTTCTGCAACGGAACGACAGGAATTGTTGTCTGACCTTGCCAGGGACGACGGCCTGGAGCCAAAAGACCGCATCAACGCCATTGACAAGCTGAACAAGATGACCGGCGAATATACTCTCAAGTTGAACGCCGCTGTCAACACTTCCCCCAAGCTGGAGGAAGTGTTTGCCCAGTTGGGCAGCAAGGGACTGAGCGACGGTGACTAGCTTCCCGCTCTCCCCCAAGTATGTGGACTTCGTGAACAGCGTGGAGGGTGTACGGGTGGACTTCCTGGAGGGGACTACAGCCTCCGGCAAGACCACCGTGGGCGCAGGCGTCAAGTTCATGCGGATGGTCAGCCGCAGCGAGAAAAAGTTGCACATCCTGGCCAGTAAGACCACAGGCACCGCCGAAAAGAACATCATCCAGCAGGACAATGGTATTTTGGACCTGCACCGCAGCGCCAGCTACTACGGCAACGGCGACAAAGATTATAAAATCCCTCACCTGAAATTCGAGGGCAAAATCATCTTCGTGCTTGGCTACGACAACCGGGACAAGTGGGAGCTGGTGCTTGGCAGTCAGTTTGGCTGCGTGTACATCGACGAAATCAACACCGCAAACATCGACTTTGTGCGAGAGGTCAGCACCCGGAACGACTACCTCATGGCCACGCTGAACCCGGATGACCCCAGCCTCCCGGTCTACCGGGAGTTCGTCAACCGCTCCCGGCCCTATCGGAAGTACGCGGCGGACGTGCCGCCGGAAATCATGGCGGAGCTGCGGGAGGAAACGGTTCCCGGCTGGCGGTATTGGTTTTTCACTTTCCGGGACAACTTGAGCCTTACCGAGGCGGACATCCGGCGGAAGATGGAGGCTGCGCCGAAGGGGACCAAGCTCTACAAGAACAAGATACAGGGGCTGCGGGGCCGGGCTACCGGCCTGGTGTTCGCAAACTTCGAGTATCGCCGCCACGTCCTCACGGCGGAGGCTGCCAAGAAGTTGATTCCCGCCCGGAAAGACCGGACACAGGCAGAGTATTTCGTCCAGTTCTCTGCTGGGCTGGACACCTCCTATTCCCAGCAGTCCCCGGACACCATCGCCATGTCCTTTCTGGGCATCACCAACCGGGGGCGGTGCATCCTGCTGGATGAGCGGGTCTATAACAACGCCGATTTGCGTCAGCCCCTGGCCCCGTCGGACACAGTGACAAATCTGGTGGACTTTCTGGAACGGAACCGCCAGACGTGGGGGCTGTCCCGCAACGTGTTTGTGGACAGCGCTGACCAGGCCACGTTGACCGAGCTGGCAAAGTACAAGCGGGGTCACGGCTGCGCGTACACCTTCGCCCCCAGTTGGAAGAAGATGAAGATCGTAGACCGGCTCAACCTCCAGTTGGGGTGGTTCGCTCAGGACGTTTTTCTGGTGCTAGAGCACTGCAAGAGCTACCTCCACGAACTGGAGACCTATAGCTGGCGAGAGGATAAGGACAACACCCCGGAGGACGCCAACGACCACATGATCAACAGCGTACAATACGCATTTTTACCCTATCGGCAGAAAATAGGAGGCCAGGAGCATGAAAGTGGGTGACAGAATCCGCATGGCACTGAGGAGCTTTTTACAAATCGAACCGGCCAACAGTCAGACCTTCCACATTCAGGAGGTGCTGGACTGGCAGGGCAACGCCATCAAAAACCGGCTGTGGTATCGGGGCGACGCCAGCGAACTGAACGACTTTTATCATCAGGTGGGAGACCGCTCTACCCATATGTTTTGGGCTTCCGTTCCTACCCGTGGGCTGGAGGTGCGGAAGATCCACACCGGCATCCCTAAAGAGATTATCGAGACCCTTTCCGGCCTGGTAGTGGCCGACATGAACGACTTTGACTTCCCGGAAGCAGAGAAGCAAGACCTCTGGGAAACTATCGCAAAAGAGAACAGGCTCCGCACCCTGGTCACCCGCGCCCTCAACGGCTGCATGGTCGTCGGGGACGGGGCTTTTAAGGTCAGCCTGGACCCGGAAGTCTCCCAACTGCCCATTCTGGAGTGGGTGGACGGGGACCGGGTGGAGTTCGAGCAGCGCCGGGGCCGGGTGCGCGAGGTGGTGTTCACCAGCCACTATCCCGGCGGCTACGCCCTCCGGGAACACTACGGGTTTGGGTACGTCAAATACCATCTGTTCCACGGAGAGACGGAGGTACCGGTCACGGCACTGGAGGCCACCGCCCAGCTCCAGGATGTGGCCTTTGACCCGTCCTTTTCCCTGGCTGTTCCCTTCCACATCAAGGAATCCAGTAAGTGGCCGGGCCGGGGACAGTCCTTCTTCGAGGGCAAGACAGACAGCTTTGACGCCCTGGACGAAGCCTGGAGCCAGTGGGTCCACGCCATGCGGGACGTGCGGCCAAAGACCTACATCCCCTCCTCCCTGATTCCCAGAGACGAGGAAACTGGGCGGCTGCTGCGGCCCAATGCCTTCGACAACCAGTTTATCGCCGCGGGGGACAACGTGGCAGAGGGCGGCAAGAACGAGATCACCATTCAGCAGGCGGAGTTCTACGCAGAGCAGTACAACGCCACTTACATGACCGCTCTTGACCTGGCCCTCCAGGGCCTGATCTCTCCCTCCACTCTGGGCATCGACACCAAGAAGCTGGACAACGCTGAGGCCCAGCGGGAGAAGGAAAAGACCACCCTGTACACCCGGCAAAACCTTATCGACGCGCTGACGGATGCGCTGCGGCAACTGGTGGACGTGACCTTCAAGGCTTACGCTACCATGACCGGCGGAACGCTGGAGGACACCGAGGTGGACATCTCCTTTGGCGAGTACGCTAACCCCAGCTTTGAGGCGGTGGTGGAAACGCTGTCAAACCCCAACACCCCCATGTCCATTCAGGCCAAGGTGAACGAGCTGTGGGGCGACGCCAAAGACGAAACGTGGAAAGCTGAGGAAGTCAAACGCATCAAGGCCGAGCAGGGCCTTGTGGAGCTGGAGGAGCCGTCTGTGGGGACGGCGTTTGGAGGTGCGAACAGTGAAGGTCAGGGTCGCCCAGAAGGTGTTTCAAATGTCTTGGAAGGAGTACCGGAGGCTGTTGAAGGCGGCCAGTGACTGCGTGCCTTGCGGCGTGTACGCCGTGGAAAAGGGGGACTATGCCGAGCTGCGGAACGACCCCTGTTCCAGCCGAACCCGGTTGAAACAGCGTCGCCGTGAGTGGAAGGCCCAGGGGTTCAAGGTCTATGCCAATGGATTATGACCTCTCTACCGCCTTCCAGCGCATTGAGGACGAGCTGATCTCATCCATGATGCGCAACTTATCCCGCCACAGGGCAGAGGAGACGACGGAGGGCTTCCAGTGGAGCCAGTGGCAGACCGAGCAGTTGGCAGCCCTCAGCGACTACAGCAAGGCCAACAGCAGCAAGTTCAGCAAGCAGTATTTCAACACCCTGAACAGCAAAATCAGCGACGCGCTGAACGACGCCTATTCCAGCGGGGAGACCACCCAGGAGGCGGCCATCTTGCAGGCCATTCAGAGCGGTTCTTCCGCCCGGCAGCAGACCGACACCCTGGGCGGCAGCTTTTTCCGCACCAACGAGCGGAAGCTGAACGCCCTGGTGAAGGCCACCACCGACGACATGGCCCAGGCAGAGACGGCGGTCCTCCGGCGGGTCAATGACGCCTACCGGAAAATCATCTACGATGCTCAGGTCTACGCCAACACCGGCGCGGGGACTTACGAGAAGGCTGTAGACATGGCCACCAAAGACTTCCTGGCGGCGGGCATCCAGTGTGTGGAGTATTCCAACGGCGCGAGACACACCCTCTCCGACTACGCGGACATGGCCATCAAAACCGCCTCCAAGCGGGCCTACCTCCAGGGAGAGGGAGACAAGCGGCAGGAGTGGGGCGTTTCCACCGTCATCGTCAACAAGCGGGGCAACGCCTGTCCCAAGTGCGCCAGGTTCTGCGGCAAGGTGTTCATTGACGACGTGTGGAGCGGCGGTAAACGGTCTGACGGGAATTACCCCCTGCTGTCCGCCGCCATTGCACAGGGCCTCTACCACCCCCGCTGCAAGGACAGCCACAGCACCTGGTTCCCAGCGCTGCACCAGGACGCCACGCCCTACACCAAGGAGGAGATCGCCCAACTGGAGGGCACGGAACAGGTCGAACAGCGCCAGCAGTACGCCCAGCGCCAGGCGGAGAAGTACCGCCGGATGGAGAAGTACAGCCTAGACCCGGACAACCAGCGGAAGTATGGGAATCTGGCGGAGCAGTGGGAGCAGGAACAGGAGCAGGGCAAACGAACCGAGCAGGAGCGCAACGCCGTCATTTCTCCCAGCATCAAAACAGCGGAATACCGCCGCAAAATCGACCAGCTTGGCGAGGATGTGGATACGTCCAGAACCATCTGGCAGCAGGCGAAACAAATGCTGGAACACCGCTCCGGTACACTCTACGAAGACCTGGCGTTTATCAGCGGAACCACCGGAGAGACGCTGTTACAGAACGCCTACAACGTGGAGCGGGCGTGTATGCCAACCAAACGGATGAAGGCCATGCTGCTGAACAGCGAGCCTTACACGGTCATTGCCGTACATAACCACCCCGGCAGCAGCGTCCCAAGCAAAGCCGACTTGAAGGCTGCATTTGATTGCAAATACAAATACGGCGTGGTGGTGTGCCATAATGGTGTGATTTTCAAGTATAGCGTAACAAAGGAATTTGACGGGTTAATGGTTGATATGTTTCTTGACAACCTCCAAAACGCTTTGTATAATGGAACTGGAACAGTTGAAAATGCGCTGAAAGAATTTGCTGATGTTGGCATCAGCATGGAGGTGATTTCGTGACATTCTCATATGATGCAATATGCAAGAAAATCGGATTTGACCCTTTGAAAGATCCAGATCCAACTCCTTATCATGGGCACGAGGATGATTCCCACGAAAGCCCCTTTGCACCGTTATCACCGGAAGAGCTGACCTTTCTCATTGAGTATTATAAACAGCACAAACAGTATAAGCAGAACTAAAACCGCCACGGGAAACCACGGCGGTTTTCTTATACCCAAAATCCATCCACAAGAGCAGTTATCAGGGATTCCCTGACGACTGCTTTTTTCATGCCCACACGGGTCAGGGCGTAAAACTGCCCCGGAAATGGCGACGGCCTGAACACGGAAAGGAACAATATCATGGCAGAAGAACCCAACGCCCAGACCACCCAGAACCCCTCTGACGGCCCGCAGAACGGCCAGAGTGCCGCCACAAACACCGGGGAGGGCAAGGACTACACCGCCCTCTTCGAGAAGCTGGACGCCATTCTGGACAAGCGCAGCGGCGGCATCGCCAAGAGCGCCCTGAAGGACAACGGCATCGACGACGGGGAGGCGGCAGAGATCGTGGCGGCCTACCGCCAGCAGAAGGAAGGACAGGCCAAACAGCAGTCCGACACCCTTGCCAATCTCCAGCGGGAAAACCAGCAGCTCCGAGACCAGATGCTCCGCAGTCAGTTGGAGGCGGAGGCCATGAGCCAGGCCGCCACACTGAACGTGGCCCCGGAGACCACGCCCTACCTTCTCCGGCTGGCCGACCTGTCCGGCGCGGTGGACGATAAGGGCGCCATCGACAAGAAGGCGGTCGCCGCCGCACTGAACCAGGTGCTGGAGGACATCCCCGCCCTGAAACGGCAGACCACCCAGAGCAAGGGCTTTGTCCCCATCGGCGGGGACGGCACCGACCCGCAGAGCGCCCAGGCAGAGGACCGGATGCGGGCCTGGTTCGGTCTGGGTCCCAAAAGTAAGACCTGAGTAAGCAAAAGTAAGACCTAAAGTAAGAAAGGAATGATGTTTTATGGCGAACTCTATTACGTTGGCGAAAAAATACACTAACCTCCTGGATGAGGTGTATCAGGCCGCCAGCGTCACCAACGACCTGACCTCCGACGCCTCTCTGGTGCGGTCCGGGGCCAACGCGAACGAAATCGTCTATCCACAGATCGACGTTTCCGGCCTGGGAGACTATGACCGGAACAGCGGTTACACCGACGGCAGCATCTCCGTGGTGTGGAAAACCGCTGCCTTCAACTATGACCGGGGCCTCAAAATCTCCGTGGACAGCATGGACGACGAGGAGACCTTCGGCATCGCCTTCGGTCAGGCGTCCAGCGAGCTGATGCGCACCAAGGTGGCCCCGGAGGGCGACGCTTTCACCTTCGCTACCCTGGCGGGCACGGAGGGCATTTCCGCCGTCACCGGCACCTATGCCGACGCTACCGAGTTCATGGCGGCGCTGCTGGTGGCCAAGAGCCAGATGGACGAGGACGAGGTCCCCGAAGAGGACCGCATCCTTTACGCCACGCCCACCCTCATCAACGGCATTATGGCTCTGGAAACCTACCGGAGCCGGGAGATTCTGAACACCTTCGCCGCCATTAAGCGGGTGCCTCAGAGCCGGTTCTACACCGCCATCGACTTGCTGGACGGCAAGACCTCCGGCGAGGAGGCGGGCCATTACCAGAAGGCCGACACCGGCGCGAACATCAACTTTATGATCGTCCACAAGCCCTGTCTGATGAAGTGGGACAAGCACGTGGTCTCTTCCATCATCGCCCCCGACAACAACCCGGACAGCGACGCCTACATTGTCAAGTACCGGAAGTACGGCATCGTGGCCGTGCTGAAAAACAAAGTGGCGGGCATCTATATGTCCTACCAGGAGTAACGGAGGTGACGGAACATGAAAACCATCGGCTTGAAGGTCCCTAAGAAGGGAACGAAAACCACCAAGACCGGCAAGGCCACTGAGAAATCCGCTGACAAGGCGGAGGCCCAGCAGTGAGTTACACCCCCTACGCCGCCGTTACGGACTGGCAAACCCTCTCTGATGGCTGCCCAGAGGACACGGCCACAGCGGAGCGCTGGCTCCGCCGGGCCAGCCGTGACGTGGACGCCCTGACCTTTAACCGCATCGTGGCCGCCGGGTTCGACAACCTGACCGACTTCCAACAGGAGCTGGTCAAAGAAGCCTTGTGTCTGCTGGCAGAGTGGGAGCAGGAGAACGCCCAACTGCTGGACAGCCCCATGAGCGGATACACCATCAACGGCGTGACCGCTCAGTTCGGGGAGAGCAGCGGCGTGACCGTAACGAACGGCGTGGCAGTCCCCAGCCGCTTGCTGGCGCTGCTGGAGCAGACCGGCCTCTGTCACAGGGGGGTGTGGTGATGGGCTGGCCCTGTTTGGTGCCGGGGGCACTGAGCAAGACCCCCATCACCGTCACCCTCTACGACGAGGGTATCACCGAGGATGGCGCGCCGGTCACCGCGCTGACGGTGGAGACCACCTGCAACTGGCAGGACAGTGCAAAGGTAGTGCGGACGGACGAGACCCATATGGTGCAGCTCTCCGGCGTGGCCCTGTTCCCTGGCGACATTTGCCCTGCGCTGGCGGTCATTTCTTCCGGCAAGGTGGAGGTGTTCGGCGGTACGAGGGACATCCTCCGGGGCAGCAAGGCCCGGAACCCGGACGGCACTGTAAACTACACCCGATTGGAGCTGATGTGACGTGAAAAACGTAAGTTCCACCGTCACCCTGAACCTGGGGAAAATTTCGCAGTTGAATCGGGCGGCGGTCCGCGCTCTGGAGCAGACCGCCGAGGCCGTCCACTCCGACCTCCAGCAGGCTCAGACCATGCCCTTTCGCTCTGGCAACCTCCAGAATGAGAGCACCTTTGTGGACACCAGCGACAGCAGCCAGGGGACGGTTCGGGTCGTCTCCTCCACGGCCTACGCCCGGCGGCTCTACTATCACCCGGAGTACAACTTTTACACCGGGGAGAACCCCCACGCAGGCGGCGAATGGCTGGAGCCGTACACTGAGGGCGGCAGCAAGGCGGACTTCGCCAAAAACGCCTTTAAGACGCTCTACAAAAAGGAGGCGGGAGTATGACGCTGGCCGAAATTCGGGACTGGCTGAAAACCATAGCCGGGGCCGAGCACTACTACGTGGGCAAGCTGGACCGCAAACAGGACAAGTCCCTGGGGGTCTATGACCGGGCGGCCACCGGCACCCCGGCGGAAATCGCCCTGGGCGGGCTGGACTGCACCAAAACCCAGTTGAAGCGGATCTCTCTGCTGCTCCACTGGAATGACAACGCAAGCGAAACCGAAACCGCCGCCCAGACGCTGTTTGACGCGCTGCTGGCGGCGGAACCCTTTGCTCTGGACACCGCCCAGGTGCGCTGCCTCCGGCTGATGACGCCGGGACCGGTTGACGTGGGAACCGATGAAAACGGCGTCTATGAGCGGGTCATCTGGGTGGATTTTTACTATGAAAGGAATGATTGACTATGGCAACTACGGGCGTTTTTCCCTGTTATGAAAACCAGTTCGAAATCGGCGCCGACAGCGTCAGTGCCTCCTCCATCGCGGACATGGAGAGCTTTTCCGTCTCCTTCGACAATGGCGTGGAGGAGTGGACGCCCTTCGACACGGAGGGCTGGGTGCGCCGCCTGCTGACCGCCAAGGGCTTCACCATCACCGTCACCGGCAAGCGCAACGTGGGCGACACCGGTAACGACTTCGTGGCGGGTCTGTTCATCAAGAATGGCCGGGACGCGGAGGCATACTTTAAATGGACGTTCCCCGACGGGGCCACCCTGGTCATCGACGAGGCGGTCATCAACGTGACCAACATCGGCGCGGGTGATGCCACCAACGTGGGGCCGCTGGAGTTCGAGGTACAGTCCAACGGCAAGCCCACCTACACCGCCGCGTCCTGACAGGAGGGGTAACACATGGCGAAAATCGTAGACATCACCGACAAGCTCAGCTTTGAGGGCAATCCCGTTCTGAAAATCCGCGATGTGGAGCTGATGGTCAACGGCGACGCAGCGACCATGCTGAAAATCATGGCGCTGAAAAACGATGGCCTGAACGACGAACAGAAAACTCTGCGGATGATCGACCTGCTGTTGCCGGAGGAAAGCCAGGTCAAGTTGGAGGCGTTGAAGCTCCCCTTCTCTGACTACAGCATCGTGCTGACGGAGGCAATGAACCTTGTCACCGGCGAGGACGAGCCGGGGGAAGCGGAGACCCATACTATGACCTAATCGACGACTTCGGGCTGATCGTTTCGTCGTTTCAGTCGCAGTATGGGGTGCGGCTGTCCAAAGAGGCCGGGAGCATGAAGTGGAGCGAGTTCTGCGACCTGCTCACCGGCCTGGGGCCGGACACGGCGCTGATGCGGGTGGTGTCTATCCGGTCCGAGGAGGACAAAGAGATTTTGAAGCACTTTACCCCGGCCCAGCGCCGGATGCGCAGCGAGTGGCGCACCCGCACGGCAAAGAACAAACCAGCAAAAGACGTGGCCCAGGGTCTGGCACAGATCCAGGCCATGTTCGCCAGCCTGTCCAAAGGAGGTGAGGGCAAATGAGCACCAGCAGCGACAATGTGGGCAGTGTCGCCCTTGCGCTGACGCTGGATACATCGGCATTTAGTACCAAACTGAACAGCGTAGCCAAAAAAGCGGCTTCCACCCTGGCGGCGGCCCTGTCAGTCAAGGCGCTGACCTCCTTCGGGAAGCAGTGCATTGAGCTGGGCAGCGACTTGCAGGAAGTGCAGAACGTGGTGGATGTGACCTTCTCCACCATGTCGGACAAGGTGGACGAGTTTGCACAGTCCGCCGCCGCCTCCTTCGGCCTCTCCGAGACAATGGCGAAGCAGTACACCGGCATGTTCGGCTCTATGGCGGAGGCGTTTGGCTTCGCGGAATCGGAAGCCTATGACATGGCAACCACCCTGACCGGTTTGGCGGGTGACGTGGCCTCCTTCTACAACATCACCCAGGACGAGGCGTATACCAAGCTGAAAAGCGTGTTCTCCGGCGAGACGGAGACGCTGAAAGACCTGGGCATCGTCATGACCCAGGACGCGCTGGACGCCTACGCCCTGGCAAACGGGTTCAGCAAGACCACCTCTGCCATGACCGAGGCGGAAAAGGTCAGTCTGCGCTATGCCTTCATTCAGGACCAACTTTCCAACGCCACCGGCGACTTTGCCCGGACACAGGACAGTTGGGCCAACCAATCCCGGCTGTTGGCGTTACAGGCCCAGTCCGCTATGGCGGCGGTTGGGCAGGGCCTCATCAATCTGCTGACCCCGGCGCTGAAAGCCATCAACACCATGATGGCTTCCATCGTCAAGCTGGCCAACGCCTTCAACTCTCTGACGGAGGCTCTGTTTGGCAGCGCCAGCAGCGGCACGTCTTCGGTCAGTTCCGACCTGACCAGTGCGGCGGACAGCGCCTCCTCCCTGGCGGACAGCCTGACCGATGGCACCAGCGCCATCTCCGGCCTGGGGGACAGTACCGGCAGCGCGGCCAAGAGCCTGGGGAAGGCCAGCAAGACCGCTGCCGCTTTGAAACGCTCCCTGGAGGGCTTCGACCAAATCACGCGGGTCAGCGACGACAGTTCCTCCGATTCTTCCGGCTCCGGCAGCGGGTCCGGGGACACCGGCAGCGGCACCGGCTCTACAGGAACCTCTGGCGTAGACACCAGCGCCCTGGACAGCGTGACCGACGCCGCAGAGGAAGCAGAAAGCAGCGTAAGTACGCTCTCCAAAAAGATGTCGGCGCTGCTGGCTCCGGCTGTCGCGGCATGGAACAACCTGAAAAACTCGTCTTCCGCCTTTGCGGACAAGGTGAAAGAGGCAGGAACGTGGATTCTAAACAACGTGCTTGCGCCGCTGGGCGCGTGGACCATCTCAGCGGCGGTGCCTGCGGTGCTGAACCTGCTGGCCGCCGCTTTTGATGTGCTGACGGAGGTACTGGAGGCGCTGGCGCCCACCGCACAGTGGGTTTGGGAGGAATGGCTGAAACCGCTGGCCTCCTGGACGGGCGGGGCGATCATCGCTGTGCTGGAGGGGCTTACCTATATTCTGAGCGGGCTGGCCGACATGATCAGCGAAAATCAGGCGGTGTTCACTGGCCTGTTCAATGTTCTTGCAGCGGTGGAAATCGTTGGAATGACTGTAAAATTTATCATTGCACTTTCCGGGGCCGTCTCCGGTCTGGTAACGGCGTTTGGCATGGCCTCCAGTGCATGGGCTCTTTTGCAAGCTGCTTTTATTGCAAATCCCGTCGGTGTCATTGCCGCCCTTGTTGCCGTTGGCGTTCTGCTCTACAAGAACTGGGACACCATCAAGGCAAAAGCGGCGGAACTGTGGAGCGGTATCACCAGTGCCTTTGAAGGCATCAAAACCACCATTTCCGGCGCGATGGACAATGCAAAGACCACCATCTCCAAAGTGTGGACGAAAATCAAGACGGCCTTCACCAACGCCCTGAAATCCATCTCGACCAAAGTATCCAATGGTTTTAACAGCGTTAAGACCACCATCACTACCATCTTCACCAATGTCAAAACCAAGCTGTCCAGCATCTGGACCGGCATCAAGACAGTGTTCACCAATGCGGTCACCAGCATCAAGAACAAGGTGACAACGGTGTTCAACGCCGTCAAAACCGCCATCACCAACCCGTTGACCACAGCAAAAAACACGGTCAGCAGCATCCTGGGCGCCATCAAGGACAAGTTCACCAACATCATGACCAGCGTTAAGACCACCGTCTCCAACGCCATTGAAGCGGTAAAGAAGAAATTCAACTTTAGCTGGTCGCTCCCCAAATTGAAGCTGCCCCATGTGAGCATCACCGGCAGTTTCAGCCTGTCCCCGCCATCGGTGCCCAAGTTCTCTATTTCGTGGTACAAAAAGGCCATGGACAACCCCATGCTGCTGGATGGCGCGACCATCTTCGGCGCGGCGGGCGGCAACCTGCTAGGCGGCGGCGAAGCAGGGCCGGAGGTGGTTTCCGGGGCCAGCACGTTGATGAACATGATTCAGGAAGCTGTGCAGAGCGGACTTTCCGGCAGCGTGACAGACCTCTCCGGTCTGGCGGCGCGGAACACACCCCGACTGGCCGCTGTCACCTCCGACAGCCAAGCCAAAGAGCAGCAGCTCCAGGCCGACAGCCTGGCCCAGAGCGCTCAGGACCTGGAGGCGGTGGAAACGCTGCTGAAAGAGATTCTGACCTTCCTGCAATCCGTTGATCTGGTGCGACTGGACCCGGAGAGCCTGCGGAAGTATTTCATCAAAAAGACTAACAACAACACCCGCGCCAACGGCGGCAAGTGCGAACTGGTAACCTAAAAGGAGGGAGCGCATGGCACAGCAGTTAAAAGCAGGCGGGACGGCGCTGCCCTCCCCCACGGTGATCAAATCCTCAGAGGAGGTCATCTGGTCTAGCCGGACAGGGCGCAGCACCGCCAGCGGCAAGATGATCGGTGACGTGATCGCCGAGAAAAAAACGGTGGACATCGAATGGGGCGTACTGACCGAGGCCGAAATGAAAACCATTCAGGACGCGCTGGTCTCTGGCTTCTTTACCTTTTCCCTCTACGACTGCGGCACAGTGACCATCACGGTCTACCGGGGGACGCTGGAGAAGGAACACCTGGGCTACATCGGGGACGGAACCTATTATTACAAGTCCGCCACCGTCAGCGTGATTGAGAGGTGAGACTGTGATAACCACATCTGCGGAATTTGGCGAACAGATGGGCAGCAATGCCCGGAAGCTCTACGCCCGATTCCTGCTAAACGGCGAAACGGTAGAGGGCGAGGTCAAAGAGGTCAAGGTCAACAAAGGGGCCTGCGGCGACAGCGCCTTTTCGGTGGGCAACGTCTACTCCTCCTACATCACCGTGACCATTGACGACTGTCCCACGCTGCTGGAGAACCAGGAGCTGGAGCTGCAAATCGGCGTGGAGCTGACCGACGGCACCGTGGAATACTGCACTGTAGGTTTTTACACTGCCTCCGATGTGGCGACCAGCGTGGGGTCTACCACCTTCACCGGCCTGGGCAGGCTGAGCAGCAAATGCGGCAGCGGCTACTGGTCGGACAACGGCTGGCCCCAGACGGTGCAGAGCGCCTTAGACGAAATTGCGGAGCAGACCGGGGTCAGCATTGATGCCAGCGCCTGCGACAGCACCGCCCTGGCCCTGAACATTGAGACCAGCATGGACGGCCTGCTGCACCGGGAGGCCCTGATGTACATCGCGGGGCTGCTGGGCGGTTTCGCCACCGAGAGCAGCGACGGCGGCATCGTCATTCAGCCGTTCACCAGTGACGTGATGGCGGAGATGGACGCAGACCGCACCACGGAGATGTTCGAGTTCAGCGACTATGACTTTACCGTCACCGGCGTGGAGGTCATCGTCTCCGAGAGCGGCACCGACGACGACGGCAACGAAGTGGAAGGCGTGTCCTACACACACGGAACGCCCAACCTGTCCCTGTCAAACCCCTATATGACCCAGGCGTTGTTTGACATCATGGCCCCGCAGATCACCGGCTTCACCTACCGGCCCGGCACCGTCCCCATTGACATGGGTGACATTCGGCTGGAGGCGGGGGACATGATCTCTGCCGTGGACGCGGAGGGCATGAGCCATACCGTGGCCTGCCTGCTGGTAGAACACACCTTTGACGGCGGGCTGATGACCACCATCACCGCGCCAGGGGAGAGCGAGACGGAGCAGGAGGCAGGCTTTACCGGCTCCCTGGCCGCCGCTATACAAAAGACCGCCACAGAACTGCTGGTGGCCAAACAGGTGACGGCAACAAAACTGACGGCGATGCAAGCGAGTATCACGGAGCTGACTGCTAAAGCCATCACCGCCGATTACCTGACCGCCAACTACATCACAGCGGATGACATCGCGGCCAAGTACGTCACCACGGATACCCTGACCGCGAATTATGTAAAAACCAGCTACCTGACGGCAAACTATATCACCGCCAGCGATATCGCCGCCAAATACGTCGCCACAGAGTACCTGACGGCGAACTATATCGCGGCAACAGACATTGCAGCAAAGTACGTCGCCACGGATACCCTGACCGCGAACTACATCACTGCCAGCGACATTGAGGCTAAGTACGCCACCATCGACCTGGCCAATGTGAGTGTGGAGAGCGTGGGGACGCTGTTTGCCGACGTGGGCTTGCTGACCGGCATGACCGTGGTGAATGGCTACATCACCGGCGCGCTGAACGGCGTGACCATCTCCGCCAGCCAGCTCAC
>JAJQCW010000043.1:141165-164735 GCA_021202515.1 Clostridiales bacterium | reverse complement strand
CATTTTCGACCAAAATCCGTGATTTTGGTCGAGAGCCTGTCGGAGACAGGCTCAGCAATATTTCGCCATCATGCTGGCCACGAACTGGTTGGCGGAGCGGGGACTGCGGCTGGGGTGCCGGATGTCCCACCTGACGGCTTCCGCCTGGATGGTCTCGTGGTCCACGTTCAGGCCCTTGGCGTGGGCCAGGTCCTCAGCCATTTGGATGAACTGGGCCTTGTTCAGCTCGGAGAACAGGATACGCAGGCCGAAGCGCTCGGCCAGAGAGGTCTTGTCCTGAATGGTCTCATTGGCGTCCACCTCGTCGCCGCTGCGGTCGGAGAAGTTCTGCCGCACCAGATGCCGCCGGTTGGAGGTGCAGTAGACCGCCACGTTGGCGGGACGCGGCTCCAGTCCGCCCTCCAGGATGGTTTTCAGGGAGGAGAAGGTCTTGTCCGCCTTGTCGAAAGCCAGGTCGTCGATGAAGATGATGAACTTCTGAGGTCGGTGGCCCAAGGTACGCACCAGATGGGGGATGTCGGTCAGCTCCTCCTTCTGGACCTCGATGAGCCGCAGGCCCTCGAACTCCGGCATCCCCAGCATGGCTTTGACGGTGGCGCTCTTGCCGGTGCCGCTGGCTCCGTAGAGCAGCACGTTGTTCACCGTCTTGCCGGCCATCAGAGCGCGGGTGTTCTCGATAACCTGGTTCCGCTGGCGTTGATAGCCCCACATGGAACCTTCGGGCAGAAAGTCCGGGTGAGGAACCGGGTAGAGCTGGCCCTCCTGCCAGACGAACGCCTGATAGCGGGCGAAGGTGCCGCTGCCGTTGACCTGGTAGAATCGCAGCAGTTCCTCATAGGAAAAGGCGGCGCCTACGTTCCACTCCGGCAGCTCCTCCACCAGCGTCCGCCAACTGGAGGGCTGCTGGGCGGCCAGTTCCCCTTTCAACTCTTTGCAGCGGAGGTTGGAGACGTTTTGCAGCACCTGAATGTCGTGTCGTGCGGCCCGCTCCATGACGCCGGAGACCTGACCCCGGGCGGCGGCCTCGGCAAAGGGGGACTCGTCGTAGCGGATGTGCTCGTGGAGGTACTCCGCCAGGCTGTCGCAGCCCTCGGCGGTCAGGGCGTAAAAGACGTTGGCGTAATCGTCCACCTTGGCCTCGCCAGCCTCCAGATTTTTCAGCAGGGTTTGCAGGGCGCTGACCGGCTTTAATTGGAGCAGCCCCCGGTAGACCAGAAGGCTGCTGAGCTGTGCGTATAAATTCTGTTCCATTGTGGTTCGCTTCTTTCTATGTTAGCTCATTATAAATCAATCGTAATCAAAATCTCCTGAGTAGAGGGATTGCCCTCTGTGCCGTCTGCCAGGATGGGGGTGCAGGTGATATAGATGGTGTGGCTACGGCCATGCCACCGCTCGGTCACGTCCCACTGGACTTTTTCACCGGGGGCCACCGGGTCGCTGGTAAAGAGGACGGTCCCGTCGTAGTCCGTGATGACGAACTGGAAGTCCACCTCGTTGTTCTTGCTGTTGGACATGTTCAGCATATGGCTGTCCGCAGTGAAGGTCTTGTCGGTAAAGGCGGGGTAGATGATGTACTCCGGCTCCACCACTACTTCCTCCACGCTGGCTGCGGCGGAGGTCTCCGCCACGGAGACGGAGCCGTCCCCGGCGTTCTGGCCGCACCCGCACAGCCCCGCCACCAGCAGCGCCGTGACGCACCATTTTCCTATGCCCCGCAGATCCATGTTTCTGCCCCCGTTAAAAATCAGAATATCAGGCAGCGCCGCACAGGAGCGACGCAAACCATTTTTAAGTATATCCGATTTTTCAGGGAAAAACAAGGGAGAATCAACGGAAAATGCAATATTTCCTGCAAGGCAATTTCTGCTGCCGTGGGTCAGCCGTCGGCGGGCGTCGTGCCCCGGAGGTTGACGGCGGAGTTTTTCACCATATCCGCCTCTTGCACCTCCAAAATGCCCCCGATGAGGGGATTGGAGCGCAGAAATCCCTCCGGCGTGAAGTGCCAACGGCCCTGTTCGCAGACCGCCCAGCCCTGGGCGGCGTATTGCTCCAGTTTGGTCTGGAGCGGGGCGAAGCTCATGCGGAACAGCTTGTGGTATTCCTCCTGCAAAATGCCCTCTGTGGTGCGCAGCCGGAGCATCACATATTCTCTGGCCCGCTCCTTTTCGGGAATTTGCTCCGACTCGGCCACCAGTTCCTTGCCGCTGGCCATGCCGTCGATGTAGCCCTCCAGGTCGGCGATGTAGCTGTAGCGGCAGCCGCCAAAGTCGGAGTGAGCGGCGGGGCCGAAGCCCACGTATTCCTCCCCCCGCCAGTACTTCTGGTTGTGCCGGGAGGCATAGCCAGGCTTGGCGAAGTTGGAAATTTCGTACTGCTCATATCCGGCAGTTTTCAGCCGCTCCACCGCCCACAGGTAGCGGTCCGCCAGCTCATCGTCGTCCGCCAGGGGAGTGCGCTCTCTTGCGGCCCACAGGGGAGTGCCTTCTTCCAGGGTCAGGGCGTAGAGGGAGAGATGCTCCGGCCCCAGGGATAGGGCCTCCTCCACGCTGGCCTGCCAGCTCTCCATGGTCTGCCCCGGCAGGCCAAAAATCAGGTCCAGGCTGAGGTTCTTGATTTTCCCCTTGCGGATGGCCTGCACCGCCTTGCGGGTCTGCTCCATGGTGTGCGGGCGGCCCACCGCCCGCAGCTCGTCGTCCTGGGCGGACTGCATCCCCAAGGAAATCCGGTTGACCCCGGCCTTGCGCACAGTGCGGATGAGGGAGGGAGTCACGCTGTCCGGGTTGCACTCCATGGTGAACTCGCAGTTTTTGGCCAGGTGCAGCGTCTTGGTCAGGAGATTCAGCAGATTTTTCAGCCGCTGCTCCCCGAAGATGGACGGCGTGCCGCCGCCCAGATAGACGGTGTCCACCGTGTAGGAGGCCATGCTGGGGGCCAGCTCATTGAGGTTGGCAGAAAGAGCAATGGCGTAGGCGTCCATCCGGCTCTCGTGGCCGGGGAGGGAGTAGAAGTCGCAGTAGGCACATTTGCTCTTGCAAAAGGGAATGTGAATGTAAACGCCCAGCGTCCGGTCCCGGAGGCTCCGCTCCAGCTCCTTGATGCGCTTTTCCTCCCGCTTCTGGTGCTGGCGGACGGTTTTCAGGTTGGTGACCGGCTTCTGGTGCCGTTTCCGGGGGGTGGGGCTTTTTTTCTTGCCAAACATGGGGGTTTCAGCTCCGTTCTGGTCGGTATTTTTCTGTAACCATTATAACAGGTTATTGGTCAGGGAGAAAGCCTTTTTTCATCTGTCGTCCCACCGTTGTCCGTCACCGTTGTGATGAGCATCGCGTCTCCAAAGCTGAAAAACCGATAGCGCTCCCGCACTGCCTCCTCATAGGCGTTCAAAATGTGTTCCCGTCCCGCCAGGGCAGAGACCAGCATCAGCAGGGTGGACTCCGGCAGGTGGAAGTTGGTCACCAGTGCGTCCAGGCACTTGAACCGGTAGCCGGGGTAGATGAAGATTTTCGTCCAGCCCGCGTGAGAGTCCATGGTGCCGTCCTCGTTGGCGAAGGACTCCACCGTCCGGCAGGAGGTGGTGCCCACGCAGATCACCCGGCCTCCACTGCGTTTGGTCTCGGTGATGAGTTCCGCCGCTTCGGGGGAGACCACGCAGTATTCCGAGTGCATATCGTGGTCCTCAATCTCCTCCGCCTTCACCGGGCGGAAGGTTCCCAGCCCCACGTGGAGGGTCACATAGCACAGTCGCACCCCCATGGCCTGAATCTGCTCCAGCAGCTCCGGGGTGAAGTGCAGACCTGCCGTCGGCGCGGCGGCGCTGCCCACCACCTTGGAGTAGACGGTCTGATACCGCTCCTGGTCCTGCAACTCCTCCTTAATATAAGGGGGCAGGGGCATCCGGCCCAGCTCCTCCAGCACCTCCAGGAAAATGCCCTGGTAGTGGAATTTGACCAGGCGGTTGCCGTCGGGCAGTACCTCCTGGATTTCCGCGGTGAGCTGGCCGTCGCCGAAGGTGACGGTGGCCCCGGTGCGGAGCTTTTTCCCCGGACGGACCAGGCACTCCCACACGTTGTCCCCCTTGTCCACCAGCAGCAAAATTTCTGCCGCGCCGCCGGTGGGCCGGTGTCCGATGAGACGGGCGGGCAGCACGCGGGAATCGTTCAGCACCAGGCAGTCGCCGGGGCGCAGGTACTCCGGCAGGTCGTAAAAGTGCCGGTGCTGAATGGCACCGGTGTCCTTGTCCAGCACCATCAGCCGGGAGGCGTCCCGCCGCTGGAGGGGGGTCTGGGCGATGAGTTCCTGGGGGAGGTCATAGTAAAAGTCGCTTGTTTTCATAGAGTGGTTCTTCCTCTTTTGCAATGGATTTTTTCATGTGGAGCGGGATTCTGACGGCGTGAACAATTTTTCGGCGGCGAAAGGCCGTTATTTTATGCTTCTTTTACCGCTGCCGTCTTGACGAAAAAACGGAAATATGCTACGATAAAGCCACGCTATGCAGAATAGAGGCGCGGCATTCATCAGTATCTGCGGAGAGGGCTTCGGCAGCCCGCCGGTTCCGCAGAGAAAGGGGACGTCGCCGAAGGGTCGCTTCACGCCGGGGCGCGGTCCTGGGCGTCAGGCCAACAGCCTGCCGACTGTCATCCTGTGGGAACCGTCGGTTCCCGGTACGTTCGGATGGAGAGCTGTCTGCTTTTGTTTATAACTGCCCCGCCAGGACATTATATACAGGATCAGCCGGTTTTTCAACTGCTGATTCCTTTTTTATGCTTTGGCCCGGATGCACAGGACAAACGAATTTGCATAGAATACCCTATCCACACTTTGGAGGTCGTTTACAATGGAAAAGTACAAAGTTGGCGTCGTAGGCTGCACCGGCATGGTGGGCCAGCGCTTTCTGACCCTGCTGGAAAATCACCCCTGGTTCCAGGTGACCGCCCTGGCCGCCTCTGCCCGCAGCGCGGGCCAGACCTATGCCCAGGCCGTGGAAGGCCGCTGGAAGATGTCCACCCCGGTGCCGGAAGCCGTCAAGGAAATGGTGATTTACGACATTGAGAAGGATCTGGACGCCTATGTGTCTCAGATCGACTTCACCTTCTGCGCCGTCAACATGAAAAAGGATGCAATCAAGGCTCTGGAGGAGAAAATTGCCAAAAAGGAGTGCCCCGTCATCTCCAACAACTCCGCCCACCGCTTCACCCCCGACGTGCCCATGGTGGTGCCGGAGATCAACCCCCAGCACATCCAAATCATTGAGTCTCAGCGCAAGCGCCTGGGTACCAAGCTGGGCTTCATCGCTGTTAAGTCCAACTGCTCCCTCCAGTCCTATGTCCCCGCCCTGCATCCCCTGCGGGAGAAGTACGGCCTGAGCAAGGCCCTGGTGACCACCTATCAGGCCATTTCCGGCGCGGGCAAGACCTTCCAGACCTGGCCGGAGATGGTGGACAACGTTATCCCCTATATCGGCGGCGAGGAGGAGAAGTCCGAGCAGGAGCCGATGAAACTGTGGGGCGCCATCCAGGACGGCAAGATCGTCAACACCGACACCCCCAACATCACCTCTCAGTGCCTGCGGGTCCCCGTCAGCGACGGCCACATGGCGGCGGTGTTCATGAGCTTCGCGGAAGGCAAGAAGCCCTCCATCGAGGAGATCAAGGAGACCTGGGCCAACTACAAGGGCCGCGCCCAGGAGCTGGAGCTGCCCTCCGCTCCCAAGCAGTTCCTGCATTACTTTGAGGACCCCAACTATCCCCAGACCAAGCTCCAGCGTGACCTGGAGGGCGGCATGGCCATCTCTCTGGGCCGCCTGCGGGAGGATACCCAGTATGACTACAAGTTTGTGGGCCTGAGCCACAACACCCTCCGTGGCGCTGCCGGCGGCGGCGTGCTGCTGGCGGAGTTGTTGGCCGCGGAAGGATACCTCGTCCACAAGTAAGCCGTTTTGGTTCTCCCGTTTTCGCTGTATTAGCCCCGGTTTAGGGCCAATGGATGCACAAACTGATACCGTAACTTGTAGGGGCGGCCCTTGGCCGCCCGGGAACAGAACGCGGTATTGCGGGCGGCCACGGGCCGCCCCTACAGGGTGTGTGGTCATGCAGCGAGCAAAAAGGGATTATCAGAAATTTGTACTTTGTACCGGTCGGCCCCGCCGCCCGGCCCCCGTTCCATTCACCGCCTGGACATTATTGTCAGAAAGGAAATCGCTATGAAAACCCCTATCTTTACCGGCGCCTGCGTCGCAATCGTGACCCCCTTTCAGGATGGCAACATCGACTTCGACAAGCTGGGCGAACTGATCGAAATGCAGATCGCCGCCGGGACCGACGCCATCTGCATCTGCGGCACCACCGGCGAGTCCTCCACCATGACGGTGGAAGAGCATGAGGACGCCATTCGGTACTGCATCGAAAAGGTGAACCACCGCTGCAAGGTGGTGGCCGGGACGGGCAGCAACTGCACCAGGACTGCCCTGGAGCTGAGCCTCTTTGCCGAGAAGTGCGGCGCGGACGGCCTGCTGCTGGTCACCCCGTATTACAACAAGACCACCCAGGCCGGTCTGGTGAAGCACTACACCTACATCGCGGACCGGGTCAACACCCCTATGATCCTCTACAATGTGCCCTCCCGCACCGGCATCTCCTTCACCGCAGACACCTATTACCAGCTCTCCAAGCACCCCATGATCAACGGCATCAAGGAGGCTTCGGGCAACTTCTCTCTGGTGGTCCACACCCGCGCCCTGTGCGGCGACGAGATGAACATCTGGTCCGGCAACGACGACCAGGTGGTGCCCATCATGTCCATGGGCGGCAAGGGCGTCATCTCCGTGCTGTCCAACATCCAGCCGGAGACCATGGTCAAGATGACCCACGCCTGTCTGGAGGGTGACTTTGCCGAGGGCGCGCGCATCCAGGCGGAGTGCTATGACCTGTGCGAGGCCATCTTCACCGAGGTCAATCCCATCCCCGTCAAGGCGGCCATGGAGATGATGGGTCTGTGCAATGCCGAGGCCCGTATGCCCTTGTGCGAGATTTCCGCAGGTAACAAGGAGAAACTGCGCGCTGTCCTGGCCAAGAAGGGCCTGCTGCCCCAGGGCTGAGGAGGAACGCCATGCAAAAGATTATCATTTCCGGCTGCAACGGCAAAATGGGCCAGGTGGTGGAGTCCATCTGTGCCGCCGACGCGGACGTGGAGGTGGTGGCCGGGTTCGACGTGAACCAGGCCACCCGCCCCTATCCCGTCTACGTCTCTCCCGCCAACTTCACCGGCGAGGCCGACGCGGTCATCGACTTCTCCAGCCCCAAGGCCCTGGACGGCCTGCTGGCTTTCTGCCTGGAGCGGAAGGTCCCCGTGGTGCTGGCCACCACCGGCTACTCTCAGGAGCAACTGGCTCAAATCGACGAAGCCGCCAAGTCTATCCCCGTGTTCCGCAGCGGCAATATGTCTCTGGGCATCAACGTGCTGCTGGAGCTGGTGAAAAAGGCCGCCGCCATCCTGGGCGACAGTGTGGACATCGAAGTGGTGGAGCAGCACCACAACCGCAAGGTGGACGCTCCTTCCGGCACGGCGCTGATGATCGCCGACGCCGCAGCCTCCGCGTTGGAATACGATGTGGAATACACCTGTGACCGCCACGAGCGCCGCGCTCCCCGGCCCAAGAACGAAATTGGCATCAGCTCCGTCCGGGGCGGCACCATCGTAGGCGTTCACGAGGTCATTTTCGCCGGGCGGGACGAGGTCATCGAAATCAAACACACCGCCATGAGCCGGGAGATTTTCGCCAACGGCGCGGTCCGCGCCGCCAAATTCCTGGCCCGGCAGCAGGCCCCCGGCCTTTACAACATGGAACATCTGGTTTCCGAATCGGAATAAAGGAAGTGCGACCTATGAGCAATATCAGTAAAATCACTTACACCAACGACATGACCCTGATCTCCCTGGCGGCGCTGCCCTGCGACAGCAAGGCCGTGGCCGACGTGCTGACCGCCTGCGCGGACAAGGGCATCAACGTGGACATGATCTCCCAGACCGCCCCCAAGGGCGGGCGGCTGAGCCTGAGCTTCTCCATCTCGGACGACTCCCTGGCCGACGCGCTGACCGTGCTGGGGACTCTCCGCGCCCAGCACCCCGATATGGCCCCGGAAATTCTGCCCGGCAACTGCAAGCTGGCTTTCTACGACGAGAACATGGTCGCTACCCCCGGCGTGGCGGCGAAGGTGTTCTCCCTGCTGTCCCAGGCGGGGGTGGAGGTCATGCTGGTGACCACCTCCGACTGCGACATCTCCATGCTGGTCCCCGCCCATATGCTCTCCGACGCCCGGAACGTGCTGGCGGAGGCGTTTGGCCTGACCCCGGTCGAGGTCGCGTTTTAACCTAAAATATAGTAACCCCGGAGGTGGTTCCATATGGCAAAAAAACTGACAGCAGCGGAATTGAAAAAATGCCTTCGGGACACTTCCTGGAACCAACTGGAGGGAATGATTTGTACTCTGTACCGGGACAGCGACCAGGCCAAGCTCTATTTCAACTCTGTGTTTAACCCGGAGGCGGCGGAGAGCGAACTGTTGGATGGCTATGAAAAAAAGCTGAGGGCTTGCTTTGTCATCAGCAACCCCCGCAGCCCGGATACGCGGGAAGGAAAGCGCCTGGTGCGGGAAGCGGAAAAGCTGGGCAGCACACGGGTAGCGCTACAGGTCATGCTGCGCTTCGTGGAGTTGGGAACCGAGTTCACCGTTATCTACGGTGACATCGACGCGCCGTTTTATGACAGCCTGACGAATGTATTCGGCCGATTTGTGGCGCTGCTCAACTCCACCGATGAGGAAACCTATTCGAAGCTGGCGACCCGAATCGAGCGGGTAGTTGCGGCGTCCGCAGGCATTGGCTGGGGATTCTCAGACGAAATGAAAACGCTGCACGGCGAAATCGACTGGGCAGACGAGGCGGAGCCATGAAGTGGGACGAGCTGGAAGCCACCTGCAAAGCCTGCACCAACTGCAAGCTGTGTGAGCGGCGGCACAACGTGGTCTTTGGGGACGGCAACCCCAGGGCCGAGGTCATGTTCATCGGGGAAGGCCCCGGCGAACAGGAGGATTTGAGCGGCGTTCCCTTTGTGGGGCGGGCGGGCCAGCTACTGACCGATATGCTGAAAATCATCGACCTGGACCGCTCCCAGTACTACATCACCAACATCGTCAAGTGCCGCCCGCCCGGAAACCGGGACCCGGAGAGCGCCGAGCAGGACGCCTGTATGGGCTACCTCCGCAGCCAGGTGCGGATGATTCGCCCCAAAATCATCATCTGCCTGGGGCGCATCGCCGCCATGCGGCTGATTCGCAGCGATTACCGCATCACCAAAGAGCATGGACAGTGGGTAAAGAGCGGCCCCTTCTGGATGACCGCCATCTACCACCCCTCCGCGCTGCTGCGGGACCTGAACAAGCGCCCGGAGACCTTCGACGACCTGATGTCCATTCAGGAAAAGATCCGGGAGGTGTGTACTCACACTTACCCGGAGCAAAAGTAAGACAAAACGGGGCCGTACCACAACCGCTGCTGTGGTACGGCCTTTTTGTCGTTGGAATGAGAAATCTGTACTTTGTTAAGTCAAGCGCACACACACCGTCAAGCACTAACCCCTCTTGCCTCCCCTGTGAAGCGCTGGCCGAATGGCCGATTCCTCTTGAGCGCAAATGCAGGGAGCTATGGCCCCTTTTGGGCCATGCGAGTCGCAAAAGGGGAGGAGGGCCGCCGCCTTTAGGCGGTGGCGGAGGGTTTCTTTTCGCAGCCTTTCACGCGCACACTTGAGGTTACGAACTACTCGACGGTCAATTCCGTAGCGGTGAGGATGGACGAAGTTTCGCCGTCCTCCGGCACCTCGTAGGTGATGGTCACCTGGTCGCCCTCATTGAGGATGACCGCCTCCTCCGCCTGGGCGGCGCTGATGGCATAGTAGCTGTCGCCGTCCTCCAGCCGGAGGTAATAATAGGTGTCGCCGCCGATGACCGCGGAGCGAATTTCCTCAACAATACCGGAGACAGTGGCGGTGTCGGCCTCGACCTCCTCCACAGGGTCCTCCACGTTGATGCCGTTTTGAAGCAGCAGCGTCTCATAGTTGGCCTGACATTCAGCCACGGTGGAACCGGTGGCCGTCACCTGGTAATCGGACACGTTGACCATGGCGTACATCTTCACCAAGGCGGCGCTGTCCTTCAGCGCCATGAAATAGGTGGGCTGGTTGGAGATGTTCAGCAGAATGGGGAAGGTGGCGGAGTAGTTCAGGTGCTGCACCGCGCCCTCGGCGCTGCTCATGGCGGAGTACTCCTCCGCGCCGGTGATGTTGTAGTATTTGGCCTCCTTGGTGCGCTGGTTCACCAGGATAAAGCCCACGTTGGACTCGTCCGAACCGGCGGAGGTGACGCCGGTGTACATATACACATCGTCGTTCAGGGCGATGTAGTTATAGCCTTCGGTGGTGGTGGTGACGCCCTTTTGGCCCAGCCAACTGTTCAGCCAGCCGTTGACCAGCGCGCCCCGGTAGTTGTACTGAGTGATGATGGTGCTGGCGCTGTACACCCGATCCACCCAACTGGGCACTTCTTCGTAATATTCGCATTCGCCGGTGACGGCGTTGACCAGCACCGCGCCCTTTACGTCCACGCCGCCGAACAGCCCAATGGTCCGCACCTCGCGGGAGCAGACCCACCAGGGGTTGCCCTCGTCGTCGATCTCAAAGTTCATGTCCCCAAACATGAAGGTGGGGTAGTTGAACCGCAGGTGGCGATACAGGTTCCGGTTGAAGTGTTCACAGTCGGAGTATTTGATGCCCTCCTCCAACTGCACCAGCTCGGCTTCCTGGGTGACCATGTTGACCACGATATACCCCGGCAGGCCCTCGCTCCGGTTGTTGAACCACTTGATGAGGTCGCCGTACTCCAGGGGGGAGACCCGAACGGGCTGCTGGTTGTAGTTGATCTGGGAGTAGTTGTAACTGACCTCAAACTGAGAGACCAGGTTGGAGTTGCTGCTGATGTTGCCCAGGGCGCGCTTGCCCAGTTGAATGGCGGAGTCCTCGTCCAGCATGGGGATCTCGCTGTAGGAGATTTGCGCCACGTCCTCGGTGAAGTCGCCTGTCTCCACCTGGAGCAGGTTATAGTAGGCTTTCGCGTGGAAAATGGGCATGGAGATGAGAGACCCCACCAGGCCCACCGCCATGCACAGGGCGATGACGACCACGGGGACGCTCATAAAATCCCGGATTCCGTGGGTGAACACCGCTGTCTGTTTGTGGACGGAGAATCCACGGTTGATGTGAATCACGCCGTTGCCGTCCTGCTCAAAGAGGGGTTCCGAGCTGGCTCGCTCCTCTTGGTGTTCCTTTTTGACCGGGGAGAGGATGGCCCGCGCCATCAGGAAAATGACGCACAGCACGATGATGAAGGCATACAGGTCGTAGGACTTGGGATTCAGCGGCGGCAGCGCCACATAGTAGTACACCGCGCCCAAAACGACCGTGACCAGCAGGCTTTTCAGGGTCGTTGCGAGGGGTGTCTTAGGGGATTTGTTGTTCACAGAGAACGCCTCCTTTGTTCTAACTGTTCGATTTTGGTTGGTGACACATAACGAACAGCTAACGGCTAATAGCTTATCGCTTAAATCAAGTCTACCACAGGTTGATGGGAAAGGCAAACGATTCCCGGCGTTTTTGGAAAATTCCCTCGGCGCTGGCAAAGGGCTGTACGGTGTGGTATACTGGAGGAAATATCGAAGGAGAAGCGTGGACTATGGCAAACATCATTGAAATCACAGACCTGTCTGACCCGGCGCTGGACCTGTTCCTCCGGCTGACCGAGGCCCAGTTGCGCAACCGGCTGGAGCCGGAGAAGGGGGTCTTTATCGCGGAAAGCCCCAAGGTCATCCGCCGGGCGCTGGAGGCCGGATGCCAGCCAGTGGCCTTTTTGATGGAGCGGCGGCACATTCAGGGCCAGGCCAGGGAGCTGCTGGAGCGCTGCGGCGACATTCCGGTGTACACGGCGGACCGGGAGGTGCTGGCCGGACTGACCGGCTACCAACTGACAAGGGGCATCCTCTGCGCTATGCGCCGCCCCAAGCTGCCCACCGTGGAGGAGCTGTGCAGCAACGCCCATCGGGTGGCAGTGCTGGAGGGCATTGTGGACGCCACCAACGTGGGGGCCATCTTCCGCTCAGCGGCGGCGCTGTTCATCGACGCGGTGCTGGTGACGCCCACCTGCTGCGACCCGCTGTACCGCAGGGCGGCGCGGGTCAGCATGGGGACGGTGTTTCAGGTACCGTGGACCCGCATCGGAGACAATGCGGCGGACTGGCCCCACCCCGGCATGGAGCGGCTGCAAGGGCTGGGGTTCCGCACTGCGGCCATGGCCTTGACCGACAAAGCGCTGAGCATCGAGGACCCCCAACTGCGGCGGGAGGACAAGCTGGCCATCGTCCTGGGGACAGAGGGGGACGGCCTTTCTCCTCGCACCATCGCCGGGTGCGACTACGCGGTGCAAATTCCCATGTCCCACGGCGTGGACTCGCTGAACGTGGCGGCGGCCAGTGCGGTGGCCTTTTGGGAGCTGCGGCGGCGGAACGATTAGCAAGGAGCAATGACGTAGGGGAGATGCCGGTACAGGACGGCCAAGCGTGGCGTTGCGAACGCTGCAAAATTCCCAAACAGAAAGATAGCAACCACTCACAATGTACACAAAAAGGCTCCCGCCCATCGGACGAGAGCCTTTTTAATTACAATTCCGCGAGTTTTTTGTTCAGTGTCTGGCTGACCACCTTGGGGTCGCCCTTGCCCTTGAGGGCCTTCATGCACTGGCCCATCAGGAAGCCGGAGGCTTTCTTTTTGCCCGCCTTGTAGTCCGCGACAGACTGGGGATTGGCGGTCAGCACGTCGCTGACCACCTGCTCCACCAGGCCCGTGTCGTTGACCTGCTCCAGGCCGTGGGCCTTCACATAGGCGTCGATGTCGCCGTTGTCGTCGAACACGGCCCGGAACACCTTGACGGCGGTGTTGCGGTTCAGTTTGCCCTGACTCACAAGGCCGATGAGGTGGGCCAGCGCCTCCGGCGCGAACACCACCTGCTTGATGTCCAGGCTCTTTTCCTTCAGCTCCCGCAGCACCTCACCCTGAATCCAGTCGCTGGCCTGCTTGGGGGCGGCGCCCGCCGCCACGGTGTCCTCGAAGTAGGCGGCCATGGCACGGGTGTCGGTGAGCAGGGCGGCGTCCTTCTCGGAGAGGCCCCACTCCCGCTGGTAGCGCTCCCGCTTGGCGGGGGCCATCTCCGGCATAGAGGCCCGGAGACTGTCCAGATAGCTGTCCGTCAGCTCCATAGGGGGGATGTCCGGCTCCGGGAAGTACCGGTAGTCCTGGGCGTTCTCCTTGGAGCGCATGGAGATGGTGGCGTCCTTGTTGTCGTCCCAGCGGCGGGTCTCCTGAATGACCCGCTTGTGGTCCATCTCGATCAGTTCCTCCTGCCGCCGGGCCTCGTATGCGATGGCGCGGGAGATGGCCTTGAAGGAGTTCAGGTTCTTCATCTCGGTGCGGGTACCCAGCTCCGTGCTGCCCTGGGGCCGGACGGAGAGGTTCACGTCGCAGCGGAGAGACCCCTCCTGCATTTTGCAATCGGAGACGCCCAGATATTCCAGCGTAGAGCGCAGCTTCTCCAGATAGGCGATGACCTCGTCCCCGGAGCGGAAGTCCGGCTCGGTGACGATCTCGATCAGCGGCACGCCGCAGCGGTTGTAGTCCGCCCGCGTCTGGTCGATCCAGTTGTCGTGGACCAGCTTGCCCGCGTCCTCTTCCATGTGCAGCTCATGGATGCGAATGACCTTCTCCTCACTGCCCACCTGAATGGGCACCTTGCCGTTGCGTCCGATGGGCAGGTAGAGCTGGGACACCTGGTAGGCTTTGGGCAGGTCGGGGTAAAAGTAGTTCTTCCGGTCAAACTTGCAGTACTGCGTCACGTCGCAGTTCAGGGCCAGAGATGCCTTGGCAGCGTATTCCAGCACCTTTTTGTTCATCACCGGCAGGCTCCCCGGCATACCGGTGCAGACGGGGCAGACATGGGTGTTGGGGTCGCCGCCAAAGGCGGTGGTGCAGGAGCAGAAAATTTTGGTTTTTGTGGCCAGCTCCACATGGGTCTCCAGGCCAATTACCACTTCCCAGTTCATTCCTTCGCACCTCCCACAGGGGTTTTTTGATGATAGTTCGTGTCCTGCTGGTAGGCATAGGCCGCGTTCAGCACGGTTTGCTCGCCCAGGGCGGGGCCGATGAGCTGCGCGCCGATGGGCAGGCCGTTTTTGTCCAGGCCGCAGGGCATGGAGAGGCCCGGCAGACCCGCCAGGTTGACGGAGACGGTGTAAATGTCGCTGAGGTACATTTGCAGGGGATTGGAGAGGCTCTCCCCCAGCTTGGGGGCGGTGGTGGGGGCAACCGGCATCAAAATCAGGTCGTACTTGGAGAAAGCGTCGTCAAATGCCTTCTTGATGACCGCCTTCACCTGGAGGGCCTTGTTATAGTAGGCATCGTAGTAGCCGGTGGAGAGGACGAAGGTGCCCAGCAAGATCCGCCGCTTGACCTCGCTGCCGAAGCCCTCGGTGCGGGTCTTGTTGTAGAGGTCGGTCAAGTCCTCGTAATTCTCCGCCCGCCAGCCGTATTTCACGCCGTCGAACCGGGACAGGTTGGAGCTGGCCTCCGCCGCCGCGATGATATAATAGGTGGGCACCACGTACTCCATAATGGGCAGCCGGAACTCCTCGATCTCCGCACCGCGCCCTTTCAGCACATCCGCCACGGACAGGACAGCGGCGCGCACCTCCGGGTCCAGGCCGTCCCCGAAGCAGTCCACGGGGATGCCGATTTTCTTGCCGGTCAGGTCGGCGGAGAGGTTCTCCAGCAGGTGGCCGCAGGGGGCCTCCAGGGAGGTGCCGTCCCGCTTGTCTTTCCCCATGATGAGGTCCAGCACGGCGGCGCAGTCCTCCGCAGAGCGGGCCAGGGGGCCGATTTGGTCCAGAGACGAGGCGTAGGCGATGAGACCGTACCGGGAGACAGTGCCATAGGTGGGCTTGATGCCGGTGACGCCGCAGTAGGAGGCGGGCTGGCGGATGGAGCCGCCGGTGTCGGAACCGAGGGCGTACCAGCACTCCCGGTTGGCCACCGCCGCCGCCGCGCCGCCGGAGGAACCGCCGGGGACGTGGCCCAGATTCCAGGGGTTCTTCGTGGGGCCGTAGTAGGAGGTCTCGGTGGTGGACCCCATGGCGAACTCGTCCATATTCAGCTTGCCCAGGTTGACGGAACCGGCCTTTTGCAGCCGCTCCATCACCGTGGCCTGGTAGGGGGGCTTAAAGTCCCCCAAAATCTTGGAGGCGCAGGTGGTCTTGACCCCCAGGGTGCAGATGTTGTCCTTGATGGCGGCGGGAACCCCGGCCAGAGGGCCGGACAGCTCCCCGGCCCGGAGTTTGGCCTGCACCTGCTCGGCCTCCCGCAGGGCCTCCTCTTCCAAGACGGTGATAAAGGCGTTGTTGTCCGGGTTGGCGGCGGCGATGGCGTCCAGCGCCGTCCGGGTGGCCTCCCGGACGCTGACCTCCCCGGCAGCGATGAGCCGCCCCAGCTCCAGGGCGGAATAGTCCAATAAACGCATGTGGCGCTCCTCCTCAGTCTACGGTCTTGGGGACCAGAAAAGCCTCGTCGTCGTGGGCGGGGGCGTTGGAGAGCAGGGCGGCGCGGCCGCCGAAGTCCTCCACCACGTCCTCCCGCAGCACGTTCTTCACCGGGAAGGTGTGGCTCATCGGCTCGATGTCGCTGGTGTCCAGCCGGTTGAGGATGTCCATATAGCCGATGATCTGCTCCAGCTCCCCGGCCATTTGGACCTTCTCCTCCTCCGGCAGCTTGAGCCGGGAGAGGACGGAGACATAATCCACCAGTTCTGTGGTAATTTTCATATTGCAGTCTCCTTTCCGTTACGGCTCCAGCCGGGACAGGTCTCTGGGGAACAGGCTGGCATAGCGGACATTGTCCAGCCCGCAGAGCTTCATGGTCAGCCGCTCCAGGCCGATGCCCAGGCCGCCGTGGGGCGGCATACCGTGTTTGTGGATCATCAGGTAGCTCTGGAACTCATCGGGGTTCATCCGCTTAGCCTTCATCTTGGCCACCTGCTGGTCGTAGTCGTGGATGCGCTGGCCGCCAGTGGTGACCTCCATGCCCCGGAACAGCAGGTCGAAGGAGAGGGTATACCGGGGGTCGTCGGGGTCGTCCATGGCGTAGAAGGGGCGCTTCTTCACCGGGTAGTGGGTGACAAAGACGAAGTCCGCGTCGAACTCCTCCTTGAAGTAGCGGCCAATATTGACCTCCTCCTCCGGCTCCAGGTCGTAGGGGTCCCGGATGGGCCGGTGGTACTTCTCTGCCGCCAGCCGCTTGGCCTCGTCAAACCGGCAGACGGGGATCTGCTCCACCTGGGGCAGCTCCACCCCCAGCCGGTCCAGGTCGGCGCTGTACTCCTCTGCCAGCAGCTTCACCGCCCGTTTCAGGAAGCCGGCCTCCATCTCCATCACGTCCTGGAAGGACTCGATATAGCCCATCTCCAGGTCCAGGCCGATATACTCGTTCAGGTGGCGGGTGGTGTTGTGTTTCTCCGCCCGGAACACCGGGCCAATCTCGTAGACCCGCTCGAACACGCCCACCATCATCTGCTTGTAGAACTGGGGGGACTGGGCCAGAAACGCCTTGCGGTTGAAGTATTCCATGCGGAAGATGTTGGAGCCGCCCTCCGCTCCCGCGTGGACGATTTTGGGGGTGTGAATCTCGGTGAAACCGTGCTCGTTCAGGTGGTCCCGGAAGGCCCGGCAGAGCCCCTCCTCGATTTTGAACACGCTGCGGCGTTTCAGGTTCCGCAGCACCACCGGGCGCAGGGGCAGCTCGGTGTCCATGTTCAGCTTGAGCTTGTATTTGTTCACCGGGACGGGCATGGGGGCCGCCGGGGTGGTCAAAATCCGGAAAGACTCCACCGCCAGCTCGTACCCGCCGGGGGCGCGCTCGTCGGCGCGCACCAGACCGATGAGCACCACGGTACACTCCTCCTGGAGGCCGCTCGGGTCCAGGTCGCCGTCGCAGACGCATTGCAGCGCCCCGTCCCGCATCCGCAGGGTCAGGAAGGTCATGCCGCCCATGGGCCGCAGGGCGTGGACCGCGCCGTGGACGGTCACGTTCTCCCCCAGGTGACTGCCGTCCAGCACCTGGGCACAGGTCAGGTCGCTTCGCTCCAGCTTGCCGCTGAGAAATTCCATAATCACACACATCCTTTTTCGGTTCCAGGGAGATACGCTCCCGGTTTGGCTGGTTATCAGGCAGCAAAAACGCCCCGGACCATCGAAAAACGATAGTCCGGGGCGGAACAGTTCACATTCCGCGGTACCACCCGCGTTTGCATCTCCCCATTGAGCTGCCTCTCTCATTCCCTTAACGCGGGAAAACGGACGGCCCTACCCTTCCCGGTGGAAGCTCGAACCGTCGGCTCCGGAGCGTTGCGCGGTCCCCTTGCCAGCTAACCGGGCTTTCAGCCAGTGACCCGGTCTCTCTGCTGCGGCGCCAGGGCGCGGTCTCCTTCACAGCGTTTGAACAGTATTTATTCTAGCGGCTTTTTCTCGCCCTGTCAAGGTCATTTTGCATAATTTCAAGCCCAATCCTGCACAGGAATTGTACAGGTGAGGGGGATGTTGGCGTAAAACTTCTGAATGTCCTTCGCAATACGCAAATAGTTGGCCGTGGCCATAACCTGGTTTGCTTTTGTAGAATATGGTGCGATCCGCCTTTTCTGGGGGTGTGTGGAACACGTCGCCAGATTCATACCGCTGAGCTAAAAACGAACATAAAAACGTTCGATACAGCCTGTGAATCAATGGATTTAAAATAAGTATTTTACAAATAGCAATGTGCTATGTTACAATATTCAAAGTAGCAAACGGACATCAAACACAAAAACAAACAAGGAGGAACCAACATGAAAAAACAACAAGTTCTAAAGCGCTTCACCGCACTGCTCCTGGTGTTCTCGATGCTGTTGGCGCTGGCCGCCTGCGGCAGCAGCCAGACGACAGAGGAGGACGCCTCTGCGGAAGCGAGCAGCGCTGCGGAGTCCTCGGAAGATGCTGTCACAGTTGCCGAGGACATGACCGCCCAGGGTGGCGACGAGAGTACGGAAGCGGAGGATGAGGTGGAGCCGGAAGTGGACCCCGCCGGCAGCTATTCTCTGGTTCAGAACGTCTATAACTGGGGCAGTTCTTACAGCAAGGCGATCTTGCTGGTGGAAACAGAGGAGAGCGATGAACCGGATGCTGCTCAGTATACCGTATCTGTTTGGCGCTATGATGTGGACGGCGCTCTGCTGGACCACGGTGATCGCACTGTGACCGCCGCTTATCGCTCCGATGCAGAAGGCAACGAGGATGCGGAAGGCGCGTATGTGACCCTTGAGATGGAGGTTGCCTCCACCCTGAGCATCGCCGCTCCTTATTATACCAACACCAGCTCCTTTGTGGGGCAGCTCAAGGATTGGGCCACTTGCAGTTACACCATCACCGACACCAGCTCCGGCGAAGTGTGGAATCAACTGGACACCGTCTATCATCCCGATGAGAAAGCGTTCCAGACTGGCACCTTCACCGACACCGGCGCGGACTACGAATACTCCTATGCCTACTATGAGCCTGAGGAGGACGGCGACACGCATCCCCTGGTGATTTGGCTTCACGGCGCAGGCAGCGGCGGCACGGATATTGGCTTTGTCACCGGCGGTATGCTGGTCACGAACTTCGTCTCCGAGGAAACGCAGGAGATTTTCGGCGGCGCGCACATCCTGCTGCCTCAGTGCCCGACTGTTTGGATGGACGACGGCACCGATGAGTTTGCCGAATTGTACAACAGCGAAGAAGGGTATTCCACCAACGGCGTAGACATCTACACGGAGTCCCTGATGGCTTTGATCGAGGATTATGTGGCAACACATGACGATGTGGATACCAGCCGCATCTATCTGGCGGGCTGCTCCAACGGCGGATATATGACCATCCAGTTGGCGATGGCTTATCCCGACACCTTTGCGGCGATCGCCCCGGTTTGTGCCGCCTATGACAGCGAGTGGATCTCTGATGAGCAGATCGAAACCCTGGCCAGCATCCCCACCTGGTTTGTCCACTGTTCCACCGATCCTGTGGTAGACCCCACCACCACCAGTGATGCGATTTATGCGCGTATGGTGGAAAGCGGAGCGGAGAATATCCATTACACCACCTATGATGAAATTGTAGACCCCGACTATGGCACCGCATACATTGGCCACTTCGCATGGGTCTATGCCCTGAAAAACCTGTGTTCCACTGACCTGGACGGCAGTCCTGTCACCATCGACGGGCAGGAGGTCACGATTTTCGAGTGGCTGGCGGCGCAGAGCAAGTAATCTGCTTTTGCACCTACACAAAGGCGCACATCAAACCGATGTGCGCCTTTCTCCCATATTCGATTACAAGAATGAAAGTCGGCAATAAAGCAGAGGGGCGATTACGATGACATTAAAACAACTCAACTGCTTTCTGACAGTAGCTGAAACGCTGAATTTTGCGCGGGCTGCGGAGAAGCTCTACACCACCCAACCTTCTGTCACGCGGTCCATCAAATCGCTGGAAGAGGAATTGGGCGTTACGCTGTTTAGCCGCCACAGCCGGAAAGTTGAATTGACACCGGCAGGCAGCTATTTACAGGACGAGCTGCGCCACATGAGCCAGGAATTGAACGCAGCCATCCAGAATACGCAGAAAATCCATAATCGATTTTCCAACGAGATCCGCATTGGCGTCACGGATCTCATGGAGCTTCCCTCTTTGCCTCAGACGATGCAGGAATTTCACGAAGAAAATCCTGCCATTTCCTTGCAGCTACACGTAAAGGAATTTCGTGAGTTGGTGCAGGCCCTCACCGAAGAGAAGCTGGATTTGATTTATTGTATGAGAAGCGCCGTCAGCACATTGAAGAACAAGGAAGTGTTGCTGCTGCGAAAAGGTTCCCTGTTTTGTATGGTGCCTCCCGGAAGTCCGCTTTGCTCCCTGGGACAGGTAAACCCAAAAGACCTGTGCGGTTATCCCTGGATTTTTCGTCATGAGCGCAACAGCAACCCGGTCATTGCGGAGGTGCAGCGGCAATTAAGAAAACTGCAACCGGATAATCCGGTGGTATACAGTGGTTCTCCCGCCCAGTCAGCGCTTATGGTCAAAGCCGGGTTTGGCGTTAGCATTGTGGTGGACTATTCGGTGACGTTTCGGGATGGACTGGAAATGGTGCCGTTCAAACTGCCTGGCGGAAAACTCCCCGAAAAGGACCTGGATTTGGTGGCTGTGTGGCGAAAAAACGCAAAGACCGACCTGGTGGAACGATTTGCACGGATGTCCTGTCAATTTCAGCAGGGAGAAGCGCAGGAAACAATTTCGACCTGTTATTGAGGGGAATTGTCCCTACACGTTTACTCCGCCGAAACGATGCCGCGGATTTTCGCCATGGTGTTCATGGTGGTCTCCAAATCCGCCTGGGGAATGGTGCGGACCACCTTCTCATAGGCGTCGGACATCCGCTGGCGCTGGCTATCCATCAGTTCTTTGGCCCGGCTGGTCAGGCTGACATAGGTGCGCTCCCGCTTCTCGTCGGTCTCCCAGAGGACAAAGCCCTTTTCCGCCAGGGCGCGGATGGATTTGGAGGCCACGGAGACGGTCACATCCATCTCCGCCGCCAAGTCGGAGAGATAGACTCTGCCACTGCCGTCCTCCGCGCCGCAGCGCTGGATGTGGTACAGCCAGAAGGAATCCGTCTGGTCGAGGAAGGCAAAGACCTGCTCCACGCTGAGGCGATTCAGGAAAAAGTCCTCGCCCAAATTGATTTGATATTCAGCCATTTCACCGCTCCTCTCTTGGGATATACTCCTTGTACGTGACCAAACTCTTGTAGGCTGGGCGGATGATCTTATCCGCGCTGACCAGCTCCTCAATGCGGTGGGCGCTCCAGCCCACGATACGGGCGGTGGCGAACAGGGGAGTGTACAGTTCCCGCGGGATGCCCAGCATGTCGTAGACAAAGCCGCTGTAAAAGTCCACGTTGGGGCTGACGCCCTTGTAAATGCGCCGCTCCTGGGCGATGACCTGGGGGGCCAGCCGCTCGATGTTGTTGTAGAGCTGCAAATCAGTCTCCCGGCCCTTCGCCACGGCCAGCCGCTCCACGTAGCTCTTGAAAATGCGCTCTCTGGGGTCGGAGAGGGAGTAGACGGCATGACCCATGCCGTAAATCAAGCCCTTGCGGTCGAAGGCTTCCTTGTGGAGCAGCTTCCGCAGGTAGGCGGTGATCTCATCGTCGTCCCCGTAATCAGAAATGTGTTGGCGGGCGTCGTCCATCATGTTCATGACCATCAGGTTGGCGCCGCCGTGCTTGGGGCCTTTCAGGGAGGACATGGCCGCGGCAATGGCGGAGTAGGTGTCCGCGCCGGAGGAGGTCACCACGCGGGTGGTGAAGGTGGAGTTGTTGCCGCCGCCGTGTTCCATGTGCAGCAGCAGAGCCACGTCCAGCACCTGGGCCTCCAGGGTGGTAAAGGTCATGTCGGGACGGAGCATCCGCAAGAAGTTCTCCGCGATGGAGAGGGACTCGTCCGCCCGGTGGATGTACATGCTCTCATCGTTGTCGTAGTGGTTGTGGGCGTGGTAGCCGTACACCGCCATCATGGGGAAGGTGGCGATGAGCTGGAGGCACTGGCGCAGCACGTTGTCGATGGAGAGGTCGTCCTTCCGCTCGTCGTAGGAGGCCAGGGTCAGGATGCTCCGGGTCATGGAGTTCATGATATCGGGGCCGGGGGCCTTCATGATGACGTCCCGGGTGAAGTTGGTGGGCAGGCGCATACAGTCCGCCAGCACCTGCTGGAAGTCCAACAGATCTTGTTTGTCCGGCAACTGGCCGAAGAGCAGCAGATACGCCGCCTCCTCAAAGAGATACCGTTTGCCGATGCCGCCGCTGACCAGGTCCCGCACGTCGTAGCCCCGGTAGAGCAACTGTCCGTCGCAGGGGACCTGCACGCCGTCCACGTTGTCGAAGGCTTTCACTTCGGAGATGTTGGTCAGGCCAGTGAGGACCCCCTTGCCGTTTTCGTCCCGAAGGCCCTTTTTCACGCTGTATTCGGTGTACAGATCCTTGTGGATGTAGCCGCTCTGCTGGCAGAGGGACTGTTTCTGGTGGGTGTAATCGTAAATGCTGTGTATCATATTCCATTCCTCATCTCATCGGTTCTTTTCGTCCTGCCCGGCCCAACACTTCCTTTGCGAACTGCCTGGCCCGGTCCAGGTCGGCGGCGTCGGGGTGTCCAATGGATTTCTGCTGTTGGGCCTCCATCGCCTCTACCATTTGCGGCGAGACAGACGCCTCCTGCTCCCGCAGTTCCTTCAGGAACGCCGGGGCGATGGCCCCCTGGCAGCAGAAAAAGCCCAGGTCGATGTAGTCGTCCGGCATCCACACGTCGATGTTGTGCCGGATGCGCTGCTGATAGGATTCGTCCCCCATGCCGCAGGTGGCGAACAGCGCCAGTCGTTTGCCCTCCAGCTTCTCCAGCGCGTCGGCCACGTCCATGGGGCAACTGCCCCGGTTCACCGGGAAGCCCAGAAAGACCAGGCCGGGGTTTTCTGTGCCGTCGTAGTCCTCCACCGGCTCGATGAGCTTGGAGTGGCCGGGAAGCGCGTCAAAAATCGCCTCCGCCACCTTTTCCGTGTTGCCGGTCCTGCTGGAATACAAAACGAGAAATTCCATAATATGCCTCCTGGCGCGCTGCGCGAGATCGATCTGCCGGGTGCGAACTGTTTCGCCCCTCGATTCATACTTCGTTCACATTGTTCACAAGTAAACTAATTGTAAAAAAGAAAACGCCCAAGCGTAAAGCGGGACTTACCCTTCCGCCAGGGCCAGGCCCACGTTATCCGACATTTGCTGCATCACACGAAGCAGGGTGCAGACCTCCTCCTGGGGAATATTCCGAACCGCCAGCGCCCAGCACTCCGCGTAGACGGCCTGCATCTCCAGAGCGGCGTCGATGGCGCTCTGCCGAAGCTGAATGTGGAACACCCGTCGGTCCTGGGGGTCCTCTTGCAGACAGATAAAGCCGCCGTTTTTCAGGTGGTCCAGGGACTGGGAGACGTGGGCCTTGGAGACGTGGAGCCGATTCATGATGTCCTTCGCGGTGTCCATGTGGGGGTCGGCGTGGAGCAGCAGCAGAATGTTCAGCTCCACCGGGCGCAAGTGATATCTGCGCTGGGCCGGTTCCGATTTCTTGGAGATCAGCTTTTTGAGCTGCGTTCCAGACGCAATGATGCCGGTGGTATCCATAATATCCCTCTTTGTTTATTCGTGAACTGTGTAACTGTTATTGTATAGGCTCCGCAGAGGCAAGTCAAGGCAGATTTTGTGAACATTCCGCGCAAAATGATTTTTTGAACCGTTTTTTTCGATGATTTTACCCCCATTTGATTGTAGACGCGCCATT
>JAJQCW010000043.1:0-141155 GCA_021202515.1 Clostridiales bacterium | reverse complement strand
GCGGCGCGGGGGGCGGGGTGGTGGCCCCCACGCCCCCGCCGGGGATAGGGGGAGCGCTCCGGCGCGATGAGCGCCCCCTTGCTCTGGGCCTCCCGGCCCCAGAGGACGAAGGCGATGGGCCGGGGCTGGTCCTCCAGCGCCTGGAGCAGCCGGGTGGTGAAGGTCTGCCAGCCCCATTTTTTGTGGCTGTTGGGGGCGCTGTCGTAGACGGTGAGGACGTTGTTCAGCAGCAGCACCCCTTCCTCCGCCCAGGACGTCAGGTCGTTTCCCGACAAGTCCACCCCCAGATCGGCTTGCAGCTCCTTGCCGATGTTGCGCAGGGAGGGAGGCGTTTTCGTCCCCGGCAGCACCGAGAACGCCAGCCCGTGGGCCTGCCCCGGCTGATGGTAGGGGTCCTGCCCCACGATGACGCACTTCACCCGGTCCGGCGGCGTCAGCCGCAGGGCGGTAAACAACTGTGCCTGGGGCGGGTACACCGCCGGTTCTCCCTGGGCGTAGGCCGCTTCCACCTGCTCAAACAGGGCGCGGCACCAGGGTTCCTCCGCCATGGCCTCCACAGTCTCCCGCCAGTCTCCCAAATCGCAGTCCAATACGCGCATAGAAATCTTTCCTTTCGGCTTGTTTTATGCTATCATTGTACCATGAGGTGAGACAGATGGCAAAGCTGACGCGGGATTTTTTTGACCGGGACACGGTGACGGTGGCCCGAGACCTGGTGGGGACCTATCTGGTGCGGGTCTGGCAGGGGGAGCGGCTGGTCTGCCGCCTGACGGAGACGGAGGCGTATGTGGGACCCATCGACAAGGGCTGCCACGCCTACCAGTACCGGCGCACCGCCCGGACCGAGCCGCTGTTCGCTGCCCCCGGCCACACCTATGTCTATCTGATTTACGGGATGTACCACTGCCTGAACCTGGTGACGGAACCGGAGGGGGAACCCTGCGCCGTGCTGCTGCGGGGCGGAAGTCCCCGGCTGGGCGGGGAGACCATCTCCCGCCTGCGCTGCGGGAAGCCCCTCCGGGAGCTGACCGCCTACCAGCGGAAAAACTTCCTCAACGGCCCCGGCAAGCTGTGCAAGGGCCTGGCACTGACGAGAGAACACAACCTGATCGACGTGACCGCCAGCGACGAGCTGTATCTCGTCTCGTCTCTGGCCGACCTGGATCTGGAGGAAGAACCAGCCCCCGGTCCCATTCAGGTGGGCAAGCGCATCGGCATCGACTACGCGGAGGAGGCGACGGACTTCCCCTGGCGGTTCTGGACGGAGGACAGACCGATTTGACCGCGAAAGAGAAAGAAAAACGCTCAGGCGAAGGAAAATTCCCTCCGCCTGAGCGTTTATTTAGGCTGATTTGCTATTTTTTCTTGATGTTGATGTAGGTAGACTTATTGCCCGCCTTTACGGTGATTTTACTGTTCTTCTTGGCGGTCAGCGTGATACCGGAGACGGTGTACTTGGTGGAGCTGGTGGTGGTCACCGTGACGCCCTTGGAGAGATAGGTGGGATAGACCTTTACCGCGAATTTCAGGGTGCTGCCCTTGGAGAGCTTGGCAGTGGACTTGTTGCGGCTGGTGTACCCGTTGGCCGTGACGATGGTGACGGAGGACACCTTGCTGGTCGGGGCCTTGGCGTAGCCCAGGGCGTAACAGATGTTGTCCGCTGCATCCATGCCCAGCTCGTTATAGGCCAACTGGGTATAGTGTATGGTGCTGTGTACCTGGCTGATTTTCGTTGGCATACTGATGGTGCCTGATTTGTTGGGGTTTGCAGCCCGATATGCGGCCTGGGTGCCGTACTTGTTGACAAAGTACGACTTGACATTGGCGTTGGTGGTCCACTGCTCCGCCGCCTGGCTGGCCAGGTAGATGGTGGAGTAGGCGGAGGCCGACGAGGTGGTCATGTAATACTGGGCCAGCCGGGGGCCGGTCAGGGCAAAGTCGCTGGTAGAGGCCGGCTTACTGGCGGCGGCACGGACCATAATGATACCGGTGAACGCAATGGCCTTTTTCATGCCGGAAATGCCGGAGCCATTCAACTGGGTGCGCAGGGCGCTGTTCATCGTAGTGAAGTAGCTCAGATACTTGCTGGCCGACATACTCTTGTCCTGCTCGCCCTGGAGCCAGAAAATGCCCTTGTGGGAGAGGGTGTAATGCCCCGCGGCGATCTCCTTACTCAGCAGTTCCTCCGCAGCCACATACAGGTCCACTGCCTGCCAGAAGTTGTTGTTGCTCTTGGAGCTGCCCGGCTGCCAGGAGGTGATGGAGCTGCCGTGGTGGGCGGCGTTGATGACCCAGACCTTTTCGCCGGTCAGTTTGTTCCACTCGTAGGCCAGGGCGCTGTCAATGCCGCCTTTGCCGTTGCCGGCGGTGGTCAGGTTGTTGGTCCATTTGTAATCTTTGGCGGCGGTGTTGTCCGTCAGGCTGGAGGGGATAAAGGCGCTCTCGTTGCTGGTGGTCAGGCCGTTGGCGCCCGTTGAGCTATACCAGCCGATGTACTTGTACATGCTGGTGTCAGAGGGGGCGTAGGTGCTGTAGACCTGGCCTTCCTCGCTGGCGATCCACTGCTTTTTATAGGTGGAAAGGTTGCTGGTGGAGCTGGGACGCCCCTCCGCGTTGCTCTGCCCGATGATGAGCAGCAGGCTGATGGGGGCGGCGGAGACTTCGACCGCGTAGGTTTTGCCGTTGGCCAGGGTGACGACGGCGGTGCCGCAGCCGCAGGCGATAATCTTCTTGCTGTCGGAGTCGTCTACCTTGACCACAGCGGTGTCCGATTTAGAACTGCCGGTGCGCTTGGAGGTGATGGTCAGAGAGACGATATCTTCTTCCACCACCTTGGAAGAGAACGTGTACCGGTCATCGTACTCCAGGCTGATTTTGGTGCTGCTGTTGTAAACATCCTGATAGGAGACCAGAGCGTCGATGGCGCTGGTCAGGTCGGTCAACGCGGCGTCCACCTCGGTCTGGCTCGCGCCTTCTGTAGTGAGCACAGTCTGAGCGGCGGCAAGAGCGGTTTGCAAGGCGATCCAGGTGGCGGCGGTGTAGTCGCTCTCGCTGAGGGCCTCCGCCTCGGTGATTTTGGTCTCCAGCGCGGAAGTATCAGAAAGGTTTTCTTCGTTGCTGGTCTCGGCGGCTGCTACGGTTTCATCGGCCTCAGACGACTCGTCATTTTCCGCTTGTTCCACCTCGTCCGTCTCGTCGGCAGATGTTTCCTCGTCTGACGGCTCCGCCTCTGCCGCATCCGCATCGGTTTCTGTCTCGGTCTCCTCGGTTTCGGAGGTCTCGTCCTCGATTTCTTCCAGATAGTCGGTCAACATTTCCTCGTATGCGGAGGAAGCGGCGCTCTCTTCCGCCGCCATTGCGACAAAAGAGGTGCCGACTGTGCAGCACGCCAGGCTCAGCGCCAGAACCAAGGAAATCAATTTCTTAAGAGCGTTCATACATCACCAGAACCTTTCTGTTCAGTGGTCTTTTGGAGGGGCAGTACGGTGAGCTTTGTTGCCAGCCAGTCAAAGGGCTTTGAAGCAAACACCAGTACGATGAGCAGGGAAATAACGGCATAAGCCAAGCCGTAGAGGTTGGGCCAGTTGGCCAGCACCCAGTCTTTCAGCACAAAGCCCTCATAAAAGTAGGTCACCAGGGGATAGTGGAACATGTAAACGGACAGGGTCCGCTGTCCCACCGTGGAGACCACGGGGATATGGAAACTTGGGATCACCGCGATCAGGCAGAAGGTCAGCAGGAACGCCACCCCATAGAACGCCAGACGGAACAGCCCGCCGTAGGGAGCCAGCGCCTCAAGCGCGCTGAAATTGGATTTGCCCTTCAAAAACTCAATATAGGGCGTCAGTTCCTCTTGGTATTGCAGACACAGCCAGAAGGCAGCCACCAACACAGCCACGGACAGGAGCCTGGTGTACCAATGCTCCGTCACGTGGAGAATCTGCTCCGGTTTCAGGGCATATCCCGCCAGGAAGAAGGGGTAAAAGACCAAAATCCGGCTCATGGAGCCGACGGCGCCCACATCCTTGCAGTAACCCGCCAGGCAGCCCAGCGCGAGGAACAGCACCACCAGGGAAGAGGCGCGGTAACGCTCCAGGAACATGGTCGCCAGCAGGAACACGCACATGGCGAGGCCGTACCAGGCTACGCCGCGTTCCTGGAAGAGGGAGGTGTAGGGCATTTCGTTGACAAGGTCCTCTGCCAGCGGGAGTTTCACAAACCAGTTCATAAACTTGGTGACCAGATAAACCAGCAGGAAGGAAAACACCCGGTCATAGTTGCGTTTTTTCACCGCGTTCTTGCTGAACAGACCGGAGACAAAGACAAAGGCCGGCATATGGAACAGGTAGATGTAAAAGAAAACCGTTTTCAGAATGGGATATTCTCTGTAAGCAGGGCGGAACAGGTGGGCGAAAACCACCAGAAAAATCAGCACCGCTTTCAGGTTGTCCCATTTGGCGATTCGGTTCGACGCAGGCCGGGGAAATGCTTCTGACATGACAAGGGAGTCCTTTCTTTTCTCAGGTCTCTGGGAAAATCACGTTACAACTCTATTTCTGCATTTTCTGTATTTTAACATGAAGGACACAGGAAAGCAACCGCAATTTGCGACGCGGAAAGACCACTTCTCTGTCGGTAAAATGTTGTCTGACAAGCGCGAATGGGTGTCGCCCTCTTTTGGGGAAGCCGTCTTTTTACAAAGCGGAAAACCGGCTGGTCATTTGCAGACCAGCCGGTTTTGATGTTTGATTCTTATGCAGAGGGATCGGGGGCGTTCGGCGTATCCTCATCGGGAGCGTCCTCCGGCTGCTCCGGCTCATCGCCCTCCGCAGGGCCAAGGGAGGGAGGTTCTACCGGTTCGCTGAGCATATGCACCTTTTTGGCGGCAGGCTCGATGCCCTCGTGTTTGATGCTGGAGCTGCTTACATCAGGATTCGCGCCGTAGTTGTCCACCAGGTCGGGGTCCCGGCCCTCGATAATGGCCATCATCTCCTGACCGGTGATGGTCTCCTTTTTCAGCAGGTAGGCAGCGATCTGGTCCAGCAGGTCCCGTTTCTCCACCAGCATGGCCTTGGCTTCCTCGTAGCACTGGTTCAAAATCTTATAGACTTCTTTGTCCACCAGGGCGGCGGTCTCCTGGGCGCAGTCCATACCATAGGTGCCCTCCAGGTACTGGCTGCGGACGGTGGCCAGACCCATGACGCCGAACTTCTCGCTCATGCCGTACATGGTGACCATTTTCCGGGCCAGGTCGGTGGCCCGCTCGATGTCGTTGGACGCGCCGGTGGTGGCGGTGTTAAACACCACTTCCTCCGCTGCGCGGCCACCCAGCAGTGTGCGCAACTGGGCGTAAATTTCCTCTTTGCTGTTGAGGAACTTTTCCTCCTCCGGGGTCTGCATGGTGTAGCCCAATGCGCCCTGGGTGTGGGGAACGATGGTGATTTTTGCCACCGGCTCGGTGTCCTTCTGCTGGGCGGCGATGAGGGCGTGGCCCACCTCGTGGTAAGCGATGAGCCGCTTCTCCTTCTCGGTGAGGACGGTGCCCTTTTTCTCCGTACCGGCGATGACAACCTCGAAGGAGACCAGCAGGTCGTTCTGGTTGACGGCCTTCCGACCCATGCGGACGGCCCGCAACGCGGCCTCGTTGACAAGGTTGGCCAGGTCCGCGCCCACGGCTCCGGCGGTGGCTTGGGCGATCTTGTTCAGGTCCACGTCAGCGTCCAGCCGAATCTTCCGGGTGTGGACCTGGAGGGTAGCCAGACGGCCAGCCAGGTTGGGCCGGTCCACGATGATGCGCCGGTCAAACCGACCGGGCCGCAGCAGGGCCTTGTCCAGCACCTCGGGCCGGTTGGTGGCCCCCAGGACGATGACGCCCTTGGTGGGGTCGAAGCCGTCCAGCTCGGCCAGCAACTGGTTCAGGGTTTGTTCCCGCTCGTCGTTGCCGCCCATGCGGTTGTCGCGGCTCTTGCCGATGGTGTCGATCTCGTCGATGAAGATGATACAGGGGGCCATTTTGCTGGCCTCTTTGAACAGGTCTCGGACACGGCTGGCGCCTACGCCCACGAACATCTCCACGAAGTCCGAGCCGGAGATGGAGAAGAAGGGGACCTTGGCCTCGCCTGCCACGGCCTTGGCCAGCAGGGTTTTGCCGGTGCCGGGGGAACCCACCAGCAGCGCGCCCTTGGGCAGCTTTGCGCCGATGGCGGTGTATTTGCCGGGGTTGTGGAGGAAGTCGATGATCTCCTCCAACGACTCCTTGGCCTCGTCCTGACCGGCCACGTCCCGGAAGGTGACGCCGGTCTCCTTCTCCACATACATCTTAGCGTTGGACTTGCCCACGTTGCCGATGCCGCCGCCCATTCTGTTGCCGTACATGCGGAAAATCAGCATCATGGCCCCCAGCATCAGCGCCAGGGGAAGGATATAGCTGAGCAGGAAGGTGGTGACGACGCTGTCCTGCTGATAGGGTGTGCTGTATGTCACATCATGCTCTTCCAGCAGCAGGGCCAGGTCGGTGTAGGACAGGGGAGCGGTGTAGAGGGTGGGCATGGTGACGGAAGACAGATCCACGCTGGAATCATCGGCGTAGTATTCTGCGAGCCACGCTGTTTCGCCCTCTTCGGTCAGGGTGATGGTGTACTTGCTGGACTGGAGGACCACTTCCTCCACCTGGTCGTCCTTGACCAGGGAGATGAACTCGCTGAACTTGATCTCCACGCTGCCCGACATGGACGCGGAGGAGATCAGCCAGTTGAACCCGGCCAGGATCACCAGCGCCCAGACAACGATGTTGACGATACCCATGATCCTGCGGTTGTTGTTTGAGTCCTTCTTAGGGGGATCATTCTTTTTCAAACGGAAACCTTCTTCCTACGGAACAGGCAGAAGCTGCCGAAATCCGTTGTTATCGCTGTGTCTTAGTAATATATCACAATCGGTCCCCGATTACAAGGAAAACCAGATAAACAATTTGTGAATACTACGAAAGCGACGGGTCTGTCGCCGCAAATATTTTCAAATTTGTCTTTTTTATGGCGTGGAACTGTGCTATACTAATGTACGTGTATCACTAAAGGGCTACAAGCCCCATTCAGAATCAAAAGAATCGTTGGAGAACGCTTTTTTATGAAGGAACAGAAAAAACAGCGCCCGCCCAGGGAGGATGCCAGCCGCCGCCGGGACAGCCGGGAGGCAGAGGCAGACGGCCTGATCGAAGGGCGCAACGCCGTCATCGAGGCCCTGCGTGCCGGGGCCGCCATCGACAAGATTTACATCGCCAGGGGGGAGACCGACGCCGCCCTGGGCCACATCGCGGCCAAAGCCAGAGAAGCTGGAGCTGTGGTGGTGGACGTGGATCGGCGGAAGCTGGACTACATGTCCCACACCCATGCCCACCAGGGGGTCATCGCCGTCTCCGCCGTGCGGGAGTACGCCACGGTGGAGGACATTCTGGCCGCCGCAGCCGAAAAGGGGGAGCCGCCGCTGATCGTGGTCTGCGACGAGCTGTCCGATCCCCACAACCTGGGGGCAGTCATCCGCACCGCTGAGTGCGCCGGGGCACACGGGGTCATCATCCCCAAGCGCCGCAGCGCCGGGCTCACCGCAGTGGTGGCCAAGACCAGCGCCGGAGCCGTCTCCTATGTGCCGGTGGCGCGGGTCCCCAACCTGACCGCCACCCTGAAAGAACTGAAAAAGCAGGGAATTTGGGTCTTTGGCACCGCCGCCGGGGGAACCACCACTCTTTACCAGGCCGACCTGAAAGGCCCTGCCGCCATCGTTATCGGCAGCGAGGGCAGCGGTATGAGCCGCCTGGTGGCGGAGAACTGCGACTTTAACGTGAGTATCCCCATGAAGGGGCAAATCAATTCCCTGAACGCATCCGCCGCCGCCGCGATTTTGCTATATGAGGCGGTCCGCCAGCGGCTGGGATAAGCGGGGAGGAACGGCAATGGAAAACAAACGCAACTGGAACCCGGTGGATGAACTGGAGGGGACCGACGAGCTGATGCACAGCGGCGCGGTCCCAGAGGAAACGGTTTACTCCCTGGACGACATTTTAAGGGAGTACGGCGAAGAAGCGCCCCCTCCCCAGGCGGTGGAACCGGCGGAAACGCCGGAACCGGAGCCGGAAGCAGCCGACGCGGAGACAGAAGCGACGCCAGAGGCGGAGTTTCCCGCAGCGGAGGAGCGTGCATCATCAGAACCGGAATCTGACGCGCAGCCTGACGCCGAGGAGGACGAAACGACGCCGGAACCGGAGACCGTAGCCCCGGAGGAAGAAGAACCTTCCGCTCCGCCGGAAGAACCGGCAGGGGAGACCGACCTGACCGACACTGCCGCCTTCATCGGTCAGCAGGTGGGAGAGGCCATTGGCCTGGACGCGGAACCGGATGAAGAAGAGCCGGACGAGGAGGACACCTCCGGCGGGTTGCTGCAATTCTTCCTGGACGCCCGGCACAGGGGCGCAAAAAAGCAAATGCGCGAAAAGGACTCCGCAGAGGACATGGCCCAGGCCGCTGCCGCCATGACCGCCACCGTGGAGGAGGCCAGGGCGGAGGCGGAATCCGCGAAAGAGGCCGCAGAAAACGCGGAAAACGTGGTGGAGATGCCCACCCCCAAGGGCAAACTCTTCCGGGACAGTCTGGGCCGAATCCAGGACAGAGCCAACGATTTTGCCGACAATATGTTTGCCGAGGCCGAAAAGCCCGGCGGGGATACCAGCAACGTCCCCGGCACCGACGAGGAGGAGACCCCACCGGAGAAAAAACGTCCCTGGCGGGAGCGCCGACCCAGGAAGGAACTTCCCAAGGCCCCAGACCTCTCCGCAGAAGAGCTGGCCAGCCGCTACCGGCTGGGGCTGCGCTTCATGCGGCAGCGGCTCTATTACACCTTTATACTCTTCCTGGTATTGCTTTACCTCTCCATTGCGGAGGGGTGCGGACTGCCCCTGCCCGCCGCACTGCTGAACCATCAGGTCATGTCCGGCGTGCTCACCTGGGGACTGGCCCTGGGCGCTGCCATTGAGCTGGATATCCTCTGGATGGGCCTGACGGCTCCCTGGCGGGGCAGGCCCGGCCTGCACACCATCACATCGCTGGCCGTGCTTGCCACCCTGTTGGATGGTTTGGTGTCCGCCCTGGTGGGGCGGGAAGGGCCGCTGCCCTTTGCGGCGCTGGCGCTGCTCAGCCTCTTTGGGGCTGCCTGGGGTGCCTATGACCGCAAAAAGGCCCTCTACCTCTCTTGCCGGACGGCCTCCAACTCGTCCCAGCCCTACCGGGTGACGCTGGACGAGGACCAGTGGGACGGTATCAGTGCCTTCAACCGGGAGGAGGGCACTGCCGAGGGCTTCGGCAGCCAGATCCAGGGCATGGACGGCGCGCAGCGCATCTACCGCACCTGGACCCCGGTGCTGATCGTGGCCGCCATCGTCTGCGCGGTGGTGTCCTCGGTGGGCTGTGGCCGCCCGGCGCTGTTGCCCTGGTGCCTGTCCACCATTCTTGTGGCGGCGGCTCCCATCAGCGGGCTGCTGGCCTTTGGACAGCCCTATCTCCGTCTGACCCGGCGGCTGGACCGCTCCGGGGCAGTGCTGGCGGGCTGGGACGGTGCGGTCTCCATGCGGGGCAAGGCCAACATCCTGGTCAAGGATGAGGACCTGTTCCCGGAGGGCAGCGTCATTATGAAGTCCATCAAGCACAGCGAGGGCGTCTCTCTGGAGAAGCTCACCGGCTGCACCGCCTCCATGCTGCGCAGCGCTGGAAGTGGCCTCTACCACCTGTTCGATACCGAGCTGCGCCGCCAGGGTGGATTTTACCGCCGGGTGGACAACCTGGAGTGCTACGAGGCCGGGGGACTGACGGCGGACATCCGAGGGGAGCAGGTGCTCATCGGCACCTTCGGCTTCCTGAACGTCATGAATATCAAACTGGAGAACGGCATGAAGCTGCGCCGGACAGTCTACTGCGTTATCAACAAAAAGCTGGCGGGTTTTTTCAGCCTGGATTACGATATGTCCCACTACTCCAAGGCCGCGATCCACGCCCTGGTCAAGGGCGGGGTGCGCCCGGTGCTGGTCACCCGCGACTTCAATGTGATCCCCAGTATGTTGCAAACCCTCTACGCCCTGCCAGTGAGCCAAATGGAGTATCCGCCCATCGAGCGGCGGTGGGAGCTGTCCGAGCAGGGCAAGCCCCACAACCCGGTGCTGGGGGCGCTGCTGACCCGGGAGGGCATGGGTTCCTACTCTGATGCGGTGCTGGGCGGACGGCGGCTGTGCGCCGTAGTCCGGCTGAACGCTTGGATCGCTGTGCTGGCCTCGCTGGTGGGCGTAGTCCTGGCCTTCTACCTGACCTGGTCGCTGGCCTTCGCGTCGCTGACGCCGCTGACCATGCTGGTGTTCCTGCTGCTGTGGGCGGTGCCGAACCTGGCAATCTCCCGGGCGGCGGACCAGTTCTGAGCCAATTACATCCATAAAAGCCTTTGCGCGGGAGCGTCCCAAACGCTCCCGCGCTGTTTTATCGCACTTGCGGCTCTGTGTTCCGTCCCTGTACAAATAGGCAAACGGTTTCTGCACAGGGCTGTGGATGAACCAATTTCCAGGCCCACGGATTTCCGCCGAATGATAGGACAAAAGGAAAACCGCCTGAACGTTGGCTTTTGCCGCTGTTCAGGCGGGATTGTAGTTTTACATCAAATCAAACTTGTCTCAGGCTTTGTCCATGGCCTTGGCCTTCTCAAATTCGTCCTGGATCTCCTGGGAAGGCTCCTCCGTGGCCAGGGACACCACAAAGCACAGCAACAGGCCCACCAGGAAGCCCGGCAGCAGCTCGTAAATGCCGAACACGCCGCCCAGGGGGCTGATGAGGTATTCCCAGATAAAGACCGTCGCGCCGCCGCCGACCATACCGGCAATGGCGCCCCAGCGGTTGCAGCGCTTCCAGAACAGGGCGCACAGCATGACCGGGCCGAAGGCTCCGCCGAATCCGGCCCAGGCGAAGGAGACGATGCCGAACACGGAGCTGTTGGGGTCACGGGCGAAGATGACGGCGATGATAGCGATGACCAGCAGGGTGCCGCGGGCCATGAGCATGGTCTGCTTCTCGTTGAGCTTCAGGCCAAACACGCCGTGGATGATGTTCTCCGAGATGGAGGAGGACGCTGCCAGCAACTGGGAGTCGCAGGTGGACATGGTGCAGGCCAGGATACCTGCCAGCACCACACCGGCCAGCAGAGCGGGCAGGATGCCGAAGCTGGAGAGGTACTGGGCGATGCCGATGACGGCCCGCTCGGAGTCGGCCAGCTCTTCCAGGATGCCCACATGGGTCAGAGCACGGGCCACCACACCGACGCAGATGGCGATGCCCATGGCGATGAACACCCAGACGGTGCCCACCCGGCGGCTGAGCTTGATTTTCTCCGGGTCCTCAATGGCCATGAACCGGAGCAGGATGTGGGGCATACCAAAGTAGCCCAGGCCCCAGGCCATGGTGGAAACAATGGTCAGCAGGCCGCCGTAAGAGGTGGCGGCGCCGGTGGCGAAGTCGTGGGTATTGAGCAGGTCGATGTAGCCGGGCAGAGAACCGGCGTAGCCGGTGACTTCACCCACGCCGCCGCAGCAGGCCACGCTGAAGCACAGCACCGCGATCAGAGCCACCGTCATGACGACGGACTGGACAAAGTCGGTCAGACACGCGGCGCGGAAGCCACCGGCGGCGGTGTAGGCGATGATGACAATGGCGGAGAGGATCATAGCCAGCACGTAGTCGATGCCGAACAGGGAAGAGAACAGCTTGCCGCAGGCGGAGAAGCCGGAAGCGGTGTAGGGGATGAAGAACACCACGATGACCAGGGCGGAGATGCCCAGCAGGATGTGGCTGTTGTCCCGGAACCGGTTCTCGAAGAAGTCCGGGATGGTAACGGAGTCATTCAGGGCGGAGTAGTGGCGCAGCCGCTTGGCCACGATGAGCCAGTTAAAGTAGGTGCCGATGCCCAGGCCCAGAGCGGTCCAGAACACGTCGCAGATACCGGCGGCGTAGGCCACGCCGGGCAGACCCATCAGCAGCCAAGAGGACATGTCCGACGCCTCGGCGCTCATGGCGGTGACCAGCGGACCCATTTTGCGTCCGCCCAGATAGTAGTCGCCCACGGTGCGGTTGCCGCCCGCGCAGCGGAAGCCCAGGTAGAGCAGGAACGCCAGATAGCAGACGATGGCGATCACCATACAGATGGTGGATGAAGATAACATAAGTATTGATTCCTCTTTTCTCCCAAAATTAGCTTTATTTTACGCCTTTGGGAGGGGAACGTCAATACAGAACGAATTGCAGAACGAACTACAGACTTTTTTACAGATAAACTCAGATTTTCAATGAAATTTCAATGAAAAATTACCGTACATTTTATAAAATACAAAATAGGGGAGAGAGAAAACTTTTTTGAAGCGCCGACGCCCTACCGGTACACCTCGCCCCGGAGCTGGTGCAGCAGCAGGGGCATCATCTCCCGGCCATAGGCCGCCAGGGAGTATTCCCCGCCCCGAATGCACCAGTCGTAGATGAGCGCCCGCTCACACATGGCGTAAATGCGGCTGACTTCCGCCGGGGAGCGGGCGGCGGTGATCTGCCCTCTGGCCTGGCCCTCGGCGGCGATGCGGCGCAGCAGCTTGTAATAAACCCGGCCCTGGTCCATCAGGTGGCGCTCGCCGGAGGTGGTCAACTGCGTGGCATACATCCGGCTCATCAGCTCCACTGAGATGTTGCTCTCGATGAAAGCGAACAGCTCCCGGTTCAGGTAGAGCAGCTTTTCGAAGCTGTCCATCCGGGGGTCCATCTCCTCCATCAGCTCCTCATATTTGTCGTCAAACAGGGAGGAAAGGGAGGAGAGCAGTCCGTCCTTGCCGCTGAAATAGTGGTAAAAGGAGCCTTTGGACGTGCCGCTGGCGGCGATGATCTCGTCCACGGTGGTCTCGTCGTAACCCTGCTCATAAAAGAGCTTCCACGCGGCGCTGACGATTTTGCGCCGGGTATTGCGGTTGCTTTTCTTTGCCATAAGGCGCGCCTCCTGTTCGCGGGTTTGTTCCCGCTTTCAGTATACCATATTTTCAGAAAATTGGGGCTGGAGAATGGGCAGAAAAGAAAACTTTTCCTCTTACCGCTTCTTCCCAGCGGGAGAGGGAACGCTGCCGCAATTTTTAGCGGAAACGCCAGTTTACTTTATAAAATTTGACTGTATAATAGAGAGTGTTGCATTCTCTGTGCGCATATCTGCTGCGCACCGCCCCAAACAGGAGGGACAACAAATGAAATTTACAAAAATGCACGGCTGTGGCAATGACTATATCTATGTGGACTGCACCAAAGAGCCTTTGGCCGACCCCAACGGCACGGCGCTCCGGCTCAGCGACAGGCACTTCGGCATCGGCTCCGACGGGCTGATTCTGATTTGCCCCTCTGAAAAGGGCGACTTCCGGATGCGGATGTACAACGCCGACGGCAGCGAGGGAGCCATGTGCGGCAACGGCATCCGCTGCGTAGCCAAGTTCTGCTACGACAAGGGCCTGACCGACAAGACCCGCCTGGTTGTGGAGACCAACGCCGGGATGAAGTACCTGGACCTGACCGTGGAAAACGGCAAGGTCTCTAAGGTGCGAGTGGACATGGGCGCGCCGGTTCTGACAGCGGCGGACATTCCCGTTGTTGGTCTGGGCGACGCCGTCATCGGCAAACCGGTGAACGTGGCCGGGCAGGACTGGGTCATGACCTGCGTCTCTATGGGCAACCCCCACGCCGTGGTCTGGTGCGACGACGTGGACGGGCTGGACATCGACAAAGTCGGCCCTCAGTTTGAGAACCATCCCATGTTCCCCGACCGGGTGAACACCGAGTTCGTCCGGGTCATGGACCGGCAAAACGTCCAGATGCGGGTCTGGGAGCGGGGCGCAGGGGAGACCTGGGCCTGTGGCACCGGGGCCTGTGCCACCGCGGTGGCCTGTGTCCAGAACGGCCTCACCGACAGGAACGTCACCGTCCACCTGCGGGGCGGCGATTTGGAAATCGAAGTCACCGACGGCAGCGTCTTTATGACCGGCCCCGCCGTCACCGTGTTCGAGGGCGAGTGCGACTGAGACGGCGCACCTTTCCCGACCATTTACCATAAATATGATTTAAGAGGTATTCATCCATGAAACTGATCGACCTGGTCTTTCGCATGAACTACACCCTGGTACAGGGTTCTTTGGAAACCGAAATTTCCGCGCTGGTTTACGACTCCCGGAAGGCCGTCCCCGGCTGCATCTTCGTCTGTATGCCCGGCGCGGTGACGGACGGCCACCAGTATATCCCCGACGTGTTGGCAAAGGGCGCGGCGGCGGTGGTGGTGGAACACCCCGTGGAGGTGCCGGAAGAAGTCACCGTCATCGAGGTGGAAAACGCACGGCTGGCGCTGGCGGAGCTGTCCGCCGCCTGGTTCGGCCACCCGGCGGAGAAGCTGACCACCATCGGCGTCACCGGCACCAAGGGCAAGACCACCACCACCTATATGATTAAAGGTATCCTGGAGAAGTCCGGTCTGCCCACCGGCCTTATCGGCACCATCGAGGTCATCATCGGCGACAAACACATCCACGCCGTCAACACCACCCCGGAGAGTTACCTGGTGCAGCAGTACTTCGCGGAGATGGTGGACGCCGGACTTAAATATGTAGTCATGGAGGTCTCCTCCCAGGCCCTGAAGCTGGACCGGATCTCCGGCTTCACCTACGACTATGGCATCTTCACCAACCTGGAGCCGGACCACATTGGCCCCGGCGAGCACGAGAGCATGGAGGAGTATATCGCCTGCAAGGGCCTGCTGTTCCAGCGGTGCAAAATCGGTATGGCCAACGCCGAAGCCGACTACCTGGAGCAGGTCATGGATGGCCACACCTGCCAGTTGGAGACTTTCGGCATGGGCGAGAACGCCGACCTGCGGGCGGTGAACGTTCAGCGCATCCACCAGCCCGGCTATCTGGGCGTCTCCTACGACCTGACGGGCCTGGAGAACTATTCCGTCCGGGTGGACATTCCCGGCGACTTCACCGTGTATAACTCCCTGGCGGCCATCGCCCTGTGCCGCCACCTGGGGGTCAGCAAGGAGAACGTCCTCGCCGCGCTGGACACCATCCAGGTGAAAGGACGGCTGGAGATTTACCCAACCCCCGGCCAGTACACCCTGATGATCGACTATGCCCACAACGCCATGAGCCTGGAGGCCCTGTTGACCAACATCCGGGCCTATGGGCCGAAGCGCATCATCTGCTTGTTCGGCTGCGGCGGCAACCGGGCCAAGAGCCGCCGGTACGAGATGGGCGAAGTGGCCTCTCGGCTGGCCGACTTGACCGTGGTCACCAGCGACAATCCCCGCTTTGAGGAACCGATGGACATCATCAACGACATCCTCACCGGCGTTGCCAAGGCGAGCGGGGCCTATGTCACCATTCCGGACCGGAAGGAGGCCATCGCCTACTGCATGAGCATCGGCCAGGCCGGGGACATCGTCATTCTGGCGGGCAAGGGCCACGAGGACTACCAGGAAATTCGCGGCGTCAAATACCCCATGGACGAGCGGGTATTGATTGAAGAAATTATCCGGGAGGCGCAGCCATGACGATGGATCAGTTGCTGGGGCTGTTCTTCCTGCTGGGCCTGGTGACGCTCCTCCTGGGCGTCGTCCGGAAAGCCCTGAAAATCGTCATGTTCGCCCTTGCGCTGCTCCTGCTGTGGGGCGGCATGTCCGGCGCGCTGGCGACGCTGGTCGCCGCTTTGTAGGTACATCCCAGCCGCGCCGAAAGCGGGTCATGACCCGGCGCGGTTCATAAAAAGAATTTTACGAAATCCGCCGGGAAACGCTTGCGTTTCCCGGCGGATTGTGGCATAATAGGCTGGTATGAGTGATGGAGTGGTATCGAAGTGGTCATAACGGGACTGACTCGAAATCAGTTGTACCTTTGGGTACCGTGGGTTCGAATCCCACCCACTCCGCCAAAAAAAGTTCGCAGGCTTTTGGGCCTGCGAACTTTTTGCGTTTTGTGATGTACAAATGTGGCGGAAACGCTCACCGCCGGGCCAGCCAGTTCACCAGCATCAGCAGCACGCACGACCCGATAATGGAGACGATGAGGCTGGCGATCCAGCCGGTGGCGTAGAAGCCGATGAGGGCAAAGAGAAAATTGCCCAGGGCAGAGCCGAGAACGCCTACCACAATGTTGCGCAGCATAGAGCCGGGCTGGTTCATGATCATCCCGGCGATCCAGCCGACGGCCGCGCCGCAAATCAGCATCCAAATGAGAGATAACATAGGAATAAACCTCCTTCAACGGGAAAGCGGGAGAACGCCGCCTCAATAGGACTTCCCAAGATAGTTGAGGACAGCAAAGACGATGCCCACGATGCAGTACACCCGCACCACCAGCAACAGCAGGTGATACAGAATCCAAATCAAGGGCAAAAAACTGAGCAGCGAGGCGGCGGCCCCCAGCAGGAACCGGGCGACGACCCACACCAGCAGATAGAGAACGATGCTGATGACCAGGCTGACGGTGTCCTTATAGTGGACAGTGTTGGAAAGGGGAAACCAGACGCGAATCGAGTTCATTGCAAACCCTCCTTGCGGTTCAATTCGTTGTTACAGTGCTTATTATATCGTAACAGGCGGAAATTGCAAGGAATTTAATCGTTTTTTCATCTCTTACTGATGCAAACCGCCTCAGCCGCCGGCTTCGGCGGCGTCTGCCCCCAGAGGGACCACGTCGTCATAGAGAACGCGAACGCGATAACCCGGATGGTTGACATCCATGTGCAGATGTCCACAGTACCAGTATTGGAACGAGGCAGTGGCGTAGACCTGGTCCAGATAGGCGCAGGTGGGGTCCGGCGTGTAGGTTTTGCCGCTGACCGGGGCCAGCAGCGACTGGGGCAGGGTGTGGGTCAGGATGTAATCTGCCCGGTTGCCGTGGCGGGCGAGGGTGTCCAGGCCGTGGGCCATTTCCTCCCCGCTGGGAAGCTCCTCCGGCCACCAGTCCAGCCCTTCCATCCGGTATTCCCGGTCGTGGGAGGCCGCGCCGCCCATGACCCAGAAGGTGTGCCCGTCGATGGTGTAATACTCTCCCCGTTTCAGGTGCAGCACATTTTCCGCCAGCGGGTGGACGTTGACCAGGCCGCCGTTCCATTCCTCCACCGGCTGGCCCTGCCAGAAGGGGTGGTTGTCGTGGTTGCCGTCCAGCCAGAGGACGGTATAGGGCCGCTGAGACAGCCATCTGATCCAATAGAGGTAATTTTTTCGGTCTGAACGCTTGTATTTGTCGGTGAGAAACTCCGATTCCGGGGCGGTGTCTGTCAGGGCAAAAGGCAGGCCAAAGTCTCCACAAATGATGACATAGTCGGAGCGGGTCAGGGCCTTCCCCTCCGGGAATTGCCGGTTGGACAGCTTTGTGATGTCCATTCCGCCATGGATGTCGCCAGTCAGGTAGATCATCAGAAACGCCTCCTTTTCGCTTTGCCAAACGCCTGCATGAAACCGCTCACCCCACGCCCACGTTTTTGTTGGCGTAGCCGTTCAGCTCCATCCCGGCGGTGTGACCCGCCAGGTACTCATAGTATCCCTGGCAGCCGATCATGGCCCCGTTGTCCCCACAGAGGGACAGCTTGGGCAGGTACAGGGTGTCGCCGCTCTTCCGGCAGGCCCGTTCCAGTTGGGCGCGGATGGTGGAGTTGGCGGCTACGCCGCCGGCGGCGGCGATTTTTCCGTAGCCCAGCGTTTGAGCGGCGGACATGGTGCGGGGCACCAGCTCGTCCGCCACCGCCTGGGCGAAGCTGGCGGCGAAGGAGGAGAGGTCCAATTCCTCGCCCTTCTGCTGGGCGTTGTGAATCAGGTTCAGGGCAGCGGTTTTCAGGCCGGAAAAGGACATATCCAGCGGCGCGCCGTCCACCTTGGAGCGGGGAAGATGATACTTTTTCGGGTCGCCGCCTTGGCTCAGCCGGTCCATGGGGCCGCCGCCGGGGTAGCCGATGCCCAGCACCCGGGCCACTTTGTCGAAGCACTCGCCCGCCGCGTCGTCCCGGGTCGCGCCCAATAGCTCCATATGGGTGTAGTCCTGCACGTCCACGATGAGGGTATTCCCGCCGGAGACGCACAGGCAGAGAAACGGCGGCTCCAAATCGGGGTGGGTCAGGTAGTTGGCGGCGATGTGGCCCCGGATGTGGTGGACGGGAATCAGCGGCACGTTCAGCCCGTAGGCCACGCTCTTGGCGAAGTTGACCCCAACCAGCACCGCGCCGATGAGACCCGGCGCATAGGTGCAGGCCACCGCGTCGATGTCCTGCCGGGTGACGCCCGCCTGGGCCAGCGCCTGGTCTGCCAGGCCATAAATGGCCTCCAAATGCTTCCGGGAGGCGATCTCCGGTACCACGCCGCCATAAATGGTGTGCATATCCACCTGGGAGGCGATGGCGTCAGAGAGAACAGTGCGCCCGTCCCGCACCACCGCCACGGCGGTCTCATCGCAGGAGGATTCTACAGCCAGAATGTTCAAGGCTGCTCCCTCCCCTCGTCCCCGAAGGTGCGGGTCATCAGAATGGCGTCCTCCTTGGGGGCGTCGTAGTACCCCTTCCGGCGGCCCACCTGGGCGAAGCCGTGTTTCAGGTAGAGCCGCTTGGCGGCCTCGTTGGAGACTCGCAGCTCCAGAGTGAGAAATTCCAGCCCCTGGGCCTCTGCGAACCGGGTAAACACCTCCAGCAGCGCGGAGGCCACCCCCTGCTTGCGGTACTCCTGCCGGACGGCGATGTTGTTGATGTATCCCTCTCCGGCCACGACGGTCAACCCGGCGTAGCCCAGCACCACGCCGTTTTCCCCCAGGGCGCAGATGTAGGAGGCGAGCAGGTTGTCCAGCTCCTCCAGCAGCATATCGCGGGTCCACGGGCGGGAGAAGTTCATCTTCTCGATTTCCGCCACCTGGTCCACCAGCTCCGCTGTCATGGGGACCAGCCGGTAGCGCACCGGCTCCCGCTTGGCGATTTCCGCGTTATAGGGTACAAAGTTCATAAAACTGCTCCAATCTTATCAATGTGCGTCCATCCAGCTCCGGCCCACATGGGCCTCGGCCACCAGCGGCACCCGGAGGGAGACCACCTGCTCCATCTCCTCCTCCACCAGCCGGGCCACCTGTTCCGCCTCGGCTTCGGGACACTCCACGATCAATTCGTCGTGGACCTGGAGCACCAGGCGGCCCGTCAGCCCCTCGGCTTTCAGCCGGTCTTGCACCCGGATCATGGCCAGCTTGATGATGTCGGCGGCGGTGCCCTGAATGGGCATGTTCATAGCCACCCGCTCCCCAAAGCTGCGCAGGTTGAAGTTGGAGGATTTCAGCTCCGGCAGCCAGCGGCGGCGGCCCAGCAGGGTAGAGGCGTAGCCGTCTGCCTTGGCCTGCTCCACTACCTGCTTCTGGTAGGCGTGAACGCCGGAATAGGTGGCGAAATACTTGTCCATATACGCCTTGGCCTCGGCGCGGGTGACGTGCAGGTCCTCCGCCAGGGAGAAGGCGGACATGCCGTAGACAATGCCGAAGTTCACCGCCTTGGCGGAGGAACGCATTTGCTTTGTTACCATCTCCACCGGCACGCCGAACACTTGGGCGGCGGTGGCGGTGTGGATGTCCACGCCGGAGCGGAACCCTTCGATCATGGTCTCATCCCCGGCGATGTGGGCCAGCAGCCGCAGCTCGATTTGGGAATAGTCCGCGTCCACCAGCACGTTTCCCGGCCCCGCGATGAACATCTTCCGCATTTCCGCCCCCAGTTCGGTGCGGACGGGGATGTTCTGCAAATTCGGCTCGGCGGAGGACAGCCGCCCGGTGGCGGTGACGGTGTTCTGGAAGCTGGTGTGGATGCGTCCATCGTCGGCGATGACCTTGGTCAGCCCATCCACATAGGTTGATTTCAGCTTGGCAAGCTGCCGATACTCCAAAATCTGGTCGATGATGGGATGGGACCCCCGCAGCTTTTCCAGAACCTCGGCGCTGGTGGAGTAGCCCCGGCGGGTCTTTTTGGAGGCGGGCAGCTCCAGCTTCTCGAAGAGGACTTCCCCCAACTGCTTGGTGGAGTTGATGTTGAACTCCACCCCAGCGTAGCGGTAGACCTGCTGCTGACTTTCTTCAATGCCCTGGGCCAGCATGACGCCGAACTCCTCCAGCGCCTCCCGGTCCACCAGGAACCCGGCCTGTTCCATCTCCGCCAGCAGCGGACAGAGGGGCAGTTCGATATCTGTCAGCACCCCCATCAGGCCGTAGTCCTCCAGTTGCTTCCGCTCCGCCTCGTAGAGCGCGCCGATGAGTGCATTGTCCTCGTACCAGGCGGTCTGGGCCTTCAAATCATCGGACAGTGCCTGATATTCCTCAGATTCCTTGCCCGCGGCCCCCGCCTCCATGTCACGCTTGAAGTAGGTCATGGCCAGGCGAGGCAGGTCGTAGCTGTTGGCAGTAGGCTCCAGCAGATAGGCCCCCAGCGCCGTGTCGAACACAAAGCCCTCGGTGGGAAGGCCGTGGGCCAGCAGTTGGCCGCACAGCTCCTTGACCCGGTGGGCCACTTTTTTTACCTGGCCGGAGAACAGTGCCTGGAGCAGAGCGGGATAGTCTCCCTGATAGCGGCTCTTGCGGATGTCGCAGAGCCAGGAGCGGGTCGCGCTCTCGTTCCAGCCGACCGTGATTTCGTCCAAATTCTCTCTGGGCAGCACCACCACATAGTCCGCCGCCTGCCACTTGGGGAAAATCCCGGAAAACTGTGTCTCGGTCAGCACATCGACCGACTCCACCTGAACTTCCGCTTTTTCTTCTTTCGCTTCGGTCGGGGCCTCCGGCGGCGTCAGCCCAAACCGGCGGGTCAGCTTGGAAAATTCCAGCTCCATAAACAGGTTATAGAGCCTGTCGTTGTCGCAGGGGCGGCGTTTTGCGTCCTCCGGCGCGAAGTCAATGGGCGCGTCGCAGCGGATGGTCGCCAGGTCGTAGGACAGCTTCGCGTCCTCCCGGCCCTCGTCCAGGTGCTTCCGCTGGGCGGGTTTCAAAGGGATCTCGTCAAATTTCGCGTAAATATCCTCGATACCGCCGTAGTTTTGAATCAGGCTCTTGGCGGTCTTTTCCCCAATGCCCTTGACGCCGGGGTAGTTGTCCGACGAATCCCCCATCAGAGCTTTCAGGTCGATGAGCTGCTTTGGAGGAAAACCGTATTCCGCAGAAAAAACTTCCGGGGTGATGTCCCTGGTCTCCGTCCGGCCCATGCGGGTGGTGACCAGCTTGACGGTGGTGTGGTCGGTGACCAGTTGGAGGGCGTCCTTGTCGCCGGTGACGACTGCGCAGTCCCAGCCCTCCCCCTCGCAGGCGCGGGAGATGGTGCCGATCAGGTCGTCGGCCTCCCAGCCGTCCAGCTCGTAGCAGGGGATATGCATGGCCGACAGCACCTCTTTCAGCACCGGCATTTGGGCCGCCAGTTCGTCGGGCATCCCGTGGCGGTTGGCCTTGTACTGGGCGTAAGCCTTGTGACGGAAGGTGGGAGCCTTCCGGTCGAAGGTGACACAGAGGGCGTCGGGGGCGTCCTCGTCGGTCAGCTTGCCCAGGATGGTCAAAAAGCCGTAAATGGCGTTGGTGTACTGCCCGTCCCGGGTGGAGAGCAGCTTGATGCCGTAAAAGGCCCGGTTGGCCAGGGAGTTGCCGTCTAAAACCATGAGCTTCATAAAAATTTACCTCGTTCTTGGGGTTAGGGAACAGTATAGCACAGATTTTCCTCTGCTGCACGAAAAATGTGATTTGTGTGGCGGTCTGTCACATCAGCGGCGCGATGACCCGCAGCAGCGACAGCCCGAACCGCTTGAGCCAGCTCACGCGGGTGGCCTCCTCCAGCAGAACTGGCTGGCTCAGCGCCTGGGTGGACAGAAAGTCGTCCCGGATGGCGGCCACGGCGCCGGACTTGTACATCCACACGCCGTCCTCGTAGTGGAGGTAGAAGCTGCGGTAATCCAGGTTTACCGTTCCCACCACGCCAAACTCATCGTCCACAGCAAAGGTCTTGGAGTGGATGAAACCGGGGGTGTACTCGTAGATTTTGACCCCCGCCTCCAGCAGCGGGATATAGTGGGCCTGGGTCAGCATGAACACATACCGTTTGTCGGGGATATGGGGGGTGATGATGCGCACGTCCACCCCGGAAAGGGCGGCGGCGCAGAGGGCGTTGGTCATGGCGTCGTCGATGACCAGATAAGGCGTGGTGATATAGAGATATCGCTTGGCCCGGCTGATAAGGTTCATATACACCGCCGCGCCTACGGATTCGTTGCCGGGGTTGGAGTTGTAGGGCTGAACCACGCCGTCCGTTTGGAAGGTGCCAAAGACAGAGGGGTCGGGCCGGTAATTGTCCATTTTTTCCTCAATATTTTTGGTGTAATCCCAGCAGGAGAGGAACATGGCCGTCAGGCTCCACACCGCCTGTCCTCGGAGCAGGATACCGGTGTCCTTCCAGTGGCCGAACCGCTCCCACTGGTTGATATACTCGTCGGAGAGGTTGATGCCGCCGGTGAAGCCCACCACGCCGTCTACGATGCACAGCTTCCGGTGGTCCCGGTTGTTCAGCCGCAGGGACGCCACTGGGCGGAAGGGGTTGAACACGGCGCAGGCGATGCCTCGCTTCTCCAACTCCTGGCTGTAGCGCTTGGGCAGGGTGAACAGACAGCCGATGTCGTCATAAATGACCCGCACGTCCACCCCCTGGGCGGCTTTTTCCTCCAGGATGGAGAGAATGGTGTTCCACATCTCCCCCTCTTTGATGATGAAATACTGCAAAAAGATATAGTGTTTGGCTTTTTTCAGCTCTTCCACCATGCGCGCATAGTAAACTTCACCGATGGGCAGGTATTCCGTTTCAGTGTTCACATAGGGCGGACAGCTACTGGTGGCGTAGATATAGCGCATTTGGTTGGCTGCGTCCGGGTGCTGAGAGACGAAGCTCTGGGTGGCGTTTTCGTCCCCGCTGAGGATGCTGTGGCGCAAAATCTCCAGCCGCTCCATCCGTTTCAGGCTCCGGCTGGAGGACCAACTGCCGCCCAGCAGCAGGTAGAGCAGCCCGCCAAAGATGGGGAAGGGGAGGATGATGAGCATCCAGGCGATCTTATAGTCCGGGTGCCCTCGCTTGTTGAGGAGGTACAGCACCACCAGCATACTGATGAGGACGCAGATCACATAGAAATGCACGAAGTACCGTCCGCAGGCGAGGATCATCACCAACAGCACCGCGATTTGCAGCACGATCAAAACGACGGTCAGCAGCAGCCGATGGGTCAACAGCCGTGCAATGCGCTTGAAGATGCTCTCTTTGGGGGAACGCAGACGCTCCCGCGCCGCGTCCAGCCGCTGTTTTGCCCGTTCTTTTCTCTCTGATTTCATATGGAACTCCTTAACCGGAATCTCCGCGGGCCGCCTGGGTCGTAGGGATTTGCTTATTTGACTACCACGTTTTCCTGCCCTACCAGCTTTTCCAGCGCCCGAACCAGGGAGGCGTGGGTCTGACAGGCGATGCCGAAGCGCTTTTTCGTGTCGGCGCAGCAGAGGACGAGCTGATCTGTGCCGGGGAACATGATAAGGTACTGTTTGATTTTTTCCACGCTGGGGTGGTCCATAGAGGGTACCTGGACGAACAGCCGCCCCCGCCGGGGCTGCTGTTGGGGATTCCCCCGGCGCTCCCGGCCCTGAGAGGGCGGAACAGCCCCGTCCCGCAGGGACCAGACCCGGTCCACCAGCATCTGGGGGGCCTTCTCGTCCCGGACGGAGATGCGTCCCTCCGCCACCACCGCCACGCCCTCCCGGATGAGGGGGCCGGATTCCTCCAGCACACGGGCGAAGCACAGCAGCTCAATGGAGCTGGTGTCGTCCTCCAGGGTGACGTAGGCCATCAGGGTGTCGTTGCGGGTGGTCTTACGTCGGACGGTGGTGATGACCCCCGCCAGCCGCAGGCGCTGGTCGTCGTGGTAGGTCTGGGGGCCGTCCTCCAGGGCGAAGTCGTTCATCACGGCCCCGATGCGCACCGCGCCACTCTGTTTGGCAGCGTCCCGGTACTCGTCCATGGGGTGGCCGGAGAGATAGAGGCCGGTGGTCTCCTTCTCCATGGCCATCAGATCAGAGGGGCTGAACTCCGGCACGTTGGGCAGTGGCACCTCCTGGGGAGCGTCGTCCTCCCCCAGGCCGCTGAACAGGTCGAACTGCCCCTCAAGGTTGCGCTTCCGGGCGCTGGCAACCGCGTCCATCACTGGGTTCATCACCTGGATGAGCTGGCTCCGGCGCACCCCCAGCCGGTCAAAGGCCCCGCATCGGATGAGGTTTTCCAGCGCCCGGCGGTTCAGGTCGTAGTCGTACAGCCGCTGGCAAAAGTCCTGAATCCCCCGGAAAGGCCCCCGCTCCTGGCGGTTTTCCACCAGCTTTTCGATGAAGCCCCGGCCCACGCCCTTCACCGCCGCCAGACCAAAGCGGATGTTGTCGCCGGTGACAGTGAAGTCCGCGCCGGATTCGTTGATGTCCGGGGGCAGCAGTTGGATGCCCATGTCCTTACAGGCGCTGATATATTCGGCAATTTTCGTGCTGGAGTCCAGCACACTGGTCAGCAGGGCGGCCATGTACTCATGGGGGTAGTGGCACTTGAAGTAGGCCGTCTGGTAGGCGACAATAGCGTAGCAGACCGCGTGGGCCTTGTTAAAGGCGTAGTTGGCGAAGTCGTAGATCTCCCCGTAGATGGCCTTGGCGGTGTCCTCCGGGATGCCGTTAGCCACGCAGCCCTTGATGTTCCGGGATGGGTCGCCGTAGATGAAGGCGTGTTCCTCCTGCTGAATTTGTTTGGCCTTTTTCTTGGAAATAGCCCGGCGCACCATGTCCGCGCCGCCCAGGGAGTACCCGGCAAGCTGCTGGAAGATCATCATCACCTGCTCCTGGTAGACGATGCAGCCGTAGGTGACGGCCAAAATCGGCTCCAGCATGGGGTGGCGGTAGGTGATTTTGGAGGGGTCCAGCTTGCTGGCGATGAACCGGGGAATGGACTCCATGGGGCCGGGGCGGTACAGGGCCACGATAGCGGTCAGGTCCTCGATGCTGGAGGCTTTCATCTGGACGCAGACGTTGGTCATGCCCGCAGATTCCATCTGGAACACGCCGGCGGTGTGGCCCTCCTGGAGCATTTGGAAGGTCTCAGGGTCGTCCTCCGGGATGGTTTTCAGGGAGAAGTCCGGCGCCTTTTTTCGGATGAGCTTCTCCGCGTCGTCCAGAATGGTCAGGTTCCGCAGGCCCAGGAAGTCCATCTTCAGCAGGCCCAGTTCCTCCAGGGTGGTCATGATATACTGGGTGACAATGCTCTCGTCGTTCCGCGCCAGAGGGACGTAGTCGTACACCGGGCGGCGGGTGATGACCACCCCGGCGGCGTGCTTGGAGGCGTGGCGGGGCATTCCCTCGATTTTCCGGCTGGTGTCGATCAGCTCCCGCACCCGCTCATCGTTTTCGTATTTGTCCCGCAGCTCCTTGGACAGCTTCATGGCATCGTCCAGGGTGATGTGAAGGGGGTTGGAGGGCACCAGCTTGGCCAGTTGGTCCACCTCGTTATAGGGGAAATTCAACACCCGCCCCACGTCCCGCAGGACGCCCCGGGCGGCCATGGTGCCGAAGGTGACGATTTGGGCCACGTGGTCGTTTCCATAGGTCCGGTTGACGTAGTCGATGACCTCACCCCGGCGGCGGTAACAGAAGTCCATGTCGATATCCGGCATGGTGACCCGTTCCGGGTTCAGAAACCGCTCGAAGTACAGGCCGTACTTCATGGGGTCCACGTCGGTGATGTCCATGCAGTAGGAGACGATGGACCCGGCGGCGCTGCCCCGCCCTGGCCCCACGGGGATGCCCTGGCTTTTGGCGTAGCCCACAAAGTCCGCCACGATGAGAAAATAGTCCACGAACCCCAGTTGAGAGATCATCTGCATTTCGTAGTCCAGCCGCTCCCGGTAGCCGGGCGGGTCGTTGGGGTAGCGGCGGGCATAGCCCTCGTTGCACAGTTTGGCGAACAGGCTCTCCCCGTCGTAGCCCTCCGGGTAGTGGAAGGCGGGCAGGTGGTAGTGGCCGAATTCGAACTCCATGTTGCACCGCTCAGCGATTGTGGCGGTGTTCTCCAGGGCTTCTGGGTACTCCGGGAAGAGGGCGGCCATCTCCGCCTCGCTTTTGATATAAAACTGGTCAGTCTCGAACCGGAGGCGGTTGGGGTCCTCCACCGTCTTGCCCATCTGGATGCACATCAGCACGTCCTGGGCCTGGCTGTCCTCCTGGGTCAGATAGTGGGCGTCGTTGGAGGCCACCAAGGGGATACCAGTCTCCCGGTGGAGACGCAGAATGCCCTCGTTGACCGCCGCCTGCTTGGGGATGCCGTGGTCCTGAAGCTCCAGGTAGTAGTTTTCCTCCCCCATGATGTCCCGCATCAGCAGGGCGTGTTCTTTGGCCGCGTCATAGAGGCCCTGGTCCAGCAGCCGGGGAATTTCTCCCGCCAGACAAGCGGACAGGGCGATAAGGCCCTCATGGTGCTGCCGCAGCAGGTCCAGGTCGATGCGGGGGCGATTGTAGAAGCCCTCAATGTTGGCCTGGCTGACCAGATAGGACAGATTTCGGTAGCCCTCCTCATTCTTGCACAGGAGGACCAGGTGGCGGGCCTCGCTGTCCAGCTCCTTCTCCCGGTCGAAGCGGGTACGGGGGGCCACATAGACCTCGCAGCCGATGATGGGCTTGACGCCCTCGGCTTTACACGCTTTATAGAAGTCCACGCAGCCGTACATATTGCCATGGTCGGTGATGGCGACGGCGGTCTGACCCAGTTCCTTCACCCGCTTCACCAGGCCAGTGATGCGGCAGGCTCCGTCCAGCAGGGAAAACTCAGTATGCACATGGAGGTGAACAAAGGCCATGACGACGCCCTCCCGGAAAAAGAGATGATTAGAGATGATTAAGGTATAGTATACTACAGGAGGCCGCTTTTTACAAGAAAAGAACCACAAAACGGGATGGTCAAAGGCGACGGAATGGGAAAATGTTCGGAGCGCCGTCCTTTCGATTTCTAAGGAGTATACACCCTCGCCTATCCAGACGCAAGCACGAAGAGCAAAAGACTTTTTGAACTTTCTGTGACCGGGGACACGGTACAGCGCACCGCAAAAGGGCTGTACCCAAACCGGATACAGCCCTTTTGCCGCTCTCTTATTTTGTTTTCAATTCGCCGGAAGCCGACTGCTCCAGCAACGCCAGCGCTTTTTTGTACTTTTCCACCCGCTGGAGGTCTTTCTCAGTGATAACCTCCAGCCGGTCCAGGTCGCTGTTGTGCCGCAGGTCGGCCTCCTTGACCGCTCTGGCGATGGGATTGACCGAGAGGGTGCGGACGTAATCCAGATAGGGGACCGCCGGGTCGTGGGTCAGCAGGGACAGCGCCTCCAGCACCGGCGCGGGGAAGCCCTCCAGCTCCAACTCCTCCAACGTCCAGCCGGTGTCCTCCACCACGTCGTGGAGCAGGGCGGCGGCGCAGGTCAGTTCATCCTCCATTTGCTCCGCCAGGTGATAGGGGTGGAAGATGTAGGGGAGACCACCCTTGTCCCACTGGCCCAGGTGGGCATTCCAGGCCAGGAGCAGGGCCTTTTTCGTCAGCGGCGTGTAAATCATGACTGCGAAATGGCGACGTAGGCCACCCGCACGCTGCCGCCGACGGTCTGGCTGTGCTTTTTGTCCTGCTGTGCCAGCTCGCTGTCTTTGCGGATGGCCCACAGGCAGCGTTTTTTGGCCCGGTCGATGAGCTGCCCCAGGGTGTCCTGTTCAAATTCGGAGACGGCGGGTTTGCTCTGGCGCTGGCTGGGGTCCCACCCGGCCTGAACGAACACCGGCCCGACGAGGACCTTACGGCGCACTTCGCCGCTGACCACGTCCACCACGTGGACCGTCACTCCGCCGTCCTTCACCTGCCCCAACAGCAGGGTGAACACCGAAGGCTTGCGGCTGAGAAGGTGCTGTGCGGCGGTGGCCTTGCTCAACGCGCCGGCGATCTGATTCAGGCGGCTGGCCAGGCTGCGGTTTTTTTGCCGTAAAATGCGCTCCGCCAGCAGGTAATAGTTGATGCCGCCGAACAGGGTCAGGCCGCAGCAGGCCCAGACCAGGCCCTGGTCCTGGTCCGAAAAAACCTTCCGCCCCCGGTCCAGGTGCAAATGGAGGGCTTCGGGCTGGATGGTCAGGCGGCTGTCGCCTGCGGCGGCGACGCCGTTTTGGTTGGCAATCAGGCAGATGTAGGACATGAGAACCACCTTTCTTTTTTTGAACGGAGAAACGACAGACGAATTAAACAGTTTCCACAGGGTTTTGCACAGAACAGCCGGGAGGGCGGGAGACTTTCCGGGACCTTTTTTCGAGGAATCTGGAAAAAGGAGAGTGGAACTGGCATTTTTGAAAGCCGTAAAGGGATTTTCCCTCCCGACTTGGGGCGGAAGCCCCAAACCGGAACTTTAACCACAAAAAGATTATAGCTGGAAACATCAAAAAAAGCAACTCATTTTCTCACATCCAGAGAAGGAACAGAATATTTCCCACAAAATTTTAAATTTTCATTGACAAAGCCGAACTTGTCCGCTATAATAATCCCTGCGTTGAAAAGACCATTGGGAGAGATGTCCGAGCGGTTTAAGGAGCCAGTCTTGAAAACTGGTGACCCTGCGGAGGGCCGTGGGTTCGAATCCCACTCTCTCCGCCAGAATTTCTCCACCGTAAAATTTCATCTGGTTTTATCATTCTACCGCTTTGCAGAAGTACTCAAGTGGCCGAAGAGGCGCCCCTGCTAAGGGTGTAGGGCGGGAGACCGTCGCGAGGGTTCAAATCCCTCCTTCTGCGCCAAGAATCCGTTGAACTTGTTGAGAGTTCAGCGGATTTTTTCTCGTTTATCGGGCTTTTTGGGGCAAAAAAGTAGGGGCATAAAATTTTATACCCCATTTTATACCCCGTAGAGACTTTATTTCGAGGAAGCGGACCGGAAGAAACGCTCCATCCTGTCGGCGTGTACCACGGAGGCAAAATGCAAGACATTCTGTTTCCGGAAATATAATTGACAAAACTGCCCACATCGTTTATTCTATAAGCAGACGATCGCTCGCCACACCTCGCTTTTTGCGTGGGAAGGCTGGCGGAAGCACCCCACTTATCACCGTTTGCCTACGTGCAGGAAAGGAAGTTTCTTATGGTCAATCGTTTTGTACTCAACGGCATCTCTTACCACGGCAAGGGGGCCATTCAGGAGATCCCCGGTCTGGTCCAGGCCAAGGGCCTGAAAAAGGCGTTCATCGCCTCCGACCCCGACCTGGTCAAGTTCAATGTCACCAAGAAGGTCACCGACCTGCTGGACGCGGCTGGCATGGACTACGAGATCTACTCCGACATCAAGCCCAATCCCACCATCGAGAACGTCCAGACCGGCGTGGAAGCCTACAAGAAGTCCGGCGCGGACTATATGATCACCATCGGCGGCGGCTCCTCCATGGACACCGGCAAGGCCATCGGCATCATCATCAACAACCCGGAGTTTGCGGACGTTCGCTCTCTGGAGGGCGTGGCCCCCACCAAGAACCGCACCGTCTACACCATCGCCGTCCCCACCACCGCCGGCACCGCGGCTGAGGCCACCATCAACTACGTCATCACCGACGTGCAGAAGAAGCGTAAGTTCGTCTGCGTGGACGTGAACGACATCCCCGACATCGCCATTGTGGACCCCGACATGATGTCCACTATGCCCAGGGGTCTGACCGCCTCCACCGGCATGGACGCGCTGACCCACGCCATCGAGGGCTACACCACCAAGGCCGCCTGGGAGCTTGCCGACTGCCTGAACCTGGAGGCCATCAAGCTGATTTCCAAGAACCTGCGTGGCGCGGTCAAAAACGAGCAGGAGGGCCGCGAGGGGATGGCTCTGGGTCAGTTCGTCACCGGCATGGCCTTCTCCAACGTGGGCCTGGGCATTGCTCACTCCATGGCCCACACCCTGGGCGCGGTCTATGACACTCCCCACGGCGTCGCCTGCGCCATGATGCTGCCCATCGTCATGGAGTTCAACGCCGACGCCACCGGCACCAAGTTCAAGGACATCGCCGAGGCCATGGGCGTGGACACCACCGGCATGGATCAGGAGACCTACCGCAAGGCCGCCATCGACGCCGTCAAGCAGCTCTCCGCCGACGTGGGCATCCCCACCAAGCTGGAGAAGATGAAAGAAGAAGATTTGGACTTCCTGGCCCAGTCCGCCGCCGCCGACGCCTGCGCTCCCGGCAACCCCAAGGATGCCAGCATCGAGGACTTCAAGACCCTGTTCCGCAAGCTGATGTAAAGTAAATTGCCTGTTTCAACCGAGGCCGGAGGGTCGCTGAACAGCGGCGCTCCGGCCTCTTCGCAGTTGAAGTGCCTGAAATCAATGGGAGGGTTGAGGCTGCCTTGGCAAAAAAACCGGCAGGACACCGCAGAAAAGTGTGGCGACCTGCCGGATTTTTTGTGTTCAGAGGGCGTTAGTTCAAATTCCGTCCCAACGCCTCAGCTTCTTGTAACTTTTCCCTGGTGACGCCACCGGCCACCGTGATAACACCCATGTCCTGTAATCCCAGGTAGTCCAGGAAGTCGCCCTCGTAGGAAAAAGCGGCGCCTTTGTACATATCAGCATCACCGGAGCACAACAGCATAGCGACCTTCCGGAGCTTTGGGGGCCTGACGGGATAGGCCGCCGAGTAGAAGCGGTCAATGGCGCATTTCAACTGCCCGGAAATGCCGTGGTAATAGATGGGGGATGCAATGACCAGCATTTCCGCCTCTTTCAGAAGGTCGTAAACCTCCTGCATATCATCCTTCTGGATGCACGTTCCGTTGCCTTTTGTATGGCAGTATTCGCAGGCGAGACAGCCGTGGATGTTTTTCTTGCAGATATCCACCACATCGACCTGGTGACCGGACTGAGCAGCACCTGCCGCAAAAGCGTCGATCATCTGTCTGGTGTTGCCCCTGGGCCGGGGGCTGCCGTTGAGGACAAGAATGTTCATCTTGACATTTGCCTCCGCTCAGTTCAGATAGGTTCCGAAGAAGGTTTCCAGCTTGTCGAAGGGGATGATATCCACCTGGTCGTAAAGGTCGGTGTGGACCGCGCCGGGAATGATTATCAGCTCCTTGTTGTCACCGGTGAGCTTTGCAAAGGCGTCCCGGCTGAAATAGCAGGAGTGCGCTTTTTCCCCGTGGATGATGAGGACGGCATTCCGGATTTCCTGGCTGTACTGCAAGATGGGCATGTTCAGGAAGGACTGGCAGCCCGTCACGTTCCAACCGCCATTGGAGTTCAGACTGCGGGGATGATAGCCACGCTGGGTCTTGTAGTAGTCGTAATAATCCTTCACGAAGAAAGGTGCGTCCTCCGGCAGGGGGTCCACCACGCCGCCGCCCAGGGCATAGGTTCCGCTCTTGTAGTCGGCAATGCGCTGAGCGCAGAGAGCCTTGCGCTTTTCGTAGCGGGCATCCTCGCTGTCCTCGCTGTCGAAATAGCCGTTTGCGTTTACGCGGGTCATGTCGTACATGGTGGAGGCCACCGTGGCCTTGATGCGGGTGTCCAACGCCGCCGCGTTCAGGGCCATTCCGCCCCAGCCGCAGATGCCAATGATGCCGATTTTCTCCGGGTCCACGTTGTCCTGCACGGAGAGGAAATCCACCGCCGCCATGAAGTCCTCGGTGTTGATGTCGGGAGAGGCCATGTAACGGGGCGTGCCGCCGCTCTCGCCGGTGTAGGAGGGGTCAAAGGCGATAGTCAAAAAGCCCCGCTCCGCCATGGTCTGGGCGTACAGGCCGGAAGCCTGCTCTTTTACCGCACCGAAGGGGCCGCAGACTGCGATGGCCGGGAGTTGTCCCTCTGCGCCCTTTGGTGCGTAGAGGTCGGCGGCTAGGGTGATGCCATACCGGTTGTGGAAGGTCACCTTTCTGTGGTCCACTTTGTCGCTCTTGGGAAAAGTCTTGTCCCACTCTGCGGTCAGGTTCAATTTTTCTTCCATAATAACTGCCTCACTTTCTAAAATTTTTATCCATATGGGGTGTCAATCCAGCGAAGATGTGACGGTCACGTCGCCGCCGCCCAGGGCATCCGCCCAGCCGGTCAGCACGGTCATCACACGGAGGAAAAGGAGTAACAGCATTGATCGGTTCACGCTATCCCACCCTTTTTGCTGAGCTGATGTACCAGGTAGTCCAGACAGTCCAGCTTTTTCTGTTCGGCATGGATATTGGACAGCAGATCCCGGCGGCTGCACTTCAGGAGGAGCAGGAGTTCTCTTTTGCGTCCCTCTTGTTCCAGCAGGACGCAACGGGAGACCATTTCTTCCCCAAAGCCGATGTCGATGAGATTTTGATAGAAGCGCTGCGCTTCATTGTTGGCCTCTGGCATGGCGAACCACCTCCTGCTGTCTCTATTTTATATCGAGGCAAAAGGAATGGCAAATACTTTGTTTCTATTTCTGGATATTCTCATAAAGAATATCTTGATGCGCGATACTTCATTCTAAACGGAAAAAGGATGCAACGCAAATCCTTCGGTGGGGATGGCAATCATCATTCAGAAAATTTCGAAATGCCATCTATCCAACGAAAGACGGACGATGTATAATGAGTGTGTCAGAGGGACAAGGGCGATACCGACATAAACGGTATCGCCCTCTTTTATCGCTGTCCCATATAATCTTCCAACTTTTTCAACGCCTTTTTTTCGATCCTGGATACGTAGCTCCTGCTGATGCCGCACTTCTCCGCTACCACCCGCTGGGTCTCCGGAGGCCGACCGTCCAGCCCATACCGCTTGATGATGACCAACTGCTCCCGTCCCTCCAGGCACTGATACACCGCCCGGCGGACCTTTTCGCAGGAATCACGGGTGTTCAGATCCTCCAGCATGGTGTCTTCCACCCTCAAAACGTCCAGCAGGGAAGGGGAGGAGCCTTCGTCCTCCTGGTCCAGGGCGTCGTTCAGCGAGACCTCCCCGGCGATGCGCCTGCTGCGCCGCAGGTGCATGAGAATTTCGTTCTCAATGCACCGGGCGGCGTAGGTGGCCAGCTTGCTATTTTTCTCCGGTTTGTAGGTGTTTACCGCCTTGATGAGGCCGATGGTGCCGATGGAGATCAGGTCGTCGGAATCGCCGGTTTGGTTGTAATATTTTTTGGCGATGTGGGCCACCAGCCGCAGGTTGTGTTCGATGAGGGTGTTCCGGGCCGCTTCCTCTCCCGCCGCCAGGCGTTGAAGGCAATCCTGCTCTTCCTGGGCGGAGAGGGGCTTGGGGAAGGAACTGGAACCGCCCAGGCGAAGGGTCAGGAACTGGCCCTGGAGCAATAACAGAGTGAGAACAGAGAGCATAGATATACTCCTTTCTGAGAAGTGCTTCTATCACTCTATGTCTCCACGGTTTGTCTCCATTCCGGCGAATTAGAGACGAAAAACAGGCGGGAACCTCTGAGAAGGTTTCCGCCTGTGCGTTTTATGCGGTTATCGTTCATAGCGGCAAAACCGGTAGAGGAGCCCCCCGATGTCCCGCCAGGCCGTGGCCTTGGCCAGTTTCCAGCCCTCGTCCAGGGGCGGAAAGAACCGGTCTGCCGGAGGCGCAGCGTCTACCTCGGTCAGGTACAACGCCTGACAATAGGGCAAAAGCTGCTCATACACCGCTGCGCCGCCGATGACCCACGCCTCGTTTTCCGCTGACAGCGCCGCCAGCAGCGTCTCCAGGTCGTGGAACACCTCCACGCCCTCCCGGTGAAAGGCCCGGTCACGGGTCAGTACCAGGTTCCGGCGGCCCTTGAGGGGCTTTCCTCCCGGCAGGGAGTCCAGCGTTCCCCGGCCCATCACCACGGTTTTCTCCGTGGTCAGCGCCTTGAAGCGGCGCATGTCCTCCGGGATGGAGAACAGCAGACCGCCCTGCCAGCCAATGCCCCCGTCCCTGGCTACGGCGGCGATCAGGTTCAGCATGATTCCCGCTCCCGCAGCTCGTCCAACAGCTCCGCCATGGTCCGATGGAGGACCGGGTGGAGGACGTCAGGGGCGATCTCCGCCATCGGCTCCAGCACAAAGGCCCGGTTGGTCATGTCCGGGTGGGGAATGGTCAAATCCTGGCTGCGGATGATTTCGTTGTCATAGAGCAGAATGTCCAGGTCCAGCGTCCGCGGCCCCCAGTGGATTTTGCGCACCCGTCCCGCCAGTTGCTCCAGCCGGTGCAGCTCGTCCAGCAGCTCCCAGGGGGTCAGCAGGGTATCCAGCTCCACCGCGCCGTTGAGAAAGTCGTCCTGTTCCACCCCACCGTAGGGGGCGGTGGAGATGAGGGTGGAGCAGCGGCCCACCCGCATCTGCGGATTCTGGCGCAGCCCTTCCAGCGCGTCCTGAATGTAGCCACGCTTGTCCCCCAGGTTGGAGCCGAGGGCCATGTAAGCCCGGTGCCAGCCCCGGTGGATTTTGACGGAGACCGTGTCGAAGGGCAGGCCGATGGGGGCCTGGGGTTTCTCAATCTCCAAATCCACGGCGGAGAGCAGGGGAAACCGCTGCAAAATGTGCTGAGCGGTATGTTCCGCCGCCGCCTCCAGCAGCTTCCAGGTGTGGTCCTGCAAAAAGCGGGTGATCTCCTGGCAGACCTCGCCGTAATTTGTTGTTTCCTCCAGCGCGTCAGTCAGCCCGGCCCGGCGGGTGTCGGTGTACAGCACGGCGTTAACGATAAAGTGCTGCCCCAGCCGGGTTTCCTCCGGGAAAACCCCGTGGTGAGCGAAAACGTCCAGCCCGCGAATGCGAATTTCGTCCATGCTACGCCTCTCAGTAGCCGTGCCGAAGGACCTCGGTCATGCGAATGGCCCGGACGTTTGCCTCCACGTCGTGGACCCGGACGAACATGCAGCCCTTCAATACCGCGAACACCGTGGTAACGAGTGTGCCCTCCAGCCGCTGGTCGGCGGGCAGGTCCAGGGTCAGGCCGATGACTGACTTCCGGCTGGCCCCCAGCAGGACGGGATAGCCCAGCCCTTTCAGCTCTTCCAGCCGGTCAATGGCCTCCAGATTGTGTTGGTACTCCTTGCCGAAGCCCACGCCAGGGTCCAAAATGATGCGCTCGTTCGGAATCCCCGCTTTTTTCGCCAGAGCCAGCGTCTCCGCCATGTCGTTCAGCAGGTCCACCATGAACATTCCGTAGTCGGCTTTCTCCCGGTTGTGCATCAGGCAGCAGGGGACCCCTGCCTGAGCAATCACCCCCGCCATGTCCGGGTCATATTTCAGCCCCCAGATGTCGTTGATGAGGTCCGCCCCGGCGTTCAGTCCCGCCTGGGCAACCTGGCTTTTGTAGGTATCCAGCGAGACGGGGATATCGAAGCGGGCCTTCACCGCCTCAATGACGGGGGCCACCCGGTCGATTTCCTCCTGGTCTGGGAGCAGCGTGTAGCCGGGACGGGTGGATTCCCCGCCGATGTCGATGACGTCCGCGCCCTGCCGTACCATCTCATCCACATGGGCCAGCGCCTGGTCCAGCCGGTTCCAGCGGCCCCCATCGGAGAAGGAGTCCGGCGTCACGTTCAAAATGCCCATCACATAGGTGTGGCCGATGGTCTGAAAGTCCCGGTTGCCAATTTTCATTCTATCGTATCCTTTCTTTCGGTGCGCTTCACCGCCGGATGCCCTTGCTGCGCCGTTCCTCCGGCCAGTTGCACTGTTCCGCCGCCGGGCAGCAGAAGCACAGGCGGCTCTCCTTGTCCGCCTGGTACAGCACCCCCCGCAGGGTCGGCTCCGCGGCCACCTCTGGGCTGCGGTGGCAGTCAATGGCCTGTACGACGGCCTCCCGCTCGGCGGGGGAGAAGCCGCAGTCGGTCAAAATCTGTTCTGCGTAGACCGCGCCCGCCCTGTCGTGAGGGACCCCCCGCAGGTACTGGTCGCCCCGGCCAATGTCATGGAGCAGAGCGGCGGCGTAAATCAGTTCCTGGTCCAGCCCCAAATTTTCCTCCAGACTACGGAGGTAGGCCAGCCGAGCCACGGACAGCAGATGTTCCATTCCGTGACCGCAGAAGATGCGCTCCCGCTCCAGCCGGTCAATTTCCGCCAGCTTGTCCCGAAAAAGGGGATGGCGCAAAATCTGGTTGACCCGTTCCATTTTGCCGCCTCCCCCTTTGTTGGTGTCATGGTTATGATTCTTCGTCCAGCGCGGCGAAATAGGCGTCGATGCCGTCCGCAATGCCGGAGGCCAGCTTGTCCTGATAGTCCTCAGTGGCCATCAGCGCGTCCTCGGTTGGATTTGTCATATAGCCCATTTCAACAATCGTCACCGGAACCTGGCACCAGTTGACGCCGCTCATGGTGTCCGTCTCCCAGACGTATTCTTTGTTTGCACCGGTGGCGGCCACCATGCTGTCCAGCACGCAGGTGGAGAGCAGTTTGCTCTGGTCGTAGAGGGCTGCGTTGTAGGGATTCGAGGCGGTCTGGCAGATGGTCATGGCTCCGCTGACGCTGCTGTCGGTGGAGCCGTTGGCGTGGATGCGCACAAAAGCGTCAGCCCCCGCCTGATTTGCGATTTCCGCCCGCTCCGCGTTGCTCAGGTCCACATCGCTGGTGGTCCGGGTCATCAGCACCTGATACCCCCGGTTTTCCAGTTCCGTCTGGAGCTTCAACCCAACGGCCAGGTTCAGCTCATACTCGTTCCAGCCGCTGACGCACCCGGAAGTTCCGCTGCTGACCTTGGCCTTGGTCTCGCTGGCGCCGGGGCCAATTGGCTCCTGCTCGCTGTTGCCCTGGGCCTGGTGACCGGGGTCGATGACCACCAGCTTCTGCGCCTCTGCCGGTTCTGATTCCGTTTCCTCGGTGACGGACACCTCCGGCGCTGCTTCGGCGGATTCCTCCGCCGGGGTGCTGACCTCCGCTATGCTTTCCGCTGCGGATTGGGAGGAAGCGTCCGCTTCCGGGCCGGGGTCGGTTTCCACCGGTTCCGCAACCGAGCTTTCCGCCGAGACAGAAGCATCCGACACAGCAGAAACGCTCTCTGCTCCGCCGGAGGCGGCGCAGCCGGTCAATGCCAGCGCCAGCAGGAAGCACAGCAGCCCCGCCCGTTTCACTGCTCCTGCTCCTTGTACCGGCGATAAATGCTCATCAGCCCGTCCAGAATCAGACCGCTGTCCACCACATCGATAAAGTGAGTGTTGGCGGCGATAAGCCGGGCCAGACCGCCGGTGGCGACCACCTTCACGGTGCCCTCCGGCTCGCCCAGCTCCTGTTTGCTCCGGGAGATCAGGTACTCCATGGCCCCGATGTAGCCGCACAGCGCCCCGGCCTGAATCTGCTCCACCGTCTCCATGCCCAGTACGTGGTCGGGCACTGCCAGCTCCACCTGAGGCAGCTTGGCGGTCTTTTGGAACAGGGCGTTGATGGAGATTTGAATACCTGCCAGGATGGAGCCGCCCTGGTACACGCCGTCATGGTCCATCACGTCCACCTTGGTGGCGGTGCCGAAGTCCAGCACGATGAGCGGCGCGCCGTACTTCTCCAGCGCGGCGACGCAGGCCACGCTGCGGTCTGCGCCGTGGTGGTTGGCGTAGTCGGAATTGTTTGCATAGACCAGACCGGGGGACACCTGTTCCCCGACCACGATGGGGATACGGTGAAAGTACTTGATCATGGCGTTGGAGAGGGTGTGCATCACCGACGGTACCACCGAGCAGATGACCACGTCCTCCACCTGGTCTGCGTCCAGCTTGGTGCGCTGGAAGTAGCTCCAAACTTGCAGGCCGATCTCGTCGGAGGTGAAGCTCTCTCCGGTGGTCATGCGGAAGGAGTGGGTCAGCCGCCCACCCTCGTAAATGCCAAAGACCATGTTGGTGTTGCCCACGTCGATTGCCAGCAGCATGGTTATTCCTCCTCCTGCACGGGTTTGATGGAAAAGCTGGCGCAGCCGTCCTGGACGGTCAGCACGCCGTAAGTGGGTTCATAGCCCATGCCACAGCTACCAGGGTTGCACAGCCGGATGCCGCCCCGCCGGGCGACCTGGGCCTCGTGGGTGTGGCCGAAGAGGGCCATGGAGACCTTTTCCTGCCGCGCGTGGTAGGCCAGGCTGCCCAGGCCGGATTTAACGCCGTAATCGTGGCCGTGGCACAGCAGCAGGGAATAGCCCTCGATGGTCAGCTTCTTTTCGTGGGCGGCTTTGGAGTGCCAGTCGCAGTTGCCCGGCACCGTGTCCACCAGCAGGTCTGGGTAGGCCATTTGCAGTTCCTTGGCGTCCCGCAGGTAGTCCCCCAGGTGGAACACCCGGTCAGGTGCTTCCCGTTCCACCACCTCGATCATGTTGGACACATTGCCGTGGGAGTCGGAAAAGACGATAATTTTCAAAGCAGTCACTTCCCGTCTTGTTTTGCATATACTCTGGATAAGGGGTGATTTTCTATGTCTCAAAATTACGATGCTCTCCGCTCCGACGAGGCCGCCGCCCTGCTGGGCGACAAGGAGAAGCTGAAAGCGCTGCTCCAATCGCCGGAGACAAAGCGGCTGATGGAGTTGCTTCGCAGCCAGAACGGGGACAAATTGAAGGACGCGGCGCAGCAAGCCCGACAGGGCGATGCCGCCAGCCTGACCGCTATGATGCAGAAGCTGATGGACACCGGCGAGGGCGCGGCCCTGGTCAGCCAAATCGAAGGGCAGATTCCAAAGAAGAGCTAGCGTACATCCGGGCTGAAAGGGGAGGGGAGACCTGTGGACGATTTTGAGGAAAAACTGAACAGCATTCTCTCCTCGCCGGAGGCCATGGGGCAGATCATGTCCCTGGCCAGCTCCATCGCGGGCAAACCGGAAGGGGAGGGGGCCGCTCCGACCGAGGCGGCGGCGCAGCCGGACAGCTCCCCCGCAGCGGAGGGGGAAAACCCGCTGAACCTGTTGCAAAACCTGGACCCCGCCATGGTGCAGCGGATCATGGGCCTCTACCGGGAGTACAACCGGGGCGGCGACGAAAAGACCGCGCTGCTCCAGGCCATGCGGCCCTTCCTCCGGGCGGAGCGGCAGGAGCGGCTGGACAAAGCAGTGCGCATCGCCCGTTTTTCCCGTGTCATTCGCGCCGCGTTGGAACAGTTCCGAGGCGAACGCGATGTATAACCCTTATATTCCCAATGACAATTTCCAGCCCGTGGAGCCGGAGCAGACGGGGCGGGAGAACAGCGGTCTGCTGAACCAGCTTTTCTCTCTGTTGGGAGGCGGAACGAAGAAAAATGCCGGAGGTTCCTCCGGCATCGCGGGCCTGTTGGGGCTGGATAAGCTAGATCACGGCGACATCCTGCTGGTACTCGTCCTGATCTATCTCTTCCGGGAGTCGGAGGACGACGAATGGCTGATCATTCTCGCGCTAGTGCTTTTGATGGGGCTGGGGTGACACCCCCAGCCGCAGTCAGTCAGCTATTTCTTCCGCCGGTTCAGGAACAGCCAGGCGGCCACTGCCGCCGTTGCACCCAGGGCCACCAGCAAAACCAGCGCCCGCCCCAGGCCGGTGGTGGTGATGACCACAGCGGTCACGCCCAGAATGGCGGAGCAGATGTAAAGGACAGCCACCGTTTGCTTTTTGGAAAAGCCCATGTCGATCAAACGGTAGTGGACGTGCTTCCGGTCCGCCTTCATGGGGTTCTCTCCGTGGCTGACCCGCAGCAGCACAGCATAGCACACGTCGAAGATGGGCAGACCCAGCATAAAGAAGGGGATGACAAAGGAGATGATGGCGTAGAACTTGAACAGTCCCTGAATACTGGCCACCGCCAGAATGTACCCGATGAAGGTGGAACCGGTGTCACCCATGAAGATTTTGGCCGGGGCAATGTTGTAGGGCAGAAAGCCGATGCAAGCCCCCGCCAGCGCGCCGGTGATGATGGCCACGCTGGTGTTGGAATAGGTCAGAGCGATAAACACCAGACTGATTGCGGAGATGGAGGATACGCCCGCGGCCAGCCCGTCAAGTCCGTCGATGAGGTTGACGGCGTTGGTGATGAGGACGATCCACAGCAGCGTCACCGGGACGGACAGCCAGCCCAGGGAGAAATTTCCGCCGTTGGCGTCCATGCTCAGGCGGCTGAAAAAGGTGATCTTATTGCCGCCGGCCAGGGCCACAGCCGCCGCCAAAATCTGCACACAGAACTTGTGAGAGGCTTTCAGGTCATAAATATCGTCCAAAATGCCCAAAAAAACGATGATAGTCGCGCCGATGAGCATGGAGACCATTTTTCGACCCATGGGGACAAAGAGGAGCGCGCTGAAAAAGAACCCCAGGTAAATGGCCAGACCGCCCATCCTGGGGGTTGGGCGGGTGTGGAGGTGCCGCTCGCTGTCGGTCCCTTTGACGCCGGGCATATCAATGGCGCCCAGACGGGTTGCCAAAACCATTGCCACCGGCGTGGTGGCCAGAGAGACCAGCAGCGAGACCAACAGGGCAGACCATACCCCGCTCACTGCTCCAGAGGTGGTGAGCATATTCCGAAACACTCCTTAAATTGGAAATCGCTGTGCTTGCGCATGTGACCGGCAGCGGTCCCGCTTATTTCTGGACAAATCCGACTTTTTTATACACCTTGCGCAGGGTCCGGTTGGCGATATAGGACGCCTTGTCCGCTCCGGCGCGGTAGACGGATTCCAGATAGGCTTTGTCGGCCAGCAGACGATTGGCCTCCTCACGGATGGGACGGCAAAGCTCCACCACTGCGTCGCCCACGGCGGTCTTGAACACACCGTAGCCTTGCCCGGCAAACTCCTGCTCCACGGCGTCATAGTCCTTCCCGGTGGCGCAGGCGTAAATTTGAATCAGGTTGGAGATGCCGGGTTTGTTCTCCGGGTCGTAGCGGACGCACATCTCGCTGTCGGTGACGGCCCGCTTGAACTTCCGGGCGATGACCTCTGGCGGGTCCATCAGGTAGACGCAGCCGTTGGGGTCCTTGTCGGACTTGGACATCTTGTTTTCCGGGGAGGTCAGGCTCATCACCCTGGCCCCCACCTTGGCGATATAGGGGTCGGGGACGGTGAACACGTCGCCGTAAATGCCGTTGAACCGCAGGGCGATGTCGCGGGTCAGCTCACAGTGCTGCTTCTGGTCCTCACCCACGGGGACGTAGTGGGCCTGATAGAGCAGGATGTCCGCCGCCATCAGGCAGGGGTAGGTGAACAGACCGGCGTTGATGTTGTCCTCGTGGTGGACGCTCTTGGACTTGAACTGGGTCATCCGGGACAGCTCACCGAACATGGTGTAACAATCCAAAATCCAGGCCAACTGTGCGTGCTGGGGCACGTGGCTCTGGATGAAGAGAGTGTTCTTCTCCGGGTCCAGGCCACAGGCGATGTACTGGGCCAACTGCTCCACCGTCCGGCGGCGCAGGTCGGCCGGATTCTGGCGGACGGTCAGGGTGTGCATATCCGCCATGAAGTAATAGCAGTCAAACTCGTCTGCGCGCTCCGCCCAGTTTTTGATGGCTCCCATATAAGAACCCAGGGTCAGCTCACCGCTGGGCTGGATACCGGATAACATCCGCTTCTTTTCGTCCATATTTTCCACTACTTTCTCAGATAGATTGCTGCGTGGGGAAGTCCTTACAGTTGGCATAATTTTAGCATAGTAAAGGCCAAAAGGCAAGAAAAAAACAAAGTGATTCCGTTTGTTTCGGAAAAGGGAAAAATCCCCGGCGAAAACCACACAATTAAAAGCAAATTAGAAGGGGGGTTCAGGTTCAGCCGCCGATCTCGTCCAGAATGGAACGCTGTCGCCCGCCCAGCAGCAGGGATTGGTTGTATTGGCTGTACTTTTCACAGCCATTGTCCCGGATGAAGCGCATGGAATAGCAGTTCATGGTCAGTTCGGTCAGGAATACCACCAGCTCCTGGCTCTCGCCAAAGGCGGCCTCCAGGAAGGAGAAGGCGTTGTCCAGCCGGGCGGAGGCGTCCAAAATGGCTTCCCGCCGCCGGGCCACGGCCTCGCTGAACTGGGCCCGCAGCGCCTCCGCCGCCTGGTCGGAGGTGGAAACGTCCCCGGTGCGGAGGGCCTGACGGTAGCTGTCCAGGGTGTCCAGCACACGGACTTTCCGCCGCTCGGCGGTTTTTTCCAGGTTGCCGGTGGCCCGCTGCGCCTCCAGCACCCGGGACAGACGCTGTGCAACGGTCTCGAAGGGGTCTTCCCACCGCTGGGCGGCGGGGAGGGCAGCCATGACCTGTTTCAGGCCGCTGTGCAGCTCGGTGACGAAGGCGTCCTCCTCGTTTGCGGCGGCGCAGACGGTAAACACTCCGTCAAGCAGCAGCGAAATGGCGCTGAGCCGCTCGTCGAAGGGAGCTTCCCGCAGGCGGCGCAGAGTGCTGTCCCGGAAGGTGCCGGTGAGAATTTCCTCCACCTTGTAGTCGGTCTGATACTTCTTGTAGAGGTCCAGATAGTTGGCGAAGTCCTTGGCCACGGCGGGCAGTTGGAGGAACTGCCCCACCACCGACTCGTCCACCGGGATGTCCAGCTCCTCGCAGGCAGTGATAAACCGGCTCAGGTCCTCCCAGCCCCGGGCGGTGACAAAGCGGCGGCCATCCACCGTGGTCTCGATTTTGTAGAAGTGGGAGGGCTTGATGTCCAGGTAGGAGAGAATGGCCGGATGGACCTTTCGCTGGTAGGCGTACTCCTTCCAGGAGGGGAAGTCCTCGTCGATGTCGATGCGGCGCACCCGGTCCAGGGTAACGATGTCGAACTCCCGGACGCTGCGGTTGTACTCCGGCGGGTTGCCCGCCGCCACGATGACCCACCCCTCCGGGACCTGATGGCTGCCGAAGGTCTTGCACTGCAAAAATTGCAGCATGGCTGGGGCCAGCGTCTCGGAGACGCAGTTGATTTCATCCAAAAACAGGACGCCCTGCCGCAGGCCGGTCTTTTCCATCTCCTTGTACACGCTGGCGATGATTTCACTCATGGTGTACTCCGTTACCTGGAACTCTTTGCCGTCGAAGGAGCCGGTGTGGATGCTGGGCAGGCCGATGGCGCTCTGCCGGGTGTGGTGGGTGATGGAATAGGCCACCATCGCAACGCCGCATTCCTGGGCGGCCTGGTGTGCAATGGCGGTCTTGCCGATGCCCGGAGGCCCCATCAGCAGCACGGGCCGCTGGGCCACCAGGGGGATGGTCCAGTCCCCGTACTCGTCCCGACTCAGGTAGGCCCGGACGGTCTGTTTCAGTTGTTCCTTTGCCTGTTTGATGTTCATATCATTTTTCCCTTTTTGGTTATCTCTTTTACGCAGCCCTATGCTAGAAACCCCTCCGCCACCGCCTGCGGCGGCGGCCCTCCTCCCTCGTCGCCGCAAGCTCCATATCGTTCTCTTCCGCGCAAAGCGCGAAAGTTCGTTCATTCCGGCTGCGGTTCCTCTCCCAACCGAACCCGCTGTCGCTGGGCTTCGGCTGGGTTCCTATTAGGGAGTCAAGAGGGGATAGTGCTTGTTGTCTGATGTCAATTTTGTCCGACAGATGTAGAATTTCTATTAGAACCCCCTCTTTCTAGCCACTAATCACTAGCCACTAAAATAATACGGCAGATTCAGGGGGAGCGTCAGAATTTCTTATATCTCTTGCAGTTCATCTGGCCCCAGCACCACCTTCATGGCCCAGGGGGGGACCTGCGCGTCGGTGTATTCCTCCCGGAAAAAAACGAAAGCGGTGTCGTAGGGCGGCTTCTTTTGCGGATAAGTTCCAAAGCCGTCGGTGAAGTACAGCAGCCCTTTCAGCTCCGCCAATTGGCCCTGGGCCTGGAGGTTTGCCACGTAGTCGAAGGCGGGGCGGAAGTCGGTGCCGCCGTAGCCCTTGACGGTGAAGTTTCGGGAGAATTGGTCAAATTCCTCCGGGCTGTGAAGCACCGTGTCCATCTGCACTCCGGCGTCGCTCTGGATGATGTGCAGGTTCATCTCCCGGAAAAAGGCGCTCTCCTGGTTGAGAATGGCCCGCGTCTCGGAGAGGAACCGCTCGATGATGCCGTCCGAGCAGGAGTCGGAGGTGTCGATGACGATGACGAAATCCCGTATCTTCCGGCTCTCCCGGTATTCCAGCGGCTCGATGAGGGGGATGTTGCCGTACAGTTCCAGCCCGTAGCTGTAAAAGGCGTAGTCGAAGGAGTCCGGGTCGGTTTTGACCTCCTCCCGGAGGGTGACGAACCGGCGGAGAAAGGCCCGGTAGTCGTACCGCTCCCGGTTCTCGATTTGGATGGACTTGAGCAGTCCCCCCATCTCGTCCCCGTGTCCGGCGAAAAAGGTCTCCAGGTTGGTCTGGGTCTTTTCGTCGATGCGCTTCCACTTGGCCTCCACCTCTCGCCGCCGCTCCTGCTGGGCGCGGCTGTCCGGGCTGTCGGAATCCTCCTGCTGCTGGGATTCGTCCTGGCCGGGGTCGTCGTCCTGCCAAAACTGGTGGTCGTCCCGCAAAAACTCCTGCTTGAGCCGCAGGATGTCCAGATACTGGACCTGCCGCCGCTCCAGCGCTCGGTAAATGGCCTCCGCCGTCAGCACGGGACACTCTTCGCTCAGCCAGTCGTAAGTCTCCTCCCGGAAGGTGGAAATGGAGAGCTGGATGGAGCGGTTTTCGATGCCGTCCAAAATGGACTCCACGGCGATATCACAAGCCACCGTCCACAGATCCTCGTCCCGGCCCTCCCGGTTCAGCTCGTGGCGGAACATACAGTGGAGGATCATGTGGAGATAGACCCGGTTCAGCTCCACCAGGTCGTCCCGGTAGACCCGCTGCAAATAGGTGGGGTTAAACAGGATGCTGATACCGTCTGTCCCCACGGTGACGGTGTTCAGGTTCATGCGGTAGTCCAGGCCGCTGAGGGCGATGTCCAGAAACCGCATGGAAAAATAAAGCTCGTTTCGGGAGGCGGACAGAATGGCGCTGCCCAGCCGCTCCAGCCGTTCACGATTTGACGCCATAGCCACCTCACAGTTCAAACAGCTTGTCCGCGCCGGAGCGGGGACGGTGTCCGGCGGCCTCCAGCAGACGGCTGACGAAGCGGACGTTTTCCGCCTGCTCCGCCCGTTCCAGCATTTGGTTCAGGTCGTCTCCGTCCAGCCTGCCGGTGGAGAGCAGGAATTCCAGCCCCTCCAGGTCGTCCCGACCCAGCAGGAAGGCGGTCAGTTCCGGGATATGGGACTTTAAAAAGTCCCAATACTCCTGCTCCCTGGCGGGGCGCAGTTCCCTGGGCCAGCGCAGCCGGTCAAAGGCCAGCTCGGCCAGCAGCTCCGGCGGGTCCTGGAGCTTGGCGGCGTAAAAATAGGTATCGTACAGGGCGAAATCCACGTCCCGGTCGCTAAAACAGCCCCGGTACAGGCCGCCGCTGCCGGTCTCGTTGGTGCGGAACTGCTTGGCCTGAATCAGTTCCTCGTACTCCAAAGCGTACTCGGTCAGCACCACTTCTACCGTCTCCTCCGGGTAACGCACCCGCACCCGCATGACCCGGTCGATTTCTGCCAGCAGCGCGCCGCCGTTGACCCCGATGCGGAAGGACAGCTCTTTCAGCTCGAAGCAGTTCATCAGCATCCGGTCCCCAATGGCCTCCAGGCTGTCGGGCAGGTCCAACTTTTCCAGGTGGGTGCAGTTGTAGAAGCAGCAGCGGCCAATGGTGCGGACGCTGTGGGGGAGGGAGACCCGTTTCAGCTTGCGGCACTCGGCAAAGGTGTAGTCTGGGAGGGCCTCGATGCCCTCCGGCAGTTCCAGATGCTCCAGCCCACCGCAGCCGTAGAAGCACCGCTCGCCCAGCTCCCGCAGGCCCGCTGGCAGCTCCAGCCGGGGCAGGGCGGCGCACTGGGTGAAGCACCGCGCTCCCGCCCTGCGCAGGGGCGCGGGCAAAGTCAGGTGTTTCAGCGTCTGGTTTTTATAAAACTTGGCTGGAGGTGGCGTCTCCCGCAGGTAGACCGGAGCCGGCGCCTCGCAAGCGTCCGCCGGGGCGGTCCCGGCGAAGCAATCCGGCCCCAACCCGGTGACCGGGCAGCCCTCCAGCTCGTCCGGCAGCGCCAGCCGGGGCTGGTCGCCCACGCAGCGGGTGACTGTCGCCTCGCCGTTTTCGATTGTATAGTAGATGCGCCACTGCAAAGCGTCCGCCGCCCTTTCTGCAACTTGCGTTGAATCTCAATTCCAAACCATTATTATATACAAAACGCCCGCAGGATACAATGGGTTTTTGCCCATTTTTTGCGCCGCGGGTAAGGGAGCAGTTCCACGCTTGCCCGCAACCCGGTTTTGTGGTATGGTTATACTATTAAAATGTATCGCAGGAGGTCATACCAATGCGTTTCCCGTTTGAACTACTGTCCGAACAGGACTACCCCGCCCAGATCGGGCGGGTGACAGAGGAACTGGCGAAGGTCAAAACCACCGGAACCTTTGCGCGGAACCCCGGCGAGACGATTTATTACGAGCTGTACCGCCAGCCAGAGGCAAAGGGATGGGTGGCCATCTCCCACGGGTTTGAGGAGGCGACAGTCAAATACGCCGAGGTGATTTGGTACTTCCTCCAGGCGGGGTACAGTGTGGCCATCTGCGACCACCGGGGCCACGGCAACTCCTTCCGCCAGGTGCCGGAGCTGTGGCTGACCCACGTGGACAAGTTCACCGACTACTGCGAGGACTACCGTTATTTTCTGCGAGAGGTGGTGGTCCACCAGGCGGAGGGCCTGCCGGTGTACCTGCTGGGCCACTCCATGGGCGGGGCCATTGCCGCGCTGACGCTGGAGCTGTTCCCGGAGCTGCCGGTGGAGAAGCTGGTGCTGTGCAGCCCCATGATCGCCCCCAAGACCCAGGGGGTCCCGTTCGGTGTGGCATTGTTCCTGGCCCGGTTCTTTATCGCCATTGGCAAGGGGAAGGACTGCCTCTTTAACCAGCGGGTGTTCACCGGTGAGGAGGACTTTGACGGTGACTGGGCCTGCGCAACCTCTTACGCCCGCTACTGCTGGTATCTCCAGGTGCAGCGGGAGCACGAGCAGTACCAGAACAACGCCGCCACCTACTGCTGGCTGAGGGAGTCGCTGCTGGTGACGAAGCAGTTGATGCAGTCGGACCGCTGCGCCAACCTGCGTCTGCCGGTGCTGCTGCTCCAGGCGGGACAGGATACCATGGTGAAAAACGAGGCCCAGGACCGCTTTATTGCCCAACTCCCCAACGGGCGGAAAGTAACGTTCCCCACCGCCCGACATGAGATTTTCCGCAGCGAAACCCCCATTGTGGGCCAGTTCATGGAGGAAATTTTGACGTTCCTGGAGGATTAATCTTTCGGACTATCCCGTTGAATCAGCCGCTTAATTTAGTAGCGAGAAAGGAAAATTTGCACTATAATTCCACATTTGCCGAACAAAAACGGTACAAATCGACAAGCACTATCGCCTCTTGCCTCCCTAATGGGAACCCAGCCAAGCCCAGCAAAGCGGGTTTGGCTGGGAGAGGAGGCGTGACGGAATGGACGAGACCTGCCGCTTGCGGCGGGGCGAGGGATATGAAGTCCACGCCGACGAGGGAGGAGGGCCGCCGCCTTTAGGCGGTGGCGGAGGGGTTTCCAGCGGAAGGCTGAGTAAAAGAGATAACTGGTTTAACCCTTCACCAGTCGAATGATCTCCTGCACCGCCTGCTCGGTGGTCAGGCCGTCGGCCTCCAGCGTCACGTCGGCGTACCGCTCATAGAGGGGTGTCCGCTCCCGGAACAGGTCGTAGAGGGTCTCACCCTCCCGCATGGCCACGCCGCGGGTGGTGATGTTGGTCAGCCGGGACTGGATGACCTCGTACCGGTGCCGGATATAGACGATGATGCCGTTGACCTTCAAATGCTCCATGGCCTCCTGGCCATAGATGACGCTGCCACCGGTGGCGATGACCGAGCGGCGGGCCTCCAGTGCGGCCACAGTGTCGTTTTCCAACTGGAGGAACCCCTCCAGCCCCCGCTGGACGATGATCTCCACCAGGGTCTGATCGGTGGCCTCCTGGAGGACCAGGTCGGTGTCGGTAAAGCGGTATTTCAGCTCCTTGGCAAGGATAACGCCAATGGTGCTTTTGCCGGAGGCGGGCATTCCCACCAGAACGATATTTTTGGACATTTTATTCGCTCCTGTCTGAAAAGAAGTCAAACAATTCATAAATATTTTGCAATTCCTCCATTGCGGCGTCCACAACAAGCCGCTATAATAATGCTGTTTATTATGGACCAAAGCAGACTTTGAGATTCTTTTCCAGGCGCGGCGGCGCGGGACGGGAGGAACGAGTATGGGTAAGATAGGGTCCCTTGTCAAGGGAATGTTAAGCATTGGCTTTTGGGGGTACGGCGGCGGCACCGCCCTCATCCCGGTCATTGAGGAGGAGTTGAAGGACTCTGACATCGAAGTCACCAGCGACCAGTTCAACAAGGACGTAGTGGTGGCCAGCATTACCCCCGGCGCGCTGCCGGTGGAGATCGCCACCGGCGTAGGCCGTCAGGTGGCGGGGACCCGGGGCATGATCCTCTCCGCCACGGCCATGGCGCTGCCCGGCGCGCTGCTGACGGTGGCGCTGGTGTCCCTGCTGACGCAAATCAGCGGGGCCATGCTGACCTGGCTGGTCTATGTCTCCATCGGCATCTCCGCCTACATCGTCTTTCTGCTGGGCATTTACATCCGCAGCACCGTGAAAGAGAGCACGCAGGACCTGCCGGCGTGGGGAGTTTACCTCATCATTGCACTGGTCTTTCTGTTGACCGGCGCGAAGAATTTTTACAAAATTTTGGGGCTGGATGGCTCCCCGCTGTTCCAGCTCTCCACCATCAACGTGCTGGCTATCGCATTTTTCCTGATTTTCTATGTGGGAGGTCACTGGAGCAGCAGGCGGCGGTGGCCCATCGCCGTGGTGGTCGCCGTCCTCTATATTTTGCGCATCAGCAACTGGAAATTCATCAGCTTTGACGGCTCATTGAACCTGATTAAAACTGTCATGGTGCTGCTCAGCGTGTTCAGTATGGTCTGTTACTACCGGGACGGGCGCAACCGCAACCAGGATGTGACCCTGGACGTGAAGCCGCTGGTCAAGGACGTGGGGGCGTGGCTGCTGTTTCTGGTAGTGCTGTCCATCCCGGCGCTTTTCTTCTTCCAGGATGCACCGCTGTTCATCCCCAAGGCGCTGCTGTCGGCGGTTATCTCCTTCGGTGGGGGCGACGCTTACCTGGCGGTGGCGGACGGCATCTTCGTAGCGGACGGCATGATTTCCAGCTCCGAATTTTACAACCAGTTGGTCCCCGTTGTCAATGCCCTGCCAGGTTCCATCCTGTGCAAGACCCTCAGCGGCATCGGGTACTATGTGGGTTATCATATCACCGGCACCGTGCTGGGGGGCTGGATGGTGGCCGTGACCGGCCTGGCCTGTTCCATCACGTCGTCGGGCCTGATTTTCATTGCGGTGTTCCACCTGTACAGCACCTTTGAACGCATCAGCTTTTTTGACCTGCTGCGCCGGTGGATACGGCCCATCATCGTGGGGTTGCTGCTCAGCGTGGCCCTCTCCATGTTCTACGAAAATCTCTCCATCGGAGTAGAGTACAACTGGCCGCCGCTGATGGGTGGGGTGGTGTCCATCGCCATCTTCGCCTTGGATCAGTACCTGTTCAGTCGGTTCCACCTGAAAAAGATCACGCTGCTGGCCCTCTCCGGCGCGCTGTCCCTGGTAGTGGGGCTGGGGATGTCGTTGCTGTAATGTGATAGGATACGCAAACTTACCGTAAAGGATATTGACTTTACGGATTGCGACCCATGTTTCGCGGCCCTTTTTGCCTTCGGTTTCGCAAGGTGCAGCAGTTGAGAATATCGACAAGCAATTCCACTTTACACGGCGGATATGTTTACATAATCGGCGCAAATAACCAAATTTAAGTATTCTTTGCTTCGGCGTAATCCTTAACGTGCTTTTCCTCCAGCCGCTCATAGGCTGCGGTCTTGGCGATAATAGCCCGCAGCAGTCGGTCCAGCTCAGAGCCTTCGGAGTAGTCGGCGGGAGCGATGTAGCGCACCCGGTCGTCGCAGAGCATCCGGTGTACCTTGGCCCGGTCATTGGTGGCGGGGTCGTAGACGCCGATGGAGTGGCCGCCGTAGGTGTTCACCAGCTTCATGCAGGGGATGTCGGTGTCGCTGTCCCCGATGTAAACCATGTTGCGGAAGGGCACCCGCTTTTGATCCGGCGGGAAAAAGTCGTTGACGCCGGGGTCGTTGACATCCAGCACCCCCTTCTCAATGCGAAACAAAAACTGCGTCTTGCTGGTGTAGTTGACGGCCTGAGCGGGCCACTGGGCAATGCCGTTCTCATCGTAGAAAAAGCAACTGGCATAGATTTTTTCAAACGCACCTGCCCGGGCAATTCTTGTGCCCTCGATTATCTCTTTCAGACCGGAGGAGAGGATATAGTGCTCCACGATGACCCCCTGCTCTCGGCCATAGGCGCGGATGCGCTCAAACCACCCCTCTACGCCGGGGAACAGGGCTACCTTGGAGCCATATTCCGCCAGGGTCTCCCGGTTGAACAGAAAGCGTCCCTCGGCCTCTTTCACCATCTTGTACATATAGGCCAGGTTGCTGTCCATGCCGTTGGCCCGGGCCATGGCGGACGACTCTGCCCAGAAGGCGTCCACATCGTAGCCCACGGACTGAATATATCCCTGGGCCTGCATATCATCGGGAGAGAGGGTCTTGTCGAAGTCGTAACAAATGGCCAACACAGGTCGGTCCTCTTTGTGCTTTCGCTGGAACTGGACTGCCATGGGACATGCCTCCTTTGGAGCGGAATTTTTCTTGGCTGGAGCCAGTATAACAGATTTGGCTTCAATTAGCAATGTGCAATTAGTGATGTGCAATTTTTGCCCGTTTTTGCGTTTATAGGGGTCTTATTTCAGAAAATGTGCGTGATAGCAACTTGGGCACCGTGCAACAAGTTTTCGCTATGGGTGTAAGCTGTGCGCATTGGGCATGAAACAATACGTGTTTGGTTTTGGTCATTGCACATTGTACATTGCAAATTATATTGGAGGTGTTTTTATGCAAGTCAGTTTGCTGCAACAGCTCGTAACCGGGGAGAAGCCCCGTGACCTGACCGCCGCAGCCCAGGCGGTGGCCGCCGCCAAAGCGCGGGGCGCAGACCTGGCTGTGCTGCCGGAGATGTTCTGCTGCCCCTACGACACCCAAAAATTCCCCGTTTATGCGGAGGAGGCGGGCGGCTCCATCTGGCAGGCGCTCTCCGCCATGGCCCGGGCTAACCAGATTTGGCTGGTAGGGGGGACCTTCCCGGAACGGGAAGGGGAGCGCATTTATAACACCTGTTTCGTCTTTGACCGGCAGGGCCGGCAGGCGACCCGTTACCGAAAAATGCACCTGTTTGACATCCACATCGACGGGGGACAGCACTTTATGGAGTCGGAGACCCTTTCCCCCGGCGAGGCTCCCGCCGTGTTTGAGACGGAGTTCGGCGTCTTTGGCTTGGCGGTCTGCTTTGACCTGCGGTTCCCCGCCCTCTTCGAGAGAACGGCGGACCTGGGGGCAAAGGCGATGTTCGTCCCCGCCGCATTCAACCGCACCACCGGACCCCGCCACTGGGAGCTGCTGTTCCGCAGCCGGGCGGTGGACAACCAGCTTTATACCCTGGGAGCCGCTCCCGCCCAGAATCTCAGCGCCGATTACGTCTCCTACGGCCACTCCATCGTCTGCGACCCCTGGGGGGACGTGGTGGCCCAGGCGGGGACGGAGCCGGGTGCATTGGACGTAGAACTGAACCTCGACCTCGTGGAAGAAGTGCGGCGGCAGTTGCCGGTCCGCTCTGCCAGAAGGCCGCTGTAACCCCAAAAGATGCAAAAATGCCCCCGCCGGTCTCCCGGCGGGGGTCGTTTGACTACATGAGAGTTTGTGGTCTGCTGTGCTACCGCACCTGAATTTGGCCCAGCACCTGGCCGATTTTTCCGGCGATGACCAAATCGGCCTGCCGGTCGTAGCCGGTGGGCTGGAGGTTGATGAGTACCAGCTTGTGGCCCCGGTAGTAGTTGATGAGGCCCGCGGCGGGGTAGACCACCAGGGAGGTCCCGCCCACGATGAGCACATCTGCGGCCCGGATGTAGTCCACCGCACGGTAAAGGGTGGTGTCGTCCAGCCCCTCTTCGTAGAGAACTACGTCCGGCTTGATGGTGCCGCCGCAGCGGGGACACTTGGGGACCCCGGAGCTGTTCAGGACGATGTCCACTCCGTCGAAGTGGGCACCGCACTTCATGCAGTCGTTCCGGCGAACGCTGCCGTGCAGCTCCAGCACCTCTTTGCTGCCCGCGTCCTGGTGCAAGCCGTCGATGTTCTGGGTGATGACGGCCCGCAGCTTCCCAGCCTGCTCCAGCTCCGCCAGCTTTTTGTGGGCGGCGTTGGGCTTGGCGTCCGGGGCGATCATCTTGTCTTTGTAAAACCGGTAGAACTTCTCCGGCTTGCGCATGAAATAGGTGTGGGAGATGATGGTCTCCGGCGGCTCGTCGTACTTCTGGTTGTACAGCCCATCCTGACTGCGGAAGTCGGGGATGCCGCTCTCGGTGGAGACGCCCGCCCCGCCGAAAAAGACGATGTTGTCGCTGTCGTCGATCCACTGCTGCAAGGTTTCGAGTTCTCTGGTGTTGTCCATCGTGTTCACATCCTTTCAGAATCTTGCGTTTTAAGAACCCTCTTTTGCTATAGTATAAGCTCAATTTCAGATAATGTCAATCGTTCGATATCCGCCGAAATTTTTCTCGAACCCCCTTGACAGGACAGCTCTGTTATGATATCTTTTTGATATCATAAAGATATGGAGGTATCCGTCATGGAAGAAAAAATCTTGACGGCCCGCAAGCTGGGAATGCCCATGCTGCTGGGGAATATCGTTTTGCTCTTGGCGCTCGTAGCCCTGTTGCTCTGGTCTATTTTCTCCTTCACGGATTGGGCACTGTTCCTGTCCATCGTTCTGCTGTGTGTGGCCTGGATTCCTCTCTTGGGCTTGAAGGTGCTCAAGCCTCAGGAGGCGCTGGTGCTGACCTTGTTCGGCAAGTACATCGGCACGCTGAAAGGGGAGGGGTTCTACTGGGTCAACCCCTTCTGTTCGGCGGTGAATCCTGCCGCTTACACCAAGCTGAGCCAGAGCGGAGACGTGAAGAGCTTCTTCAAAAAAGCTGCTGGCGGTGAGGCAGACAGCTCGCCCAACGACTCCGACGGCAAGCGCATTTCGCTGAAAATCATGACCCTGAACAACTCACGGCAGAAGATCAACGACTGCCTGGGCAACCCGGTGGAAATTGGAATCGCCGTCACCTGGCGAGTGGTGGATACCGCCAAGGCCGTCTTTAACGTGGATAACTACAAGGAGTTCCTCTCCCTCCAGTGCGACAGCGCCCTTAGGAACATCGTCCGGCTCTACCCCTACGACGTGGCCCCCAACGTGGACACCACCGGCGACGGCGTCCCCGACGAGGGCAGCCTGCGGGGGTCCAGCGAGGTAGTTGCCAGCCGTATCCGGGAGGAAATTCAGCAGCGGGTCAACGAGGCGGGCATTGAGGTCGTGGAGGCCCGCATCACCTACCTGGCCTACGCCCAGGAGATCGCCGCTGTCATGCTCCAGCGTCAGCAGGCGTCGGCCATCATCGACGCCCGGAAGATGATCGTGGACGGCGCTGTGGGCATGGTGGAAATGGCCCTGGAGCGGCTCAACGAAAACGACGTGGTGCAGTTGGACGAAGAGCGGAAGGCGGCCATGGTGTCCAACCTGTTGGTGGTGCTCTGCGGCAACCGGGACGCCCAGCCCATCGTCAACTCCGGCAGCCTCTATTGACCTATGGCAGAACCCAAGAAACAGGTTCCCCTCCGGCTCTCCCCTAAGCTCTATAACGCCATCGCCGCCTGGGCGGAGGACGACTTCCGCTCGGTGAACGGACAAATCGAGTACCTGCTGACCGAGTGCATCAAACAGCGCATTAAAAACGGCCAGTATGTCCCCAAAGAGCTGGACCCGCCGTTTGAGCTGGATTTTTTGAAGGAACCGAAGAAGAAATAACAAACGAAGCCAAAAAGACCCCCGCTGCTTTTCAGACAGCGAGGGTCTTTAAATGTGAAAATGTGGGGTTTTACTGCAACGCCCGCACCCGAATGACATTGGGCAGGCTGGCGATGGTGTTCACCATGGACTCGCTGACGCGGGTGTCCAGGTCCACCACGGTGTACGCCATCTCCTTGCGGGACTTGTTGACCATGTTCTCGATGTTCATTCCAGCGGCGGAGAAGGAGGACATAATGGCGGTCAGGATGGTGGGCACGTTGCGGTGGATGACGCACACCCGGCACAGGCCGCTGCGGGGCAGCTTGACCTGGGGCATGTTGACCGAGTTGACGATGATGCCGTTCTCCAGGTAATCCTTCAACTGCTGGGCGGCCATGACAGCGCAGTTCTCCTCGCTCTCCGGGGTGGAAGCGCCCAGGTGGGGGGTGCCGATGACGTTTTTGCAGGCCATCAGTTGGTTATCCGGGAAGTCGGTGACGTACTTGGCCACATGTCCGGACTCCAGCCCGGCGATGATCGCGTCGTTGTTCACCAGGCCGCCCCGGGCCAGGTTGATGAGCCGCACGCCGCCCTTCATCTTGGAGATGGCCTCTGCGTCGATGGTGTTGGCAGTCTCCTTGTTGTAGGGGATGTGGATGGTGATATAGTCGCTGTTGCGATAGATCACATCCAGGTCGGTGGTGTGCTTCACGTGGATGTCCAGCCCCAGAGCGGCGTCCACGGAGAGGAAGGGGTCGTAGCCGATGACCTTCATGCCCAGGGCGATGCAGGCGTTGGCCACCTTCGCGCCGATGGCCCCCAGACCGATGATGCCCAGGGTCTTACCCGCCAGCTCCGGTCCGGCGAAGGCGGATTTGCCCTTTTCCACCACGGTGGTCACGTCCACCCCGGCGGCCACCTGTTCCTTGACCCAGTCCGCGCCGCCCATGATGTCACGGCTGCTGTAGAGCATGGAGGCGATGACCAGCTCCTTCACGGCGTTAGCGTTGGCGCCGGGGGTGTTAAAGACCACGATGCCGGCCTTGTTGCAGCGGTCGATGGGGATGTTGTTGGTGCCGGCACCGGCGCGGGCGATTGCCAGCAGCTCCGGGGGGAAGTCCATCCCGTGGAGTTTGGCAGAGCGGACGATGGCCCCTTCGTACTGCTCAAACTCGTCGGAGATTTGATACCGCTCCTTGGGCAGTTGGTTCAGACCCGCAGCGGCGATTTTGTTCATTGTTTTGATGCGATACATGACGGTTCCTCCAAAATCAGGGAATTTCTGTTGTGTGCCTTTTGCATCAGCCTGAAATATACTGGCCTGAACAAAATCGTTGACCAAATGTCAAGCACAATCCCCCTTGCCTCCCCTGAAAGGGGAGGAGGGCCGCCGCCTTTGGGCGGTGGCGGAGGGGTTTTTGCCACATGGCTGAGCAAACGGAATAATCAGCACGATTCACAAAGCGGTATTAACCATTCTCCCTGTCGAATTTCTTGATGAACTCACACAGCTTTTCCACGCCTTCCACGGGCATGGCGTTGTAGATGGAGGCGCGCATACCGCCCACCTTCCGGTGGCCCTTCAGGTTGACAAAGCCCGCTTCGGTGGCCTGGGCCACGAACTTTTTGTCCAGCTCGTCGGAGTCGCTGCGGAAGGTGACGTTCATATCGGAGCGGCTGGCCTTGTCGGTGGCGCAGCAGTGGAACAGGGCGGAATTGTCCAGCACGTCGTAGAGCATCTGGGCCTTGCCGTGCTTGATTTTCTCCATGCCTTCCACGCCGCCCATGCTCTCCAGCCAGGTCAGCACCTCGCCCAGCATGTAAATGCACCAGCAGGGAGGGGTGTTGTACATGGAATCCTTGTCGATCATGGTCTTGTAGTTCATCATCAGCGGGGTGAAGGGCAGCTCGTGACCGGCCAGGGACTTCTTGATGATGACGATGGTCAGACCGGCAGGAGCCAGGTTCTTCTGCGCCCCGGCGTAGATGATGCCGTATTTGGAGACATCCACCCGGCGGCTGCAAATATCGGAGGACATATCACACACCAGCGGCACATCGCCGGTCTCCGGCACATACTGCCATTCGGTGCCGTAAATGGTGTTGTTGGCGCAATAATAGAAATAAGAGGCGTCCGGGCGAACCACAAGCTGTTCCTGGGTGGGAATATAGGTGTGGTTTTTGTCCTCAGAAGAGGCCGCCACAGCGATGTCGCCGTACTTTTTCGCCTCTTTGTAGGCGATGGTGGCAAAGTTGCCGGTGACGGCGTAATCCGCCTTGCCGGTCTTGCCGATCAGGTTCAGCGGAATGGCGGAGAACTGGGAGGACGCGCCGCCCTGTAGGAACAGCACCTCATAGTCATCGGGAATGTGCATCAGGGCCTTGAACTTGGCCTTGGTGTCGTCAAAAATTTTCTGGAACACCTTAGACCGGTGGCTCATCTCCATGACGGACATGCCGGACCCCTGGTAGTTGGTGATCTCGGCTCCAGCCTTTTCCAGCACGGAGAGGGGCAGCATGGAAGGGCCTGCGGAAAAGTTGTAGATGCGATCGCTCATGGGGAGGATCTCCTTTCAAACCTGCGGTTTCAATCTCACCGCGTGTATTGGTCCCGGCTGACGGCTTCAAACTCGCCGGGCCTCTGGGACGCAAGAGCTATTATACCAAATTTCGCGCTGTCAAGACAACCACAGCAATCTCCAAAAAGCGCCGCGCTTTTTCACTGTATTTTGTTAAATTATTTCGGTCTGCCATTTTTGACTTTCCTTTTTCATTTCTTATGGTATAATGAAATTAGAAAACAGCTTTTGGCTGGTATAGTACAAGTTTTCCACAGAAAATCGCTAATCGGTTACTAATCACCCCTCTTACTTTCCGATGGAACCCAATCGAAGCCCAGCGAAGCGGGTTCGATTGGGGGAGGAGCCGCAACGGAATAAGTGAACCCTGCCACAAGTGGCAGGGCGAACGCTATGAAGTCTGCGGCGACGAGGGAGGAGGGCCGCCGCCTTTAGGCGGTGGCGCAGGGAGGGGCGAAGCCCTGGAAGTGCCGCTTGACGGCGGAGGGGTTTTACCATTTTTCTTACCAGGAAGGAGATTTTATGCCCGAACCCATTGAACTGCGTCTGGCCGTCCTCATCGACGCGGACAACGCCCCCCGCACCGCCATGAAAGAGATCATGGAGGAGATCGCCGTCTACGGCTCTCCCACCATCAAGCGCATTTACGGCGACTGGACCACCCCCAACATGGCAAGCTGGAAGGCCATGCTGCTGGAGTACGCCATCACGCCCATCCAGCAATACGCCTACACCACCGGCAAAAACGCCACCGACTCGGCCATGATCATCGACGCTATGGACATCCTTTATTCTGGTCGGGTGGACGGCTTCGTGCTGGTGTCCAGCGACAGCGACTTCACCCGCCTTGCCACCCGGCTCCGGGAGGCGGGGATGAAGGTCTACGGCATGGGGGAGAAAAAGACGCCCCAGCCCTTCATCGCCTCCTGCGACAAATTCGTCTATATCGAGGTCATCCGGGCCGCCGCCAAGGAAGCGGAGCCGGAGCAGGACCACCGCACCGGGCAGAAGGCCAACAAGCGCAAGCCCGCCGCCCAGAACAACCGTTCCATCTCTCCCGTCACAGCGGACATCATCGAGCTGATCGCCCTGAGCCTGGAGGACATCACCGACGACGAGGGCTATGGGATGCTCTCCGCCCTGGGGACGCTGCTGCTGAAAAAGCGCCCTGACTTCGACAGCCGGAACTATGGCTTTAAGAAGCTGTCCTCTATGATCCAGTCTATCCCCCGGTTCGAGGTGCAGAAGCAGGGCACCACCACCTACATCCGGGATCTTCAGGCAAAATGACCGTGCAGCACGGCTGAAAGCAACTTGTAAGCCAGTTTACAGGCAGTTTCCAATAACAAAAGGAGCGTTGCAGTTTTCATCCTGCAACGCTCCTGTGCTTCAAAAGGGAAAAAGAACCTGTGTACTCTTACACTGCGCCGGTCATGGACTTCAGCACAGTCTTTTCGTCCTCGTTGAGGGTGTTCTGCATCTTCAGGCCCTCTTCCATGTCGATGTCGGTGATGCCGCCGTGCTGGTGGACGATGACCCGGTTGGTTTTGCCGTTGGCCAGAGCCTCCACCGCGAAGTAGCCCATACGGGTGGCGGTGACACGGTCACGGGCGGAAGGCGCGCCGCCCCGCTGAATGTGGCCCAGAACGGTGACGCGGGGGTCGAGGCCCAGTTCGCTGCGGATCATGTCGGCAACCTGCTGACCGGCGCTGCCGCCGCCCACCACTTCGTTGTCCAAGCTGCCGTCGGCCTTGCGCTTTGCGCCCTCGGCTACCACCACCATGAAGTTGGTGCGGCCAGCCAAACGAGCGGCGCGGATCTTTTCCGCCACGTCCTCGTCAAAGTCCCAAGGCTCTTCGGGGACCAGAACGGCGGTGGCGCCGGTGGCGATGCCCACATACAGAGCCAGGTTGCCCGCCCGGTGGCCCATGACCTCGATGACAGAGCAGCGCTCGTGGGACTGCATGGTGTCGCGGATGCGGTCGATGCACTCGATGGCGGTGTTGGCGGCGGTGTCGTAGCCGATGCAGTAGTGGCTGCACCCGATGTCGTTGTCGATGGTGCCGGGGATGCCCACCACGGAGATGGGATGTTCACGGGCCAGGGCCAGCGCGCCGGCGAAGGTGCCGTCGCCGCCGATGGCGACGATGCCGTCCAGCCCCAGCAGCTTGCAGGTGCGATAGGCCAGCTTGCGTCCTTCCACCGTGCGGAACTCGTCGCTGCGGGCGGTGTACAGGATGGTGCCGCCCCGGTTGATGATATGGGCTACATCAGCGGTGGTCATGTGGAACACGTCGCCGTTGATGAGGCCGCTCCAGCCCCGGCGGATGCCCACCACGTCGATGCCGCGGTAAATGGCGGCGCGAACCACCGCACGGACTGCCGCGTTCATACCAGGGGCGTCGCCGCCGGAGGTCAGCACGCCGATGCGTCTGACTGCGTTTTTGACTTCTGCTGCCATAAGAAATACCTCGCTTCTTCCTTAGAATAACGGTTTTGCGTGGAGCGCTGCTTCCACGCCTGCCTCATTATTTTACCGCAGGAAAGTTTTTCTGGCAAGGGGATGAAGAGTCGGCGTTTTTCCTCTTTTTTATTCGGTAAAATGCAAATATAACCGGTAATGTGCCCAATTTCATTGAAATATATTTCATATCGAAGAAAATTTACACGTTTTTTTCTCCGAAGTTTATAATACTTTTCAAAAAGAGCAACATTTGACCTGTTTTACTGCCCTTTGTTCTTGTTCCGGTTGCGGTGCGGTTGGTCGCTCTGTTGCAGCGTGGGAAGGGCGTCCAGCAGCGCCTGACGCTGGTTGGGGAGCCGCTCCTCCACCACCGCGTCCAGCAGGGTGTTCAGCGTTGCCCCCAGTTCCGGCCCGGCGGGGTAGCCCAGGGCCAGCAGGTCCTTGCCCGACACAGCCAGGTCTTTGAGGGTGAAACAGGCGTCCTCCGCCAGTAATTCCTCTAAAATGCGTTCCCCCTCCGCCAGACCGTCCAGCTTCTGAGGCAGGGTGGCGGGGCTTTGCGCCCGTGCATCAGCATACATCACCCGGAACAGCAGCCGGGCGTTTTCCTCTCCAATGCTGGCCAGCATCCGCCGGACAGACCGCCGGGTAAACACCCGCACCCGGTCGTGCCAGGCGATAAGCGTTAAAATGGTGTCCCTGCTCCGGTTGTCACAATGGAACCGGGTCAGGATGTCCGTGGCGATTTTGACACTTTCCGCCGGGTGGCCGTGGAAGTGGCCCACGCCGTTCTCGTCCTGGCTGAAACAGCAGGGTTTCCCTGCGTCGTGAAAGAGCATGGTCAGACCCAGCAGCGGGTCCCCCGCCACCTGGCCCACAGCGTGGCAGGTGTGGCCCCACACGTCATAACAGTGGTGAGGGTTGTGCTGGGGGTGGTCAAACATGGGGACCAGCTCCGGCATGACGGCCCCAAAAGGCTCCCGGTAGTCCAGCAGCAGTTGCTCCACGCCCTTTCCAGCGAGAAAGCCCTTCAGCTCTGTAAAAATCCGCTCCCCGGAGACGAATTGCAGCAATTTTGCCTGTTGGCGGATGGCGGCGGCGGTGCGTGGCTCGATTTGGAACCCGTACCGGCTGGCGAAGCGCAGCCCCCGCAGGATGCGCAGGCCGTCCTCCTGGAATCGGCGGGCAGGTTCTCCCACGCAGCGAATGATCCCTGCATCCAGGTCGGCCTGACCGCCGAAGGGGTCCACAAGCCCGCGGGCCGGGTGGTAGGCCATGGCGTTGATGGTGAAATCCCGCCGGGCCAAGTCCTTCTCCAGGCTGCGGACAAAACGCACCCCGTCCGGGTGGCGGTGGTCGTGATAAGGGCCGTCCGTCCGGTAGGTGGTGATCTCATATCCCCGGCCCTCCAGCATCAGCAGGACGGTGCCGTGTTTCAGGCCCACCGTATGAATTTTGCACTGGGGGAAACACGCTATGACCTCCTGGGGCAGGGCAGAGGTGCAGATGTCCCAGTCCTCCGGCGTTCGGCCCAGCAGGGCGTCCCGCACACAGCCTCCCACGGCATACGCCTCGTACCCGGCTGCGGTCAGCCGGTCAATGATACAGGCTACATTTTCCGGAAGCGGTATGGACATGGGAAGCCCCCTTTCGTGTTAGCCGTTAGCTCTTAGCCGTTAGCTGTTAGCCGGGCGCTGCAAGCGGAAAGCGTAGCGCTAAAAAGGAATACTAAGAGCGAATAACGAAAATAGCCATTGTAAAATATCATAAGCGAAAAGGTAAGAATGAATAACTTGTGAAGCCGTTTGTTTGGTGCTGCTAAAGAATAAAAGAACAGCGAAAAACCAAGCACAGCCAAACTAATAGCTAAAAGCTGACGGCTAATAGCTAGTCATCTCCCAGCAGTTCGCCCAGCAAATCATCTATGACAGTAGTGGTCGTAGTGGAGGACTTGCAGGTGACGGTGCAGAAGTCGCTCTGCTCTCCGGCGGTGACGGTGATGGTGCAACTGCCTGCTCCTGCCCAGACAACGTTGCCGCTGGCGTCTACGGTGGCGACGGCGTCGTCGCTGGTGGTCCAGGTGACATCCCCAGACCAGTTGGAGGGGTAGACCGTGGCGGTCAGGGTAGCGGTGGCGTTTTCCGACAGGGACAGGGTGTGTTGGCTCAGCCAAACCGCGGTAGAGGCCGGCGCCCCGCAGGTCACCTGACATTCGGTGGAGGCGCTGTCCGCCGTGGCGGTGATGGTGCAGGTCCCTTCACCGGCCCAGACCACCAGCCCGTCGGACACGGTGGCTACGGAAGTGTCGCTGCTGGTCCAGGCGACTGTTCCCTCCCAGTCGGTGGGGGAGACAGCCACTTCCAACTGGTCGTACTCGTTGCCGGAGAGGTACAACTCCGTCCGGTTCAGGGCGATCTCCTGGGCGGGCTGCTGGGCCACAGTGACGGTGACGGCGCAGGTGGCGGTGTTGCCTGAGCGGTCCGACACGGAGTATGTGACCTCATACTGACCGGGGGTCTCCAAATCCACCTTGGTGCTGTTGACCTGCACCGCATCGGACAGGTCGCCGTCCACCTCATCCGTAGCGGTGACGCCAGAGAGATAGTCCGCTTCTTCTCCCAGGTAGAGGGTCAGATTTTCCGCTTCCAGCGCCGGTTCCACCCGGTCCACCACGGTGACGGTTGAGGTTGCGGTGGTGGTGTTGCCGTGGACATCTGCGGCGGTGATCTCCACGGGATAGCTGCCAGGCTTGGAAAAGGTGATGGTCTTTTCTTTTTCGTCGATCTGTCCGCTGCCGGACAGGGTGAGGGTGTAGTCGCTGCGGTCCGACGCCTGTTCCACGAGTTGGTACAGGTAAACCGGCGTACCATAGTCCACCTCAAATTCCTCCACGACTACCAGAGCGGGGGCCTTCCAATCGCTCTGCCAGTACAGCCAGGCTGACAGCAATGCAATGACCAGCAGCACGGCCAGCAGAAGGGGAATGGCTATTTTTCTCTTTTCCATGTGGCCCTCCTTCCGGCGCAAAATACAACAATTTTATACCTTACATATAGCATACCACAAACTTTGCAATATTTCCACTGTCCGTTGCTAATTTTTAAAAAGAACGAAAAACAGGGAAAAAGCGAGACAGAGCAACAGTCCCGCGTCATAACAGATGTTTTGGGTGCTTTACCGGGTCAGCCTTCTCCGTCCTCATCGATCAGGCGCATTCCCGCCGTGCCGGTGACGGGCAGGGAAAAGACGATGGTGCCCGCTGAACTGTCCAGCCCGGCGTCCGACATGATCGCCCCCATGATGTCGTTCTTTTTGGCCTTTTTCACCACGATCAGCACCAGCTCCTTTTCTGCCACCAGAGAAACGCCTAGGAATTGCTCCGCCTTCTCCATGCCGGTGCCCTTGGCGTGGAGGACGGTGCCGCCGGACGCGCCTGCCGACCGGGCCGCATCCATGACCAAAGAGGTGTATCCCTGGTTGGAGATGGCGACCAGGAGCTCATAGTTGATATCTTTCAATGTGGATTCCTCCCCAAGTTCAAATTTTTGCTGTCCCATCAAAAACATCATCTGGCGTTTGCCGCCGATGCTGCTCAAAGGGATGATGAAAGCCACGCCGGTGCCCGGCACGTCGATGCGCAGCTTGCTTTGCAGGCCCTTTTTCACCCTCGCCCAGGTTTCACCGGTGACAGGGGAGAGGAACATATCTTTTTCTGACGCCTCCAGGCCCAGGTAGTCCAGCATTTCGTTGGCCGCCGTGCCCCGGCCCAGCATCTGGAGGGACATCCCCAGATTGCACTCCTTATAAAACCGCTGGAAACGCTTGTGCTGCTTCCGGTTGGTAATAGATACCATTAAGTACAGTTCGCTCACAGTTTGTTCCTCCTCTCCTCACAGCTCGATGATGGCGTTGTCGTCCAGCCATTCCAGAGCGGTAAAGTCCGGTGCCGCCGCCTGTTTCCTGCGGCTCTGGAGCTGATAGACCACGCCCAGGATTTGAATGGTGATCAGCGGGGTCATGGCCACCATCGCCACCACGCCAAAGGCGTCGCTGACGATGTCGCCGCCCACGGCGGCGCAGGCTCCCTGGGCCAGAGGGAGCAGAAAGGCCGCCGTCATGGGGCCGGAGGCCACACCGCCGGAGTCGAAAGCGATAGCCGTGAAAATCTTCGGCACCACCAGCGACAGGCCCAACGCCAGGGCGTAGCCGGGAATCAGGAAATAAAGGATAGGGATGCCGGTCAGTACCCGCAGCATAGCCAGCCCCACCGAAACCGCCACGCCGATGGAAAGACTGGCTCCCATGGCGGCGGCGGAGATGGTGCCATCGGTCAGTTCCTCCACCTGTTTGTTCAGCACGTAGACCGCCGGTTCCGCCCTGACGATGAAGTAGCCGATGACCATGCCTATGGGGATGAGAACCCAGTTGTAGTCCAGCCCGGCCAGCACGGTCCCCAGGTAACTTCCGGCGGGCATAAAACCCACGTTGGCTCCGGTCAGGAACAGCACCAGCCCCACATAGGTGTAGGCCAGGCCGATGAAAATGCGGATGAGGGGACGTTTGCGCATGTGCAGAACAGCCACCTGAAACAGACCGAAGAACGCCACGATGGGCAGCAGCGAGCCGGCCATCTCCCGGAGGTACTCCGGGAAACCCTCCAGAAACAGGCTCCAAAGCTCCACGGAGTCCTCCACCTGGGGGACAGAGGCGGCAGTGTAACTGCCGCTGTCCGTCTGGTAGACCAACCCCAGGATCATCACCGCCAGGATGGGGCCGATGGAACACAAAGAGATGAGGCCAAAGCTGTCGTCAGCAGCGTTGCGGTCCCCGCGGATGGCGGTGACGCCCACGCCTAGGGCCATGATAAACGGGACGGTCATGGGGCCGGTGGTCACGCCGCCGGAGTCGAAGGCGATGGCCACAAAGTTTTGTGGTACCAGAAAGGCCAGCACAAACACGATGGCGTACAGCACCGCCAGCACCGGGGCCAGGGGGATACCGAAGAGCATCCGCAGCAGCGCCACCACCAGAAATAGCCCCACCCCGGCGGCTACCGCCAAAATCAGCACCCGGTTGGGGATGGACGGCACCTGACCCGCCAGTACCTGCAAGTCCGGCTCCGAGATAGTGATGACAAAGCCCAGTAGGAAGGCGATGACAACGATTACGGCCAGGCTCCGACACCTGGACAGGCTGCTGCCTACCCGTTCGCCCATGGGCGTCATAGCGATCTCCGCGCCCAGGGTGAAAAACATCATGCCCACAATGACCAGCACCGCTCCCAACAGAAAGCACAGCAGCACGCTGGGGGAGATGGGTGCAATGGTGAAGCTCAGTGCCAGCACGATGCCGACGATGGGCAGAACGGCCCGCAGCGCTTCTATTAGCTTTTCCCGCAGTCTGGTTTTTTCATTTTTCAAATAATGCACCTCACAGTCTGACAGAGACGGCTTTACGCCGCCAGGCAGTGAAAGAAATTGCAACGAGTATAACAGATTGCCAGAAAAAAAGAAAGCAACTTGGCCAAATTGACCCGGTTTTTACGAATTGTTCACGGAAAAAGAAAACTTTTCCACAGAGGGCGGCGCTGATGTCGGGGCCTGCGCGATGAGAAAATCCCCGAAACTTTAAAATTTCCTCTTGCAAAAGGACAAAAAGGGTGGTACAATACGCAATAGCTCCGGCGGGGCGAAGAGACGGTCCTGCGCAACGGCAGACCGTGAACCAGGTCAGGCGGGGAACCGAGCAGCCTTAAGCGGACCCTGTTGTGTGCCGCAGACAGCCGTTTCCAAACTCTGCCGGAGTGTTTTTAATGTGCAATTAGCAATTAGCAATTAGCAATGACTGGTTTTCAGCCCGTTTGCGCTGAAGAAGGCGAACCAAGGGGCTGATTTTCCTATCATTGCGCATTGTACATTGCACATTGCTAATTGGTCACGTTGGCTTGGGTCAGCGTGATTTTTCTTTTCATAACAGCACAAGCCTTGGGCTGGCAGTGCCTAACCAATGGCTAAGAGCTAACAGCTTAAACTGGAGGTGGGAACGGTGTACCAGGCCCTGTACCGCAAATGGCGGCCCCAGACCTTTGACGACGTGGTGGGGCAGTCCCATATCACCCGGACGCTGAAAAAACAGGTGACCACCGGCCACCTGTCCCACGCTTACCTGTTTACCGGCACCCGCGGCACCGGCAAGACCACCTGCGCCAAGCTGCTGGCCAAGGCGGTGAACTGTGAGAACCCGGTGGGGGGCAACCCCTGCGGCCAGTGCGCCGCCTGCCGGGGTATCGACAGCGGCTCCATCCTGGACGTGGTGGAGCTGGACGCCGCCTCCAACAACGGCGTGGACCAGGTCCGCGCCCTGCGGGACGAAGCAGTCTACGCTCCCGCCGCGGTGCGCCGCCGGGTGTATATCATCGACGAGGTGCATATGCTGTCGGTGGCCGCTTTCAACGCCCTGCTGAAAATTTTGGAGGAGCCGCCGGAACATCTGATGTTCATTCTGGCGACCACTGAGCTGCACAAGGTCCCTGCCACCATTTTGTCCCGGTGCCAGCGGTTCTCCTTCAAGCGCATCCAGCCCGCCGACATCCAGAACCGTCTGCGGTACATCGCCCAGGCGGAGGGCATCGACCTGACCGAGGACGGGGCGGCGTTGTTGGCGCGGCTGGCGGACGGCGCCCTGCGGGACGCGCTTTCGCTGCTGGACCAGTGCGCGGTCTCCGGCGGTCGGGTGGACAAGGACGCGGTGCTGGACGCGCTGGGCCTTGCGGGGAACACCAAGACCGCCCACATCATGAACCACATCCGCCGGGGAGACACCGCTCAGGCCCTGACCGAGCTGGGGGAGCTGTACGCCGCTGGCAAGGACGTGGGGGCGGTGCTCTCTGAGCTGGCGGGGCTGACCCGCGACCTGCTGCTGCGGCAGACCACTGGCGGCAGCGCCCCCGGCCTGATGGCCGGAGGATATGACGAGGCCACCATGCAGGCCCTGTCGAGAGGGATGTCCAGTCAGCGGCTGCTGCATATGCTGACCCTGCTCCAGGACGCCCAGGCCAAGCTGAAAACCAGCGCCAATCGGCGCACCGACGCGGAACTGTGCATCATCCAACTGTGTGACCGAACGCTGGACGGTTCGGTATTGAGCCTTTCCGAGCGGCTGAGCCGCCTTGAGGCGGCCTGGGCCAACGGGCAGATACCGTCGTCGGGTGGGGGAGGAATACGCCGCCCTTTTGAGGAACCCGCACAGGGCGATGGGGGAGAGCTAGAGGAAGGGTTGTACGCCGAACCCTCCGCCCCACCGGGGGGAACGGAGGTCGCGCCGGTCAAGCCCGACCCGACCAGGCAAAGCACCCCGGATTTGCAGGTGCTGCCACCCGAACGGTCAGAGGTTCTGCCCCTTCCGGAAGAACCTCCGTTGCCGGAGGAGCCGCCTGTTTTGGATGGCTCATCCTTGCCGGAGGGACCATCCTTACCGGAGGTGCAGCCCGCTCCAGCGGCAATGAAACACACCGCCCGTTTGGTTCGGCCCCCGATGCAAAAGGCGAAGCGAAACAAGGCCGTCGGCGGCCATCGGCAGGGCGACCCACGATTCTGGCAGGAGTTGGCTCCCACGCTGCAAAGCGCAGTGGGGCCTATCGCGTTCGGCTTCATCTCCAAGCAGATGGTGTCGGGGCTGTACGCCGACGGCGTGTTGACCCTGTATGTCTCCGACGATGGAACCAGAAAATGGTTCTCCGGCGAGGACCGGCGGGCCAAATTGGAACAGGCCGCCACCGCCAAGGCCCGCCGCCCGGTGCAGGTGCAGTTGGTGGTGGGAAAACCGGAAGAAGCTGTTTCCAAGCCGGAGCGGTCCCGCCGGGAGGTCCAACCGGTTCCGGAGCCTGCCCATACAGAGGCAGCCTCCGCGGTGTCCCAAAAGGCTGAACCCGCACCGGAGCCATCCCCGGATAAGCCGGACCCGATGGAGGAGCTGCTGGCCTTCGCCCAGGGCGAGGGCAGAGACATCGTTGCGATAGAGTGAAATACAAATTGAATGACAGAGGAGTTTGAACCATGGCAAAAGGATACAACAGCCGCAACATGCGGGGCATGGGCGGCGTAGACAAGAACATGCTGCGGCAAGCCCAGAAAATGTCTGCCGATATGCAGAAGAACCGGACTAACCTCCAGAACCGGGAGTACACCTCCCAGTCCGGCGGCGGCACGGTGAAGGTGGTGGTTACGGGCCAGCATCGGCTCAAGTCCATCACCATCGACCCGGAGGCCCTGTCCCCGGAGGACGCTGAACTGCTCCAGGACATGGTGCTCACCGCCGTCAACGACGCCATGACACAGGCGGATAAGGACGCCTCCGAGACCATGAACCGCATCACCGGCGGTCTGAACCTGGGCAGTTTGGGGCTGTAATCATTCTCGACTAGAGATGCCAGCGGCAGAAAGGGGCGACAGATCGTGGACTGGTTTCGCAGACAGGAGAAAAAACCGCCTTCCCGCCCGGCGGCTGGCGCTGTGCGGCGGCGGATGGTGTTTCACGGCCAGGTGCAGGGGGTCGGCTTCCGCTGGCAGGCGTCGAACCTGGCCCGCCAGAGAAACCTGACCGGCTGGGTGCGCAACTGCGACGACGGCACGGTGGAGATGGAGGTCCAGGGTCCCAGCGCCGACCTGGACGCGCTGCTGGCAGATCTCCGCCATATGCGCTACGCCAGAGTGGACTGGGTGGACGTGTCAGACATCCCTACGGTGTCGGAGCGGGAGTTCCGGGTCACTTACTGACGGGAGAAGAGGACAGAGAGATGGGGCTGTGGATCGCGGCGACGCTGTGCGCCTTTTTTGTCAAGGGGCTGTGCGGCTTCGCCAACACGCTGGTTTTCACCGGCATCCTGAGCTTTGCCAACGCTAACGTGGCTATTTCGCCGGTAGAGCTGTTGGTGGTCTACCCCAGCAATTTCATTTTGGTCTGGTCGGAGCGCAAGTCCGTCCAGTGGCGCTACTGCGGCCTGCTGAGCCTCTTGGTGCTGGCGGGCAACATCCCCGGCGTGCTGCTGCTGAAAAACGCGGATTCCCAGGCGGTGAAGCTGTTTTTCGGCGTGGTCATCACGGCGCTGGGCATTGAAATGCTGCTCCGGGAGCGGCAGAAGGAGCAGCGGCAGCAGTCCAAACTGGTGCTGGCGGTCATCGGCATTCTCTCCGGTGTACTGTGCGGACTGTACGGCGTGGGCGCGCTGCTGGCGGCCTATGTCAGCCGTGTCACCAGCGACAGCCGGGAGTTTAAGGGCACCATTTGCGCGGTTTTCATCGTGGAGAGCACCTTCCGGGTGGTGGTGTACACTTATTTGGGCATTATCACCGCCCAGGTGGTCCATCAGGCCATGCTGCTACTCCCCGTGATGCTGGTGGGGCTGTTTTTGGGCATGAAAAGCAGCCAGCGGCTGGACGAGGCGCTGGCGCGGCGGGTGGTGACGATTGCGCTGATTTTGTTCGGCGTCGCCTTAATTGCTGGAAATCTACCGTTTTAGAAGGACAGGTGACAGAAATGACTGTGCTGTGGGTTCTCATTTTCCTCTGCATTGGGCTGCTGCTGTGGTCGGGTCAGAAGCTCTACCGCATCCACATGAGCCAGAAGGACGATGAAGCGCAGACGGAGGAAAACAAGGCGGCGGAGGACTACGCTCTGAAACGCTCCGGCGTGCTGCTGGGGTGTATGCTGGTGCTGTGCCTGGCGCTGAACATCCTCCGGTGACAGGCTGCGCCTGTGCGGACGCAAAGATGAAAAAAACATTAAAACCACGCGGGCAGCGGAAAAAATCTCCGCCCCGCGTGGTTTTTTGCACTTTTTCTCGGTTTACAGTGTCCCAAACACCCGCTCGGCGGTGTTCAGCGTGCGGACGATGTCGTCGGCGGTATGGGCGTTGGAGAGGAACATGGCCTCGAACTGGGAGGGGGCCGCGTACACGCCGCCCGCCAGCATCCCCCGGTAGTACCGGGCGAAACGCTCCAAATCGCTGGCGCAGGCCCCCGCGTAGCCGGTGACAGGGGTCTCGGTGAAGAAAATCGTCAGCAGGGACGAGACCTGGTTGACCTGCACAGGAATGCCCCTGGCCTCGGCTATTTGCCGCAGGCCGGAGGCCAGCATTGCCCCCTTCTGGCTGATGTTGGTGTAGACCTCCGGGTGCTCATGAAGGTAGGTCAATTGGGCCAGACCTGCCGCCATTGCCACGGGGTTACCGGAGAGGGTCCCCGCCTGGTAGATGGGGCCGCAGGGGGCCACCTGCTCCATGTGGGCGCGGCTGCCGCCGTAGGCCCCCACGGGCATCCCGCCGCCGATGATTTTGCCATAGGTGACAAGGTCCGCCCGGACGCCAAAGTATTCCTGCGCGCCGCCGGGGGCCAGCCGGAACCCGGTGATGACCTCGTCGAAGATGAGCAGCGCGCCGCTTTGGTCGCAGAGCTGCCGAAGTCCCTTCAAAAAGCCTTTCTTGGGCGGGATGACGCCCATATTCGCGGCCACCGGCTCCACGATGACCGCCGCCACCTGACCGGGGTTGGCCTCCAGCAGGGCGACCACGCTGTCCAGGTCGTTGTACTGGGCAGTCAGGGTGTCCCCGGCGGTGGAGGCGGTGACGCCCTTGGAGTCAGGACTGCCGCCGGTCAGCGCGCCGGAACCGGCCTTGACCAGCATGGAATCGCTGTGGCCGTGGTAGCACCCGGCGAACTTGATGATTTTCGTGCGGCCCGTCACGCCCCGGGCCACCCGCAGAGCGGACATGACCGCCTCGGTGCCGGAGTTGACCATCCGCACCATCTCCAGGCCGGGGACCATCTGCACCATCAGCTCAGCGATGTCCACCTCCGCCTGACAGGGCGCGCCGAAGGACAGGCCGTTGCCCACCGCCTGCCGGACGGCCTCCGCCACAGGGGGGAAGTTGTGGCCCAGGATCATGGGACCCCAGGAGCCAACGTAGTCGATGTACGTCCGGCCCTCCACGTCGCAGATGTGGGAGCCGTCCGCCTTTTCGATGAACCGCGGCTCGCAGCCCACGTTTTTGCAGGCCCGCACCGGGGAGTTGACCCCGCCGGGCAGCACCTTTACTGCCCGTTCAAAAAGAGTATGAGAATCCATCAGCCGATGTCTCCTTTCCGCATGGCGTCCGCCAGCTCCAGGGCGTAGTAGGTGATGAGGATGTCCGCCCCCGCCCGGTAGACAGAGACGGCGGACTCGCACATGACCCGGTACTCGTCAATGAGACCCGCCGCCGCCGCTGCCTTGACCATGGCGTACTCGCCGGAGACGGCGTAGGCGCAGACGGGCAGGTCGTAGCGGTCCGCCACCCGGCGCAGTACGTCCAGATAGGGGAGAGCGGGCTTGACCATCAGGATGTCCGCGCCCTCCTCCACGTCCAGGTCGCACTCCTTCAGGGCTTCCTTTGCGTTGTGGGGGTCCATCTGGTAGCCCCGGCGGTCGCCGAAGGCGGGAGCGCTGCCCGCCGCATCCCGGAAGGGACCGTAAAAGGCGGAGGCATATTTCGCCGCGTAGGACAGGATGGGGGTGGTCTGGTGTCCGTGTGCGTCCAGCGTCTGGCGGATGGCGGCGATGCGCCCATCCATCATATCCGAGGGGGCCACCATGTCCGCCCCTGCCTCCACATGGGACAGGGCGATCTTGGCCAGCACCTCCAGGGTCTTGTCGTTGTCCACCTCCTGGCCGGAGAGGATACCGCAGTGGCCGTGGTCGGTGTACTCACACATGCACACGTCGGTGACGACATACATCTCCGGGCAATAGGCTTTAATGGCGCGGATGGCCCGCTGAATGATGCCCTCCGGGTCATAGGCGGCGCTGGCGCAGCCGTCCTTGTGGTCGGGGATACCAAAGAGCAACAGGCGGCTGACGCCGTGGGCCAGGCACTTGTCCACCAGGACGGGAACCATGTCCACCGACCAGTGGTATTGTCCGGGCAGGGAGGGAATTTCCCGCTGAATGGTGGTCCCTTCCACGAAGAACACTGGGTAAATCAGGCTCTCCGGGGACATCCGAGTCTCCCGCACCAGCTTGCGGATGGAGGAATTGCCCCGCAGACGGCGGGGACGTTTTGTCAGGTCCATTGTATTCATCTCCAGATTATTTTGAGTCGTATATTCTATATTATGGGTATTTAGCTTTTAGCCTTTAGCTATTAGCTTCGTGGTTCTTGACATTACGTGCTGCATTTACTGTTTGCGTTGCTTTACAAACGGCTGGATTTGTTTTTCGCTTTTATTTGTAGATGTTCACTGTTGGTTGGTAGTGCCTGACTAACAGCTAACAGCTAATGGCTAATAGCTTATCCTATCGGCCCGTCATGCGGTACATCAGCGCCGCGCCGTTCTCCTTGAGCCACTTGTCCCACTTCCAGTAATCGGGGAACACCCGCAGCACCTCGGCGTAAAACCGGTCGGAGTGGTTCATCTCCTTCCGGTGGCACAGCTCATGGACCACCACGCTGTCCAGCACCTCCGGCGGGGCCAGCATCAGCAGACAGTTGAAGTTCAGGTTGCCCTTGCCGGAGCAACTGCCCCACTTGGAGCGCTGGTTGCGGATGGTGATGCGGCCATAGGTCACGCCGACTTTCGGCGCATAGTACTGCACCCGCTCCGGGATGACTTTTACCGCCTGCTCCGCCAGGGCGCGAATTTCCTCCTCCGTCAGCAGGGGCAGGTCCGACAGGGCGGCCCGCCGGGCCTCGTACTGGGCAAGGCTTTTCTCGATCCACGCCTGGTTCTTTGCGACGAATGCCTTGATTTGCGCGTCTGTGGTCTGCATCGGTGCGCGGACGGTGACGCCCCTGGCGTCCACCTGGACCGACAGGGTCTTTCGGGAGGAACGAATGACGTTGTATTCCGTAAGAGTCACTCCTTTCCATGGGGTAAACTCAATCCTGCTTTGATAGCTCCGACATATATCCAGCAGTGATTATACCGGATGGGAGCGCAATGATGGCAATTCCAATAAAGGAGGACATCATTGCAACGATTTTGCCAACGACCGTTACGGGGTATATATCTCCATAGCCTACTGTGGTCAAGCTCACCGTTGCCCAATAAATCGCATCAAAGAATGTGTCAAAAGTGTCTGGCTCCACATTAAAAACAATGAGAGCGGAAATTAAAACATACCCAACAGCCAGTGTTCCAACGGCAACCAGTGAATTTTTTTGTGATTGAATCACATTTAGGATGATTTCTATACTCCGTGAGTATCGAAACATTTTAAGGGTGCGAAATACGCGGAAGGTACGTAACAAACGGAATATTTTAAGGATTCGGAACCCACCAGCCAAAGCGGTAAAGGTTGGTAAAATGCACAGTAAGTCTATAATGGCCATCGGAGTGAATGGGTAAAGAAAAAAAGACGCTGCACCCTTACCAACCTTGAAATCCGCTGTTATCAGACGCAAAAGGTAGTCTACAGAAAAAATAATAGCAGCGGTATAGTCAATAAGAGTAAAAATGGCGTTTGTCTCTTTAAACGCCATCGGGATTAGGCTGACAGCGATGATTGCCATCATACTGTAATCGTAAATTGCGCTCAGTCTGTCATCTCCATTTGACTTTTCTATGATTTCAAAGATTCTCTTTCTCATTTGTTGCTTCACTTTCCTGCCGGGCTTGCGGATTGTTCTCTTTATTGTATACTACGAAACACCAACCGTCAAGGCGGCTTGCGCAATTCGACGAGAACGAACCCGCAATCCTCCTGATTTTTCGGTTGTGTTACGCTTTTCAGTGTGCTATACTATACGATGTATGCAATCTTATCGGCGGTCTTTTGCCCGGCGAGGGGGCGTGTAAGCCCCGCTTTCCTGTTTTGCTTTGCGTGTGCCGGGACAAATCGACTGCCTGATCTCCGCGAAAAGGAGTTTTAACTGTATGAAAATCGTTGTTTTAGCGGGAGGACTCAGCGACGAACGCAACGTCTCCCTGTCCTCCGGCGTGTTGGTGTCCGAGGCCCTGCGGGGACGGGGCCATCAGGTGGCCCTGGTGGACCTGTACCTGGGCATTGAGGATGAGACCCAGTCCCTGGAGGCGCTGTTTCAGGCTCCGCTGCCTGAACACTGGAAGAAGGTCTCCCGGCAGGCTCCGGACCTGGAGGCGCTGAAGGCGGCCAGAAAGTGGAAGAGCGACAGCCTCTTTGGAAAAGGCGTGCTGGAGCTGTGCCGCCTGGCGGACATCGTCTTTCTGGCCCTCCACGGGGCCTGCGGCGAGGACGGGCGCATCCAGGCCACCCTTGAAACCCTGGGCATCCCCTTCACCGGCACCGGCTTTTTGGCGGCGGCCATTGCCATGGACAAGGACCTGACCAAAAAGCTGGTCATCCCCACCGGGGTCCAGACCCCCGCCTGGGAGAAGGTCACCTACACCCCGGCGGACATCCCTGCCATCGCTCAGCGCACCGCCCTCCCTGTGGTGGTGAAGCCGCTGGCCTCTGGCAGCTCCATCGGTGTGGCCATTGCCCGCACCCGGGAGGAGCTGGCGCAGGCCCTGGAGAACTGCGTTCCCCTGGGCGCCAGCGTCGTGCTGGAGCAGTACGTGGCCGGGCGTGAGATCCAGGTGGCCTATCTGGTGGACCGGGCGCTACCCTCCATCGAAATCATCCCCAAGACCGGTTTTTACGACTACGAGAACAAGTACCAGCCCGGCGCGGCGGAGGAAGTCACCCCGGCCCCCATCCCGGCGGAGTGGGAGCGCCGTCTGCGGGAGGACACGGAAAAGGTGTTCCACGCCGTGGGCATGGCGGTGTACGCCAGAGCGGATTTCATCGTCACCGAGGACGGCACCCCCTGGTTTTTGGAGATCAACACCCTGCCCGGCATGACCCCCACCAGTCTGGTGCCCCAGGAGGCCGCCGTGGTGGGCATCAGCTACGGCGAACTGTGTGAAACCATCGTCAACGAGTCCCTGCGCATCAGGGGCTGACTGGGACAGGAGGAGAAATGGAACCCATTACCCTGCGGGAAATCGTCGAAGCCGTCCACGGCAAACTGCTGGGCAGCTTTCGCAATCTGAACGTTTTGGTCACCTCTGTGGACACCGACAGCCGGGCCATGAGCCTGGGGGCGCTGTTCGTCCCCCTGGTTGGGGAGCGGTTCGACGGCCACACCTACATCGCAAAGGCCCTGCAATCCGGCGCTGCCGGGACGCTGACCGCCGTGGAGCTGAACCACTACGACCCGGAGAAGTTTTACATTAAGGTAGAGGATACCACCCTGGCCCTGGGCGACCTGGCCCGGTACTACCGCCACAAGTTCCAAGTGAAGGTGGTGGGCGTCACCGGCAGCGTGGGCAAGACCACCACCAAGGACATGATCGCCGCCGTGCTGGGCGAGCGGTTCCGGGTGCTGAAAACCGAGGGCAACTTCAACAACAACATTGGCGTTCCAAAGACCCTGTTCCGGCTGGACAGCCAGCATGAGGTAGCGGTGGTGGAGATGGGCATGAACCACCTGGGAGAGATCGACTACCTGACCAAAATCGTCTGCCCGGATGTGGCGGTCATCACCAACATCGGGGACGCCCACATCGAGAACCTGGGCAGCCGGGAGAACACCCTCCGGGCCAAGAGCGAGATCTTCAACAGCATGACCGGCAAGGGCGCGGCCATCCTCAACGGAGACGACCCGCTGCTGCGCACCCTGGAGGGCAAGCTGCGTCAGCAGATCATGTGGTACGGCGCGGAGGAGGGGAACACCTTCCGCTGCGTCAGCCTGGATGAGAACTATGACGACCACATGGTCATGGAGGTCAAGGCCCCTCAGGATAGCTGGAAGCAGACCATCCCCGGCCTGGGCAGCTATATGATTTACTCTGTCCTCTCCGCCAGCGCCGTGGGCAGTTGGTTCGGCATGACCACCGAGGAAATTCGTCGGGGCGTTACCGCGTTTGTCCCCACCCGGATGCGGATGGACATCATCCACCGGGGGGAGAGCATCACCATTCTCAATGACACCTATAACGCCAACCCCCAGTCCATGCGGGCGGCGGTGGACGTGCTGTCCAAGTTCTCCGGAGGCAAGCGAATCGCCGTGTTGGGGGATATGCTGGAGCTGGGGTCCCTGGGCCCCACACTCCACGAAGGCGTGGGCCGCTTTGTGGGGCAGTGCGGCATTGACATCCTCATCGCCGTGGGCGATTTGGCGGAAAACATCTACAACGGCGCAGTGGAGTACCCTGGAACGGAGTGCTATACCCGCCCCACCAAAGAAGAAGCGAAGGCCGTGCTGGACCAGGTGGTCAAGCCTGGCTGCACGGTGCTGTGCAAGGCCAGCCGGGGCATGAAAATGGAGGAGCTGGTGGAGTACATCAAGGGTATTACCAACGAAATTTAATGAAACAAATCTGTGAAGCTAATATACTTTACAGATTAAAAATGGTGGTAGATTAGAGAAAATGATCGACGTATCGGTGACAAATCTGGTAAAATCCTTTACCATTGGGGACAATCTGCTGGATGGCCTGTCTTTCCAGGTGAATCAGGGCGAGCGTGTGGGCATCCTGGGCAAAAACGGCTGCGGAAAGACCACTCTGTTCAAGATTTTGACCGGGGAATACGACTACGACGAGGGCGTTGTTTCCATCGCCCCCGGCAAACGGATGGGTCTTATCTCTCAGATCCCCGTCTACCCCTACGGCTGCACCGTGGAGGGAGTGCTGGACGACGCTTTTGTCCGGGTCCACAAGATGGAGCGGGAGATGGAGGAGTTGGCCGCGAAAATGGCGGCGGGGGATGTCTCCGCTGAGACCCTGAACCGCTACGATTTCCTCAGCGCGGAGTTCGCCCGAGCGGGAGGCTACGATATCCCGGTGCAGATCAACAAGGTCTGCAACGGCCTGGGCATCTCGCCGGAGATGCGCAAGCAGCCCTTTGAGATGCTCTCCGGCGGCGAAAAGACCCGTGTCAACCTGGGGCGGCTGATTCTGGAGGATACGGACATCCTTCTTCTGGACGAACCCACCAACCACCTGGACCTCCACGCCGTGGAGTGGCTGGAACGCTACCTGGATGGGTTCCGGGGGACCGTGCTGGCCATCTCTCATGACCGGTATTTCCTGGACCGGGTGGTGAACCGGGTCATCGAAATCGACCGGGGCAAGGCCAGCTTCTACGCCGGGAACTACTCGTTCTACGTGGTGGAAAAGGAAAAACGCTACCAGGAGCAGTTGAAGCAGTACCAGAAGGAGCAGGCCAAAATCGCCCAGCTCACCGCCACAGCTACCTTGATGCACGAGCGAGGAACGGAGAAAATGCACAAGACCGCCTTCGCCATCGAGAAGCGGGTGGAGCGGATGCGCACCACGGGCCGTCCGGTGGCGAAAGAGCGGGCCATGACCATAGGCTTTGCCACCCGGGACTTCCGGGGAGACGAGCTGTTCACTCTGACCGGGCTGGGCAAGTCCTTCGGCAGTCGCAGCCTGTTCTCTGATGTGAGTTTAGAGGTCATCGGCGGGGAGCGTATCGCCCTGCTGGGGGACAACGGCACCGGAAAGACCACCTTTTTGAAAATCCTGCTGGGGGAGGACAAGGATTACCGGGGAAATATCCACTTTGGCCCCTCGGTGCGTCCCGGCTACCTGCCCCAGATCATCCGGTTTGACCGGCCCGACCGGACGCTGTTGGACACCATGCTCTACGCCCAGAACTGCTCGGCGCAGGAGGCCAGGGACCGGCTGGGGGCTTTCCGCTTCCAGGGGGACGACGTATTCAAAGAGGTCGCCACCCTCTCCGGCGGGGAGCAGAGCCGTCTGCGGCTGTGTATGCTTATGGACCAGCGCATCAACCTGCTGGTGCTGGACGAACCCACCAACCATCTGGACATCGCCTCCAGAGAGTGGATCGAGTCCGCCGTGGAAGAGTACGACGGGGCGCTGCTGTTCGTCTCCCATGACCGGTATTTCATTAACCGCTTTGCCACCCGCATCTGGGTGTTGGAGGACGGGCACATCACCGATTTCCGGGGCGGCTATGAGGCGTGGCTGGCGAAAAAGGCCAGGGAGGAAGAACTGCGCAGTGTCCTCCAGCCCAAGGTGGAGAAGCCCAAAAAGGAAAAGCCCAAGCGCACCGGCGGCACCAAGCAGTTGGAAAAGCGCCTGAACCAAATCGAGCGGGAGATCGCCAAAACCGAGGAGCGACAGGCTGAGTTGGAGGGCGAGATGGAGGTCCACGCCACCGACTACCAGCGGCTCCAGGAGCTGACCGTCGAGCAACAGACATTGGAGGAGCAGCTTGCCACCCTCTACGAGGAGTGGGAGGCATTGTCCCTGGAGCTGGAGGCGGAAAAGTGAACACGTTGGCCCGGCGCTGGTCCTTGGGCGGGGCGGGAGCGCTGCTCCTGCTGGCAGCCGGAGGGTATCTGCTGTACACGGGAGGCCGACCGTGGCTCTTTGGGGCGCTGGTCCTGTGGGGCCTGGCAGTGCTGCTGGCGCTGCTGACCGTGGCCGCGCTGCTGCCGCCCCGCCAGAGAAAATGGCTGCTCCGGTCCGCCGCCGCCGGGGTGCTGGCGGTCTGCGCAGTGTTTGGAGGGCTGGAAGCGATGATTTACGCAAATTCTGACAGCCAAATCAACGGGGAGCCGGAGGTCATGGTGATTCTGGGAGCCAAGCTCTGGAACCACGAACCCTCCCCAGTGCTGACAGGGCGGCTGGACGTTGCTCTGGACTATTTGGACACCCACCCGGACATGACCGTGGTGGTCACCGGCGGGATGGGGGACGACGAGCCGTTCTCCGAAGCCTCCTGCATGGCGGACTATCTGGTCGAGGGCGGTTTCCATCGGGAACAAATTTTATTGGAGGAAAGCGCCACCAACACCCTGGAGAACCTGCTCTTTTCCGCCCGGCTGCTGCAAAGTCAGGGATATTCCACGGAAAACCTGCTGGTGGTCAGCAACGGGGCGCATTTGGCGCGGGTGAAGCTGTTGGCCCGGCGCATTGGGCTGGAAATCAGCACCCTCTCCACACCGGTGCCGGGTGGAATCGGGTACAAGACCTACTTCCGGGCCAGAGAGGGCGCGGCGCTGGTGAAATCCTGGCTGTTTGACAAAGGAACGATATAAAATGTTTGAAAAACTGCGGCAACTGGAGCAGCGGTACAGTCTGGTGCAGGCCCGGCTCAACCAGCCGGAGACCTACGACGACGCCGCTCTGGTGGCAAAACTGAACCGGGAACTGCGGGAGCTGGAGGAGCTGGTGACCACCTACCGGGCGTGGCAGCGCTGCCAGGAGACCATGGAGCAGTCCGAGGAACTGTCCCACGACCCGGACCCGGAGCTGCGGGCGCTGGCAGCGGAGGAGTACCAGACCGCCAAGGAGGACGCTCAGCGGCTGGAGCGGGAGCTGCAAATTTTACTCCTGCCCAAGGACCCCAACGACGGCAAAAATGTCATTGTGGAGATTCGCGCCGGGGTCGGGGGAGAGGAAGCCGCCCTGTTCGCCCACTCCCTCTACCGGATGTACGGCATGTACGGAGACCGCCGGGGCTGGAAACAGGAGGTCGCCAACGCCAGTCTGACCGAATTGGGCGGTGTGAAGGAAATTACCTTTACCGTCAGCGGCGAGGACGTTTATTCCCGCATGAAGTACGAATCCGGCGTCCACCGGGTCCAGCGGGTGCCGGAGACGGAATCCGGTGGGCGGGTCCACACCTCCACCGTCACCGTGGCAGTGCTACCGGAGGTGGACGAGGTAGAGTTTGAATTGGACCGAAACGACCTGCGCATCGACACCTTCCGCAGCTCTGGCGCAGGAGGCCAGCACATCAACAAGACCTCTTCCGCCATCCGCGTGACCCACATCCCCACGGGGACGGTGGTGGAGTGCCAGGATCAGCGCAGCCAGTTCCAGAACAAAGACCGGGCGCTGGAGATTTTGCGGGCCAGGCTCTACCAGCAAAAGCTGCGGGAGCAGCAGGAGACGGTGGCGGCGGACCGCCGCAGCCAGGTGGGAACGGGGATGCGCAACGAGCGCATCCGCACCTACAACTTCCCCCAGGGCCGGGTCACGGACCACCGGATCGGATTGACCCTTTACAAGCTGGACAGCGTCATGGATGGAGCGCTGGACGAGCTGATCGACGCGCTGGCCTCCGCCGCACAAGCGGAGAAGCTGGCGGAACATTCGTTATAAACCGTTAAGAGGCAAAGCATGAGAACCAAGCTGTTTATCATCCCCCAGGCAGAGGGATATCAGGAAGAAATCGACCAGGCCGCGCATATCATCCGGGAGGGCGGACTGGTGGCCATCCCCACGGAGACCGTCTACGGTTTGGGGGCGGACGCGCTGAACGAGGACGCGGTGCGCCGCATTTACGAGGCCAAGGGCCGCCCCTCCAACAACCCGCTCATCATCCACGTCCCCTCGGCGGATTGGCTGGCGGACTATTGCAAAGATGTGCCGGAAGTGGCCTACCGGCTGGCGGAACAATTCTGGCCCGGCCCCCTGACTATGATCTTGCAGGCCAAAGACGTGGTGCCCAAGCGCACCACCGGCGGGCTGGACACCGTGGCCGTCCGCTGCCCCTCCCATCCCGTGGCCCTGGCGATTATAAAGGCGGCGGGGGTGCCGGTGGCGGCCCCCAGCGCCAACACATCGGGCCGCCCAAGCTGCACCACCGCCCAGCACGTCATCGAGGACATGGCGGGTAAAATCGAGGGCATCGTGGACGGGGGAGACTGCGCTGTGGGGGTGGAATCCACCATCATCGACCTGACCTGTGAGCCGCCACAGTTGCTCCGCCCCGGCGGAATGCCTCTGGAGGACATTCAGGCGGTCATTGGCACCGTCCGCATCAACGGGGCCGTCACCAGCGAACCGGCTCCCGGCGAGGTGCCCCGCGCCCCCGGCATGGCCTACCGGCACTATGCGCCCAAGGCCCCTGTCACTGTGGTGGTGGGGGAGCCGGAGCGCAGCGCACGGTTTATTCAGGCCAACGTGGGCCGGTACTCCGGGGTCATCTGCTTTGACGAGTTCGCGGAGCGTTACCAGGAGCAGGTGGTGCAGTCCCTGGGCAGCGTGGAGGACAAGGCGGAGCAGGCCAGGCGGGTGTTCGATGCGCTGCGGGCCTTCGATAGTACCCAGGTGCAGGAAATTTATGCCCAGTGCCCCGACTCCGAGGGGCTGGGGCTGGCAGTGGGCAACCGACTGAAAAAGGCTGCCGGGTTCCACGTGGTGGAAGTCCGATGAAGGTGCTGGGCATCGTCGGCGGCACCGGCGCGGGTAAGACCACTGCCCTCCGAGAGCTGGAGGCGCTGAACGCGGCGGTTCTGGACTGCGACGCCATCTATCATGAGCTGCTGCGCACCAGCGTACCACTGCAAGAGGCGCTGACCGCCCGGTTCGGGCCGGTGTCCGGCCCGGAGGGGATCGACCGGAAGAAGCTGGGGGACATCGTATTTCACGACCCACAAGCGCTGGCCGACTTGAACGGTATTACCTTCGGCTTCATCGTTCGGGAGGTCCGCTGCCAGGTCCGGGAGGCGGAGCAGACCGGGCGCGCTGGAGCGGCCATTGACGCGGTGGCCCTGCTGGAGAGCGAGCTGCGAGAGGACTGCGACAAAATCATAGCGATCTGCGCCCCGGCAGAGGTCCGGGTGCGGCGCATTATGGACAGAGAGGGCATCAGCGAGGACTACGCCCGCGCCAGAGTCGCCGCCCAGAAGGACGAGGCGTGGTATCGGGCCATGTGCGACTATGTACTGGTCAACGACGGCAGCCGGGAGGCGTTCCAGGCGGAGGTGCGGGAACTGTTCCGGCGGCTGCTGAGGGAGCCGTGACAGCAGCCAGGCCCTTGCGATGACGAAGAGCGGTTTACAGATGGTTGACAAACCGCAAACAAATGGATACAATGTGTGAGTAGTTTTTGAAACTGGTTATCCTTTTTGCGCAGCCATGTGGTGGAGAGGTTTTCCGTTTGAAATCACTAAAAAGGCTGATACAAAGGGGTATCCTAAATTTTGGATTTTGATAGGAGCCGATTATCATGGAAGAAACAAAAAAGGAAACGCTTTTGCTGAACCGGGACAACGGCTATGACCGCATTTCGGCGGCGGAGCGTGCAGAGATGAACGCCTACTGCGAAGGGTACAAGGACTACCTGGACAAGGGCCACACCGAGCGGGAGTGCGTGACCGAGACTGTGGCGCTGGCGAAAGAGCGGGGCTACCGGCCTCTGGTGCGGGGCGAAGCCCTGAAACCCGGCGACAAGGTCTATCGCGTCATCAGCAACAAGTCCATTTTGCTGGCAGTCATCGGACAGAAGTCCCTGGAGCAGGGCGTGGTCATCGGCGGCGCGCACATCGACTGCCCCCGGCTGGACCTGAAGCCCACCCCTCTCTATGAGGACAGCGAACTGGCCCTGGCCAAGACCCACTACTATGGCGGCATCCGCAAATACCACTGGGTCTCCATCCCTCTGGCCCTTCGCGGCGTGGTCTGCAAGGCGGACGGCACCACCGTCACCGTTCGCATCGGCGACGAACCCGGCGACCCTGTGCTGACCATCCCCGACCTGCTGCCCCACCTGGCGGATAAACAGTCCAAGGAACCCCTGTGGCAGGCCATCAAGGGCGAGGACCTGAATATCATCCTGGGTAGCTGCCCCGTTCCCGAAAAGGACGAAAAGGACCGGGTCAAGCAGATGGTGTTGAACCTGCTGAACGAAAAGTACGGCATCACCGAGGCCGATTTGATCTCCGCCGAGCTGTGCGCCACGCCCGCCTACCACCCGGCGGATGTGGGGCTGGACCGCTCCCTGATCGGCGGCTACGGTCAGGATGACCGGGTCTGTGGATACGCCATCCTCAAGGCTCTGTTCGACAGCGAGGACACCCTCCAGCGCACCGGTATCTGCATCCTCACCGACAAGGAGGAGATCGGCTCCTACGGGCTGACCGGTATGGACAGCGCCTATTTCGACATCTTCTTGGCCGACCTGTGCCGTGCCCAGGGCGCCGACCTGAACACCTGCATCGAGAACTCCTTCTGCCTCTCCGTGGATGTGACCGCCGCCTACGATCCCAACTTCGCTTATGTGTACGACACCCACAACGCCGCCCGGCTGAACAAGGGCGTGGGCCTGTGCAAGTACACCGGCAGCCGGGGCAAGAGCGGCGCGTCGGACGCCCCTGCCGAGGTAGTGGCCTATGCCCGCCGGGTGCTGGACGCCGACGGCGTGGTCTGGCAGATCTGCGAGCTGGGCAAGGTAGACGAGGGCGGCGGCGGCACCATCGCCCACTATATGACCCGCCGGGGCATCCCTACGCTGGACGCGGGCACCCCTCTGCTGGCCATGCACTCTCCCTTTGAGGTGTCCGGCAAGCTGGACTGCTATATGACCTACCGGGCAATGCGGGCCTTCTACAACGACTAAGGGCCACCATTGCTTCAATCTCTATCCATTTCGCCTGTTTTGGAGGAACCAAACCTATGACCTATCTGCAATCCGCATTTCTGGGCCTGGTACAGGGCATCGCTGAGTTTTTGCCCATTTCCAGCTCCGGTCACCTCTCGCTGTTTCAAAACTTCCTGGGGCTGCAAAGCGCGGAAGAGACCAGCATGTTTTTTGACGTGCTGCTCCACCTGGGAACGCTGATCGCCGTGTTTATCGTCTACTGGCGGGATATCTGGGAGATGATTTTGGAGTTCTTCCGGTGGATCGGAGACCTGGCCCACGGCGGCACCAAGGGCAAGGAGGTCCCTCCCGCCCGGCGGATGATTTTGCTCATTATCGTGGGTACCTTGCCCCTGTTCCTGGTGCTGCCCATCAAGGATCTGGTGGACAGTCTCTATAGCAACACTTATTTCATCGGTTTCGCTTTGCTGGTGACGGGCACCTTGCTCTTTGTCTCTGACCGCATGGCCCATGGCAAAAAGACGGAGAAAAATGCCACCATCGTGGACGCTCTGGTGGTGGGCTGCGCCCAAGGCCTGGCTACGGTGCCCGGCCTGTCCCGCTCCGGCACCACCATTGCGGCGGGTCTGCTTCGGGGGTATCAGCGGGAGTACGCCGTGCGTTACTCCTTCCTGATGAGCATCCCGGCGGTCATCGGAGCCAACATCCTCAGCCTGAAAGACGCGCTGGAGGTGGGCATTGACGCAGATATGATCCCGGTCTACCTGGTGGGGGTGCTGGTGGCGACGGTCTCCGGCTACTTCGCTATTCGTCTGGTGAATTTGCTCTCAGACAAGGGCAAATTCGGCGCGTTTGCCTATTACTGCTGGGGCGTAGGCGTGCTTGCCCTGGTACTTAGCTTCGTGCTTTAAGGCAACTCTACTTTTCCGTTCGACGGGCCCTGCTGTCCGCCGGATTCATGAACGAAACCGCTGATGAAACGAACCTGGCGCAAGGGCTGGGCGCGCCGTCAGCGGTTTCTGCACGAAGGAGAATTTGTTATGGCAGCAAGTCAGACAAAAAAATCTCAGACCAAAAAGACGACGACCAAAAAGCCTGCGCAGGCCAGAAAATCCGCCGCGAATAAGTCCAAGCCTGCCGCGTCCAAAGCGTCGTCGGCAAAAACCCCGGCTCCCGCCGGGCGGCGGCGCAATGCGGCCCAGGCCGGTACTGCCCGGACAGTGTGGGCGGCGGTGCTGTTGCTGCTGGCGGTGTTTTCCGCCCTGAGCTGGTTCCAGGTGCAGGGGAGTTTTATCGCTTTCCTGGAGTGGCTGGAGCGGGGGCTAGTGGGCTGCGGCTACTGGTTCGCGCCGGTGGGATTGCTCATCGCCAGCGGCGTACTGTTCTTCCACCGGAACCGGCCCGTCCTAGGGCGGACGGTCTGCGCGCTGCTGCTGCCGCTGCTGGTTGGGGCGATGGTGCATACCGTCCTCGGAACCCTGGACCTGAACCTGGCTACCGACGGCGTGAGCCGCCTGTGGGACCTCCAGGGACAGGGGTACACCGGCGGTGTGCTGGGCGGCTCGGCGGCGGTGGCCCTCTCCCAGGTGTTCAGCCGGTGGGGGGCGCTGTTTCTGCTGCTGTTGGTAACGGCGGCCGTTGTCATGGTGCTGACCTGCGTCACGCCGGAGCTGTTGGCCGACAAAATCATCGGCGCTTTTTCTGCCCGGCAGGAAAAACGCCGCAGGGAAAAGGCGGCACGGCAGGCGGTGGAGGAGCAGCCCCGTCCCAGTCTGCTGGAGCGGCTGAAACCAGGTGCGGCCTACGACCTGGAAGAGGACGAGGAAGGGGAAGAGCTGGAAGAGCCGGAGGAGCCGGAAGCCCCGGCGGAAAAGAAAGAAACCCCACGTCCCGTTACCAGGCGGCGATTCCGCAAGGAATTTGACCTGCCGGTGGACGAGGTGGAGCCTGCTCCCCATGAGATGGAGCCGCCGGTGGTGGAAACCATTATCCCGGAGGGCCAGGACTTCATTCCCGCCAGCCAGATGCCCAGGAAACAGAGCAAGAATGAGAAGCTGTTCAACGGCAAACCCGCGGTGAGCACACCGGGAGATTATCTTGCCAAAGTGCAGCAGGAGGAGCAGGAGGAGCAGCCCGCGAAAAAGTCCAGGAAAAAAGGCGCCGCTCCCGTTCAAACGCCCACAAAAGAACCACCTGCGGCGGCAAAGGAGGAAGGGTATCATGCGCCCTCTGTTGCGCTGCTGCATCAGGCGGAAGGGGTCAACGGCAGCGCCGCCGGGAAGGAGCTGGAACAGACCAGAGCGCTTCTGGAGGAAACGATCCAGTCTTTCGGCATCGAGTCCAACATCGTGGAGGTCACCCGCGGCCCCTCCGTCACCCGGTATGACCTGGAGCTGGAGCGGGGTATCCGCCTCAACAAGCTGACCAACCTCTCCAAGGACATCGCCCTGAGCCTGGGCGTGGTCAGCGTCCGCATTGCCCCGGTGCCGGGGCAGAACTCGGTGGTGGGCATCGAGGTCCCCAACAAGCTGGTCAACCAGGTCACCATCCGCTCGGTCATCGACTCCAAGGAGTTCCGGGAGGCCAAGTCCCCTGTGGCCTTTGCCGTGGGCAAGGACATCGCCAACAACAATGTGGTGGGGGACATCGCCAAGCTGCCCCATATGCTCATCGCCGGCACCACCGGCTCCGGCAAGTCGGTCTGCACCAACTCCCTCATCATTTCGCTGCTCTACAAGTCCTCCCCGGAGGACGTGAACCTGATTATGATCGACCCCAAGATGGTGGAGCTGGGCAACTACAACGGCATTCCCCACCTGCGCATCCCCGTGGTCACTGACCCCAAAAAGGCGGCGGGCGCGCTGCAATGGGCGGTGTATGAGATGATGCAGCGCTACCAGCTCTTCGCCGGGCAGGGGGTGCGGGAACTGAACACCTACAACGCAGTGGTGGAGGCCAACCCCGACCTTGGGGCCAAAAAGCTGCCCCGCGTGGTGATCGTCATCGACGAGCTGGCCGACCTGATGCTGGTGGCAGCCAAGGAGGTGGAAGAATCCATCTGCCGGGTGGCCCAGATGGGCCGCGCCGCCGGAATGCACCTGATCATCGCCACCCAGCGGCCCTCTACCGACGTTATCACCGGTCTGATGAAGGCCAACATCCCCTCTCGGATCGCCCTGGCGGTGGCGTCCTCCCTGGAGTCCCGCATCATTTTGGACAGCTCCGGCGCGGAGAACCTGGTGGGCAACGGCGATATGCTCTTCGCCCCCCTGGGCAAGGGAAAGCGCCGGGTGCAGGGCTGCTTCATCTCCGAGGAGGAGGTAAACGCCGTCATCGAGGACATCAAGGCCAATTCCGCGCCCAGCTACGATGAGGAAGTCATTCAGCAGGTGGAGGAGTTCGCCAAACAGAACGACAAGAAGGGCAAGGGCGGGGCCTCCGCCATGAACGTGACCATGCCGGACGGCACAGACCAGCAGCCGGAGCAGGACGAGGGGAGAGACCCCTTATTTGTGGACGCGGTGGACACCGTGGTGGAAACCGAGATGGCCTCGGTCTCCATGCTCCAGCGGAAGCTGAAACTGGGCTATGCCCGGGCCGCCCGTCTGGTGGACCAAATGGAGGAGGCCGGCGTGGTCGGCCCCTTCGAGGGGTCCAAGCCCCGGAAGGTGCTGGTCAGCAAGGAGCGCTGGAGCGAGATGAAGCTCCAAATGGGCCAGCAGTCTGGGTTGGACGCCAATCTGGAGCTGGCGAAGGCCATGAGCGCCGCCGCCGACGCGGAGGCATTCTCCGGCCACGAGGATAGTTGAGACAATTTAACACCCGGCTGGGGGACAGGGAACCTTCCCGGCCGGGTGTGTTCTTTCGGAAAAAGAAAAAATAAAAAGTTTGAAAAAGTGCTTGACAAATAGAGTAAGGTCTGTTATACTTTATTCAACAAAAAGAAGTGAGAGAAAACGAGAGTACTCTTTCTCTTGTGGGTGGTGTTCCGGCGGCTGCCCTGAGTTCAAAAATCGCCGATGGTGTCCCTTCCATTTGGTACAGCGCGAAGCCACAAGATTCCCGTGGTAATCCCGTCCCCGGTCAAGGCTGAGGGAGGTAATCCAGCGCAGGTGTGGTGGTTGCGAGGTGCCCTGTTCACAGAAGCTCCATTGATGGGTTGTTGCCCACCCGTGCCAGTGAAAGTGAGGGAATGGTTATGGTGCTTGATTTCAAAATAGCAAAGAGCTGACCCAGACCAGAAAAAGCTTGGTTTGGGTCAGCTCTTTTTTTCGGCACAGGAACCTTTCAAAACAGTTTACTAAGAGGTGTCAAACAAGATGAAAACGATACAAATTCCCCACCCGGAGCGGGAAAAGGTCACGCTGGAGGCGTATCTGCTGGACGGCAGCCTGAACCTGGGCCAGGAGGTCAAACGCCCGGCGGTGGTGATCTGCCCCGGCGGGGGCTACCTCTACCACTCTCCCCGTGAGGCGGAGCCGGTGGCGCTGGCCTACGCCGCCAAGGGCCTCCACGCCTTTCTGCTGCGCTACTCCCTGGGCTGGGACGCGGTTGGCTTCGCCCCGCTGCAAGAGCTGGACTGGGCCATTGGCCTCATCCGTGCCCACGCGGAGGAGTGGAACATCGACCCGGAGAAGATTCTGGCCTGCGGTTTTTCCGCCGGGGGACACCTGGCGCTGGCCGGGGGTCTGTGGGGGCAGGAGAAGCCCAACGGCCTGATTCTGGGCTATCCCGCCACCAAACTGGTGATGGACGGCAACACGCTGATGTGCCGCCTGCTGACCGGCAAGGACGAACCCACGCCGGAGGAGGCCCGTTGGCTGGACCTGGCTCCTCAGGTGACGGCGGACGTGCCGCCCCTGTTCGTGTTCACCACTGGCGAGGACACGCTGACCCGGCGCATGTGCCTGGATCTGGTGACCGCCTACGACGACCACGGACTGCTGTGTGAGTTTCACCTGTTCCAGAAGGGTCCTCACGGGTACAGCCTGGCCAACGCCACCAGCGCCAACGGCTCCAGCCAGGTCCTCAGCCCTCATGTAGCGAAGTGGCTGGATATGAGCGTAGAGTGGCTGTTCTCAGTGTTTGGTGAGCCGGAGTTCCGGGATGTCAGCACCAGCCACATTATGGAGGCTATGCGGGAGTTTGGTATTGAACTGGACGCGGGCGCAGAGGCGGATAACGCATGACAATTTGCAATTTGCAATGAGCCATGTTCAATGACCGGGTTTTCCGCCGTTGAGGATGAGAGAAAAGTACCCCCACGCTATCCTGCGAAAGGAAAGCGTGGGGGTCACACGTTTGTTTTGTCGGTCAGTCCTCCACCGGGAACACGCCGAATTCATAGCCCTGTTCCCGCGCACCGTCGATGAAGTCGCCCAAAATCTCCGAATTAGTGGTGGACACCGCATGGAGCAGGTAGATCGCGCCGGGGTGCAGGTACTCCAGACAGGCGCTGAGGGCCTCGTCCGGGTCCATCTGGTTCTCGGTGTCGTAGTCCTTGTAGGCGAAGGACCAGAATACGCTCTTGTAGCCCATCTGGTCCAGCAGGGCCACGGCCTGCTCGCTGGCCACGCCCTCAGGGAACCGGAACAGCCTCATCTGATAGCCGAAGGTGTCATAGACCAGGTCGTTCAGAGTCTTGATGTCCTCGTACTCGGCCTCGGCCCCCAGCTGGGGCATTCCGCCGGAGGGGTGGGCGCAGGTGTGGTTGCCCACAATGTGGCCCTCGTCGATCATACGCTGTACCAGGTCGGGCTGCTCGTCATAAAACTGCTTGGTGATGAAGAACACGGCGGTGACGCCCTTCTCTTTCAGGGTGTCCAGGATGTCCGGCGTGCAGCCGTTTTCGTACCCCTCATCCATTGTCAGGTAGATGATTTTTTCCTCGGTGTCGATGTGGGTGTAGCCGTTGTATTGGCTATAGTAGTTGTCATAATAGTAAATGCCGTCGGGCCGGTTCAGCTCGTCCCGGTTGCTGTTGCTGAACCCATAGGACAGGCTCTCGTTGCTCAGGGCGCTGAGGGCGTCAAAGTCCACGTTTGTCACGTCCATCTTCACAGTGTAGTCGTAGGGGCCGGAGACTGTGCCGGTCTCCTCCGCATTAGTGCCCGCGGAGCTGTCGGCACTGTCGGAAGCGTCAGCGGGGTCCGTCTCGGCGGAGCTGTCCGCGCTGGTGTCGCCCTCCGTGACCTCGGCAGCGACACTGGCTTCGGCGGCAGAGCCTTCGGCGCTGGCATCTGCGGAAGAAGTGGAACTGCTGCCTCCGGCGCAGCCGGTCAGCAGGGAAAGACAGAGGGAAAACGCCAGAAGCAGCGCGGTGATCTGTCGGTGGAAACCTTTCATAACGGTAAAACCTCCAAAATGATGTTTGTATCTATTATTGTAACCGCAAAAAGGGGATACTTGCGGGAGAAGCGGCCTGCTGTGGGAAAAGCCACAGTACAGACCGCTTCATTATACGTCCTTTCGGGGGGATTCGTCAATATCTGGAGTTAAAAAATTTTAACTGGCTCATAGAAAAAGCACGGCGTTAATGCACCGTGCTTTCGTGGGTGTTAAGGAAATTATGCCCCGGCAGGGGAGGGGAACTTGTCAGATGCGCTTATTCAGCCAGGCGATCATATCCCCAATCGGCTCGTCCTTGTCGAACTCGTTGAAGATCTCGTGACACATCCCGGCATAGACCCGCAGGGCCTTGTCCTGGGACGCGATCTCCGCGTAGAGCTGGAGGGAGTCCAGCGGGCTGACCAGGCCGTCGTTCTGCCCGTGGAGAATCAAGACCGGGTCGGTAAACCGGGCGGGGTTCTCCTTGAGATAGCTGATACCACCGGCCAGACTGTTCATCAGGCCCACAGAGATTTGCTTCTCTACGTAGGGGTCCGCGGTATAGGCTTCGCCCACCGCCGGGTCAGAGCAAACGCCGTCTCCCAGAGCGTTGGGAACGTAGGTGTCCGCCGGGGCCGCAATGGGCAGCTCGCCCATCAGCGGGTTGTTGTACCGGGTCAGAGCGCCGGAGAGGACGATACCCGCCGCCTTTCCGGGGAACCGGGTGGCGAAGCAGGCCGTGGCGTAGCCGCCCATGCTGTGGCCCACCACGTAGATGGGCAGACCGGGGTTCTCCTGGGCTGCCAGCTCCACGGCGGAGTTCACGTCGTCGCTGATTTCCTTCCAGTCGTCGTAATAGACCCGCTTGCCGCCGGAGCGCCCGTGGCCCCGGTGGTCGAAGCGATAGACGTTGAGCTGCTGAGCGTTGAGCCGGGCGGCCACGTAGTCATACCGGCCCTGGTGCTCGCACAGCCCGTGGACAATGACCACCGCCGCTCTGGGGCGGGTGACGGTGTCCTTGACCAGATAAAGCTCGGTGCCGTTGTTGATGGGGAGGGTGGTTTCAATTTTCATGGCAGATACCTCCTTGTCTGTTCTTATAACATGATAATACGATAGAATACCACTTTTGTCAAATATTTTTCTGTGAGGAAAAGGGGCAGACAGAGAAAACCCTCCCCCGCCGGAAGCGTGTCCCGGCAGGGGAGGGGAGAGGGTAACGAATTTAGTTCAGGAAGTAGACGGTGCAGCTCCGGCGACCGAAGGAGTAACACTGGGATTTGGAGTCGTAATACAGGTCGATGGTGTTGCCCTTGACCCCGCAGTCCCCGGCCACGCAAACGCCGTAGACGATGCTGCCGCTGGTGATGTACATCCGGGTCCCGTAGGGAATGACGGAGGGGTCCACCGCGACCACGCCCACCTGGGCGGTGCGCCCGGTAGAGGTGTGCTTGCCGGACTTGGAGGTGTAGGCGGTGGCGGTAAAGCTCTTCACCGAGCTGTAACCGTAGGTGCTGCCGTCGGACATGGTGACGGTCCCCAGTTCCTCATCCTTGTTGGTCATATAGACGCTGGAGGCGCTCAGGGAGCTGAGGCCGGAGAAATAGACCTTGGTGCCGTAGGCGGTGATTTCGGTGACCATGTCGGTGGTCTCGGTGTTTACCAGGGCGATGATAGGTTCACCGCCGTCGATGATTTTCTTCTCATAAGTATAGGTGACGGTCCCGGCGACACCGGCCTGCTTGATGTATTCGGTGCCGATGTAGCTGTCGGGGTCAGCGACGCGGGCGGTGTCGTAGGCGGAAGTCTCCACCTCGTCGTAATAGCTGATCTCCACCCGGTTGACCACGATGGAGTCACCGCCGCTGACGGTCTCGTCCAGGTCCATGGAAACGATGTCGTTTTCGCCCAGCTCCACGTTCAGGCGGGTGAGAACATCCTGCACAGTGTCATCCTCTTGAAGGAGGACGGTGGAGAGGGTCTTATCCACGGTCAAGGTGGCGTACTCGGCGCGGGTGATGGACACGTCCACCGCGTCCTCAGATTCCTGGGTGTTGATGGTATCGGTTGCACTGACATCGATCCCGGCCTCGTCCAGCACCTCGTCCACCTCGTCCGATGTGGTCTCAATGGTGTAGGTGTCGGAGTCCGCCTGGATGTTATAGACGTTTTTGGCCTTCGCGGGGTTGGCCAGCACAAGGACCACCGCCAGCACGAGGGCAAAGACGGCAACAAGACGCAGAGCAAGAGCAGCCAGACGTTTTGGCGCCGCCTCAGTATTCGGTTGAATCATACATAGACCTCCACAGAAATAGGGTGTAAACACTCTATTGTGATTTGGTTACGCTTTGTAATTTTTGTTACAATTCTTAACGCTCTTGCAGTATATACCCAAAAACGGCTGTTGTCAAGTGAAATTTGAACAAAAACGAGTGAATGGAAAAATCAGACAGCACAAAACGCCTAAAAAAATGAGGATTAATCGCTTTAATTTGGGGAAGTAACAGAAAATTAGTAACAAAATGTTACATTCCGGCCAGAAAAATAATTTCATTTTCCATAAGCTTTCCATAAGCTCAAACAGCGATGCAGAACTTATGGAAAATGAAAGAATAAAAGTTCGAAACAGAAAGTCAGGCTGTTATCCAAACCATCACCAAACGGTGAATGGCTTCTTGAATCTCGTCTTCACGCATCCTGGCGTAGCCCATGACGAAGGTGGGGATATAGGACTGGGGGACGGAAAGCCGGTAAAACTGCCGCAGGGGATAGACCCGGACGCCGACGCTCTCAGCGGCTTCCACAAGTTGTTGCTCTGTCCGCTGGGCGTGTACTTTCAGCAGCAGATGCAGCCCGGCTTCGCCGCCGGAAAAGTCGGAAAATTCGGTCAAACCGCTTTCTTTTGCTGCGTTTAGCAGGGTATCTCGGCGGGCCTTGTAGTTTTTCCTGGTGCGCCAGATATGACGCTCCAGGTGTCCCCGGTCCATGAACAGCGCCAGGGTGTACTGCTCAAAAGAGGGGACGGTGGAGGAGTAAAAGAAGAACTCCTGCTGGTAACGGCAGGCCAATTGTGCTGGGAGCACCATATAACTGATGCGCATGGACGGCGCCAGGCTTTTTGTAAACGTATTCAAATAGATCACCCGCTCGTCCTGGTCCAGGCCCTGGAGGGCGGGGATGGGCCGCCCGGAGAGGCGGAACTCGCTGTCGTAGTCGTCCTCAATGATGTATCGGTCCGGTTTGGCGGCGGCCCAGTCCAGCAGCGCCCGCCGCCGGGTCACCGGCATGACCAGGCTCAGCGGGAAGTGGTGGGAGGGGGTCACATGGACCACCCGCGCCCCGGACTGTTTCAGCAGGTCCACCCGCAGCCCTTGCTCGTCCACGGGGATGGGGTACACCTGCGCGCCGCTGTGGGAGAGAATTTGTTCCGTCTTTTGGTAGCCAGGGTCCTCCACGGCGTAGCCCCCCTCCCGGCCCAGCAGTTGGACCAGCAGGGAGAGCAGATACTCCGACCCAGCCCCCACTACGATTTGCTCCGGTTGTACCTGGATGCCCCGGAAGTGGTAGAGGTGGCTGACAATGGCCTGGCGCAGCTCCGGCACCCCCTGGGGGTGGGCTGCGGACAGCAGGGCGCTGTCCCGGCTGGAGAGGACCTCCCGGGTCAGCTTGGCCCAGGTGGAGAAGGGGAAAAACTCTGCGTCAACCGCATTGGTGGCGAAGTCATAGGGGCAACTGGGTTTCGCGGGAGAGGCGGGCAGAGGCGGTGACAGTGGCTGGGCCTGCTCTGGGCGGGAGGCTGCCTGTTGGACGAAAAAGCCCCGCCGGTCCTCGCTGCGGAGGTAGCCCTCGGCCACAAGTTGGCTGTAGGCGGTTTCCACTGTGACCACGCTGAGATGGGCGTCGCTGGCCAGCTTCCGTTTGGAGGGCAGCCGCTCCCCGGCGGGGATGCGGCCCGTCTCGATCTCCCGGCGGAGGAACCGGTAGAGCTGTTCGTAGAGGGGTTCTTTGGCGTTGCTGTCTAAGGATGGGGTGAGCATGGGAATAACCTCCTTGACCTGATAAAAAACTTTAAAATCAGAAGTTATTATAAGGTCAAATGAGGCGACGGTCAACCCCTTGACGGGCGGTGGAAGATTCGGTACAATAATAAAAACTGGTTATCCCTTTAAATCATCTGTGTTTCTAGTGGCAGATGAGATTTTTACTGAAAATCCCTCATCTGTCGAACAAAACCGGCAACAATCAACAAGCACTTCCGCCTCTTGCCGCCCCTGAAAGGGGAGGAGGGCCGCCGCCGTAGGCGGTGGCGGAGGGGTTTCCAGTGCAAGGCCGAGTAAAGGGGCTGGCTAGACAATAAAGTTGCAAGTGAGGAAATCATTATGGAAATCGAACGCAAATTCTGGCTGACCGCCTTTCCTACGGATTACCCTGAAATCGTCCACCTGGAGACCGACCAGGGCTATCTGGCCAACGTCCCCGTCACCGTCCGCATCCGCCGCAGCCGCAACTGCGCCACCGGGGACTGCACCTATATCCTCTGCATCAAGAGCAAAGGCACCCTGTCCCGCCACGAGGTAGAGACCCCCATCGAACGGTCGCAGTTCGAGGAGTTGGCGGGGATGCTGGACCGGCCTATGGTCCACAAGGACTACCACGCTTACCGCCTGCCCGACGGCCATGTGCTGGAGTGTTCCGAAGTGGATCACGGTGCCTTTTCCTACGCGGAGGTGGAGTTCGAGAGCGAGGAGGCGGCCAACGCCTGGGAGCCGCTGCCCTGTCTGGGCAAAGAGCTGACCTACGACAAACGGTTCACCATGGGGTCGTACTATTTGAATGGGTTTGTCCCCGACCCGGAGGAGGAGTAACGATGCAAAAGGTCAAAATCACGGTGCTGAAAACCACGCTGAACCAAGAGCTGGCGGAAGAATACGGCGCGGAAGGGCTAACCGCCTGCCCCATGCTGCGGGAGGGACAGGTTTTTTACGCGGACTACGCCAAGCCAGAGGGTCTGTGCGACGAGGCGTGGAAGGCAATCTACCAATATGTGTTTGCTCTGGCCCACGGAGCAGGGAACGAGTTATTCTACTATGGGGATTGGATTCGTAAGCCCGGCGTGGCGATTTGCTGTTGCAACGACGGACTGCGCCCGGTGATTTTCAAGCTGGAGGCCACCGGGGAACCATCTCAAATCGACTACACCCCCGTTCGATAAAACATCATCTTTGAAAAGAACGTGCTGCAAGGCTGCGGCGCGTTCTTTTTTTGCGCCCGGGAGCATAGATTGTCCCATACCACAACGAGGAGGGGGTCACATTGGCGACGCCTTTGGAACAGGCGGCGGCGTTTCTGCCCCGGGAGTTGCGTCTGGCGGTGCTTTCCTCCGGGCAGGACCCGGAGGAACTGCGTCTGCGGGCCGGGCGGCCCTTCGCCCTCTGCGGCGCGGATGGGCGGGAAACGCCGGTGTTGTGGATGGGCAAGCCCCTGGAGCTGACGGCGGACGATTTGCGGCTGACCCTGGAGATCGCCACCTGCGCCAGCTACCACGCGGCGGTGGAAAAGCTCTGCCAGGGCTTTTTGCCCCTGAAAGGGGGCCACCGGCTGGGCGTCACCGGCACAGTGGACCTGCGGGAGGGCAAAATTCACGGCTACCGGGCGCTGTCCTCCCTGTGCCTCCGCATCGCGCACCCGGTCCAGGGCATCGGATGGGAAGCGGCGGAGCAGGTATTTAGGGCAGATGGAGCGGTGTCCACGCTGCTGCTCTCCCCGCCGGGGCTGGGAAAGACTACTCTCCTGCGGGAGCTGGTTCGGCTGGGGCCGGACCGGTACGGACAGCGGGTGGGGCTGGCGGACGAGCGGGGCGAGGTGGCCGCCCTTTGGCACGGCGTTCCCCAATTCGACGTGGGGGCCAGTACCGATGTGCTGGACGGCTGCCCCAAGGCGGAGGGGCTGCAACTGTTGCTGCGGACTATGAATCCCCAGTTGCTGGCGGCGGACGAGATCACCGCGCCGGAGGATATCGCCGCTCTCTCCGCCGCCGCCAACTGCGGGGTGGCGGTGCTGGCCACCGCTCACGGCGGCAGTTTGGAGGACCTGCGGCGGCGGCCCCTGTACCGGCGGCTGTTGGAAGAGAAAATCTTCCGCCAAGTCATCCACATCACCCGCCAGGGGACCCGCCGCAGCTACCGGGTGGAGCCGATAGAGGATGGTTAAATGTGCTGGCGCGGTCTGCGTCCTGCTGGGGTGCCTGCTGCCCGTCTGCCAGCGGCTGCGGATGGAACGAGAACACATCGCCCAACTGGGTGCTTTGGCCCAGGCGTTGGACGGGATGCGACGACAGCTCACCATTTGTGCGCCGCCCATGGAGGAACTGTTGGCCCAGGCCGGGCGCTCTCCAGAGGGGACGGTTCGCCGGTTCTTTGCCGCCCTCCGGCTGAAGGAGCTGGAACAGCGTCCCTTCGCCGCCCTGTGGGAGGTTGCGATACAGGAAAGCGGACTTTCCCTGAGCCGGGAGGAGCGGGAAACGCTCTCTCAGGTGGGGCAGGTGTTGGGCGTCTGCGGCGCGGAGGAACAGTGCGACAGGCTGGCGGATGCCGCCGAAGCCCTTCGCCGCTGCCAGGCCCGGCGGCGGGAGACTCTGCGGGGAGAGGGGCGGCTGTGGTATACCCTGGCGGCCTCGGCGGGGCTGCTGGCGGTGCTGATTCTATTCTGATGAGGAAAAAACATGGATGTTGACCTGATTTTTCGGATAGCGGCCATTGGGATTTTGGTCTCAGTGCTGAACCAGGTGCTGACCCGCTCCGGGCGGGACGAGCAGGCCACCATGGTGACGCTGGCTGGGTTGGTGGTGGTGCTGATGCTGGTGGTGCAGGAGATCAGCGAGCTGTTTGACCTGGTCAAGGTCCTGTTTGACCTCTGAGATGCCGTCCATCTACCAACTGGCGGCGGGGGCCATGATCGGGGTGGTCTGCCTGGTGACGGTACGGCGGCAGACGGGGGAAATTGCCCTGTTGCTGGGGGTGCTGATCTGCGCCGGACTGCTGCTGGCGGCGGGGCAGGAGCTGTCCGAGCTTCTCGAACTGATTTACACCTTGGCGGAACTGGCCGGGGTGGACAACGACCTGCTCACACCGCTGCTGAAAACCGTGGGTATCGCCCTCGTCACCGGCCTCGCGGCCCAGGTCTGCCGGGATGCGGGAGCGGGGAGCGTTGCCATGGTCCTGGAGCTGTGCGGCGGGCTGTGCGCCCTTTACGCGGCGCTGCCGCTGGTGCAGGCGGTGGTCGCCCTGGTCAGTGAGTTGCTATGAAACGAGTTGGGATTGCGATTTTGGCGCTGCTGCTCCTGCTGCTGTGCGTGCCGGTGTGCCAGGCCGCTGACGTGACCGAAGCCCAGTGGGACAGCATCGACACCGAGGCCCTGGAGGACGCCGCCTCCGCCTCCGGCGCGGAGCTGGAACTGAATGACACCTTTAACTTAAATGAAGCGTTGGGCGAGCTGGGGGACTTGCTGTCCGGGCAGCTTTCGGCGGCGGTGAAAGACGCAGTTGGGAGCAGCGGCGTGTTGCTGCTCATCGTCCTCTTCTGCGAGGTGGCGGAGGGGTTGGGCGCTGTCACCGGCGGAGCCAAAGACCCGGCGGCGGTGGTGGGAACGGTGGCGGTGACGGCGGTTTCCGTGTCCGACGTGTCCTCCCTGATGGAACTGGGAAAAACGGCCATCGAGCGCATCGACACCTTCTCCAACCTGCTTATCCCGGTCATCACCACCTGTTCGGTGGCCAGCGGCTCCGTCACCGGCGGTGTGGCAAGGCAAATGGCAACGGTGTTCTTTTCCACGGTGCTGGTCACGCTCATTGACCGGGTGTTGATTCCCTTCGTCTACCTCTACACGGCGGCCTGTGCCGCCGCTGCGGTGGTGGATAACCGGGGGCTGGGGGAGATTGCCCGGCTGCTCAAGTGGGCGGTCACGTCGTTGTTGACGGTGCTGTTGCTGCTCTTCACCGGGTATCTGTCGCTGACCAGCGTGGCGGCGGCAGGGACCGACGCGGCCACCATTAAGCTGACCCGCACTGTCATCTCCAGTATGGTGCCGGTGGTGGGCGGCATCCTCTCCAACGCCACGGAGACGGTGCTCTCCGGGGTGGGCATCGTGAAAAATCTGGTGGGCAGCTTCGGCGTGGTGGCTGTGCTGGGGTTCTGCGTCACGCCATTCCTGCGGCTGGGGGCGCAGTATCTGGCCTACCGGCTGGCGGCAGTGCTGGCGGCGGTCATCAGCCAGGGAAAAATCCCCAAGCTCATTGACGACATCGCCGGAGCCTTCGCCCTGGTATTGGGCATGACCGGCACCGCCGCCCTGCTGGTGATGATTTCCGTCTTTGCGACGCTGGCTGTAGCCACGGGCTGAAAGGGGAGAGAAATCATGTTGGAAAGCCTCCGCCAGTGGATATTGGCGGTGACGGCCGTTTCACTGCTGACCGCCCTCTGTCAGGCGCTGATGCCGCCGGGACCGGTGAAGCGGGTCAGCAATCTGACCTGTGGCCTGCTGATTTTCTTCGTGCTGGTGCAACCGGCGGTGCGGACGGACTATACCCAACTGCTGGAGGACTTTCAGGACTATTACGCCGGGCTGGGGGACTACAACACCGCGCTTGTGGACGCCAACAGCGCCCTGACGGAAGAACTCATAGCCCGGAATACCGCTGCATATATTGAGGACAAGGCGGAAGGGGCGGGGATTGTCTGCACTGTCGCCGTCTCCTGCGGCCAGCGGGAGGGGATGCTCGTGCCGGAGACGGTGACGGTCTCCGGCAGCCTCAGCCAGACGGAGCAGGCGTGGCTCATCGACCTGGCGGAGGAGGAGCTTGGCCTGGAGGCCCAGGCGGTGCAGTTTACGGAAAAGGAGGGAGGCGAGTGAACGAAAAGAAGCCTTTTGACTGGAAAAAGCTGCTGGAGCCGCTGAAACGCTATCAATACGCCCTGCTCATCCTGCTGGTGGGGCTGGTGCTGCTGGCCTGGCCCGATGGTGTGGCAACAAAGCGGGAGACCACCGCCCAAGCGACCTCAGGCGAGACGGCGGACGCCTTTGATTTGACCGCCATGGAGACCCGGCTGGCGGAGAGTCTGGCCCAAATCGACGGAGTGGGGGAGACGGAGGTTGTGTTGACCCTGTCCGCCGGCAGCGAGACGGTTTTGGCTGCGGACTGGGAGGCCGACGGGGACAGCTCCAGCGTCACCACCGTGGTCATCAACAACGGCTCCAGCCAGCAGACCACCGTGACCACTCAGGTCATCTATCCCACTTTCCAGGGGGCGCTGGTGGTTTGCGACGGCGGCGGCAGCGCCACGGTGCGGCTCCAGGTGGTCAAGGCGGTGGCGGCGCTGACAGGGCTGGGCGCGGACAGTATCTCAGTATGTGCAAGAACGGGAGGCAATGAATGATGAACCTGTGGAAACGCAACGCGGTGGTGGCGGCAATCGTGCTGTTCGTCTGTGTGGCGGTCTATTTGAACTGGTCTTATGACCAGAGCGACACCGCCATGGGGGACAGCTCGGTCTCCGCCGGTAAGACACTGGGGGAGGCGGAGCTGGTGAACTCCGATTCCCAAATCCTGCTCTCCGACAGCAGTGCAGATGGCTCCGCTTCTGCGGACACCTCAGCGGAATCGTCCGCAGAGAGCGCGCTGGCGGCAGAGGACGGGGAGTGGGCGGAGGACGCACTGGGCGAGGAGGAGCTGGCGGCGGAAACCGACAGCTACTTTGACACCGCCCGCCTGAACCGGGAGGAGGCCAGGGACAGCGCCCTCTCCATCCTCCAGGAGACGGTAGACGACCCGGAGGCGGACGAGACTGCGGTCTCCGCCGCGGCGGAGAGCATCACCGCCATGGCCTCGGCCACGTTGCAGGAGTCGGAGATCGAGAGCCTGATTCTGGCCAAGGGGTACACCGACTGCGTGGCCTTCATCGGGGACAACAGCGTCAGCGTGGTGGTCTCCGCCGGAGGCGTGGAATTGGAGGCCAGCGATGTAGCGGTGGTGACGGACATCGTCTGTGGAGAGACGGACTTCTCCGCCAGCAACGTCAAAGTCATCCAGGCGGAGGAATAAAACTGCACACGGTTTCGGCATTCTCACAGGTATCGGCCCGCCGATGCCTGTTTTTTCTGCGTGTTTGCGGAAAAAGAGTGTTTTCATTTTGCATATTCTGATGTATAATGTACCTATCTTCTGTATATTTACGTTTGTTCCGGCGCAGCACCGGAAATGAGTGGGAGGAATACTTGTTATGACCAGAACTGCCGCAAGAGAGATCGCGGTTCACTTTTCCTATGAGCTGGGCTTCACCAACCTGAGCGCCCAGGCTTTGCTGGACGACCAACTGACCGAGGAGCGCTTCACCGAACTGGCCCAGGAGGACCCTCTGTATGGGGAGTTCCCGGACGAGGCTCAGTTGGCCTACATCCGCCGCCTTGTCACCGGCGTGGGCGACCACGGCTATGAGCTGGACCTGTTCATCGAGCGCTACGCCATCGGCTGGCGGTTCGAGCGCATCCCCAGGGTGGCGGCGGCCATCATGCGGGTTGCCATGTTTGAGATTTTGTATATGCCGGAGGTGCCCAACGGCGCGGCCATCGACGCCGCCGTGGAACTGACGCGGAAGTACGAGGATGAGAAGATTGTCTCCTTCGTCAACGGGATTCTCGGTTCCTTCGTCCGGGCTGAGGCGGCGGAGCAATGAGCTGCCTGGGCATTGACACCAGCAATTACACCACCTCCGCCGCCGTCTGTCGCCCTGACGGGACGGGCCGGAACGAGGGCCGCCTGCTGACCGTGCGGGAAGGGGAACTAGGCCTGCGCCAGAGCGACGCCTTGTTTCAGCACGTCAAGCGTCTGCCAGAGCGGTTCGCCGCGCTGCGTGAGGCCGGTTGGTTGGAGGGGCTGGAGGCCGTGGGCGCCAGCACCCGCCCCCGGGCGGTGGAAGGCTCCTATATGCCCTGCTTCCTGGCGGGAGAGTCCCAGGGCAAGGTGCTGGCAGAGACGCTGGGGGTCCCCTTCTTTGCCTTCTCGCACCAGCAGGGGCACATCGCCGCCGCCTGTTGGTCGGCGGGGCGGCTGGACCTACTGGACTGCCCGTTGCTGGCATGGCACCTCTCCGGCGGCACCACAGAGCTGCTGCTGGTGGAGCCGGAGGGCAGCAACGTTCGGGCTGCGTGCATCGGCGGCACCACCGATCTCTCCGCCGGACAGCTCATCGACCGGGTGGGGGTAAAGCTGATGCTGCCCTTCCCGGCAGGGCGTCCGCTGGACGCGCTGGCCGCCCAGTCAGACAGCAAAGCGAAGTTCCGGGTGCGGCTGGACGGGCTGCGGTTCTCTCTCTCCGGCATGGAGAACAAAGCCAGCGATTTGATCGCAAAGGGGGAGGCCCCCGCAGACGTGGCAAAATTCACCCTGAACACCCTGGCCTCCGTCATTGTACGCTGCACCGATGCAGCCTTGAAGGAATACCCCGGTCTGCCCGTCCTCTGTTCCGGCGGCGTAGCCTCCAACAGCCAGCTGCGGCGGGTCATGAGCGGGGCGGTGTTCGCCCAGCCGGAATTTTCCACCGACAACGCCATGGGCGTGGCGGTTTTGACAGACCGCCGCCTGCGGAGGGGACAATGACAGCACAGAATATCTACACCGTCTCCCAGGTGAACACCTACGTCAAGGGTCTGCTGGACGGAGACCGGTTGCTGAGCCGGATCTATATTCGGGGGGAAGTTTCCAACTACAAAAAATACCCCTCCGGGCATCACTATTTTTCCCTGAAAGACGACCAGGGGGCGCTGCGGTGCGTCATGTTCCGCAACTCCGCCGTCCGGCTGCGCTTCAAACCGGAAAACGGCATGAAGGTCATCGCCTATGGTCGCGTGACGGTGTTCCCCAGGGACGGGGCTTATCAGCTCTATGTGGAGGCCCTGACGCCCGACGGCGTGGGAGAGTTGTACGTGGCCTTTGAGCAACTAAAAAACCGGCTCCAAGCTGAGGGGCTGTTCGACCCGGCCCACAAAAAGCCCCTGCCCCGGATGCCGGAGACGGTGGGCATCGTCACCAGTTCCGCCGGGGCCGCGCTCCACGATATGCTCCGCATCCTGAACGCCCGCTGGCCCATGGCCCAGGTCAAGCTGTTGCCTGTCCGGGTCCAGGGGACAGAGGCCCCGGCGGAGATCTCCGCCGCAATCGCCGCCGCCAACCGCTGGAAGGTGGCCGAAGTGCTCATCGTGGGCCGGGGCGGGGGCAGCATGGAAGATTTGTGGGCCTTCAACGACGAGAGAGTGGCGCGGGCCATCTACGCCTCGGAAATTCCCGTTATCTCCGCCGTGGGACACGAGCCGGATGTGACCATCGCCGACTTTGTGGCGGACCTGCGGGCCGCGACTCCCTCCAACGGGGCGGAGCTGGCGGTTCCCGACCAGAACGAGGTCTATGACACCCTGCTGAACCTGAGGGAGCGGCTGGTACAGAGCCAGAACAACCGCCTGCGCCAGTACCACGCCCGGCTGGAGCGCTGCACCGGTTCCCGCGCACTGACCGACCCAATGGCTCCGGTCAATGACCGGCGGATGCTGCTGAACTACACCCAGCAGCGGCTGACCAGTGGCATGGAGCGCCGCCTGAACAGCGAACAGCGGCGGTTCAGCGTCCTCTCTGCCGGGCTGGACGCCATGAGCCCTCTGAAGGTGCTGGGCCGGGGTTACGCCGTGGCTCAGAAGGGGAAAAAGGTGTTGTCCTCTGTGCATCAGGTGGACAGCGGAGAGCAAATCCAGGTGCGGCTGGCCGATGGACGGCTGATTTGTACCGTTGACGACAAAAAGGAGTAACCATGGCTGCAAGAAGGAAAACATTCGAGGAATCCATGCTCCGGCTGGAGGAGATCGTCACCCTGTTGGAGAAGGGCGAGGCCACGCTGGAGGAGTCCATGGCCCTCTTTGAAGAGGGGACTAAGCTGGCTGCCGCCTGTGCCAAGCAGTTGGACACCGCTGAGCAGAAGGTTCTCAAGTTGACTGGAGCCGCGAACACCGCGCCGGTGGAACAGCCGATGAAGGGGGAATAAGGGATGACCTTTCAGGAGGAATTGACCCTCTGCCAGAGGAAAATCGAAACTGCGCTGGAAAACTACTTTGCAGAGAATTTACCCCAGCAACGGCTGCTGGAGGCCATGCGCTACAGCCTGCTGGCGGGCGGCAAGCGTATCCGGCCCGTGTTGACGCTGAAATTCTGTGAAATCGCCGGGGGAGACCCCCAAAAAGCTCTCCCGATTGCCTGTGCAGTAGAAATGCTTCACACCTATTCTCTCATCCACGACGACCTGCCCTGCATGGACAACGACAGCCTGCGTCGGGGCCGACCCACCAACCATGTGGTATACGGCGAGTGTACCGCGACTCTGGCGGGAGACGCCCTCCAGAGCGCGGCGTTTCAGGCCATTCTCAGCGCCGACCTGCCTGGCGATGTCCGGGCGGCAGCGGCGCTGGAGTTGGCCCAAGCCGCGGGCTATGCGGGGATGTGCGGCGGACAGCAGTTGGACATTGAGGGAGAGCAGAGGGACCTCTCCCTGGACGAAATCGCTCAGATGAACGCCCTGAAAACAGGCTGCCTGCTGCGGGCGGCCTGCGTCATGGGTGTGCTGGCGGCGGGATTCCCTGCGGACAGCGACGAGGTTCGGTCTGCGGCGGCTTATGCCGACGCCATCGGCCTGGCCTTCCAAATCCGGGACGATATGCTGAACGTGACCAGCGACGCGACCACCATGGGCAAGCCCGTGGGCAACGACGCGGAGAGCCATAAGTCCACCTATGTGTCCCATCTGGGGCTGGAACAGTGCCAGGCGGTGGTGAACGAACAGACGGCGGCGGCCAAGCGCGCCCTGCGAGGGGCGTTCTCCGAAACCGCTTTTCTGGATGACCTTGCGGACTACCTGGCAGGAAGGGCGAATTGAGCGGCCTCGATTCGCCGTGATGGGGAGGAATCAATATGTACCTGACCTTTGGGAACCAAATCCTGTTGCTCAGCGCCCTGAGCTGGCTGCTGGCGCAACTGACCAAGGGCCTGCTCCAGTGGATCACAGAGGGGAGAGTGACCCTGCATCACATTTTGTCCAGCGGGGGGATGCCCAGCTCTCATTCGGCGCTGGTCACCTGCTGTACTGTGACCACGGGGCTGCTCTACGGGTTTGACTCAGGACTGTTCGCGGTTTCAGCGGTGATGGCCATTGTGGTCATGTACGACGCCTGCAACGTGCGCCGCCAGTCCGGGGAGCAAGCGAAAGTCATCAATCTGATCCTGCAAAACTGGCAGCAGATGACGCCAGAGCTGTTGAATTTGCAGGTCAAAGTGCTGTTAGGCCATACGCCTTTACAGGTGTTTTTCGGGGCGCTGCTGGGGCTGTGTGTCAGTTTGCTGTTCCAGATGGTGATTTTCCCCTGACAGCCTGTGATGCAAACTGGAGAAGCAGCGAGAAAGAAGTCTATAGAACTAGAGATAAAGGGGTTGCAACGATGCTTCCAGACGAGTTCCAACAGATCAACTGGACAGAGATGACCGACAGCGAGGGGGTCGCGCTGTGTCAGGAGCTGCGGGAGGAGCTGGTTCGCTCTGTTTCCCAGACGGGGGGCCATCTGGCCTCGAATTTGGGTACGGTGGAGCTGACCGTCGCCCTCCACCGCACCTATGACACCGCAAAAGACCGGCTGGTGTTCGACGTGGGACACCAGTGCTACTGTCATAAAATGCTCACCGGGCGGGCGGACAGGATGGACACCATGCGCAAGCTGAACGGCCTGGCCGGGTTCCCCAAGCCCAACGAGAGCGTCCACGACGCTTTTGTGGCCGGTCACGCCTCCAATTCTGTCTCTGTGGCCCTGGGCATGGCGCGCGCCAGGACCCAGTTGGGAGAGGATTACAATATTGTGGCGCTCATTGGCGACGGCGCGCTGACCGGCGGCTTGGCCTACGAGGGCCTCTCCGACGCGGGACAGAGCGGGGAGAACCTGGTGGTCATCCTCAATGACAACGGAATGTCCATCAAGAAAAACGTGGGCGGCGTGGCCAAGCTGCTCTCCCGGCACCACCTGCGCCCCCAGTACCTGCGCTTCAAGAAGGTCTACCGGAGCGTGTGTAATCACATCCCCGGCGGCAAAAAACTCTATCGCGTCACTCATAAAATCAAACAGGCGGTCAAAGGCTCTATTTTGCCCAGCAGCATGTTTGAGGATATGGGATTCACTTACCTGGGGCCAGTGAATGGCCACAACCTCTCTGAGCTGACGCGTATCCTCCGGTGGGCGAAGGAGCTGGAGGGGCCGGTCTTGGTCCATGTCCGCACTGTAAAGGGGAAAGGCTATCCACCTGCTGAGCGGGAACCCCACCTGTTCCACGGGGTCAGTCCCTTTGACCCGGCCACGGGCAAGCCGCTGAAACAGAGCGGCACCGACTTCTCCGCCGTCTTTGGGGAGACACTGACCTCCATCGCCGCGACAGACAACCGGGTTTGCGCCGTCACAGCGGCCATGCAGTCCGGCACGGGGCTGGACGAGTTCGCTACCCAGTTCCCGGAGCGATGCTTCGACGTGGGCATTGCGGAGGGTCACGCCGTGGCGATGAGCGGCGGCATGGCCAAACAGGGCGCGGTGCCGGTGTTCGCCGTCTACTCCACCTTCTTGCAGCGCGGCTACGATATGCTGATCCACGACATCGCCCTGAGCGGCCTCCACGCGGTCTTTGGCGTGGACCGGGCCGGACTGGTGGGCGCGGACGGGGAGACCCATCAGGGTGTGTTTGACCTGGCCTATCTCTCCACCGTTCCCGGCATGACGGTGCTGGCTCCGGCCAGCTTTGCGGAGCTGTCCAATCAGCTTCGCTGGGCGGTGGAGAAATGCCAGGGGCCGGTGGCTGTCCGCTACCCCCGGGGCGGTGAAAACGGCTACTCCGGCGACGCGGGACCGGAGCCGACGGTCACGTTACAGCAGGGGACCGCCCTGACCATCGTCACCCACGGGATTCTGACCGGAGAGGTTCTCCGGGCTGTGGAGCAAATCGAGGCGTCCGGGTACTCCGTAGAGGTCCTCAAGCTCAACCGGGTCCACCCCATTGACGCCGACCCGGTGGCGGCGTCCGTCCAAAAGACGGGCCGTCTGCTGGTGGCGGAAGAGGTCGTTCACCAGAACTGCGCGGGCATGGTCCTGGCGGCAGAGCTGATGACCCGCGGCGTGCAGGTGGACAAACTGCGCCTGCTGAACTGCGGCAAGGATTTTATCCCCCACGGGACCGTGGAGCAGCAGCGCCGGATGCTGGACATCAGTTGGGAGCAGATCGCCGCCGCCGGGCTGGAAATGATGTAAGATGTAACAAGAGAGAAAAGGGCCTTTGGAGGGACGTTACATGGCAAAAAAACGCCTGGATGTGCGGATAACGGAACTGGGTTATGCGGAGAGCCGCCAGAAGGCCCAGGCCATCATCATGAGCGGCTTGGTCTTTGTGGACGGCAAACGGGTGGACAAGTGCGGCGCGCCGGTGGCAGATGACGCTCAAATTGAGGTGTGGGGCAAAACGTTGCCCTACGTCAGCCGGGGCGGTCTCAAGCTGGAAAAGGCGATGCAGACCTGGCCCATCCATCTGGACGGGGTGACTGCCATGGACTGCGGCGCCTCCACTGGCGGTTTCACCGACTGTATGCTGCAAAACGGCGCGCAAAAGGTCTACGCCGTGGACGTGGGCTATGGTCAACTGGACTGGAAGCTCCGCAGCGACCCGCGGGTGGTCTGCATGGAGCGCACCAACGCCCGTTACCTGACGCGGGAACAAATCCCGGAACCGCTGGACTTTGTGTCGGTGGACGTGTCTTTTATCTCCCTGGGCCTGATTTTGCCGGCCCTCCGGCCACTATTGGCGGAAAACGCTCAGATGGTCTGCCTGGTCAAGCCCCAGTTTGAGGCAGGGAAGGGCAAAGTGGGCAAGAAAGGCGTCGTCCGGGACCCGGCGGTCCACCTGGAGGTGCTGGAGCAGTTTTTGACCCACGCGGCGGCCAGCGGCCTGACGGTGCGGGGGCTGACCTATTCCCCCATCCGCGGGCCGGAGGGAAACATCGAGTATCTGGGCTGGCTCAGCGTCCAGCCGGGAGAAAACACCGCTCCGGAGCTGGCGGCGCTGGTGCGTGACTCCCATGAGGCATTGGAGAAACAGAAATGAAAGTGATTTTAAGTCCCAACCCCTACCGGGACAAGGGGTTGACCGCTGTGCGGGAGGCGGAGCGCATCCTGCGGAGCTGCGGTGTGGAGACCTGTCTGTGCCTGCCCTTTCGCCCGGACCGTTCCCTGGAATTGCCCAAGGATCTGAAGCTGCGGGACATCCATACGGAGATCAAAAACGCCGATTTGCTCATCTGCTTTGGCGGAGACGGCACCATTCTCCACTCCGCGCGACTGGCCCGGACCTACCGCATCCCCATCCTGGGAGTGAACATGGGCAGCGTGGGCTTTATGGCAGAGCTGGAGGTGGGGGAGCTGCACCTGCTGCGACAGATCGCCCAGGGCAAGTATACCACCGAGCAGCGGATGATGCTGGATATGCGGGTCCTCCGGGACGGGAGAAGCATTTTCTGGGACACCGCCCTGAACGATGTGGTCATCTCCAACGGGGCGGTGGCCCGGGTGCTGGATATGACCGTCTACGGCGACAAGGTGAAAATCATGGAGTATTCCGGCGACGGGGTCATCGTCTGTACCCCCACCGGCTCCACAGCCTATTCCATGTCCGCCGGAGGCCCCATCGTGGAGCCAACCGCCGAAAATATCATCATCACGCCCATCTGTGCCCACGATCTGCTGACCAAGTCCTGTGTGCTGGGCAAGGAGCGCATTGTGGACGTGACGGTGGGTCACCTCTCCCACAAGAGCGCCTATCTCTCGGCGGACGGAGGGCGGGCCTTCCGCCTCTCCAGCGGGGACACGGTGGAGCTGCGCTGCTCCAGCCACACCATCAAGCTGGTCCGCCTGACCGGGCGCAGCTTTTACGAAATTTTGAACCAGAAACTGGGGCGGCGGTAGCCCGAAGAAGGGAGGACGGTATGAAGGAACAGCGACAGAGGATGATTTTAGAAATCGTCCAAAACCAGTGCATCGAGACCCAGGAGCAACTGCTGCTGGCCCTGGGGGAGCGGGGATTTCATTGCACTCAGGCCACCATTTCCAGGGACATGAAAGAACTGCACCTGGTCAAGGAGATGGCCGCCTCCGGCAGTTATCACTACGCCGTCTCCCTGCAAAACCGGCAGGCAGGGCGCTCGGACCGACTGCAAAACATCTTCCGGGAGGGAGTCACCTCCTTCGACTGCGCCCAAAACCTGGTGGTGCTCAAGACCATGCCCGGCCTGGCAAACGCCGCCGCAGCCGCGCTGGACGGCATGGAGCTGCCCGACATGGTGGGGTCGCTGGCCGGAGACGACACCGTGCTGCTCATCATGCGCACCAACCAGGACGCAGAGCGCTTCTGCGGGGAGCTGCGGGCAATGGTGCAGGACGGCAGCGTTTGAAGCATTTGCACATGTGAAAAGCAATTGAGGCTCCCGTGCGCCCGTTCCTTTTCCGGTTGCAATTTTCGCCGCTTTGTGGTACAATACCCAAAACCTGTGATCGCGCCTGTTTATGGGCGCAGTGAAAGAGCTGCTGTTTATGAAACTGTTTAAACCCTCTCCCGCCGCCGCTGCCGTGCAGACAGATGGCCCTGTTCCAGCCATCACAGTTGAAGATGTTTATCTGAGCTACCGGAGCATTGTCCCCGTCAGCAAGCGCAAGGCCGCAAAAGCCCAGGACAATACCAAAAAAACAGGCCGCATCGAACATTTTGAGGCCCTCCACGGCATTTCCTTTGAAATCGCCCAGGGCGAGATCGTGGGCCTCATCGGACGAAACGGTTCCGGCAAGTCCACGCTGCTCCGGGTGCTGGCTGGCATCTTCGAGGCGGACCGGGGCGTGGTGGACCTCCATGGCCACACGGTCTCTCTGCTGGCTCTGGGCATCGGCTTCCAGAAGAAGCTGCCGGGCCGGGAGAACATCTACCTCTCCGGGATGCTGATGGGCTTTTCCAAGCAGCGCATCGACGAGCAAATTGACGAAATTATCGAGTTTTCTGAGCTGGGCAGCTTTATTGACAAACCCGTGCAGACCTATTCCAGCGGTATGCAGTCCAAGCTGGGCTTTGCCATCACCGCCATCCTCAAGACCGACATTATCCTGGTGGACGAGGTCCTCAGCGTGGGCGACAGCCACTTCAAAAAGAAGAGCTTCAACAAGATGAAGGAGCTGATCGCGGAGAAAAACCGCACCGTCATCATCGTCTCCCACAGTACCTCCACCATCCAGGACATCTGCGAAAAGGTCATCTGGCTCCACGATGGCGACATCAAGATGATCGGCAAGACCAGCGAAGTGGTGGACCTGTACGAGGAGTTTATGGAGCAATACTGAGGGATCATTCTCAAAACGGGCCTTTTATTGAGGTCCGTTTCAGATTATTAAAAAGAAAATGAAGAAGTGCGTGATGTTATAGAAGCCCTCCGCAGGAGTTTTGCCGCTTGCGGCAAAATAAATTGAAATTCGTGCTTTTAGCCGGGCGCACCCCAGGGTGGCCTCTCTTGCCCCTTCGGGGCAATTCACCTCCTGTACCGGCAAAAGCACACAGGGAGGCCCCAAACGTGCGAGCGCAGCGAGTGCGATGCAGGGGCCGCATGTTCGACCAAAATCCGTGATTTTGGTCGAGAGCCTGTCGTTTACGGCAGGCTCAGAGGGTCCGTTTTTGTACAATTTCTGTTTGTTTCCCTGTTGGAGGTTTCCATGAGCGCCGCAGATGTTATTCAGACAATTATACAGGGCCTGCAAACCATGGGGCAGGGCATTGCGTCCCTTTTCACCTCCTTGCGCGGAAACGAGGCCCTGATGAGCCTGCTGACTTCTCTGCTGGGCGGGCTGTTCCACTACGCCCTGCCCGTTTTTGGGGTGCTGGTGGTGGTGCGCTGCGGCAGGAGCCTGTTCCAGAGCCGCATGGAGCAGGAGACCTGGGGCAGCCTGGTGCTGACGGACGGCACCCGTCTGCCCCTGAACCACTGGGAGAACCTGGTGGGACGGTCCCGCCGGTGCGATGTGATTTTATCATATGGCACCGTCTCCCGGAACCACGCCGCCCTGATTCGGGACAGCAAGGGGAACTGGTTGCTCTACGCTCTGAACAGCAAAAACGGCGTCACCCTGAACGGCACCACCGTCTTTCAGACCGCCGCCCTCAAAGCCCGCGACATCATCAGCTTCGGCGGGGTGGACGCCTGTTTTTTGCCCTCCACTGCCGAGGAGGAGCGGCAGCAGGCCCAGCGCCGGTCCAAGCCCGGCAAAGCCTTTTCGCCCGGCGTCACGCTGTTTCTGCTGAGCCTGTTCCAGGGGATGCTGTGTTTTCAACTGTGGAACGCCGTGGACGCGGAGTACCAGACCATTGTGGCGGGTTGCTTCGGGGCGCTGTGCGCCCTGATGTGGGTGGTCTACCTGATTTATCGCATCTTCCGGCGGACCGGGTTTGAGATCGAGACGCTGGCTTTTTTCCTGACCACTCTCTGTCTGACCGTGACGGCGTCCTCGTCCCCCAGCGGACTGAAAAAGCAGACCCTCTGCGTGGCGTTGGGGGTGGTGCTGTTCTTCGCCCTGTCCATCTGCCTGCGGGACCTGGAGTTTGTCACCCAAATCCGCTGGCCTTTGGCGGTGGCTTCCATGGCGCTGCTGGCCTTTAATCTCCTGCTGGGGGAGCGGCTCTTCGGCGCGAAAAACTGGCTCGCCATTGGGCCGATTTCCTTCCAGCCCTCGGAGTTCGTCAAAATCGTCTTTATCCTGGTGGGAGCGACTACGCTTGACCGGATGTTCAACAAGAAAAATCTGCTCTACACCCTGGGCTACTCCCTGTTCTGCGTGGGCTGCCTGGGTCTGATGAGCGACTTTGGCACCGCCCTGATTTTCTTTGTGGCGCTGCTGGCTATCACCTTCCTGCGCAGCGGCGACCTGGCCTCGGTGCTGTTTTTGCTGGCCGCCGCCATCTCCGGCGGGTATCTCATTTTGCAATATAAATCCTATATTTTCGCCCGGTTCGCCGTCTACCGCCACGTCTGGGAGGACCCCTCCAACCTGGGCTATCAGCAGACCCGCACCATGTCCGCCATTGCCAGCGGCGGCCTGTTCGGACAGGGAGTAGGGGACGGCTGGCTGAAAAACATCGGCGCGGCCAACACGGATCTGGTGTTTGGCGTGCTGGCGGAGGAGCTGGGGCTGATCCTGGCGGTGACGGCGGTGGCGGCCATCGTCCTGCTGGCGATTTTCGCCGTGCGGGAGGCCAGCATCGCCCGCAGCAGCTTCTATGTCATCACTGCCTGCTCCGCTGCCATGATTTTCGTGGTGCAGACCATGCTGAACGTGTTCGGCTCCACCGACCTGCTCCCGCTGACCGGCGTAACGCTGCCCTTCGTCTCCGTGGGCGGCAGTTCCATGATGTCCTGTTGGGCGCTGCTGGCCTTTATCAAAGCCTCGGATGCTCGGCAAAACGCAGGGCTGGCCGTTCGACTGCCCAAACGCCGGAAAAAGAACGAACCGGAGGATGAGCCGGATAGCTGGCGGGCCGCCACAGGCTTTTTCCGGCGGGGCGCGCCCTTTGCAGCCGCCGACGACGCGGAAACTGTCATCCGCCGCCCCGAATCCGACGACGAACCGACCCGCATCGACCGGCCCACCTCGGCGTCCCCTGCGCCGAAGTCTTCTGCCCCGCCAGAAGAGGACAACAGCGACGATTTCCCGGACATCGATTTCTCTGACGAGACCGGCGAAGCCACCGCCGACGCGGACGACTGGCGTTCCTACTTCCTCAAGGACGACGAATGGGAGGACAAGCCATGAAGCAGCTAAAAAACCGCACCCTGTTTGTGCTGTTCTTTATCCTGGCGCTGATTTTGGGGATGTGCGTGCTGCTGGTGTTCTACGTCCTCAACGGCGCGTCCTGGGCCTCTTACTCCGCCAACCGCCACGTCTACAGCAACGGCAGCATTTCCTCCGGGTCCATCGCGGACCGGAACGGCGTGGTCCTCTACGACTGCGAAAATGATGCCTATAACGACGACTATGAAATTCGCGTCTCCACCGTCCACGCCATTGGCGACCGGAACGGTAGCATCTCCGTGGGGGCCAAGTCCGTCTTTGCGGACGAGCTGGTGGGGTTCAGCCTGATTTTCGGCACCAACGGCACCGGCAACCAGGTGAACCTGACCCTGGATGCCCAACTGAACAAGGTGGCTTACGAGGCCATGGACGGGCGCGACGGCGTGGTGGCCTTGTACAACTACAAAACCGGCGACCTGCTGTGTATGCTCTCCACCCCCGCCTTTGACCCGGACGATGAGGACGAGATCGCCGCCATCAACGCCGGGGACGAGAGTTATGACGGGGCCTATCTGAACCGGTTCCTCTCCAGCACCTACACCCCCGGCTCCACCTTCAAGCTGGTGACCAGCGCGGCGGCCATCGAGACGCTGAGCGATTTGGACAGCTTTACCTTTACCTGTGACGGTTCCCTGGAGTACGACGACGGCAGCACCGTAACCTGTCCCTCCGCCCACGGCACGGTAGACTTTAAGACCGCGCTGGCTGATAGCTGTAATGGGGCCTTTGCTACCCTCGCCAACGAAATTGGCGGCGAGACGCTGAAACAATACGCGGAGGAGGCGGGGTTGCTCAGCAGCCTCAGCGTCTCCGGTATCCCCACCGCCACCGGCAGCTTTTCCACCACGGTCTCCGCTGTGGACGAGGGCTGGTCCGGCGTGGGGCAGTATGAGGACCTGGTAAACCCCTGCGCCATGCTGACCCTGATGGGCTGCATCGCCTCCGGCGGAGAGGCTGCGGTGCCCCGGTTGCTGCTGTCGGTGACAGGCAGCGTGGGGCTGACCACCACCGAGGCCACCGAGACCACCTTCATTGGCTGGGCTTCGTCCACCTGTGAGCAGCTAACAACCATGATGCGCAACAACGTGGTCAGTCACTACGGTCAGTCTCAGTTTGGCGACCTGGCGGTCTGCGCCAAGTCCGGCACCGCCGAGGTGGGTTCCGGTTCTCCCCACGCCTGGTTCGTGGGCTTCATCGACGATGACGAGTATCCTTATGCTTTTGTGGTCATCGTGGAAAACGGTGGCTGGGGTTCCAGCGTCGCGGGGTCCGTGGCGGCGGCAGTGCTGGAGGCTGCGTGTAGCTGATGACTCCTTTACGATTTTCAAAATAATGAAGAAAGCGGTGATTCCCATGCCCTATCAGCTTTTGGCCGCCGACATGGACGGCACGCTTTTGAACAGCCAAAAGGAAATTTCACCGGAGGACACTGCCGCCATCACCCGCGCACTGGAGGCGGGCAAGCAGGTGGTGTTCTCCACCGGGCGCAGTATCGGAGAGTTGGAACCTTTCCTGGCCCTTTTTCCGGCCATGCGCTACGTCCTCTGCGAGAGCGGGGCCTGCGTCTACGACAGGGAGGAAGAGCAGGCGATCTACCTCCAGACCATCGACCCCCAGGCGGCGAAAACCATCCTGGATTACACCAGTTCCCGGGACATCATGCCCCAACTCCTTGTTCACAACCGGGCGGTCATGGACATTCGGCATCTGTCTGATTTGTCCCACTTCAAAATGGCTCACTATCAGAACCATTTTCAGAAGAATTGCCTTTCCACCAACGACATCTACCGGTATGCACAGGCACAGAACTGGACGTTTGAAAAAATTTGTCTGTACCACACCTCGCCGAAGGACCGGGCGGACACCCTGCTGGCCGTAGAAGGACTGCCTCTCACCACGGCTCTGGCGGAGGAGACCTCGCTGGAGATTTCCGCCCAGGGGGTGGACAAGGGCGTGGGGCTGGAGATCCTCTGCCGCCACCTGGGACTGCCCCTGGGGGAGACCATTGCGGTGGGGGACAGCTTTAACGACCTGCCTGTTTTGAAAAGAGCCGGGCTGCCGGTAGCGGTGGGCAACGCTGCGGAACCAGTCAGGGCGGCCTGCCGGGCGGTGGTGGCCGACTGCGACCACAGCGGCGTCAGCCAGGCCATCGAACGGTATCTGTTGGGCTGATTGCAGACGTTCTTTCGCAAAAAGTCCGGAAAACGCTTGACAGCCCGAAAAAATTGCATATACTACTTATAGTATCGTCTCATGTGAGGTTCACATTCCGCATGAGGAAACCGATGCAGTTTTGTTGCAGGCAAAACTGCGGTTTCCTTATGGTTTTTTTCACTCTCTATGGAAGAAAGGTGTTTTTATTATGGCAAATCCCGTGAAGCTGACCCCGGCGCGCCTGAAGGAATTACAGGACGAAATGGCATGGATGAAGGGCGTTCGTGAAAAAGAAGTAGCGGATATGATCAAAGAGGCTCGCTCCTTTGGTGACCTGTCCGAAAACAGCGAGTACGACGAGGCTAAGGACCAGCAGGGCAAGCTCTACTCCCGGGAAGCCGAGGTACAGGCCATTCTGGACAACTACGAGCTGATCGACGAGACCGCCGCGGGCAACGACGTGGTGGGCATCGGCTGCACGGTCAAGGTCTACGACGTGGAGTTCGAGGAGGAGCTGGAGTACCGGATGGTCGGCTCCCAGGAGGCGGACCCCATGAACGGGCGCATCTCGGAGGAGTCCCCCTTTGGCAAGGCCCTGCTGGGCAAGGCTGTGGGCGACACGGCCATTGTCGAGGCGCCGGAAGGGGATATCGAGTACAAGGTGCTCGGCATCACTGTGAACTGAGGGCGGAAGTATGGGAAGAAAGTTTCAGCCGGAATCGGAAAAGAGCCTGTCGGAGATCCTCCAGATTCGCCGCGACAAGCTGACCGCCCTCAAGGAGGCCGGGCACGATCCTTTTCAGGTGACCAAGTATGATGTGGACACCCACGCCGAGGCCATCAACGAGCATTATGACCTGCTGGAGGGCAGCATCGTCTCCGTGGCGGGCCGCCTGATGAGCAAGCGGGGCATGGGCAAGGTGTCCTTCTGCGATTTGCAGGATAACACTGGTCGGGTACAGCTTTATGTGCGCCGGGACCTGGTGGGGGAGGAGACCTACGCCTGGTTCAAAAAGTGTGACATCGGCGACATCGTCGGTGTGACGGGCCAGGTCTTTAAGACGGAAAAGGGGCAGATCTCTGTCCGGGCCGAGGCGGTCACGCTGCTGGCCAAGAGCCTGAATCCCCTGCCGGAGAAGTTCCACGGCCTGACAGACCGGGAGACCCGCTACCGCCAGCGCTACGTGGATCTGATCGTCAACCCGGACGTAAAGGACACCTTTGTCAAGCGCAGCATGATTTTGCGGGAGTTGCGGTCCTTCCTGGATCAGCGTGGCTTCCTGGAGGTGGACACCCCCATCCTGACCCCCTTTGAGATCGGCGCTACCGCCCGTCCCTTCTACACCCACCACAACACCCTGGACATGGACATGGTGCTGCGCATTGAGACGGAGCTTTACTTAAAGCGGCTCATCGTGGGCGGCATGGACCGGGTCTACGAGGTGGGCCGGATTTTCCGCAACGAGGGGATGGACCCCAAGCACAACCCGGAGTTTACCACCATCGAGCTGTATCAGGCGTACACCGACTTCCACGGCATGATGGACCTGGTGGAGGACATGATGAAGGACGTGGCCCAGGTGGTCTGCGGTTCTCTGGTCATCCCATATCAGGGCCATGAGATCGACCTGAGCCACTGGGAGCGGCTGACCATGGTGGAGGCAGTGAAGAAGTACAGCGGTGTGGATTTTGCCGACTGGAAAACCGATGAGGACGCCATTGCCTGTGCCAAGGAACACGACATCGACCTGCCGGAGGTGCCCACCAAGGGGGCGATCCTGGCAGAGTTCTTCGACGCCTATGTGGAGGACAAACTGATTCAGCCCACCTTTATCTACGACTACCCGGTGGAGATCAGCCCTCTGGCCAAGCGCAAGCCCACCGACCCGGCCTTTACCGAGCGGTTTGAGTATTTCATCAACGCCACAGAGTTCGGCAACGCCTTCTCCGAGCTGAACGACCCCATAGACCAGCGGGAGCGTTTTGAGCGGCAGGTGGCCGAGCGCAAGGCGCTGGACCCGGACAGCAAGGCTCAGGTGGATTACGACTTCATCAACGCCCTGGAATACGGGATGCCTCCCACGGGTGGTCTGGGATTCGGCGTGGACCGGTTGGTGATGCTGCTGACCGACAGCGCAAGTATAAGGGATGTGCTGTTGTTCCCGACGATGAAGCCGATTGAAGGTTAAAACACAATATATAGTGATGATATTGTAGATATGTGTGCTATATGGTGTGTTTGAGCAACTGGTTTCAACGTGTTACCAAAGAACTTACCAAAAATTTAACACGATATAGCAGATATAGCATAGGAAAGCACCGTTTTAGCGCGGTGCTTTTTCTATGGCCTGTTTCCAATGGCCTGTTTTTGGGGGATAGTACCTGACACTCTAAAAGTTAAGAAGTACACTTTAATTTTCAGACAGCCCCGGTAAGGCGTTGCACACAGGAAAAAGATAACCATTGCCAAAAATAAGCGGCAATGGTTAGTTTGCGGTATTATTGTCTGGTTCTTCCATGTTGGAGAGAGCGTATAGTATCATTTGATTCAGTAGTTCATTTCGGCTTATCCCCACAGCGGCGGCTTTACAATCTATTTCCTGCAAAATATCCACTGGTATCCGCATGGAGATTACTTCCTTCTCTGGTTTGCGTGCTATAAATTTTGCCATTTAATCACTCCATTCCGTATTGACTATTGTACCTTGTTTTGCTATAATTAAAAATATTCTAAATTCGATATTAAAAATCGAATACAAATTGTAGTCATTACAGAGGAGAGGTTTCACTATGAAGAAAAAATTATTCGTGTTTGTTTTGCTATGCCTTGTCTTTTTGCCTGCAATGGTATCATGCAGTAACTCACAAACTGCCCCCGTATCTACGGAAGTCCAGACCGAAGATAGTCAAGAATCACATGAAACACAGGATTTGACAGAGGAACAGGAGATACAGGAATCACAAGCGGCGCAGGAAACGCAAGAACCACAGGAGGAGCAGGAGACACAGGAAGCGCAAGAATCAAAAGAATCTTCTCGCACAACAACTTACACTTCTTTTACTAACAAATACGGTACACGCACAACAAAATGTGCACACGAGGGATGTACAAACTATATTGCGAGTTCCGGTGATACGAATTGTTGTACTACTCATTCAAACAGGTGTGGTGGATGTGGATGCTATATAGACGAAGATGCCTTGTTTTGCATTGACTGTTTGGTGGATGCACTAGAACAGCAACAGCAGGTCAACAGTACTAACTAGAGAACATGGAGAGGGGTTAAGATCATGGGAAAAGCACCTAATAAATGCCCAATGTGCGGAGAAAAAACAAACTGGAAACTTGTAGACACTTCAAACAAGGGATTCAGTGTCGGGAAAGCCGCTGTCGGTGCAGTTTTGCTCGGCCCTGTCGGTCTTGTTGGTGGAGCACTTGGAAAAAAGAAGCAGTGTTACTATTGCGGAAAGTGTGGATTTAATCACGAGTATTAAATTCCTGTCAGAGGTACATTACTATGCGGCGTAAATTTGTGAAAAAGTCAATGATGTGTCTAGCGTGTTCTCTATTCTTGTGCCTGCTTGTTGCGTGTTCTACTACCAGTAGCACCACGGATAACAATATTACGAATGATGATGTTACCAACGTGGAAAATACAAACAGTTATGAAGAAGGTGCTGACACCTTACCATCTAACGAAAATTCATCGGACTTTGAGGGTACGCTGGTTGCAGGCGACCTTTCCTTAATTGAAGGTACTGCAAAAATAGAGGACTATTCGGACATAGGTATGGGAAGGGAGCTTTATTATAGTTTTGTAGTTAAAAATAATTCAGGTTACACATTAACTGCTATCAATGTACACGTTTTAATATTAGACGATGCGGAAAATATTTTGGGAACAAACGACGCTTGGGTTTACGCTAATATAGAGGACGGTATAAGTGCAACAATAAGTGGAAGTTTTACATATGATGATTACCCAAACGCTGCCGCTATTAAGGTAGATTCTGGTATGTATGACGGTAATGGAGATAGCTTAGTTTTTGACATTGACTATTTAGATAGCGAAAAAGAAAATACAAAAATAAATTTAACCGCTTTAATTCCAGCAGGCTCAAGATGAACCTATATCTATCCGGAAAAGTCTACCTTTACGGACAGCCCCGAACGGTGGCGTTTCCCTGTTCGGAAAGTACCTTGTTCCATTTCTGGATATGTCCGAAAAGTTAAACCACCTTTGCGGATAATTAAAGTATGCAAGTCTCCCCCTGTCTGCTATGATAGTATCAGAAACAGACAAGGGGGTTACTGATATGGAGAGCCGTACATTCTACTATGCAAGAGTTTCCAGCAGAGAGCAAAACTTAGACCGCCAAATAGATGCGTTCCTTGCAATGGGCGCAAACGAGCGGGACATCATTACCGACAAGGAAAGCGGAAAGAACTTAGAACGAGCGGGGTATCAGGCGTTAAAGTCTGCTATGCTGAGACGCGGTGACACGCTGGTTGTCAAGTCGCTGGACAGGTTGAGCCGGAACAAGGCAGACATCAAAAACGAACTGGAGTATTTCAAGGCCAGCGGTATCCGGTTGAAAGTCCTTGACCTACCCACTACCATGATAGAGTATCCAAAAGGGCAAGAGTGGGTTTTCGACATGGTGAACAACATTCTCATTGAGGTTTTGGGCAGTATCGCAGAACAGGAGCGGGTTACAATCAGGCAGAGACAGGAGGAAGGAATAGCGGCGGCAAAGGCCAAAGGAAAGCACTTAGGCAGACCGAGAGCCGTAAAGCCTGACAACTGGAACGCAGTCATGGAACAGTGGAAGGGCGGCACGATTACAGCGAAAAGGGCTATGGAGTTGACCGGGTTAAAGCGAACGACATTCTATCAGTTCGCAAATGAAGAGCCTTAAAAAGTACACTTTAATTTTCATTCCAAAAAGAAAGGCGGGGATTTCTCCCCGCTCTTTTCTGTTATTCTACCCATTCGTGGTCTGCCAAAATTACATAAACCTTGTTGGGGTCTCCCTCTAACCTGATTCTGATAACGTCCCACCCAGAGCCTTTTTTCAGTCTGATTTCTTTCACACGGTGGAAAGTGAGGGTGTCTTTGTGTTCGCCGTTCTGATTGGCAAAGCAGATGGAGTTGAAGGGGGCCAGCATGGTGACAGCGATGGCGTAATGGCTGGTTTGGTGAACCGCAGACAAAGAACGAAGGTTTTCGTTTTGCAGTTCGTCCGGTATGCTGTTGATGTCAACAAGCACGTTCTCTGTGTCGTAAACGTAAGAGTTGCCGGGGTTTTCGGCACAATAGTTCCTAAATTCGGCCATTCCGATAACTTTGAAGCGTCCTTTTTTCAAGCCTGTTCACCTCTTTTCAGTCTGGATTCCACACAATCAGCGGCACGGGTGACAATGCGCTTGACAGCGCGGGTGCAGGTGGTGACAGATACGCCACAGTAGGCGGCGGCGGTTTCGGTGCTATCCCCTAACAGTATCTGTTCGAGAATACGGGCGTCAAGTGCTGACAGGTTCAACAGGGGGGCGACATGGTCAACTATCCCCGTTATGTCCTCTAGGGGGCAAAATAGTCTACTCTTTTTGATATGCTCATTGTTTCACGTCCTTTTGTTCTCTGGAATGGTTGACGGTGAGGGGGGATTGCTCCCCCCCTGTTAGGTTTATTGTAGCGCGTGGGTGGTAGGTTGAACACTTCAATTTGTGGCCGCTATGCTTCAATCATGCGTTCCAGACAGTCACCACAGATGAGGTTGATTTGCTTGGTGGCTCTGCAACTGTTACCACAGCGGGGACACATATACTTGCGGTGGTGGCTGGTGCTGGTGGGCTTGACTTGCACTCCGTCACCGTTCTCGGTTTTCGTTCCCACTCCTACGAGAACGGTTCCGGGTATCACACGGCAAAGTTCAATCTCTCGCAGTTCGTCATGGGTAAGTATCCACTCAATCAGCATATCAGAGGGGGCGGTGTGGCTGTAGCCGTATTTTTCGGAGCGGGTAACAATCAGGCCGTGAGCTTCGGCTTCTCTCTTGAAGTTCTTATTGTGGTACACTCCCTTGTTGCTGGTGTCCGGTACATTCAAGATACAATCGTTGTACATATGCACCATTTCATGAAGCAGAGAGGCAATGACTTCTTCGAGAGGTCTTGCAAGGTAGGCAGAGGAAATATTGATCTCTCTCTTGTATTCGTCCTTGCTACTCCAAGCGTCCCACGGGGTATAATGAGCGTAGGCTCTGGAAGTGGGGATAACGGTGATAATGGGGGTGGGCAGTTCGTCATTGAACAGATCTTCGTTCAGCAGACGAAAGATTTTCTCAAGCTGACCGGTTAAGCGGCTCATTTTGTTCACTTGTTTCATTTAATTTCGCTCCTATCATTCATTTGAGTATTGACTTTTTGGAGCGGATAAGTTAGAATTTTCTTACCCGCTCCAATGGGTAGCGGTTCAGGCTCTTGCATAGCAACTTTAGGCGGTGGTTATGCAAGGGCTTTTCTTTAGTCGCTGACGGTGAAGCGGCGGCTAGAAACGGGCTTGAGATACGCCTTGTAAACGTCCGGTTGTGCTTTCTTAAAAGCGGTGCTGTTGAAGCGGTTGCTCAAAACGGTGGTGTAGCGGATGGTGTAGCCCGTCCCATCAACGGTGAGTTCTTCACAGTTGCGGGTGGTGAGTTCGGCTTTGAGGCTGTCTTTCAAGCTGTCAATCAGCGCGGTGACTTCGTTGGAGAGTTCTTCGTACTCTCTCAACTGTTCGATGGTCTCTTTCAGTTCGTTGGTAGTCATGTTCTTATCTCCTTTTGATTCATGGTGTAGTGGTTCGTGGTGTGGTGTTTGAAGTGTGGCTTGCAAGTGGTGAGTGGCGTTAAACATCTAGTGGCTTTGCCGCGTCTCAATCTCTCTTATCCTGTCTCACTCTTGTCTTGCGTTCTTGGTTCGCTTGCGCTACTTCGTCCGCCTTGACTTGCGCCTCTCTGTTTGGGATGATTAAATTGTACACTTGTGCAAGTGTAAAGCCAATCGTCAAAGTGTACAAAGTTGTGTAAGTGTATTTGTGCATATTGTACACTTGCGCAAGTGTTTCTTTTGATTTATAATAGGATGAATATTTTTAAGGGGGTATTGCTATGGCAATGAGTGAAGCAAGAAAAAGAGCAAACAAGAAATGGAACGATGAGAATTTGCAAAAGAGATATGACCGGATTCAATTAGTAGTTCCAAAAGGTGAGAAAGACAAGATAAAGGCGGCGGCGCAAGCTGCGAACGAGAGCGTTAATTCTTTCATCGGCCACGCCATAGAGTTAGCAATGGCGGGTGGTTTTGGTATTCCAGACGGGAACGCCGGGGATAATGTTATAAGTCGCTCCATCTCACTGTCAATCGCATTTTCAGATTCTGACATGGAAAAACTAACCGCCTTGCTAGAGGACGGTCAGACGGTAGAGGACTATGTAAAGGCGGCCGTCTTGGAAAAAATGAGGACAGACGGGGAGGGCTAATTGCTTGACACCCCCCTTGCGATTATAGGGGAAGGTTGAAGTGGTCATTTTAATTCTGACTGCGAAAGACTTGATTGTGAACTTTCTGTGACTGCACTTGACGGGTATCCGGTAGTGTGGTATAATTATCGTGGCTAAAAATTGAACAGCTTGCATTGAATCTCTATATACCCGGTTTGAGCCGGGTACATCAAAGCCTCGCTGTCAGCAGGCGTGCAACATGAATCGGTATAGTCTACAGCTATGCCTTTCTGTTGTGCGCTTTTTTGTTGTCTTGGAGCGGCACAACAGGCAGAAACGCGCTACAAGGCCGTAAAAGCCCCGTAGGAGCGTTTTAGGCGCATGGTAATATAGAATCACATCCGAGAAGCAGAACGCATTACAGAGCGTTCTAGGGGCCTTGTGAGCGATTCACGCTTTTAGGGCGTGGTTGAGGCTATACAATCTTTTGGAGGGAGGCGGTGCCTAATGAATGGGCTATGAGAAAAACGGGTCAAGGGAATGGAGCGGAGTTCTTCCCCCTTAATTGAATCAACAAAAGATAAATTTCATCATTAAGAAAGGCTAGTGATCCATATAGGCACAGACTTAGAGAAGGACATACTGTTTATTGACCGGGCCACAGGTGAAGCAATCGGCGGCATGGACTACGGAGCAAGGGTTACAGAGCAGAACGAGATACAACGCCGTATAGACGAGCAGGCAAAGCGGCTGGAACGTGAGTTTGAACACCGTAGGAAAGAGGGGATGCAATACTATTTCGTGAGAAGCGATTCCAGATTTGAAGGAGTATCCCCCGCTATGGTTACAAGGCTCATATACCTGAGTACCTATGCGCGATATGACAACGCGGTTATGAGAACCAGAAAGACACACATGGAGCGGAAAAATCTCCCCGCCGTGTTGGGGTTATCCGCAAGGCACACGGCTAACTTCTGGAAAGAGGTCAGTCCAAAATATGTATATGAGGATGAAAACGGCTTTTTATATCTAAATGAAGCGTTTTTCAAGCGCGGAAAGTTGCAAAAGAAAGCGTTTACAGAGTATCAACAGTTCTATGATAAGGGTGTAAGGGCGTTATACGGAGCGGCTAACGGGCTGTACCACAAACAGCTAGGGTATTTGTTTAAGCTACTCCCATTTATAAACAGAGAGTACAATCTTATCTGTAATAATCCATTCGAGAAAGATATAAATAAGATAGAATTGTTATCAATTTCGGAGTTTTGCGAGAGAATTGGTTACAATTTGACAAACATCCATAGGCTGTTGAAAATTTATGACACCTTGCGTTTTCCTGTTTGGGTAGAGTATGCGGGTGAATACAGAATGGAAAGATTTTGCGCATATATTTATAACAGTCTGTATAGTAGTGACGCCAAAATTTGCATTAACCCGAACATTTTCTATGTCGGAACAAACAACAGCTTTATAGAAGTGTCAAAACGGTTCTTTGATGGTTGATACACCACGTCATTTTTTGCAGACTATATAATAGGCTGATTATCCCATAGTCACCGTGTTTTCAGAACCTTTTGCTACAAACAGGTGCCATGAGAGCCGGTGGTTATGGGATTTTGCAAGAACTTTTTGCTTCACGTCATTTTTTGCAAAGGCCAAATTGACGTAACTCCCCGTACAGCGGGCAGTTACGAACGATTCGGGGGCCGCGTTCCCTTTCTTCTCCGGCAGTCCAGAACAGAGCCTCTTGTTTCAGGCTAGAATTATTCCTGTTCGTACTATTTTCTCTTGACGGGCTTTTCATAATTTTTCCAGTGAGTAAACCGTAAGGTCGGTAAACCATCCTAAAAGTTATGAGAAATGTTCTGAAAAAAGTTGCAAGGATTTTTGGTTTAGCAGGGTAGAACCTGCTAGGCAAATTCGTAACTCCCCGTACAGCGGACAGTTACGAACGGTTGCTAATAGATAAAAGAGACAAAAACAATCTGAGGTTATCCTACAAAGCAATCCGGTGAAAAAGTTCTGAAAATAAGAATCCTGTATTACAGAGAACAAGCTACGGGATTTGACAGGGTTATCATATCCAAAAGAGAAAGGGACGGTTATCCTATTGGAGCGGTTGGAATAAAGGCGATAACAACCGGGGTAGGTGACAGGTGATTGAGGGAAGATAATTAAAAAACTTGTGTTTATTTATTATTCATAAATAAATTAAAAATAAATCACGTTTTTTGTTCATTATGACTATATTTATAAATACTGTTAAAAAGTTCTTAAAATATACTAAAATAAATATATTTCCAGAACAAATAAACAATAATAAGGGATTATTCTATGAAAAAGTATTCAAAAACGCCGTGGTTATGGGGCTGGATGGCAGATAAAAAGTTAAAACGCCACACTTGAAGTACACAAAAGCCCGTGGTTATGGAACTGGGTGGCAAATTAAAATTGAAATGAGGAACATAATATAGTATGATAATAATAGCTATATCGTGTGCTGGAATGAAAGGGGTTTGAATGGCACACAACCGGAAAGACAAGAAGAATCGAGTTCTCCATAAAGGGGAGTACCAGCGGACTAATGGGAGGTATGAGTATAGATACACGGATATACACGGTAAGACACAATGCGTCTACTCTTGGAGATTAAACGCTAATGACCCGACACCACGGGGAAAGCCTAAAACGCTGTCATTGCGTGAACTGGAACAAGAGATAGAGCGGGACTTGATGAGCGGGATTGACACCGTTTCAGCCGGTAAGACAACGCTAAACGATTTCTTTGAAGAATACATAGAGGAACGGCCATTGAAGCAGTCCACACGGACAAATTATAAATATATGTACCGTAAATATATCAGCGGTGTTTTAGGTTCCAAAAAGATAGCAAATATCAAATACAGCGATATTAAACGGCTTTATAACTCCCTGATTGATGAACAAGGATTTAAGCCCAACAGTATGGAGGTGGTCAATACTATTTTACACCCGATATTTGCAACAGCGGTTAGAGACGACATTATCCGCAAGAATCCAACAGATGGTGTTATGGCAGAGATTAAGAAGCGGCGTGACTGGAACAAGCCCACAAGGAAAGCTCTTTCAGCGGATGAGCAAAAGGCATTTGTCGATTATGTACGGGGTTCTACGACATATAGGCATTGGTTGCCGCTCTTGACCGTGTTTCTTGGAACAGGTTGCAGAGTGGGTGAGGTGATTGGTTTACGATGGGAGGATTGCGACTTTGAAAACAATCTTATCTCCATTAACCACAACTTGATTTACAGGCCGCAAGATAACGGGAAATGTGAGTATCACATTACCACCACGAAAACGGCGGCGGGTATCCGTGTGATTCCAATGTTCGACGAGGTGAGGGACGCACTATTAAGGGAGTACAACTGTCAGTTACACACAGGATTTAACAGGGCTGTCATAGATGGCTACTCTGGATTTGTGTTTGTGAACCGTGACGGCGGTGTGTATTCACCCGCTAGTATTAACCGAGGAATAGAAAGAATCCGTAAGGCGTATAACGCAGAGGAAACAGAACGGGCGCAAGCAGAGAATCGAGAGCCGGTGCTGTTGCCACACTTCACAGCGCACAATTTACGGCACACGTTTTGTTCCCGGTTATGTGAGAATGAATCCGACAAGGTCAACTTGAAGATCATTCAGGAAATTATGGGGCATAGCAGTATCGACACAACGCTTGACGTATACACGGATTTAACAACGCAGATTAAGCAAGAGGCTTTTTCCAGTCTGCAAGGTAAGATTAAACTCGCCTAATTTCAATGGCCTGTTTTCAAAGTCCTGTTTTGGAAAGCGAAAAAGCACCGTACCAAAATTGTACCAAAAAGTCATAAGCTGAAAACCAATAGTATTTTAGGCCTTAGACACCGTTTTACACGATGATAGAGCGGAATACCACAATATGTTGTGGTTGCTGGAGCAGAAACGTACAAAATGCAAAGTCAAAGGCCTGTTTTAGTGTAATTCAAAATTTATTCCCGACGATGAAGCCTATTGACCAGTAAAAACATTGAAATATCAACGAAAAACGGCGTTTTCCGCTCCATCAAAAACGGAAAATAACCCAATTTTAACCCATTTCAAAAGAAAAACGGAAAAAGAGAAGCACCGAACAGCGGACATTAAAACCGCCGTTCGGTGCTTTTTTCAATAATCGAAAGTGCGTCCGTTGCTCTTCCCAAAGAGCCTTTCAAGGGCTAATTTAGCCTTTTCCGCCGACGCCTGAGCGAATAGAGACATTGGAACGCCATCAATATCATAATAGGGTACATTCTCGTGCGCGTCCATATACTTCCTATAATCAAAAGCGCACACGGAGATTTCTTCCCATACGTCGCTTTCTTCAAGCAGCAGGTTTAGAAAGCGGATTTTTGCAAGAGAACCAATAATGAAATTTCTGTTGTTGGGATCGGCATAATCTTGTTCATATGCTTGCACATCGTATAAACTCTCGTTCGGATCAAGTACTTTTTCTAATTGATCGGAAGCTGCTATAAGATTATCAACTGCAAGTGTTGACAGCCCTGTTTCGTATTCTATATCTGTTTTGGCGCGTGTCTTATGGTTGTATCCATCTTCACAAAGCAAATAACCCATTTCACAGTCAAAAATGTGACATAAGGCCGCCAACTGTTCAAGTTTACATATTGGTTTTCCGTTTTCCCAATTTGCTAAAGTTTGCCGTTTTAGGGTCTTTCCGGTTTCGTCTCCTATTCTATCCGCGAGTTGTTCTTGATTCATTCCCTTTTCCTTCCTACATTGTCTGATTCGTTCGCCTATTTTGTGCCATGAATAAAACATTTTCTGAATCCTCCGTTTGAAAATTTGCGTTTTGTGGTAATTTACAAGGACATCTTATCATGATATACTTGTCATGTCAAGCAAAACAAAACGCAAGACGCAAAAAGACGGAGGTGAGGAAACAATGGAAAGAACGGCGGCAAAGGCAACCAGACAAGGCGAGAAATACAACCCGCTCACTGTTGATACTGAGGGCCTTATGTCCCTGCTTAACGCGGGGCGGCAAACTGCGATTAGCACCGGGACGGCAGCGGGCGCTCGTGTCCAGATTGGGCGGCGTGTTCTCTGGAATGTGCGCAAAATTCAGACTTATCTTGATTCGATTAGCGAGTGAATCTAATTTTTTTGACTACCACTTAACCAGCCGGTTATTCGGAGGTGAGACGATGGAAACAACAAAAGAAGCCCGCTCCAGTGCTGCAACACCGGAACGGACAGAAAATGGGGGTATGCGTGGTGACACTTTCCCCAAAGAAGATTTTAACACACTGGCCGGAGGTATTGCAAGCTTACTGTTGACCGGTCCTGAAAATGCCTTGACACTCCGGGACCTGGAGAGGTTGACCGGGGAGAATGGCCGGGCCATACGGCGGCAAATTGAGCGCGAACGCCGCCGGGGAATACCGATTCTGAGCAGCACAAGCGAGGGGATTGCCGGTTATTTCCTGCCTGCAAACGAACTCGACACACGGCGCTTTGTTGGCTCGATGAGAGGCCGCGCCCGTGAGATTCTACGAACAGCGCGGGCCGTTGAGCAAGGCGGCGCAAACCCGGATCAGCTCTCTTTTGATGAGATGGACACAGGCGGCGAGGGTTAGAGCAATGGCGGCAAAACGGATGTTTGCGAAGGCGGTGATTCAGTCCGCAAGATTTTTAAGGCTCCCTCAGTCGTCACAGCTTCTGTATTTCTTTTTAGGGCTGGAGGCAGACGACGACGGTTTTACAGAAACATTTCCCGTCTTTCGATTATACGGGATGGAGGAAGAAGACCTAAATCCATTGATTGAAAGCAATTTTGTTCAAGTTGTCAACGATGATCTTGTTGTCTTTATTACGGACTGGAGAAGAAACAACAATTTGAGGCGCGATTGCTACACAGAAAGCGAATATCACAACCTTCTGGAACAGTTACAGCCTGAAAATGAACAGGGTACACGCCGTAAACGGGACGGAAACGCCACGGAAACGAAGCGTAAACGGGACGTGAACGGGACGGATACGCAGATAAGTAAAGATAAGGGAAGGAAAGACAAGGTAAGTCCAGAAAAGGAAAACGTCGCTTTTTCGTCGGTCGATGGTTGCAAAAAAACGCCGCATGGTCGTTTTAACAACGTCTTTCTGAGTGACAGCGAACTTGCCGCCTTGACGCTTTTTGTTGGTGAGGATTCGGTTGAAGATGCACCACACACGAAAAAAGTCATTGATGATTTTTCAGAAATGAAAGAGCGGACCGGAAGGCGGTTTGATTCAGACTATGAGGCAATCGCAGATCTTTTGAAATGAGTGAAGCGCCTGCTTGTGAAAGTGGGCGCTAACTCTAAAGAGTGGAATATTTGTAGGAGGGAAAAACGATGTCAAAATTTTTAGAAGATGCAAAGCAGCTTGACCAACTGGCCAGCGACTACCGGTTGACCGCTCTTTCTGTCGATGTCGCAAAAAAAGAAGCCGCTGAAATTCTGGACGCTATCAGCGCACGGATTCAGCAGGAGCAAGCACACAACGAGGAACGCCGCGCAGAACTGCAAGCGGCGGTTGATGACAAAAGCCGCTCTGAGGTAGTCCGAAAAATGGCCGGCTTGGAACTGGAGCGGTTGGAAGGGACGACACCAACGGTCACACAGGAGGAAAGGGCGCTTTTCGCTGAGAAGATCAACGAGGCGAACGCCGCTCTTTCAGAACTGCGAAAAATCGGGTCGCAGCTCACCGCCGCTCGTTCTGCGCTGAAAAGGCAGGTTGACGAAGATTTCAAGCTGAGCAGCCTCTCGAAGTTTGACGCTCTTCTTCTCTCTCGACACGTTGAGGGGGTGCAGGAAAGGTTTGAGCGCAGCTTTGGAAAGCGGGTGTAATCCATGAGCCGCTTTTATCGGGAATGCCCCTTTTGCGGTGCCAATCTGGACCCCGGCGAAATTTGCGATTGCAAGGACGCAGCAGAAGACAGCGGGAACCGCGTAAAACGTCCACAGGCGCGTTTTGACGGGCTGGAGGTAACGAAACAGAAAAACCAAAGAGGCACGTTCACGGGGCTTTAGCGCGATTCTGGAAGGGGCAAAAGGCAATGGATGAAAAGCAAAAACGAGTTGCGCCGCCACAGCTCAACCAGATACCGGCGGAAACCCTGGCAAGTATGGAGCTTGTTTTATGGCGACTTTGTAAAAGACGGGAAGCCGGTTTTGACCGTCCTTTTCACATGGGACGGCGAAACCAGCACCGGAGACTTTGCCCCGCCCAATGATGGGATTTATTGCGGTTGGGGAGACTGCGCGGGGATCGGCGTTGAAAAGGCGGCGTTTCTCCATGACGGGGACTATCTGGCCTTCTTGATTCTCCATGAGCTGGCGCACCTGAGAATGGGCGGCGGTGAAGGTGACGGCCATGACGCCGATTTTGAGAACCAACTTCAATATCTTCTGAGCGTGTACAATGACGCTTACGGTACACACCTGATAAACGATTTTGCAGGCTACAAGGGGGAATGCAGCTTGAAACGAGACCAAAAGAGGGCGGATTCTATGGCGGTGCCTGCTTCATGGGTGGAGATCTTCAAAAAGGCTCCCTCAAAAAGCAAAGAAAGCCGCTCCACCCAAAAGCACAAAACCGCCGTTTCTGGCAATTCAGCGCAGAAAGCCCACAGGGGAGACGAAAAGCGCCGCTCCACCAAAAAGCGCAAAGTCGCTGTTTCGGGCGATTCGGCCCAAAAGCGGAAAGTCGCCATTTCGGACGATTCGGCGCAGAAGGCCCGCCGGGACATGATCCGGCAAATGCAGAAGGGAACAGAACCCAAAACAAGCCAAAAGTCGAAAGTCCAAAAGAGTTACAACGGAGTACGCCGGGGCTAACAGCCGCCGCGTGGACGTGAATGAACCGCGAGAGAACAGCGAGGAACCACGAAGGAACGACGGAGGGTGGGAATATGGACGGCGCAGGAGTCACAACCGAAAACGTGAAGCAATGGCTCCTGCGCTTCCTGGACGGCGAACACGCGATAGACGTTCAAATAGAGCGGCTGGAGCGCCTGGAAGCGCGAATAGAAGGAACCGGATCCCCAAACCTTGACGGTATGCCGCGAGGCTCCCCAAACCATGACCGGGTTGCTTCAATGCTGGCCCAAAAGGAAGAGTTTGAAAATAAAATCAGGAGCATGATTACAGCGCAGGCAGACCGGCGGCGCATGGTTGAGCAATATGTTGACCGACTGCGAAAACCAGATGAAAAGGCCGTTATCGAAATGCGCTATCTTGACGGCGAACGCTGGAAGGACATCTCACAGATGCTTTTCGGGTCGAAAGCTGATTTTGCAGACCGTGAAGATTCTTTCCTGCGCCGTACAACACGCCTACATGAGCGGGCGCTTATAAACCTTGTGGCGGTCATGGGGCAAGACCCGCCGGAAGATTTACCGACAGACGGGGAGGTGGAGTTTTGACCGAACGACAAAAACGGTTTGCGGAAGAATGCGCCGCAAACCCGAACGCAGCAGAAGCAGCACGAAGGGCGGGCTATACCAAAAAAACCGCTCGACAAACCGGACAACGGCTGTTGACAAAAGCTGACATTGCGGCGTATATCCGGCGATTGCAGGACGAAGCAGCAGAGGCGCGAATTGCAACCGCTCAGGACATTAAAGCCTTTTGGTCTCAGACCATGAACGACGAACGAGAGAGAACCGCCGTTCGATTAAAGGCAAGCGAATTGTTGGCAAAAGCGGCGGGAATGTTCTTGCCACAGGAAGAGGACAAGCCCGGCATATCGGAGGATGACGTTGTTATCTACCTACCAGAGATAGACGCCGAAGAAACCTGTTTTGCAGGGGCCGTTTCTGGAGAACGCGCAGAATGAACCACAGAGGCGGCAAAGGCAGCGGAAAGGAAAACTATACGGCTAAACCGGTAAACGCCATTGTAGGCGCTTTAGCGCGATTTTAGGGGCATTGACAAGGCGGCACAGGTGACATATAATAGGGGCGAACAGAGAAGCCGTTGACCCGGTTTCTTCATCGAGATTTTTTCCTTCAAGAAAGCCCCGTGCAAACGAAGCACGGGGCTTTTGTCATAGCAGATTAGAGATGGTTTCACGGCTGTTTATTCGGTGCTTCCCCTTCTGTGTCCCGCTCGATGGTTTCTGTTATAGCGCGGTTGATGAAGGTATTGACGCTTTCCCCCTGTTGGGCGGCGTGTTCCTTAATTACATCTTTTCGCCCTTTTGGGACTACAAGGTTAATTCGGTCATACACTTTCGCAATGTATTTATTCTGCGCTTTTGTACTTGGTTTTCCCACGTTCGCACCCCCTCCAAAATACAATAATTATAGCGTGTTTTTCAACGTTGCGCAACTATATAAAATGCACAAATATCGTTGCGTAACTTTGTATAATACGCCTATTGCTATCGTTGCGCAACGATGTTATAATATACTCACGTTGAAGGAAGAAACACATGGTTGAGCCATAGCGGACGGGTAACAGCAAGAACGCGAGGCAAGACCGGGACGGGATTTGGAATAGACCTCTGGAAGGCAGCTCTAAAACGCCCCCCGGCGCTCAACCTGACCACACCACACAAAGACAGATTGGAGGTAACACAATGAGCGTCAACGAACTGAACCTGACCGCGCAAGCCCTGTTGGACATCAAGAACCAAATTGCAGAGCTTCAGGCAGAGGCGGAAGCCCTGACCGACACCCTCAAGGGTGCTATGGTGGAGCGGGGCGAAGATACCCTCACCGGCGACGGTTGGGCCGCTTCCTGGAAGAACGTCAACAGCAGTCGATTTGACAGCGCCCGCTTTCGCCGGGAAAACCCGGACCTGGCCGCGCAGTACATGAAGCAGACCACGCAGATCCGCTTTGTCATTGGCTAAAGAAAGCCCCTTGTGTGAGTGACCGACCAAAGTACCACACAAGAGGCCCAACACCTACCCACAAAGGGGAGGATGGTGCTATTTTACCGCCGTTCTCCCCGCTCGTCAAGACGAAGATACAACAAAACACCGCCCAAAAGGGCAGAAAGGGAACATTATGGAAACCTACATCAACAATTTGCTTGCAAGCCTGGAGGAAGCGCGGGACGAATTGCAGCCCCGTGTGGTTGACGGTGAGTGTGAACCGCTCGTTGCCTGCATGGAGAAGATCAATGAGATTTTCACGGCGGTTCGCTATTGGGAACACGTCAAGGAAAACGGCGGCTTGGAACAGTGCGAGGGCGCGGCGGCGTATTTTGATACGCTTTTCACCGCGACGGTTTCGGAGAACCTGGCGGAAGCGCTGGCAAGTGCGCTCATGTATGTCAAGGACACAGGCTGGAAGGACCTCCGGGCATGTGAAGCGTATGCCGCGCTGGAGGAAGCAACCGCCGACACGAAGGCATTTATGGAGGAAGCGTAAGCCAACAGAGGCCCCGCCGGAGACGCAGCCCCCGGCGGGGCAAGCAACCGAACGTCAAGCAAGGGGGAACACCATGAACAATGCGGAAACGGCCATAGAGAAGGCGGGCCGCCTGCAAGCCCTTCTCTATGCGCTAGAGGTCATAGCAATAAAAATTGACGTGGAGCCGAAAGACGGGGAAATGGCCTGCAAAGCCTCAAACCTGCTCTTTATGGCGGAAGAGGTCACAGAGGATCTTGTCAAGAGTCTGGAACAGATGGGCAGAGACGCGGCGGCGCGCAACCCGGTTCACCTGGCCTATAAGATCCACGACGGCGAATAACACCAACAAGCAGGGGCGGGCCATTGGCGCCCGCTCCTGTTGTCATAGCAGAAAGGCGGTGAGACTATGGCGGAAAAGCGGAAAGACAGCAGGGGGCGCAACCTGCGAGACGGGGAGGATCAGCGCCCGGATGGTAGCTATAGATACCGGTACACCGACAAGGCCGGGAACCGGCGGGCGGTGTATAGCTGGAAACTCGTTTCGACTGACAAACCCCCTTCTGGCAAGCGGGACGGCCTGAGCCTGCGAGAGAAGGAAAAGGCGATAGAAAACGACATTCGGGACGGTATAGACAGCCATGCAGCGGCGAAAATGACCCTAAACGACGTTTTCAAGGCGTACATGGAGGGCAAGCGCGAACTAAAGCAGTCCACGCGAACCAACTATGTCTATATGTACAAGAATTATGTCGCTGACACAATCGGGAAGCGGAAAATCACAGCTTTTCGGTATTCTGACATCAAGAATTTCTACAATTCCCTGATAACTGAAAAGGGATTCAAGCCCAACAGTGCAGAGATTATACACACGATTTTGCACCCGGTTTTTGAAATGGCGGTGAGAGATGGTTTAATCCGGGTAAACCCCACAAACGGAGTTATGGGAGAATTGAAAAAGGGCCACGATTGGGAGAAGCCGAAACGCCACGCATTGACCATTGAGGAACAAGAGGCGTTTATAGGCTATGTGTCAAAGTCGAAGATATACCGGCATTGGTTGCCCCTCTTTACGGTGTTTCTTGGTACGGGGTGCCGGGTCGGTGAACTTATTGGCCTGCGTTGGTGTGACTGCGACTTTGAAAGCCGCTCGATTAGTATCAATCACAACCTGATTTACCGTGTACAAGACAACGGTCACTGTGAAATGCACATAACCACACCAAAGACAAGCGCCGGGTGTAGAACCATTCCCATGTTGGACGAAGTGCGCAAGGCATTATTGCAGGAGCGGTTGCGACAGATGCAAGAGGGATTCAGTACAGCAGAGATTGACGGTTACAGCGGCTTTGTCTTTACAAACCGTTTTGGGAACGTCTACAGTCCGGCGGCAATCAACCGGGCCATTGTGCGGATCTATACCGCCTACAACGAGGAAGAAACGGAGCGGGCCAAACTAGAGCGGCGGGAACCGGTGCTGATTCGGCATTTTTCCGTTCACAATCTGCGTCACACCTTCTGTACACGGTTTTGCGAGAATGAAACCAATATCAAGGTTATTCAGGAGATCATGGGTCATTCAGACATAGGAACCACAATGAACGTTTACGCAGAAGCGACAGAAAGCAAAAAGCGGGAAGCCATTGATAACCTGGAAGGGAAAATTAAGATCGTATAGCCGAAAAAAGCCCTGGAGAGATCCGGGGCTTTTTAACCCACAATTTAACCCATTTCAAAAGCACAGGACGAAACCAGACGAACCGAAAAAATGCGAAAATTGCGGGGATTCTGTGGTTTTAGAACACTATGGAGCGGGATAAAACTAGATGAAAGTCGGATAGAGCATATCCCGACGATGAAGCCTATAGACCAGTAAAACTGCAACATGTTGTGTTTGAATCATGTGAATTTCACTATATATTGTGCAGTATTTCTGGTGTCATCCCCGCATTGACAGCAATTTGACAGCAAAATTTTGAAGAATGACGCATCGCTACGAAGCGTTGTGTATTTCAGGCGAAACTGCATAAGGGTCAGGCAAGACCTGTGAGCACTTCTTGGAGTGATCCGAGGAGTGCTCTTTTTTCGTCCGGGCAGTCAGCTTCTGTCTGACAGTCAAGTCAAAATCAGAGGACGCATGAAGTACAGATTGAGCCTGTCGAAAAACGACAGGTTCTCAACCAAAATCACGGATTTTGGTCGAAAATGTGGCCCCGGCAGCGCACTTCGTCGCCGCAAGCTACGTATCGTTCCCTTCCGCGCAAGTGCGAAAGGTCTCTCACTGCGGCTGCGGCTCCTCTCCCAGCCAAACCCGCTTTGCTGGGCTTTGGCCGGGTTCCCCGTGTGCACGTTTGGGGCCGTCCTGTGTGCTTTTTCCGGTACAGGAGGTGAATTGCCCCGAAGGGGTAAGAGAGGCCACCCTGGGGTGCGCCCGGCTAAAAGCACGGATTTCACTTTATTTTGTTGCTTGCGCAACAAAACCCCTGCGGAGGGCTTTTATATCTTTTTGTTGCACTTAATTTGCTGGAAATGACTTTTTTGACAACATGATAGATTAACTCAAATTATTTTTATACTCCGTTCCCCATGCCTCCATGGCGTTAAGGATAGGCTTCATTGACTCCCCTAATTCGCTGAGAGAATACTCTACCCTCGGCGGAACCTCAGCATAAACGGTACGAATCACAATCCCATCCTCCTCCATAGAGCGCAGGCTGTCCGTCAACACTTTCTGGCTGATTCCTTCCAGGTCACGCCGCAGCTCATTGAACCGCCAGGGACGTACCAGCAGAGTTCGTAAAATCAGGAGTTTCCACTTGCTCCCGATCAGAGAAACGGTTGTCGCAACAGGGCAATCAGGCAACTCGTCTTTTGTTTTCATAAATGGCACCTCACATTCTATTTTCTTCTAACATTAAATTCGAATGTTACACTCGAATTATAATGCAGCACGCCATCAAAATCAATAGACAGAATAGGGGGATTTTAATAGATAAACCCATGGAAACCCATAGGTTACCTTTTAGTTACTATGTAATAAAAAGGTGCATACTTGTTTTTAGAAGCGACTCCGATATAATAAAAACTGGTTATCCCTTTGAATCAGACGCGCATTTTAATGGCTAGAATGCGGGATTTTTCACTAAAATTCCGCATCTATCGGACAAAAATGACATCAAACGACAAACACTATCCCCTCTTGCCTCCCCTGAAAGGGGAGGAGGGCCGCCGCCTTTAGGCGGTGGCGGAGGGGTTCCTGGCATATAATAAAATTACAGAGAGCAAAACGGCTCCTGAATACAAATACGGAGGTAATCAACAATGGCACTTTCCAATCTGTTCGGATGGAACAACAAGATGTTTGCTGCTGCTTCCTGTGGTACGGCCTGCGGAGCATCGGACAAGCCGGAAGAAAAGCCCGCTGCCTACGGTTCTGCTTGTGGTGCGGCTGACAAGCCTGCCGAAACGCCTGCTGCTTGCGGCTCTGCCTGCGGTGCGGCCGACAAACCGGCAGAGGCTCCCACGGCCTGCGGTTCTGCTTGCGGTGTGTCTGACAAGTAATTAACCGTCCAAGCACAAACGCCTGGTGAATCGGTGCCCGATCAGGCTGTCGGTTCATCAGGCACCTGCGAAACAATATCCGTTTATCGGATTTTACGATAGAATTCCAAAGGAGACCCTGCTCTATGAAACAGTGTTTTTCTTTTCAATGGCATATTACAGACGAATGCGATCAGCGGTGCAAGCACTGCTACATCTTCTCCGAAAACGTCTGCAAAAAGCTGGACGCTATGAACTGGGAGCAGTTGCAAGACACGTTTTACAACTGTCTGGACTTCTGCGAGGTGTATCATCGTCTGCCGTATTTTTATATCACCGGCGGCGATCCCATCCTTCACCCGGACTTCTGGAAGCTGCTGGGGCTGATGAAAGAGCATGGCATCCCCTTTACCATTCTTGGCAATCCGTTTCATCTGACGGATGAGGTGTCCCGCCGTCTGAAGGAGTATGGCTGCCAGAAGTACCAGCTCTCCATCGACGGAATGCGGGAAACACATGACTGGTTTCGCAAGCCCGGCTCCTTTGACATTACGTTGGAAAAGATCGGCTGCATCAACCGGGCAGGCATCCGCAGCGTTATCATGACCACCGTCTCTGGCACAAACATGGATGAAGTACCTGACATCATTGACGCAGTTGTCGCGGCCGGGGCGAATGTGTTCGCTTTCGCCCGCTACTGCCCCACATCGGAGGAAAAGGATACCGGCATCGAACCTCTCCGTTACCGCAAGCTGCTGGCAGACTGCGACAGGAAATTTAAAGCGTATGAAGCCGCCGGATGTCAGACTTACTTTAATAAGAAAGACCACCTCTGGACGCTCTACGAATACGAGACAGGCGCGTTCAAAATCCCTGAAACCGTGGAGGAGGGGATGATTTACGGAGGCTGCAACTGCGGCAACTGTCACCTGACCATCCTGCCCACCGGGGATGTGTACGCCTGCCGCCGCGTCCAGAACAGCAAGGTCGGCAATGTCTTTGACGACCGTTTGGCGGATGTTTGGGTCTGCGAGATGGAGCGTTACCGGGAATACACGAAGTTTGAGAAATGCTCCAAATGTGAGCTGCTGGCATTCTGCCGGGGCTGTCCCGCTGTAGCCAGTGGGAAGGACGGGAACTTTTACGCCGTTGACCCGCAGTGCTGGCATGAAATATCAGAAAAGGAGGCCATATAAAATGGGTGAACTGATGGAAACGATCATGCACCGCAGAGCGATCCGACGCTTTGATACAAGGCAGATCGAAGAAGCGGCATTGCAGGAAATCTTGCAGGCCGGTCTTTACGCTCCCAGCGCCGGAGGAAAGCAGGGGGTGATTCTTGTTGTCTGCCAGGATAGAGAGGTCAACGAACGGCTGGGACGCATCAAGCGGGAAAACTCCAACCCGCATATGGCGACTGCCACAAGCTATGTTTCAAAAGAGCAGCCCAGTATCGCTGACGACCCGAATACCAAAAACGCCTTTTACGATGCGCCCACGGTCATCACCATGTTTGCGCCGAAGAATTTCCTCTTTTCCGCAGAGGACTGTGCGGTAGCCGCTGAAAACATGATGCTGGTGGCGGATTCTCTGGGAATCGGTTCCTGCTATCTTGGCCAGGGATGGCCGGCGTTTGCCGACCCATACGGGCAGGAAATCCTGAAGAAATGGAACATCCGAACGGATTATTATGCGGTCATGCAGCTCCTGCTCGGCTATCCCCGTGAGGGCGCCCCTCACCCCGCAGGAAAGCCACGCAAAAATGACCGTATATTAAGGGTTTAGATGGGGGCTTTTTATGGATGCACAGACCTGTCTGAAGAAATTACAATATGTTGGTGTCCTAGCGTTCTCAACAGCAGACTCCTATGGAAATCCGCAGGTCAGAAATATCAGCGCCATTCACTATGAGCCTGACGCAATGTACTTTTTTACGGCGAGGGGAAAGAACTTTTGCCGGGAACTGTTATCCGACGGGCGGGTACAGGTGCTGGGCTACACCCGTTACAAGGAAATGAGCCGCCTTTCCGGACGGGCGATTCCCGTCTCCCAGGAGGAGCGGCAGAAATGGACGGACATCATTTTTACTGAGCAGCCCTATCTCGCCAATGTTTATCCCGGTGATACAGGAAAAATTGGTATCATTTTTGAAATACGGGATGCCGAAATTGAATACTTTCATCTCGGTGTCAATCCGATTTTCAGGGAGAGTTATACGATTGGAAAGGGAACGGTCCGGCCGAAGGGGTATCGCATCACGGATGCCTGTATCAGTTGTGGAAAATGTGTGAAGGTATGTCCGCAAAGAGCAATCGAAAAGGGCAAGTCAGCTCCCGCTGGTTCACATCGACAAATTTTTAATAATTGTTGATTTTAACACAAAAAATATGGATTATGTTGTCCGCAAAACATTTTAACAACAACAGTTTGTTGACTTTGACTACCTGCGTCTATTATAATGACAGTTAAATAAACCATACTTCAGTTTATTTGCGCGGCGAAGGCCACAAAAATTTATCAACTTTTTTCTCGGTAGGAGGTTCATCAAATGAAGTTTTGGAGGCGAAACTGGTATTACATCGGCGGCGTCCTTTTTGTGCTTCTGGCCTTTGTCATGGGGCTGTGGGGCTGCGACCACTTGAGCAAGATCCGGGTCATCCTGATTTTTAGCTGGATGGGGATGCTGATGCACCAGTTTGAGGAATATGCGTTTCCCGGCGGTTTTCCCCTGATTTCCAACATGGCTGGACTGGGGGAGACGGAGCACCCGGAGCGCTACCCGCTGAATGCGAGGCAGAGCTTTCTGAGCAATGTCATCTTCTGCTATCTGAGCTACATCATCCCCATCTGCTTCCCCAACCTGGTTTGGATGGGGGCCAGTCAGGTGCTGGCCGGTGTGTGGCAGCTTCCGGGGCACGGTATCGCCATGAATGTGCGGCTGAAAAGCAAGTACAATCCCGGTCTGGCGTCTACGGCGGTTTTGCAGACGCCGGTGGCGATTTACTACATCTGGTACGTCTGCACCTACATGCCGGAGAAGGCGGGACAGCTCTGGTGGGGCATCCCCGGTTCCATCCTCATGCTGTTGCTCACCTTTATCGTCCCCATCTTGGTGATGAAGGACAAAAATTCTCCCTATCCCTTTGAGGACCGGGAGCTGTATGGCTACAACAAGGAACACGTCGCGGCGTTGTGGGAAGAGCGGAAAGCTGCAAAGGAGGCCAAATAACAATGGTTAAAAAGCTGGACAAATGGTGTGACATCAACTGGATCATCTTCATTTGCGTGACGGGGGTCGTCACCGGAGTGCTCGCCGCCATCTTCTGGGACAAAATGCCCTTGGGCGCACAGGGCGCGGTATTTGTGGCGATGATTATGCCCTTCCATGTGCTGGAGGAGTGGAAATTCCCCGGCGGTCTTCACATCTTTTACAACGTTCTGCTGGGGCCGAAGGAGGTCGAAAAGCAGCAGATTGACCGGTTCCCCATGAGCCGCCTGACAGACATGATCACCAACGTGGGCTTGCAGTGGATTCCGCTGGTTTACCTGGTCCTCAGCTTCTTCACCGGCCTTTCCAACGCCACAGCCCTGTGCATGATGCTGCTTTGCTTCATCGAAGTGTGCGCCCACACCGGCGCCGGCACCCTCACCTATTTCTGGCTGAGAAAGGACGGCAAGAGAACCATCTATCACCCCGGATTTGCCACTTCCTGGATGATGTTCCTGCCCGCAGGGGTTTATATCGTGGCGCATTTGGAAAATGTCACCGGCAGCGACTGGCTCTGGGCAATCATCCTGTTCATCATCATGATGCTGATTTGCATTGTCCTGACGGAGACGCCGCTGAAAAAGTGGGTCTACAAGCAGGACAAGGGCGTGTTCGCCTTTGCCGACGCCAAGTATTATGAGAAGTACCCCTCCTTCTGGAAGAAGTGATATGAGGCGGGCGACATGAAATTCTGGAGACGATACTGGTACTGGATCGGCGGCGTTCTCTTTGTGGCTCTGGCTTTTATTATGGGGCTATGGGGCTGCGAGCACCTGCCGAAACTACAGACGATTTTGATTTTCAGTTGGATGGCCATGCTGGTCCATCAGGTAGAGGAATACGGCTTCCCCGGCGGGATGCCGTCCATCACCAACATGGCTGCCTTCCGGGAGAAGGAAGCGCCGGAGCGGTATCCCTTTAACGCGCAGCAGTGCTTCATCTGCAACGTGTTTCTGTGCTATGCCTTTTACATTCTGGCGATTTGCTTCCCCAATGTGATTTGGCTGGGGGCCTCGCAGGTGCTTTGCGTGCTAGTACAGCTTGCGGCCCATGGCCTGCTCATTAACTTCTCGTTGAAGGATTTTTACAACCCCGGTTTGGGGTCCACCGTGTTTTTGCAGCTACCCGTCGCCATCTACTATATCTGGTATGTGTGTACCACCCTGCCGGAACAGGCGTGGCAGCTCTGGGTCGGCATTCCCGGTGCGATCATCGCAATGCTCATTTGCTTTATCGCCCCCGTGCTGCTGATGCGAAACCGGAAAAATCCCTATCCCTTTGCCGAGGAGGAGATGTATGGCTATCATAAGGAAAAAGTGCTGAGCATCTGGCAGGACAGCAAGCCCTCTATCCTGCAAAGGGTCGGTCTGAAGTAACAACAAATATGAGCTTTTAGCTCTTAGCTATCAGCTATTAGCTTTGTAGTGCTTACCGATTCGCTTTGCACTTCGGATTCGATACACAAAACAAACCGTTCACGACCAACCGATGTTTAACGCTGTTCGCTTTAGCCTGGCAGTGCGTAACTAACAGCTAACAGCAAACGGCTAATAGCTTATTAAAGTGAGGTGCAAAATGACCGAAAAGACAGTGATTTATTATTACTCCGGCTCTGGGAACAGTCTCTCCGTGGCGAAACACATTGGCGAGAGGCTGGGAAATACAACGCTTTTGTCCGTCTACACCCTGCGGGACACCCCGGAGGTCCCGGCGGACTGCACACGAATCGGCATTGTGACCGCTACCTGGTTTGTCCGCCCGCCGCGGGTGGTGAAGGAGGTCTGCGAAAAACTCCGCTGCTCCAGACAGCAGAAAATTTTCATTGTTGCCACCTGCGGCGGCTATGACGGGTACGTCTGCATCGACCTGAAGGCCATTTTGCAGCCGAAAACGGACTTCGCTGTTCAGACCTTCATGCTCCCCATGCCGCCCAACCATATCGTGGGTTTCTCTCCCCTGCCGGACTGGGCAAACCGTATTTACCTGAACCACGAGGCCAAGGCCACGGTTAAAATTGCGGAAAAAATCCAGGCGGACATCCCCACCAAAAACCGCAAAGGCATCAACCGCAGGTTCCTCGCTTGGGCGTCAAAGACCTACAACGGCTGGCTGGGCGTAGACCGGGACAGCGTGGAGGGCGGCTTCTACACCACAGACGCCTGCACCAAATGCGGCGTCTGTGAGAAGCTCTGCAAAAATGGGAACATCCAACTGACCGGGGACGGCCCGGTCTGGGGCCACGACTGCCAGCAGTGCATGGCCTGCATCATGTGGTGTCCCAACCGGGCCATTCGTCACCCCAATGTGCCGGAGAAGCGCAGACGCTACCAGAACCCGAACGTCACTTTAAAGGACATGATGCAGTCGGAATTTCATGTGGGGGAATGACGATGAGTTGGACATTAGAGAGCATCCTGGATCTGTCCGGCAAAGTGATGATCGTGACCGGGGCAAACAGCGGCTTGGGATTTGAAACGACAAAGGAGCTTTCCCGGAAAGGCGCAAAGGTCGTGATGGCCTGCCGCAACCCGCAAAGGGCAGAAGCGGCCATGAAAAAGATTCAGGATGCGGTTCCGGGCGCAGCGCTGGATACCATGCTTTTAGACCTTGCCAGTCAAAAAAGCGTTGCAGATTTTGCAGACCAATTCATGCAGAAATACGATAGGCTCGACGTTCTCGTCAACAATGCCGGAATTATGGCGGCGCCCTATTCCGAAACCGTCGATGGGTTTGAAAACCACTTTGCAACCAACTATCTCGGCCACTTTGCGCTGACAGCAAGGTTAGTTGACCTGCTGGAGGCGACGCCTGGCGCGAGAGTGGTCAGCGTCAGCAGCCTTGCCTACTTTTTTGGGAATAAGATAGATTTTGAGAATCTGTATTATAAGAACAGAAAGGAGTACGGCAGATGGCGGGCCTATGGCCGTTCCAAAATGGAAATGCTTCTGTTTGCTTATGAAATGCAGCGGCGTCTTTCGCGTGCAGGCAAGTCTACGATTTCGCTTGCTGCGCACCCAGGAATCGCGCAGACAAATATCATGCCTGCGCAGGCGAATAACGCCTTCACAAAGAAGTTTTTGACGCTGGTCGCCAGTTTTTTGAAACCGACCATCTATGGCGCAATGCCTTTGATTCGTGCGGCGACAGACGCAGAGGTCGTGGGAGGCGAATACTTCGGGCCGTCAAAAGGCAGAATGCCAGATGTCGTCAAGTCGAATAAAGCATCTCACAACTTGGATACCGCAAAAAAGCTGTGGGAAGTTTCCGAAACTTTGACGGGACTTCATTATCTGGATGAGACATTGTAATGTTGATGTAAATCGAATTTTGTAAAAAGTCCATGTGGCGGGACAGGCGCATGATGCGACATTTATTCCCCATTGTGTTCATTTGTCAATGATGTGAAACCAGGAAAAGGGGAAGAGTTTATTCGTTAG
>JAJQCW010000078.1 GCA_021202515.1 Clostridiales bacterium | reverse complement strand
TTTGGACAGACCTCACCCTTGCTGCCTGCTCGATGCGGCTTGAATAGTTTATCAGTTTTCACCGGGCTTGTCAACGGTTTTCGCGGAATTTTCTCTGCAAAAAATAATTTTACAGCCTGGCTCCGCCGAACTCGGACAGCTCCAGCCCCCTGGCCCTGTTCTTGTCCATCACCCAGTTCACCGACCAGGGGGCGGAGAACAGCAGCAATTTCGCGCCATGGTAGTCCTCCACCAGCTTCACGTCCTGGCCGTCGCCGATGATGAGGTCCTCGGTCAGATCGCCGTCGAACCGGTCGATCCACCGCAGGTACTCGTAGGGTAGGTTCTCCATCACCAAATCGACCTTGTACTCATTCTTCATCCGGTACTCGAACACGTCGAATTGCAGGGTACCCACCACGCCCACAATGACCTCCTCCATGCCGGTGTAGGGGATCTTGAAGATCTGGATGCCGCCCTCTTGGGCAATTTGCTCAGTGCCCTTGATGAACTGCTTGCGCTTGAGGGTGTCCTTGGGCCGCACCCGGCGGAAATGCTCCGGCGCAAAGGTGGGGATGGGGTCGAATTTGAAGTTTTTCCCCGGCGCACAGAGAGTGTCGCCAATGGTGAACATGCCGGGGTCAAAGACGCCGATGATGTCCCCCGCGTACGCCTCTTCGATGATCTCCCGCTCGGCGGCCATCAGTTGCTGGGGCCGGGAGAGCTTCACCTTCCGCTGCTGCTGCACCAGATAGACCTCTTCGTCCGCGTCGAACCGACCGGAGCACACCCGGACGAAAGCGATGCGGTCCCGGTGGGCCTTGTTCATGTTGGCCTGAATTTTGAACACGAAGCCGGAGAAGCTGTCGTCGAAGCTGTCCACCGTCACGTCTCCCGCCTGCCGGGACAGCGGCGCGGGGGTCATGCGGAGGAACGCCTCCAGAAACGGTTCCACGCCGAAGTTGGTCAGGGCGGAGCCGAAGAACACCGGGGAGAGCTTGCCGTGGCGCACCTGGTCCATGTCGAACTCGGCCCCGGCCCCCTCCAGCAACTCCACCTCGTCGGCCAGTTGGTCTCGCTTGGCCTGTCCGATGAGGTCCACCAGGGCGGGGTCGTCCAACTCCACCTCGGTGGCGGTGGCGGCTTTGGCGTTGGTGTGGGAGGTGAAGTGCAGAATTTTCCGCTCTCGCAGGTCATAGACGCCCTTGAACTCCTTGCCGCAGCCGATGGGCCAGTTCATGGGGCAGGTCTCCACCCCCAGCTCGGACTCGATTTCCTCGCACAGCTCGAAGGGGTCCCGGGCCTCCCGATCCATTTTGTTGATGAAGGTGAAGATGGGGATGTCCCGCATGGCGCAGACCTTGAACAGCTTTCGGGTCTGGGGCTCCACGCCCTTGGCCGCGTCGATGACCATGACGGCGCTGTCCGCCGCCATCAGGGTGCGGTAGGTGTCCTCAGAGAAGTCCTGGTGGCCCGGCGTGTCCAGGATGTTGATGCAGAAGCCCTCGTACTGGAACTGCATCACAGATGAGGTGACGGAGATGCCCCGCTGCTTTTCGATTTCCATCCAGTCGGAGGTGGCGGCCCGGGCGTTTTTCTTGCCCTTGACCACGCCGGCCTGGTTGATGGCTCCGCCGTAGAGCAGCAGCTTTTCCGTCAGGGTGGTTTTGCCGGCGTCCGGGTGGGAGATGATGGCAAAGGTGCGCCGACGTTCGATTTCCGCTTGGAATTTATGAGACATAGAACCCTCCAAAAGAATACAATGAGAGATAAAAGTTTTAATATATACGATTCGTATACTTTTATGTGGGACCGACCAACCGGTTTCCCGCTGAAAACAGCTTCATTGCAAGCCCTTCCTTTCGCTATGGGGCAACAGAACTAAAATACACACATAAATTATCATACCACAGGGAAAGAGCTGTGTAAACGAAAAATTTCACAGCAAAAGCGGCCCCGAATCATCGGAGCCGCCAAAAAAGGTGCGCGAATTATTCCGCCGAAGTGACCCGCAAGGTGGCGTCGTACAGGGTATCCATCTCGTCAGAGATCTCAAGGCTGGAGTCGCCGTCGTCTGTCACCGTCTCGGTGGTGGTGGAGACGCTGACATCGAAAATCTCATAATTCCCGTCCCACTCCACGGTGACGGCTTTGTCCGTCTCGCCCGCGTTGGCGATGAAGCGGCCGTACTGCTGGGAGACAACATAATCCTCCTCGCCCTGGACAAAGGCGGCGTACTCCTCTGTGTCGTAGGCGGTCAGCTCCACCACCAGCGCACCTTCCCCGCTATAAGACAGGGTGAGGGTGGTGCTGGAGCCGCTGTCGCCGCTCTCCTGGGCGGTGAGGACGACGGAGCAGGTGTCGTCGCTGTAAAGCTCGGTCCCCACCGGGGTATCCACATACCAGACGGCCTCGGCGGTGGAGGAATCCTCCTCAGCGGACAGGTCCGTGCCCTCGTCCACGGAGCTGTCGGCGGAATCTGCCGAGGAACCGCCGCAGGCGGTCAGGGACAGGGCCAGCATCAGGGCCAGCACCAGAGAGAGAAAACGTTTGTTGTGTTTCATGGTCAAAATCCTCCTTATCCGTCAAGAGGGTGTGTCCGCGGTCTGCTTTCCGTAGAGCAGGGGAATGGCGATGGCCTTCTTGAGCACCTCGATGAGCGGCCCCATAAAGAAGGCGGTAATCACCGTGCCGATGCCCACTACCGCGCCGCAGGCGTACCCGATGATCACACAAATCAGGTCGCTGACGATGCGGATAAAACGGAAGGGAATCACCTTCCCCGCCACCTGGGGCTTGCGGTCGGTGATGAACAGGGGAATGGCGTCATAGGTGGAGACGCCCAGGTCGGCGGTGTAGTAGAGGGCGGAGGCCAGGCAGCACAGGAAGATGCCGATGAGCAGCAGCACCACCCGGGTCGCAAAGCCCGGCTCCGGCACCACCAGATAGATGCACCACTGAGAAAACGTCACCAGGTAGCCCACGAAAAACATATTCAGGAAGGTGGCAAGACCGATGTAATGCCGGTCTAAAAACAGGTCAATGACCAGCAGCACCAGGTTGACGGCGGCGTAGAAGGTGCCGTAACTGGCGAAAACGGGGATAAACTGAAACTGGTTGTGCAGTCCCTGGGCGAAGCACTGGAAGGGGTCTACGCCGAACACGGCGGTGTTGAAGAAGCCCACGGCCACGCCGCAGATGCACACGCCCACCAGAGACATGATGAGCCGCTTGACAAAAAGCTTGTCCCGCATAGAGATTTCATCCTTTCCCTTCGGTTAGAAAAATTAAGTGTTCAAATCGGTGGTGTGAAAGGTCTTTAAATTGCCGGTTTTTCCGCTGCGGCGGTCCAGCTCGTCGGCCAGCGCCGCCACGGGGATGTCTTTTGCCACCATCATGACCAGCAGGTGATAGAGGAGGTCCGCCGTCTCGTAGGCGATTTTTTCCCGGTCCCCGGCCTTGCCCGCCAGCAGGAGCAGGCTGCACGCCTCTCCCACCTTTTTCAGAATTTTGTCCAGCCCCTGGCCGAACAGATAGGCGGTGTAGGAGTCTTCGTCGCCGCTGGCCCCCCGCCGGGCGATGATGTCGTAAAGCTCATCCACTCCCAGCCCCTGGGCAGCGCAGCGGACGTTCAGCGCGTCCATCACCGCAGAGAGAGGCACCTCCTGCTGGCAGAGCAGCACTGTGACGTGGTAAATCACGTCGTTCAGCTCCCCCACCGTCTCGGTGGGGTCGTCATTTTTCGCGGCAATGACCGCTTCAAAGGTCTCCTCGCCGCACTTTTTCAGAATTTTATCCAGCCCCTGGGTGTAGAGGTAGTTGGTGTACGACTTGCCCCCCACGGGGTTGTTTTTCCGATCCAGGGCTACGTCGTACTGCTCCTGGATGGCCTGCTGCGCCCGGCTCATGCCTCTGCCTCCCAGATGTCCCGGAAGAAGCAGCTCCTGGCCCCGGTGTGACAGGTCGGCCCCTTGGGGTCGCAGATGTAGAGCAGGGTATCGGTGTCGCAGTCGGTGATGATTTTTTTCACAAAGAGGAAGTTGCCGCTGGTCTCGCCCTTGTTCCACAGCGTCTGGCGGCTGCGGCTCCAGAACCAGGCGGTGTGGGTCTCCAGGGTTTTCAGGTACGCTTCCTCGTTGGTGAAGCCCAGCATCAGGATGTCTTTTGTCTCCCGGTCCTGGATGATGACGGGGATCAAATCGGATTTTTGAAACAAATCTTTGGGTTCAATCATGCTCACACCTCATTACCGCACGGGGATGTTCTGGCCCCGGAGATAGTCCTTCACCTGGGGAACGGTCAGCTCCCCGAAGTGGAACAGGGAGGCCGCCAGCGCCGCGTCTGCGTCCGCCTGCTGGAACACCTCTGCGAAGTGGGCCAGACTGCCGCAGCCGCCGGAGGCGATGACGGGGATGTTCACCGCGTCGGTGATGGCCTTGGTCATTTCGATGTCAAAGCCCTGCTTGGTGCCGTCGGCGTCCATGCTGGTCAGCAAAATCTCACCTGCGCCCAGGGCTTCGCCCTCCTTGGCCCACTCCACAGCGTCCTTCCCGGTGGGGATGCGGCCTCCGGCCACGACCACTTCGTAGCCGCCCTCGGCCCGGTGCCGGGCGTCGATGGCCAGCACCACGCACTGGCTACCGAACCGCTCCGCCGCTCTGGAGATGAGGGTGGGGTCCTTGACGGCGGCAGAGTTGACGCTGATTTTGTCCGCCCCGGCCCGAAGCAGTTCCTGAAAGTCCTCCACAGTGCGGATGCCGCCGCCCACCGTCACGGGGACGTAGACTCGCTCCACCGTCCGGCGCACCATGTCGGCCACCGTCTTGCGGGCCTCGTAGGTGGCGGTAATGTCCAGAAAGACGATCTCGTCCGCCCCCTGCTGGGAGTAATAGGCCGCCAGCTCCACCGGGTCGCCTGCGTCCCGGATGTTGACGAAGTTGACCCCCTTGACCACCCTGCCATCCCGCACGTCCAGACAGGGAATGATTCTCTTTGCTAACATAGGGTTCCCTCCTCCTTACGGGTTGGCCTGGCTGCCGCCCACCCGGACCGCCGCCGCCAGGTCGATGGTCCCGGCGTAGTAGGCTTTGCCGATGATGGCCCCGTAGAGGCCCATTTCCTCCAGTTTGACGATGTCCTCCAGCACATGGACGCCGCCGGAGGCCACGATTTGGCAGGAGACGGCGGACTGGAGCTTTTGCAGGCTGTCGAAGCTGGGGCCGGAGAGCATCCCGTCGGTGTCGATGTCGGTGAACACCAGCGTTTTCACGCCTAATTCTTCCATGGAGCGGGCGAAGTCCAGATAGTGCAGACCGCTGCCCTTCTCCCAACCGGCGGTTTTCACCTCGCCGTCCTTGGCGTCCACGCCCACGGCGATGCGCTCACCATAGCGCTCCACGGCTTCCCGTACAAATTCGGGATGCTCCACGGCGGCGGAGCCGATGACCATGCGCCACACGCCCATGGCGTCCACCGCCTCCAGGTCGGCCATGGTGCGGATGCCGCCGCCCAGTTCCACCTGTAAGCCACTCTCCTGGGCCACCCGGCGGACGATGTCGCCGTTGACCCGGACGCCCTGCCGGGCGCCGTCCAAATCTACCATATGAATGACTCTCGCGCCTGCGGCGGCAAACTCCTTTGCCACCGCCAGAGGGTCGTTTGCCACCTGATGGACGGTGTCAAATTCTCCCTTTTTGAGGCGGACCACCCGCCCGTCCTTCAAGTCGATTGCCGGTTCGATAATCATCGGTTCAGCCCTCCAAAGTTCCGCAGCATTTGCAGTCCAATGTCCCCGGACTTCTCCGGGTGGAACTGGGTGCCAAAGACGTTGCCCCGCTGGACGGCGGCGGTAATTTCCGTGCCGTAGTCGGTGGTGGCGATGACGTCCTCCGGTTGGGTGGGCATCCCCCGGAAAGAGTGGACGAAGTACACATAGCTGCCCTCCTCCACCCCGTCAAACAGAGGGGAAGGGGTGTGGAATGTCAGGCTGTTCCAGCCGATGTGAGGCAGCTTGTACTGGGTTTGGATGTACTCCACCGTGCCGGGGATGAGGCCCAGTCCCTGGGCCTTCCGAATCTCGTATCCCGTCTCGAACAGGAGCTGCATTCCCAGACAGATGCCCAAAACCGGCTTTTTCGCGCTTTGACGGCGAATTTCCGCCATCATGCCCCGCTGCTCCAGCTTGGCCGCCGCGTCGGGGAAGGCCCCCACGCCGGGCAGGATGATGGCGTCCGCCAGCTCCAGCTCCTTGGGGTCCGCCGTGACTTTTGTGGAAAAGCCCAGGTACTTCATGCCGTTGTTTACACTCATCAGGTTGCCCACGTCGTAGTCAACCACAGCGATATATCCCATCTGTTCTCACTCCTCAAACCGGACGCGAATGGAGTTGGCGTGGGCGGTGAGATGCTCCGCCTGGGCGAAGCACTCCACCTCCCGGTGGACGGCCTCCAGCGAGGGCCGGTCAAATTCCAGCACGCTCATGGTCTTTAAGAAGCTGTCCACCGACAGCGGCGAAAAGAACCGGGCCGTCCCGCTGGTGGGCAGCACGTGATCCGGCCCCGCCAGGTAGTCCCCCAGGGGTTCCGGGGCGTAGCTGCCTAAAAACACCGCTCCGGCGTTCTTGATGCCGGGGAGCAGGGCGCGGGGGTCGGCGGTGCAAATTTCCAGATGCTCCGGGGCCTCCAGATTGGCCAGTTCCACCGCCCGGTCCAACGTGTCGCAGACGATGGCCGCGCCGAAGTCCCGGAGGGAGGCTTCGATGATGTCCCGGCGGCTGAGGGCGGCGGACTGGCGGATGAGTTCAGCGTCCACCGCCTGGGCCAGTTCCTCGCTGGTGGTCAGCAGCATGGCGGAGGCCATGCGGTCGTGTTCCGCCTGGCTCATCAGGTCAGCGGCCACATATTTGGGGTCGGCGGTCTCGTCGGCGATGACCAGCACTTCGCTGGGTCCCGCCACCATGTCGATGTCCAACGTGCCGTAGGCCATGCGCTTGGCGGCGGCGACGTAGGCGTTGCCCGGCCCCACCAGCTTGTCCACCTTGGGGATGAACCCGGCCCCGTAGGTCAGGGCGGCCACTGCCTGGACGCCGCCCACGCCGATGACCCGGTCCACCCCGGCGATTTTGGCCGCCGCCAGCACCGCCTGGTTCAGGTTCTCGGTGGGAGGCGTGACCATAATCAGCTCCTCCACCCCGGCCACCCGTGCGGGGACGGCGTTCATCAGCACCGAGGAGGGGTAGGCGGCGGTCCCGCCGGGGACGTAGATACCCACCCGGGTCAGACCCCGCACCACGCGGCCCACCTTGCCCCCGTCGGGGCTGGTCCACTCGGCGGATTTCGCCAGCAGGTGCTCGTTATAGTCCCGGATGTTGGCGGCGGCGTGCTCCATGGTTTGGATGAGCGCCGGGGCGCAGGCGTCGTAGGCCGCCTGCAATTCCTCAGCGGTGAACTCCTTCGGCTCCGCCTTGTCGAATTTCAGCGAGTACTCCCGGACAGCGTCGTAGCCCCGCTGTTCCACTGCGGCCATGATCTCCGCCGCAGACTTGGTGATGCTCTCGTTGGCCTGAGCAGCGCGGGTGTGGAGGTTGTCGATGAGCCGCAGCTCGGCCTCGCCGTCGGCCTTTACAATTTGAATCATTTGCTGTCCCTCAGTTCCTGCTCGCATTTGGAGATAAAATCCAGAATTTCGTTCTTGTACAGCTTCATGCTGGCGGTGTTGACGATGAGCCGGGCGGAGATGGGAGCCACCGTCTCGATGGGGACCAGGCCGTTGGCCTTGAGGGTCGCGCCGGTCTCCACGATGTCCACGATGCCGTCCGCCAGCCCCAGGATGGGGGCCAGCTCCACGCTGCCCTCGATTTTGATAACGTCCACGTCCATGCCCTTGGCGGCGAAGAACGCCCTCGTCACGTTGGGGTACTTGGAGGCGATGACCCGGTATTTATAGGTGCCGTAGAAGTCGGCCCCCTCCCGCACCGCCAGGGCGAAACGGCACTTGCCAAAGCCCAGGTCCAGCACCTCGTAGAAGGAGCCGCCCTTCTCCATGATGGTGTCCTTGCCCACGATGCCCAGGTCGCAGGCTCCGTGTTCCACATAGGTGATAACGTCCGGGGCCTTGGACAGAACCGCATCCAGGGGGTAGTTGGGGATGGAGTGAATGAGTCTCCGTCCGGGGTTTTTGATGGGGGAACAGTCCATTCCCGCCCGCTCGAACAGGGCCACGGACTTGTCCTGCAAGCGGCCCTTGGTTAGGGCGATGCGCAGCCGGCTCATACCTCCACCTCTTTCTCTCCGTTTTCGTCCACCACAAGGACGGTACGGATGTTTTTCTCCCGTGCCAGGTTCAGCGTCCCCTCCAGCCGGGAGCAGGGGGACAGTTCACTGCTGCCCTGGGGCAGCGCGTCCACGATTTCCAGGGCGCGGGCCAGCATGGACGGCTCGTAGTGAATGACGGTCTGCACCTGGGGCAGCTCCACCCTTGGCAGACAGGCCGCCACCGCGTCCACGTCCACGGCGAAGCCGATGGCCTGGGCCGGGCGGCCAAAGGAGGCGCACAGCTTGTCATACCGTCCGCCGGAGAGGACGGCGGTGCCTGCCCCCTCCACGTAGCCCCGGAAGATGACGCCGGTGTAGTAGTCGATGCGGTGGACCATGCCCAGGTCGAAGCGGATGGCGTCGCCATAGCCCGCCGCCTGCAAAATGCGGTACAGCGCCCGGAGGTACTCGATGGACTCGTCCTCCCGGCCCAGCAGCTCCTCGGCCTCGTCCAGCACCTCCGGCCCGCCGAAGAGGTAGGCTAGCCGCTTCACGGCGGCGCAGCCGGGCTGGTCGGCGTGGGCCTCCAGGTAGTCACCCAGGGCGGCGAAGTTTTTGCCCTCGATGAGGGCGCGGACAGTCTCCATGTCGTCCTCCACCAGGTCCATCCCCTCCATAAAGGAGGAGAAAATGCCCGCATGACCGATTTCCACGTGGAACTGGGTCACACCGCAGGCGCGGATGGCGTCCACGGCGGCGGCGATCATCTCCAGGTCGGCTTTTTTGCCGGAGGCCCCGATGAGCTCCACCCCGCACTGGGGGATCTCACCGTTTTCGCCCTTGTTGCCACTGCTGGAGCGGTAGACGCACTGGCTGTAGTAAAACCGGCGGGGCAGGATGATGTCTTTCAGCTTGGTGGCCGCCACCCGCGCGATGGGGGTGGTGCCGTCGGGCCGGAGGACGCAGATCTTCCCGCTCTTGTCGATGACCTTCAGCATGGCCTCCTGGGGGATGCTGCTGCCCGCCAGGGCAAAGACATCGTAATATTCCACGTCGGGGGTGATGATTTCCGTGTAGCCCCGCTGCCGGAACAGGTCGGTCAGTGCGGTCTGCACCAGGCGGCGCTCCCGGCACTCGCCAAAGAGCCGGTCACGGGTCCCCTCCGGGGTGTTTGGGATGTATTTCATAAAATTAACTCCTGATGGGGCAGGGCGACAGCCCTCCCCTGATTTTTCACTTTAGCGCGCTAATACACTACCATAGTTCAACCGCGCTGTCAACTGGGAAAATGGCTGATTTTTACGGCATATCAAACCGGGTTTCCCACGTTTCCGCATAGTTGGCCTCCAGGCACAGCCGTAGCTGGTCGGGGGAGACCTTGTAGCGGTTCAGCTCCGGCAGCGCGTCCAGAGAAAACCAGCCGCTGTTCAGCGTTTCGATGTTCTCATGAAACGCCCCGCCCTTCAAACGACACAGGTAGAGCATCCGAATGACGGTGTAAAACTCATAAGGCTCGTTGTGGAGCCGCTGGTCGTGGACGGCCACCAGTCGATAGGGTTCCGCCTCCAGCCCGGCCTCCTCCCGGCACTCCTTCACTGCGTTGGCCGCAGGGTGCAGGTCGAACTCGCACCAGCCCCCCGGCGGCGCCCAGGTGCCGTCCAGCTCCTGGATCAGCAACACCCGGTCCTCGTCGTCGAAGAGGATGGAGCGGCTGTCGAGCTTCGGGGTCTGGTAGATGTATTCGTGCTGGAAGATGTTTTGAATTTGCTCCAGGGGTTCGTCGGAGACCTGGTCGGTCATCTCCGCCGCGATGTCCAGGATGCGCTGGAAGCGCTCCCGGTCGAAGTCGTTTTTTGTGTAAAACAGCCCCGCCGTGGAGAGGGCCTGCAATTCCCTGGCCCAGTTCAGCACTTTTTCTGTATTCTCATTCATTGTGGGTCGCTCTCCTTAGAAGAGGGTGATTTGGCTGGTCTCCGGCAGGCCGTCCATGGCCCCCATGAATTTCAACTGCTCCAGTTGGGTCTGGGACAACTTGGTACAGCAGTTGGCTACCTCTTCCACGGAGATGAAGGGCTGGCCGTTCCGTGCCTTGATTTGCTCCACGGTGGCCTCCGCCGCCGCCTCCCCCAGGCCGGGGAGGGAAGTAAAGGGGGGCATCAGGGATTTTTTCTCCCAGTCCACCCCGAAACGGGTGGCCTGCATCTGGAGCAGGTCCATTTTGGCGAAGGTGAAGCCCCGGAGGTAAAACTCGTAACACATCTCCAACGTGGTGTACATCTTTTCCTCCACGTCGGTGGGATTTTCCTTGGCCTTGATCTCCTTCATCTTGTCCTTGACGGTGTCCATGCCCAGGCACATACAGGTGGCGTCCACCGCCTTGGCCCGGATGGAGAAATAGGCGGCGTAGAACGCCAGCGGTTCGTGGACCTTGAACCAGGCGATGCGGAAGGCCATCATGACATAGGCCACTGCGTGGGCCTTGGGGAACAGGTACTTGATTTTCCGGCAGGATTCGATGTACCATTCCGGGATGCCGTGCTCCCGCATTTCCTCCTCGATGCCCTCCGGCCAGCTCTTGCCCTTGTGGATAACGCCCTTTCGCACGGCCTCCATGAACTTGAAGCTGCGCAGCTCGTCGCAGCCCATGGAGATCAGGTACAGCATGATGTCGTCCCGGCAGCCGATGGCGTCGGTGACGGAGGCGGTGCCGCTGAGGATGAGGTCCTTGGCGTTGCCCAGCCACACGTCAGTGCCGTGGGAGAAGCCGGACAGCCGCAGCAGGGTGTTAAAGTTCTTGGGCTGGGTGTCGATGAGCATTTGCCGGGTGAAGGAGGTGCCGAACTCCGGGATGCCGCAGCTTCCGGTGGGACCCAGCACCGGGTCGTCCTCATAGCCCAGCACCTTGGACGAGCAGAAGATGGACATGGTGTCCTTGTCGTCCAGGGGGATGGTGGTGGGGTCTTTCCCCGTCAGGTCCTGGAGCATCCGGATCATGGTGGGGTCATCGTGGCCCAGCATGTCCAGCTTGAGCAGGTTGGACTCCATGGAGTGGTATTCAAAGTGGGTGGTGATGATGTCGGAGTGAGGGTCGTCCGCCGGGTGCTGCACCGGGCAGAAGTCGTAAATTTCCTTGTCGCCGGGGATGACCACCATGCCGCCGGGGTGCTGGCCGGTGGTGCGCTTCACGTTGGTGCAGCCCAGGGCCAGGCGGCTTTCCTCCGCCCGGGACACCTTCATGTTCCGCTGCTCCAGGTACTTGAGGACGTAGCCGTAGGCAGTTTTCTCCGCCACGGTGCCCACGGTGCCCGCCTTAAAGACGTGGCCCTCGCCGAACAGCTCGAAGGTGTACTTGTGGGCGCGGGCCTGGTACTCGCCGGAGAAGTTCAGGTCGATGTCGGGGACCTTGGTGCCGCCGTAGCCCAAAAAGGTCTCGAAGGGGATGTTAAAGCCGTCCTTGACCATGGGCGTGCCGCAGACCGGGCAGTTTTTGTCCGGCAGGTCGGCGCCGCAGCCGTATTCCTTGGTGTCCACGTCGAAGTCAGAGTGCTTGCACTTGGGACAGCGGTAGTGGGGCGGCAGGCTGTTGACCTCGGTGATGCCGGAGAGGAATGCCACGATGGAGGAACCCACGCTGCCCCGGCTGCCCACCAGGTAGCCGTGTTCCAGAGAGTTCTGCACCAGCTTCTGGGCGGACATGTAAATCACGTCGTACTTCCGCTGAATGATGCCGGGCAGCTCCAGGTCAATACGGTCCTGGACGATTTTGGGCAGCTCGTCGCCGTAGAGCTGATGGGCCTTGTGGTAGACCAGATACTCCAGTTCCTTGTCCGAGTCCTTCAGCGTAGGGGCAAACAACCCTTTCGGCAGGGGATTGATCTTATCACACCACTTTGCGATGCGGTTGGGGTCGTCCACCACCACTTTTTTGCAGTCCTCGGCTCCCAGATAGGCGAACTCCTCCAGCATTTCATCGGTGGTCTTGAAGTAGATGGGCAGCTCCTCGTCGGCGCTGTCGTAGCCGTTGGCGGCCAGCAGGATATGTCGGAAGATCTCCTGCTCCGGGTCAAGGAAATGCACGTCGCCGGTGGCGCAGACGGGCTTATTCAGCTCCTTGCCCAGGCGAACGACAGTGCGGTTGAACTCCCGCAGCTCCTCCTCGTCCTTGGCCAGCCCCTTCTCTATCAGAAAGGCGTTGTTGCACAGAGGCTGAATTTCCAGAAAGTCGTACCAACTGGCAATGCGTTTCAGCTCGTCCCAGTCCCTGTGATTTTCCACCGCCTGGAATAACTCGCCCGCTTCGCAGGCGGAGCCGATGATGAGGCCCTCCCGGTTGGCGTTGATGAGGCTCTTGGGCATGACCGGGCGGCGCTGGAAATGCTCCAAATGGGCCAGGGAGATGAGCTTATAGAGGTTGCGCAGACCGTTCTGGTTCTTCGCCAGCACAATGAGGTGGCGCAGCCGCTGCTTGCGCTTTCTGCCGCTGCGGAGGGTGGTCATACGCTCGTTGATGCCGCCCACGTCCTTCACGCCCAGCTCCCGGAGCATTTTCCAGAAGGGGACCAGCATATAGCCCACCATGGCCGCGTCGTCGCAGGCCCGGTGGTGGTTGAACTCCGGCAGGTTCAGGTAGCCGGAGACGGAATCCAATGTGTATTTGCCCAAATCGGGCAGCAGGTGCTGGGAGAGCACCAGCGTATCCAGAGAGGGGGTGTGGAAGGGCCTGCCGATCCGCTGACAGCCCTGGGCCAGAAAACCCATGTCGAAGTCTGCGTTGTGGGCGGCCAGCAGCCGATCCCCGGCCCAGTCCAGGAACTGGTTCAGGGCCTCCTCCTGGCTGGGCGCGCCCGCCACCATCTCGTCGGTAATGCCGGTCAGCCCCACGATTTTCCGTGGGATGGGCTTGCCGGGGTCCACAAAGGTGTCGAATTTGTCCAGAATCTGGTCGCCTTTCAGCACCACCGCACCGATTTCGATGATGCGGTCTTTGACGATGCTCAGACCGGTGGTCTCCAGGTCGAAGCAGACGATCTCGTCGTCAAATCCGCTGCTGCACGCTCCCTTGACCACCACCCGCTCGTCCACGTCGTTGACGAAGTAGGCTTCGGTGCCGTAGATGACCTTGATTTTGTCCCCGGCGGCGGCGCAGGCGTCGGGGAACGCTTGGGCGACCCCGTGGTCGGTGATGGCGATGGCCTTGTGGCCCCATTTGATGGCCCGCTTGACCGCGTCCTTCACCTCGGTCAGGGCGTCCATGGTGGAAAACCGGGTGTGCAGATGCAACTCCACCCGCTTCTCCGGGGCGGTGTCCATCCGCTCCTCCGGCGGCTCCGCCGGGGCGATGGCGTAGGGGGACAGTTCCATGTCGCCGGTGTAGTGGGACATGCTGAGCTTGCCCTCCACGGTGACATAGGTGCCCTTTTTCAGCGCCTTCATCACCGGTTCCGCCTCCTTGTTCTCCATGAACTTGGAGACGGTAACGGAGTTGGTGTTGTCGGTAATGTTGAAGCTGACCACCCAGGCGCTGCGCTTTTTCAGTTCCCGGCTGTTGTCAGCGTAGATTTTCCCAGTGACGCACACCGTCCCCAGGTTCAGGTCCAAATCGCTCATGGGGATGGAATGGCCCCGGATGCGCTTGCCGTAGATCATCCCGTTTTCACCGGTGACGGGCCGGTTCCGGGGCTTTTTGTTCCTGCGGGCGGGGGCCTCCATCCGCACGGCCTGGAGCTTTTTGGCCCGGAGGGCCTCGGTGCGGGCAAAGGGGTCAGCTTCCACCGGGGGGCGGTCCTCCATCGGCTCCGGCGTCCAGGTAGGGAAGTCCTGCTCTGGCGGGGCCTCCTCCGGCAGGGGAACGTCCTCGTCCACGCCGGTTTCCGCCGGCGCCACGTCCACCAGGGGCGTGGCGGAAGCGTTCTCCTCCGGTTCCATTGTCTGATGGACCTCCACCCGGTTCAGATCATAGGCGGCGCAGACCGCCCGCTCCAGACCGGCGACGGCCCGCTCCTCCTGCGCGGCGGAGAAGCTGACCTCCAGTTCCACCGTCCGCTGGGCAGGGTGAAGCACCGCGTGCCGCACCTGGCAGCACGCGGCAGTTTTGGACAACGCCTCGTTCAATTGGCACCGGGGGAACATCCCCAGCAGGGGAACGGTTTTGGGACTGTCCATAGATGCTCCTTTTCGGTTGGCGTTTGGGGGAAATTTGCTTAAAGCTGGTCGATGAGCTTGAACAGCTCGTCCACCAGTTGGTCCTCCGGCACCTTGGACTGGATGACCTTGCCGTGGGCGAACAGGTAGCCGAAGCCCTTGCCTCCGGCGATGCCCACGTCGGCGGCGCTGGCCTCGCCGGGGCCGTTGACGATGCAGCCCATGACCGCCACGGTGATGGGCTTGTGGACGGTTTTCAGCCGCTCCTCTACCTGCTGGGCCAGGGGGATCAGGTCGATGCAGGTGCGCCCGCAGGTGGGGCAGGAGATGAGGTTGGGGCCGTCCTGCCGGAGGCCCGCAGCCTGCAAAATCTGCTTCGCGGCAACGACCTCTTCCACGGGGTCGGCGGTCAGCGTCACCCGCAGGGTGTCGCCGATGCCCTGGGCCAGCAGGCCGCCGATGCCGATGGCGGACTTGATGGTGCCCATGGTCTTGGTGCCTGCCTCGGTGACGCCCAGGTGCAGGGGGTAGTCGCTGCGCTCGTGCATCAATTTGTAGGCCGCCATGGTGACGGGAACGCTGGAGGACTTGAGGGAGACGCAGATGTCGTCGAAGTCGTACTTGTTCAGCAGCTTGATATGTCCAAAGGCGGACTCCACCAGCGCCTCGGCGCAGACGCCGCCATACTTGGCCAGCAGGGGCTTTTCCAGGCTGCCGCCGTTGACGCCGATGCGGATGGGGATGTTCTTCTGGCAGCAGGCGTCGGCCACCGCCTTGACCCGGTCCTCCCCGCCGATGTTGCCGGGGTTGATGCGCACCTTGTCCGCTCCGGCAGCGATGCACTCCAGGGCCAGCTTGTAATCGAAATGAATATCCACCACCAGGGGGATGTCGATTTGTTCCTTGATTTTGCCGATGGCCCTGGCGGAGGGCTTATCCGGCACGGCCACCCGGATGATCTCGCACCCGGCGGCCTCCAGCCGCCGAATTTGCTGTACCGTGGCCTCCACGTCGTCGGTGTGGGTGGAGCACATGGACTGAATGGCCACCGGCGCGCCGCCGCCCACCGGGACGTTGCCCACCATGATTTGTTTTGTCATAAGAAAAACCTCACTTTTCAGGGAAAACGGGTCGAATTGTAGAATAAAAATGTCTGGTTATCTGTTCTCCTGGCTTTGACGCAATAGATACATCATTTTTTTCACTACGTAAGTGTAGGGGCGGGCCCCGGGGCCCCCGCCCACCCCCCACCAGAACCCCGCGGGCCCCCGCCCCCCCCCCCAAGGGGGGGGGGAAAAATTTGGTGGGGAAAAAGGGAAATGGTAAAAAAAA
>JAJQCW010000073.1 GCA_021202515.1 Clostridiales bacterium | reverse complement strand
GGGAAGAAGTTGGAGCGGCAGAGCAGATACCAGTCAAAAAAGAGGATGTCGTAAATCTCCATCCCATAGAGCATGACGAGAAAGCGGGCGAAGTATTGAAGCGGCCCGAAACCGTTTCTTGCACCGTCCCATATACCCAAAGCAAACGCACCAATAAACAGAAACACAGCAAATACGACGATCACCCATCCGATGACATGCGCTCCCTTGAATCTCTCTTTCCTGTCCGGAATCACGGCTAAGTTCTCTTTCGGGGCAGAGGAAAATAGCCGTTTGTCCTGAATAAAGCCGACTGCGCCGTACAGCATGAGAAAATAGCCGAGCATAATCATAAGAGTGGAAACAATCGTTATCCGCATTTTTCCTACTTCCTTCCCACCAGCATACGGGAACTGCCAAGCATCATCATATTGGCACGGCTTTCCGAGCCGAACACAAGCTCCGACATATTCACCAGACGCACATCCTGATAGCCCATGTCCCTCAGCTTTTGGGCGAAGACTTCCATATTACCGTACATCTTTGGTTTCATGCAATCATTGATGGCAAAAACGCCGCCCTTTTTCAAAACACGCAGGCTTTCCAGGAGCAAATCCTGCTTGTCGGAACCCATGATGTTGTGATACACATAGTTGCTGATCACGGCATCGAACGTCTCATCCGCAAAATCCAGCTTATTGGCATCACCTTTTTGGAAAGTACACTGGGAGGCAACACCCTCAGATGCAGCATTTTTCTCACACAGAGCTTTGCTGTAATCCCACATGGTACCCCAATAATCTATTCCGACCACCTTTGTCTGCGGCCATGTCAGGGCGGCACGGATACTCAGCGGGCCGGAACCGCAGCCAACCTCCAGCAGCGTTCCGTTTCCGTCATAGTCCAACAGCGAGAGCATGGCCTGATGTCCTTTCTCCATCATTCCGCCGCCGCCAAAAGCATACTGCCTGCGTATCCATTCCATCCAGCCGATAAAGGCAATCAATGCAATCAGGGCAACAATAAAGATGACGCCAAGTGCAACAATATGGAAAACCGCAAACGACAAAACGGCAAGGATCAGCGCAGCAAGTGCAAAGCCGCCCATCATGTAAAATACGGGATGCGACATCCAGGTTCCGTAATTCTCTCCGTGGGTGCCGAGGTGGATCGTGGACTGTGAAACCTTCTTTTGATGTTCCATTGTTTTCTGTCTCCTTTTCTCAAAATTGGTTTGCTTTAGCTAACCGCCGTGCAAGATTGCTTTGGATGAGGCGATGTTCTTGCCTGATTCACTTAGGAATACTGATTAGTTCTTCCCACTTATCTTAGCTTCACACATTCCGCATAGGCCAGCGTGATACGGGCGGGCATTTCCTCCAGCATCACCACTTTCCAGCCGTTGGCTTCCAGAAATGCCCGGTATTCCGCCGTGCTCCACTGGTGTTCCAATTTGACGCCTGCGATGCTGATGATCTTCGACCATATGGCGCTGACGGCTCCTTTTTGATGGTTCACGAAGTTCGGCGCGATCAGCAGCCCGTCATCCTTCAAAACCCGGTCTATTTCCCGCAGCGCTTTCTGCGGGTTTGGAACAATGTGCAAAGCGTTTGCGATAATGACCGCGTCAAAGGAATCGTCTCCATAGGGAAGATGTTCTGCATCCGCCACGGCAAAGGTGAGATTGTCAGGATAACTGCCCTTCTTTGCCTCTTTGATCATTCCATCGGAATAATCCGTGGCAATCATTTTCTTTGCGGCATAGGCGACGTGCTTTGCCAGCAGGCCGGGGCCTGTGGCGACCTCCAGCACGTCCATTCCCTGAATGACCTGTGGAATGCGCTCGTACATCAAGCCATAAGCCTTGCGGTCGCCCCGCATGGCCTTTTCATAAATCGGGGCGTAGATGTCCCATATCTTTTTATTCATCTCTGTAATCTCTCTCCATCGTGTACATCGTTCCGCCGTCCTTGATTTGTGTTTCCGCCGTTTTCTTCATGCCGCAGGAAATGTACTTTTTTACTTTCAGCTCTGTGTCCGTGTCCAGAACACAGGGGATATTCTGCTCCTGGGCGATGCGAAATGGTTCTTCCAGCAGCACATGAAGAAATCCCTGCCCCTGAAATTCCCGTCGGACAGCGACCATGGAAATGACCACATAGTCCGGCTCTTTTTGATATATTTTCTCATACGGATTGCTCATCAGCGGAAGCAGCTTTTTCAGTGACCTAAAGGGAATCTCCCGCAGGAACCGCCATGTCATATGGAGGGACACACGCATCATTTTCATGCCCCATTCCCTTGCTTCGCCCTTTCTCCAATAAGCAAGATAGCCCTCCTGCTGTTCAGATGTCGTATAGAGGACGCCAAGGCGATAATAGCACTCCGTCATGATCTCCAGAGCCGTTATTGCATCCTCGCGGTCAAGGCGTGTAAATAAGCCTTCGCCCTCATCATAGAACGCCCCGCCAATGCGCCTGCCGATTGTTTTTAATTCTTCGTCTGTGAGGTTTGTCAGTCGAATCATATGTTCACTCCCACTTTCGCAGCAGACCGATGATTTCCTCCTGTGCCTGTTTTCCCTCCGGACAAAATGAAGCAGCCGGATAGCAATGGCACAATCCCTGTCCGATGTGAAACTCACAGGGTACGCCATATTTCTCAAATGCTTTAGCGAAGTAAGGCGCTTCGGCATACAGCACCTCATTGCTTCCGTAATAAAAATGCGTCATTGGAAAGTTCGTAAAATCGCCCTGAACGCTGGAAAGCATATAGTCCGGCACCCGCTCGCCGTGCTCCATGATATCCCGAATCGTCGTCATGAAAACAGCATCCAACAGAACATCTTTTTCAGACAGCTCCGCCATACTTTGCCGCTCCTCATCGCTGAACGGAACGCTGCCCGGCGACGAGGCGATGATCAGGCCGGGCATGGGCAGCGGTTCCGGCTGGGTGTTGTTGTGCAGGCAGACCCCCAATGCCAGCGCCGCCCCAGACGAAAAGCCTATCAGCGCAATATCCTCCGGCGCATATTCCTGCAACATCTGCCGGTACGTTTCATAGGCCATCCCAAAGGTCTCTTTCACGCAGTGATCCGTACACAGCGGATAGTACGGAAACCACACATCCCGCCCGGATGCCTTGCCAATTTTTTCTGCCAGCTTTACATCTCCATCGTCAGGACCGAGAATATATCCGCCGCCGAAGAAAAACAGCAGCGCCCGTTTGGACGGCGTCGGCTGCGTCTCAATTTTTAAGCAGGCATATTGCTCCAAAATTGTCTTTTTCGTATAGCGGAACTGTTTTCTCGTTGGGATTTGGAATCCCCGTTTCCGATTCATCTTTCGCACTTTTTCCAGAAGCTCCTCTTGCGGCAATGCAAATAGCTTCTTCATTCCGCTGGCTTTGACCAGCGCGCTAGCGATCTGAAATCGAATACTCATGGCTTTCCTTCCCCTTTCCCAGAATAATCAGGCTCCCGATCTCCTACAAACCAGTAGTCGCAAATGGTGCCGCCGCTTGCCAGCGTCTGCTCTCGATAAAGCCTGGCGTGGTACAGCCCCGCCAGCAGGTGATCCAACTCGCACATCACTGGCAGGATTTCCAGATAACCGCAGGCTCTCGCGTAATCGTTTAACGGGCATCTCGTGAAATGATAGTATATGCCGGTCTTGTGAAGCGTGTCGTCAAAATGGAAATCCCAGGTTTTCTCCCGATATTTCGGATGTTCTTCCGCCCATCTTGCGCATTTATGGAATTTCTCGTTCAGCCTGTCCATATCCCCTGGCTTGTTGACATTCAGGCCGCCGCCCATGACCGTTCGGACGATTTTCATTTCCAACAGCTCCCTGGTCATGTCCCGCATATCGTCCGGCGTAATGGCTCCGTCAGCGGCTTTCCAGATGGCCATGAACACAAAGGACATATAGACGTTGTGCGCCATGGGATTTTTCGCGCCGATGTCCTCCGCCTGGGCCAGCATTTTCCGGTAGATGGGCTTTGCTTTCTTTATGTTTTCTCTTGCAGCCTTTCGCCCATACTTTTTCGCCAACAGTCTTTTCATAAAGGGAGCGATCATAATCCAGTATTGGCTTGTGTATTTCATGCTGATGCTCCTTCCTTCTACCGCTTTTTACAGTAATTTCTATAAACGCCTACGCTATCAGTTATTTGCTGTTTCGGTGCAAATACAGCCATGCCAATATGCTTCCAAACCATAAAACCATGCTTTCGCTCATCAGGCCGTTGGTTAAAGCCAGGCGAAACGCGCTGTCCGGCATAAGCAGGGTTATCAGCTTCAAAGCAAGATAGAAAATCAGCGGATTGGACAGAACCATCTGCCGGGGCAGGGCGCTCTGTCCACGCAATACCAGCCATCCCCAATAAAGATAGGGCGGCAGCATCAATGCCTCGCTCACCGGGACGAGCCAGGAAAAATGGGAAAAGACCGCCTCCGAGACCGGAATGGCTGTGGAGGCATACCCGTTCCCGCTCATCCAGAAAAAACCATATAAAATCATGATGTAAAACAGATGCAGGCAAAGCCACGGCGTCAGGCTGAATGTGGTCAAGTAGTGGTAGGCTTTTTGCCGTCCTTCTCCAGTGATCAGTTCCCCAATCGCAAACAGTGCGATCCCATACAGGATAATACCGGGGAAGGCCAGCGCCATGGCCAGATTGTTCCGCCAGGGGGCGATTTCCGCCGCCCCTGTCGTCAGCCAGGAAATTGTCCCGGAATAGGCCGTGTCACCGTAGAGCATAAGCCAATCTCCTGCGCCAAAGCACACACAGCCCAGCAGTCCGCAAAGAATGGCGGGGGTGATCTTTTTATCGTTTGCCGTGTTTCATCCCTCTTTCCCTATCGCTTTACCAAATCCAGGTCATAATCAACGAAATAAGCAGTCCTCCTGCGGCAAACACCGGCAGCATGGGCAGCATAACCTTCACATGGAACCATTTCTGATGATACTCTCGGTCCATATGCTCCGTCCCCGGCAGGCGCACCCGTTTGATGTTGGCAAACAGCACCCAGTCGAGAAAGCAGGTGTCAAATGCAGCCAGCACGATCATGTAGCCGTACACGAACAGAAGTCCTTCCACAAAGGTTTCCGCTCCCGCCTGATGCGCCATCCACGCAAACAGGAACAGAAATGCGATGATACCGATGACTTTCCGGAGGATCGTGAGGAATGTCATCTTTTCCTTTGCCGCTTCCTTGTGCTGTGAGGAATAGTATTGCGCCTGAATTTCCGGCGGGTAATCACCGATGAAGGACACAGGATTGACCAGCAACATCCCGAAAATGGACACGCCGAACACGGCGCATAGAATCACGCACTCAAGCACATAAATGGACACGCTCATTGGTTATACGCCCCCTTCTGGCAGGTAAAGCAGGCTATAGATTTCACAGTGCCAAACTCTACTGCCCCATACTGCCGCTCCAGCCGCTGTTTCAGACTGTCCGCTGTTTCATAGGGTGGAGTGAAGAACCCCTTCGGCTCATAAAGATGCCGGATGAACCAATCTGTCCGGGCAGTTTCCCCGGCAACGTAAAAGCAACCGCAGAAACAGCCGCCGGGCTTTAAGACCCGAAACACTTCCCGGTAAGCCGCCTCCTTATCTGGGAAGGCGTGAAATCCATTGAGGGAGAGTACGATGTCAAAGCTGCCGTCCGGGAAGGGCAAATTCCCCACATCCCCTTGATGAAAGCAGACATGGGTCAGCCCGTCCCGTTTTGCTCTCCTTTGCGCACGGGACATCATGTCCTCGGAATAATCCAGGCAAGTGATGCTTGCATCAGGCAGTCTTTGATAGATCGGCATGGTCAGCACGCCAGTACCCACCGGCACTTCCAGCAATGAACCGGAGAAATCCTCTGGAATACCGGAAAGCGCACGGGACAGATAGTCATCGGTTTCTGACTGCCCCATGGCCCATACCGGTCTGCATACGGCTTTGCCCAACAGGGTAGAACAGGTGATCATACCATCATAAAAAGTCGCTTCTTTACCCGATACACGATATGCGGATTTGATTTCCTCGTGTTTGTTCATGCCATTCTCTCCCCTTCATTAGTCGTTAGCCTTAGCTAACTCATATTGTAACAGATACTAAGGGAAAAATCAATGCGAAACCTGCGCGATTATGCACCAAATTGAATATCACTGGGCGACAAAACACCGCAAAATGATGGAGCAAATGCAGGGCAGCACATTTGCCCCGCACTCGCTCCACATAAGGCCGAAAATTTTAATCGTAAAGAGACCTGTCACCGTTCATGAATCGCAGCATCACAAAAAGATTCCCGCAACATGGTAGATGATACAGGATAAGACCAGAGCGCTGCCCGCGAAAAACAGAGCCAGCCGCAATGTCCATTTGAGTGAATGTGTTTCTCTGTAGGTCGTGGACAGAGCCATCACGCAGGGCACATTGAAAGAAACGGCGAACAGGAACGCCAGGGCTTCCGCTTTGGAAATCACTGTGGGCATAACCAGCGCCAGCACACTGGAATCGACCCCAAAGGATTTTGCTTGAAAGGTGCCGGAGAGCAGGGAACCCTCCCCTGCAAAAACCGCGTTAAGTACCCCCAGTACCGCTTCCTTTGCAAAGGCGGAGGCGATAAAGGCCATAAAGGTCTGCCAACCCATGCCAAAAAATTTGGTCATGGGTTCGATGAACGTGCCGATGTGATACAGCAAACTGTCCTCTACGTTACCGGAGAGGGAGAAAGTCAGCAGGTAGACGATCAACTTGTGGAACAGATTTTTTATATAGGTCTTATTCCTCCTAGTTGTGCTTCTCCTTACCGCATTCGGCTTTTGCGCATGTGTACCCCAGTGCAAGACACGATAACCTTGCTCACTTCTTGACTTTAACCGTCTTGACCTTACTCCAACCGGCGTAAGAGGTCACGCTGCCGGAGGTCTTATAGGGCCGCATACGAATGTAATACTTGCAACTGCTCAAAATGCTGCACCACCACCCGGCCGTCGCCGTTCACGTCCTCGCCGAAGACTGCCAGCCGCTGAGTCAGGGCGTCGGTGTTGTTGGGATGCACCTGAATGAACAGGTTGTCTTTGGCGTCGATGAACTTGATAAGGATGGGGAACTCCTGGAACACCTGGCAGTTACTGCCCAGCACCCGTTTCCCCACGGCGGCGAGGTATTCCCGCAGCGTCCGCCTGGTAAAAACGCCGTTGGTGATGACGGAAGGCCCGTCCAGGTGACAGGACAGCTCCCAGCACTCCGCCAGCCGGGGGCCGTCAAATTCCTTGTGATAATCTGTTTTCAGGCGGGTCCCGCCCCAGATATAGTCCTTGCAGACGGGATTTAGCTTTAACACAGGCATATGCTTTGCTCCTTCTTTGCGCTTTTCACTTCTAGCTGTTCGCTCTTTGTCCCCTCATTTTTTATGGTCCTCGTTACGAACGGCTGCTTTCGCCTTTCGTTTTATGCTCCGGCACAGAGGGCCATGACCTCGGCATAGGAAAGCACCTGCTCGTCCACATCATCGCAGCTTCGCGCCGGCGATTTGCAGGTCATGATTTGCGAGACGAATTTCTGCTTGTTCTCCAGTGTCTGCCAGAGGTAAGCAGCGAAGGTTCCCTCAGTGACGTAATTAAATGAGCGTTATCAAGGGTATTTTTCAGTTATCTGACGTCCACAAAGAATAACGGGCAGCAGATTCCCGGCATAGCTACTTTCAAAACCTTCAGCAGACATTTTTTTGGAGGCGCGTGTCATGCTCTTGCTGGGCGCGAGGACAATATTATAAACAGTTCAAAAATTTTTGTTTTTCCTATTGCGAAACCCGTTCCACATTGTTATAATGTCCTTATCAAGCGCGACATCCCAAAGGAGGCCATTCCATGAAATTTCTGCAACAGGACAATTCCGTCGTCCGCCTGCTCAACCGCATGATCGACCTGATCTTCCTCAACGTCATCTGGGTGGTGTGCAGTCTGCCCATCGTCACGCTGGGGGCCACCACCACCGCCCTCTACGACGTCACCCTGCGCATGGCCTTCCGGGAGGACACCGGTCTGTACCGGGCCTTTTTCCGCGCCTTCCGCAAGAACCTGAAAAAGGGGACCCTGCTCTTCCTGCTGGCCGTTGGAGTGGGTGCTGTGCTGGTGCTGGACTTCTGGGCCGCCTCCGCCTGGGACATCGGGTTCCGGTTTGTGTTTCAGGTGGTCATCCTCTCCGTGGGCTATTTTTACCTGGCAGCGGTGAGCCACGCCTTCCCTGCGCTGGCCTACTTCGGCGGCGGCGTGTGGGAGTCCATCCGCCACGGTTTCCTGCTGGCCATGAGAAACAGCATCTTCACCATCTTTATCATGCTGCTGGACGTGCTGCCCATCCTGATTTTTCTCTTTTCTCCCACCTACGCGCCCCAGGCGCTGTTTGTGCTGCTCATCATCGGCTTCTCTCTGGTGGCCTACCTGAACTCGCTGCACCTGTCCCGGCTGTTTGACCCGGAGCGCATCAAGGCCATCGAGGAAGGGCAGGAGGACGAGGCGCCGGAGGAGGACGCAGAGGACAACTGAGCGTAGCTTTTTTGACCATCAGAGGGGTCGGCAACTTTGTCCGATCCCTCTTTTTCTCGCTTTTTAGGAGAGATCTGACGCTGGAATATGTTTCGTGCTAAGGCAATGGTCTTTGTAGGTTCTGCACAAAAAGAAATGTTTATTTTTGTCGGATTTCACATTTTTCTATTTTGACACAAAAAAATCCATCTATTCGCTTGACTTTTTCCGCCGAGTCGGGTATCATACAATCATGATATGGAACCGATTCCACATTCGGAATTTTACCCGCAGTCCCGCTGCGGTTTCACAAATTCAAAATATGGAACGGGTTTCATAAAATTCCGTTCTCTTTCCGAAGAGAAATCACCACATCACAAGGAGGAACCCATTATGAAGAAACTCATTGCCCTGGTCCTGGCTCTGGCAATGGCGCTGTCTCTGGTGGCCTGCGGCTCCAGCAGCACCACCACCAGCGACACCACCACCGACAGCAGCGCCGCCAGCGACGCCGCCACCGACAGCGACGAGGTCATCTACCTGACCATCTGGAGCCCCACCGACGAGGCCGCCGTGGAGGAATGGTGGGTGGAAAAGCTGGCTGAGTGGAACGAAGCCAACCCCAACATCCAGGTCAGCCGCGAGGCCATCGACCGCTCTGACTCCTACGCTTACGACAACAAGATCGCCACCGCCGTCACCTCCAACGACCTGCCCGACATCTTCTATGTGGACGGCCCCCAGGTCTCCTACTACGCCGCCAACGGCGTTACCGTTCCCCTGGACGACTACTTCACCGCCGAGGACCTGGAAGACTTCCTGGACTCCGCTGTGGAGCAGAACACCTATGACGGCCAGCTCTACGCCATCGGCGCCACCGAGTCCTCCGTCGCCTTCTTCTACAACAAGGATTATCTGACCGAGTGCGGCGTGGACGTGGACGACCTGGACTCCCGCACCATCGACAACCCCATCACCTGGTCTGAGATGCTGGAGATCGCCGAGAAGTGCACCACCGACAGCTATGTGGGCACCCACATCATCATGGACCACGGCGAGGGCCTGCCCTACGCTCTGGAACCGCTGTACGTCTCCCAGGGCATGGATTACATCAGCGCCGACGGCACCACCGCCGAGGGCTATGTGAACAGCGCTGAGGCCGTCACCACCACCGCTTGGCTGGCCAGCATCATCGCCAACGGCTATGCCAACATCGATCCCATCGACGACGAGTTCCTGAACGGCGCCTGCGCCACCATGCTGGGCGGCTCCTGGGAGGTCGCCACGCTGGAGGAGAGCGCCGACTTCGAGTGGGGCGTCACCTATTACCCCGTCTCTGACGACACCGGCACCGCCGTCTCCCCCTGCGGTGACTGGGCTGCCGCCATCTCCAAGAACTGCGAGAACGTTGACGCCGCCGGTGAGTTCCTCCAGTGGCTGATGAACACCGAGAACGTGGCCACCTATGCCGCCGCCATCGCCAAGCCCGCCACCCGTACCTCCGCCTATGACGAGGAGGCCATGGCCGACTACGCGGAAGGCGCCCGCGCCCTCTTCGTGGAGCAGCTTGAGAACACCGCTTCCGCCCGTCCCCGTTCTCCCTCTTACTCCAACTTCTCCAGCGACTACGCTGAGGCTATGACCAACATCTTCTCCGACGCCGCCTCCACCGGTACCGTGGACGAGGACTACATCCAGTCCGAGCTGGACCGCGTCTCCGAGAACTTCACCGAGAATTACGAGACCTACTACGCGGAGTAATTCTCCTGCCGACAGAACAGAATCACCTCTCTTTGGCCGCACCGTCCTTGCGGTGCGGCCATTTTTTACCTAATTTGCACCTGAAATTCCCTGTATCATGTCAATTCCGCACCAATTCGTGAAGAAAGAAGGGAAATTGCCTCATGACGAAAGCATCAAACCTGTCTGCCCGCAAGCGGAATGAGCGGATCGCCGCCTATGTGTTTGTCATCCCGGCGGTCGTGCTGCTGGTGGCCTTCCTGGTGGTCCCCATGATCTACACGGTCTACTATTCCGTGTTCCAGTACCAGATCATGCGGCCGGACGACATCACCTTTATCGGGCTGAAAAACTATATCAAGCTGTTCGGTGACAGCGACTTCTGGCAGGCGCTGAAAAATACCATCTACTTCACCGTCATCGTTGTCCCCTGCCAGTGCGCGCTGGCCCTGGCGCTGGCGCTGCTGGTGTCCAAAAAGTTCCGGGGCGTGGCCATCTTCCGCACCATGTATTTTAGCCCCCAGCTCACCTCCATGGTGGTCATCTCCATCCTGTGGACCGTGCTGTACAACTCCAACCCCAACACCGGCCTTATCAACTCCCTGCTGACCAACCTGGGCTTTGATTCCATCAACTTCCTGAGCAACGAAAAGACCGCCATGAACTCCATCATCTTCATGTCCGCCTGGCAGGGCGCAGGCTACCAGATGATGATCTTCCTGGCAGGACTCCAGGGCATCCCCGGCGAGCAGTACGAGGCGGCTTCCGTGGACGGGGCCACCAAGTTCCAGCAGTTCCTCTACGTCACCATTCCCGGCCTGCAAAGCACCATCAAGTATGTCATCATGATCACCATGATCCAGGCCATGAAGCTCTTCACCCAGCCCTATGTCATGACCCAGGGCGGCCCCAAGAACTCCACCAAGACGCTGGTCTATTACATCTATACCCAGGGCTTCCAAAACGGCAACTTCGGCTATGCCTGCGCGGTGGCGGCGGTGTTCTTCGTCATTGTGGTGACCATGTCGCTGGCAATGAAACGGGTCACCTCGGCCACAGACTGAGAAAGGGGGATATGAACTATGACCAGAAAACCGCAATCCAAGAAGGCATCTGCCTTTCTGAGCAAATTCCTGTTTTACGCGGGAAACATCGTCATCGGCGTCATCTTTGTCTCCCCGCTGATCTGGATGATCTCCGCCTCCCTGAAACCGGAGGCCGACATCTTCGCCAACATGAGCTCCATCATGACGTTCGTCCCCACCAACGCGACCCTGTCCAATTACCTGGAAGTGTTCTCCCGGATGAACCTGCCGGTGGTGTTCAAAAACACCCTGCTTTACATCGGCCTGATTTTGATTTTCGACCTGATCGTCAACTCCATCTGTGGCTACGCTCTGGCGAAGTTTGACTTCAAGGGCAAGGGCCTGATCCTAAACCTGGTCATCGCCCTGATGGTGCTGCCCATGGAGGCCATCATGCTGCCGCTGTACATCGAGATGTCCCAACTGGGCTGGGTCAACACCCTCCAGGCCCTGGTGGTGCCCTTCATCGCCAAGTGCTTCTCCATCTATATGTTCCGGCAGTTCTTCTACGACATCCCCAACGACCTGCTGGAGGCCGCGGCCATTGACGGGTGCAGCCCCATCCGCACCTTCTTCAACGTGGTCGTGCCCATCTCCAAAACCGTCTACGCCACTGTGTTCATCCTGGACTTCGTCTCCCACTGGAATGACTTTATGTGGCCCTTCCTCGTCATGACCGGCGAGAACAAGCGCACCATTCAGTTGGCCGTGCAGTCCTTCTTCGGCACCCAGCCCGTCCACTACGGCGCAATTATGGCAGCCCTGGTAATTTCTGCTATTCCTATGATCATCATGTTTATCTTCATGCAGAAGTATTATGTGGAAGGCATTGCCTCCTCCGGTATCAAGGGCTGACCTGTTTCACTGCAAACCGTTTTCCTCCCTCCTGTGGGGTCGGCCGCTTTGCCGGCCGGCCCCGTTATTTTGTGTAACTGTTTGACAAGCCGGTTTGACAGTTGTAAACTAATCTTAGCAACCTATGGAGGAATCAATCTTATGGCTACCATACAGGACGTTGCCCGGCACGCCCAGGTGGGCGCGGCCACTGTCTCCCGTGTCCTCAGCGGCAACGGCTATGTCAAAGAGGAGACCCGCCAGCGGGTCCTCAAATCCATCGACGAGCTGGATTACACCCCCAATGAAATGGCCCGGAATCTGTTTTACCGCAAGACCGGCATTGTGGCCGTCATTGTCCCGGAGCTGTCTCATCCCTTCTTCTCCGAGCTGGTCAACGGCATCGAGATGGCGCTGTGCGCCGCCGGGTATCAGACCATGATCTGCAACGCCTTTTACGAAGAGAACTACGAGCTGCGCTATCTGGATATGCTCAAGCGCCAGGTGGTGGACGGCATCATCTTCGCCGCCCACACGTCGGTGGCCGTGGAGCGGTACCAGAGCATCCGCCGGCCCATCGTGGCCCTGGACCGCTACCTGGGCGACAGCATCCCCTGCCTCTCGGCAGACCACCGAGAGGGTGGCCGCCTGGCCGCCGAGGAGCTGATCCGGGCGGGCTGCCGCAACGTGGTGCAATTTGGCGGGGCAAACGAAACCGCCCCCTCCACCCCCTTCGGCGGGGAGCACGGCTGGGTCTCCACCCCGGCTGTCACCCGGCACGCGGTGTTCGCCCAGGTGATGCAGGAGCATGGCGTCACCTGCCACACCCGCTCCGACCAGTGGATCACCGCCGACTTCGAGCAGTACCGTGTGGCTGCCGAGGCCATGTTCCGGGAGCTGCCCGACGTGGACGGGGTCTTTGCCACGGACCCCTTTGCCCTGGCGGTGCTGCAAACCGCCCAGGAGCTGGGCCGCCGCGTACCCCAGGACCTGCGGCTGGTATCCTACGACGGCACCCAGATGACCAAGCTGGCCTACCCTTCGGTCACCACCATCGTCCAGCCCATCGAACGGCTGGCGCAGGAGGCGGTGCAGATGATGCTGGACCTGATCCAGGGCAAGGAGTTGGCCGCGCAGACCGTCACCCTCCCCGTCACCCTTCGCCGGGGCGCATCGACCACGGTCTGACCGCCCCGCGCCCGCCGGGATACCGGCGCTTTGGAGAAACACCGCACGAACCGCGTCCCGCGTCCTGTGCGGTGCCCTTTCCATTTCCATATGGAACCCGTTCCAAATTCAAAGAGTTCCAAAATCCAAGAAGAATGTGAGGCACGACCATGAACAGCAAGCTCTTACTGCGCGCCCGCAATTACGAGAAAATTTACGGTGAGAAAATCACGCCTGAGGAGCGTCCTCTCTTCCATGTGACGCCCACAGTGGGCTGGCTCAACGACCCCAACGGATTTTCTTATTACAAGGGCGAGTACCACCTGTTTTATCAATACCACCCCTACAAAACGGTGTGGGGCAATATGCACTGGGGCCACCTGACCACCAGGGACTTCATCCGCTGGAAGCGGCTGCCCGCGGCCATGGCCCCGGATGAGAAGTACGACAACGCCGGGGTATTCTCGGGCAGCGCCCTGGAGTTGCCCGACGGGCGGCACCTGCTGATGTACACCGGCGTGGAGGAATGGCAGCGGGAGGACGGCCTCATTGAGAGTCGTCAGACCCAGTGCATGGCCTACGGCGACGGCGTGGACTACGAAAAGTACAGCGGCAACCCGGTCATCACCGCCGACAGCCTGCCCGCAGGCAGCAGCGCCCAGGACTTCCGGGACCCCAAAATCTGGTGGGATGAGGAGGAGCAGTGCTTCTACGCCGTGGTCGCCAACCGGGTGGCGGACGACAGCGGCGCGATTCTGCTCTTCCGCAGCCCGGACTCCATGCAGTGGGAATACGTCACCGTGCTGGACCGCTGCCGGAACCAGTATGGCCGAATGTGGGAGTGTCCCGACTTCTTCCAACTGGACGGCATGGCGGTGCTCATCACCTCCCCCATGGAGATGACCGCCAGGGGCCTGGAGTTCCACAACGGCAACAACGTGGTCTATATCACCGGCTCCTACGACAAAAAGGCCCACAGTTTTGACCGCACGGAGATCCACGCCCTGGACTACGGCCTTGACTTCTACGCTCCCCAGACGGTGGAGGCCCCGGACGGCCGCCGCATCCTCATCGGCTGGATGCAATCCCCGGAGACGGGCCACAACAAGCCCCAGGGGGTCAGGTGGTTCGGGCAACTGACCATCCCCAGGGAGCTGGGGATGAAGGACGGCCTGCTGCTCCAGAACCCCGTACGGGAGCTGGAGCAGTACCGCAGTGAGCCGGTGCTGTACCGGGACGTCTACGTCCGGGAGCGACTCTGCCTGCCCGACGTGTCCGGCCGCACCGTGGATATGACGGTGTTCGTCCGCCCCGCCGGGGGCAGCCTGTACCAGCGGTTCACCGTCAAGGTGGCCAAGGACACGGAGCTTTATACCTCCATCACCTACGACCCCATGAGCAGTGTGCTGCGCTTTGACCGGAGCAATTCCGGGTTCCGCCACAACATCGTCTCCACCCGGAAAGCGCCGGTGCGCTACCGGAACGGGGAGATCAAGCTGCGCATCCTCATGGACCGGTTCTCCGTGGAGATTTTCGTCAACGACGGCGAGCAGACCCTGACCTCCACCATCTACACCCCCCAGGACGCGGACAGTATCTCCTTTGAGGCCAACGGCTCCGCCATCATCGACGTGGAGAAGTATGACATCGTTTTGCCGAGGGAAAGCTGACCGGCTGCAAACGGCACCATATGATTTGTTCTTGCGAATCGTGTGACGTCGTTACAGTAGGCACTTGAGCGCTGTTCGCCAACATCATTTCAGGTCAACCAAATTGTAGATATGCATATTGCAGCAGTAGCAAGCAATGCCTCGGTATATACCTCCGCTGCTTGTTGGTGGCCTGCTGCCCCAAGCCCCTGCGAACCCCGGCCTGTTTGGGCCGGGGTTTGATACTATTTTCAATAAAAATCTATTGTGGTTGGACTGTTCGATTTTGATTTCCAGGAATCGCTCCGGATTGCTTTTCGCTGTGAGCAGGTCGATCATTTCCTTTCGGGCTGCTTTCTGGTCGGGGTAAAGCTTTTTATTCTCAGCACTCAGCGCAGCGTATTCCTGTTTCAATGCCTTAATGGAAGGCAGTTTCTCCAGCCCCAGGGAATCGAAGTAGCGCTTCGCCGCTTCATGCAGCATAATATCACTTGTTCGGAGCCAAAACGGGAAAGCCGTTGGAACCGGATCATGTGCATCCGTTTTTACAAATTTGGGGCCAGGTACTTTACCTGACCCCAACATTTATTATAGAACCTTATTTCTACCTCAGTTCAACGCGACACAGAACAGGCGTTTCCGCCATCCTGTGTCCGCATTGACCCGGTTCAGCCCTTGTAATCCAGGGGCAGGGACTCCCAGCGCGCCTTGAACGCAAAAGCGGCGTCCTTGGGCTGGCGCTGGCGGGTGAAGATGCCCTTCTTGTTGCCGTTGGCCCGCATGATGCCCTCGGTGGTCTGGAAGTCCGCGAAGTTCCACACCAGCTCGCCCTGGATGAAGTCGTAGCTGTCGAAGACCCGGTGGTTCATAGCCAGATACTCGTCCTGATACTCCTGGCTCCACATGACGGAGGGCAGCTTGTGCTCGCTGGGCATGGTGTCCGCGCCGTACTCGGTGAAGATCAGGGGGCGGTCCCCGGCGAGGGCCTGCCAGCCGTCCAGCTCCTGATGGAAGGCAACCTCGGCGTCGCTCATCTGATAGCCGCCCATGACGTACCAGCCATAGTAGCGGTTCAGGGAGAGGAAGTCGCTGAACTGCCAGCCCTTGCTGGTGTTGGGCAAACTCATCATGACGATGGCGTAGGTGCGGGGGCGCTTCTGCACGTCCAGCTCGTGGGCGTAGTCAAAGACCTCCTTGAAGTAAGCCTCGGTGCCCTCGCTGGTGCACTGCGGCTCGTTCAGGATGCTCCAGGCCACCACGGAGGCGTGGTTCTTGTCTCTGGTGATCATCTCCCGGAGGGCCTGCTTGTGGTTGGCCAGCAGCTTGGGGGTGGTCTCCTTCTCGAACCAGCCCAGCTTCTTGCCGTTTCCCTGGTTGGCGGCCAGGAAGTTCATGGTACTCTCCATAAAGCCGACAGCGGGGACCTCGTCGATGATGAGGAAGCCTTCCTCGTCGGCCATCTGATAGACCTCGTCGGCATAGGGATAGTGGCTGGTGCGGAAGCAGTTGGCCCCGATCCACTTCATGCACTCGAAGTCCCGCTTCACGGTGGCCAGATCCAGGCCGCGGCCCCGGATGTCGGCGTCCTCGTGCTTGCCGAAGCCCCGGAGATAGACGCTCTTGCCGTTCAGGAGGAAGCGCTGATTCTTCACTTCGAAGGTGCGAATGCCGATCTTTTCATAGTATTCATCCACGACCTTGTCCCCATCCAGGATGCGGATGACGATTTTGTAGAGATAGGAGGCGTGGACGTTCCACAGGTGGGCGTCCTTGACCAGCAGGGTGCCGGAAGCGCCGCAGCCTTCGGCCACCTTCGCGCCCTCGGCGTCGTACAGCTCCACCGCCACGGGGGAATCGCCGTTGGTCTCCACGGTGTAGTCCACACAGGCGTCGGCCCCGTCCAGCCGATAGCTGACGGTGTAGTCCACGATGCTCTCCTTGGGGGTGACCACCAGCTTCACCGGGCGATGGATGCCGGCGTAGTTGTAAAAGTCAAAGTAAGGGGCGCTCATCTTCTTGCCGTTGGACAGGACGCCGGTGGTGCCGGCGGGGAGCATGTACTCGTTCAGCTCGTTGTTGGCCAGGACCACCAGCTTGTTCATGCCGTTGTAGTTCACCACGTCGGTGACCGGGGCCAGGAAGGGCAGGAAACCACCCTCATGGCTGACCACCTCGGCGCCGTTCACAAAGACGCGGGCGCGGTGGGTCACGCTGCCAAAGCGGATGTTCAGCTCGCAGCCCTGCCACTCGCCGGGGACGAAGAAGTCGGTCTCATACCAGAAGTCGCCGGTGTACTCGCGGCTGTCCTTGTCGGTGAAGAAGTCGCAGAAGCTGGCGGGGACGGGCATGGAGATGGAATCGGGCAGACCATTGGCCCAGCCAGCGCCAGCGCCCGCGCTCTCCGGGTCAAACTGGAAGCGCCACATGCCGTCCAGGCTGGAAAATCGGCGGGAAGTGGAGTTTACGGGGTACAACAGAGATGTTTTCATGGGAAGTTCCTCGCTTTCATCTGTAACGGTTGTTTTAGATACCTGTTTCCATTTTATCATTTTTTTGCTCAAAAAGCAGGGATGATTTTAAGGAATGATTGGACAAATTCGACATATTTCTCAATATTTACAAAAAGTTCGTAATTTCTTCCCTGGGCGGCGCGACATTAAAGCGCTGCGCTCAGCCGGGTCCCCGACTGAGCGCTTCGCCTTTCCAACAGCACAAAAGCAAGGTCAGGCTGCCTTTTCAGGCGCCTGACCTTATTCTTCGCGGGGCCTGCCGAAGCAGGCCCCTTTTTCAGTTGTTTGTTACCGTGGTTTACGCCAGCCAGCGCTTTCTGAGCAGCAGCAGCGCCGCGCCGCCGCAGAGGGTCAGACCCGCCAGGGTGTACATCCAGGTGCCGCAGCCGCCGGTGGAGGGAAGCTCGTAGCCCTTGCTGTTGAAGACGTACAGGATCGGATTGCCATCTTCGTCCACATCCGCCGAAGCGTCCTCGTTATCTGTCAGATAAATGGTCAGCCCGTATTCTTCCAGCTCAAACTGAATCGGGTCGCTCAGCAGGTTATAGCCGTCCGGGGCGGTAACTTCCTCCAGGTAGTAGGTGGTACCCACAGTGAGTCCCGACACCGTCACGCCATCTTCACTGTTTTCACTGGTGATTTTCATGGCCTCACTTTCAGTTGTTGTCCATGTTACTGTGTCAGTTTCTTCATCATAGGACGCATAGTAGTATGTTGTCTCACCGTCAACGTAATACAGATAGAACTCCGCACCGGCGAGATAGGTGGTGTCAGTATCCTCCTCCAGCTTGACGATGGTCAGGTCGGTGGTGGTGGTGGTAGTTTCATCCAACGTATTCGTCAAAGATGCGCTTTCTGATGTGATAATGCCGGCCTGCTGCAGAATACCTTCAGCCGAGAGTTCCACGTCAAAACCTTTCATATCACCTGTCGAACTTGCGTACTCGCAGGCATTGTTGTCACTGCTTACCTCAGTTGTGATTTCGTAGTTCTCAACAGTACCTGTATACTCGTTTCCATCCTCATCATAGAAGGTGTAAGTAAAACTTATCACAACCGTAATTGTATCGCCGTCGTCCAAATTGTAGGGGCCATAGGCGTCGCTATCATTGTCAGTGTAACCATCATGACCGTACAAGCTCTGATACTCGTAATTCGTCCCTGCGCTTGAGTTGTCATCAGAGGTGGTGCCCGGACGCATGGAAACATAGATGATTGTTCCGTCAGTTTTCGTGATATATACTGCGGAAAGCTCAGTCACAGTGAGGGTCCCGGTATAGGTATCGCCATCGTCCAGAGCATTGGCACTTGCGTCCGTCACTGTAAAGGTCGTACTGTCTGTAAGTGTATAACCACTCACAGAATCCTCTGTCACGCCATATATGCCAGCATCCAAATCCAGTTCTTCCCAAGTATAGCTCCAGTTGTTGTCTGCTGTCAAAGTCGCAGAATAATAATTGCCGCTGGAGTCAGTGAGCTTTTCTCCATCTTCATCGGTCAAGTAAACCGTGATACTTTCAGGGCGGGTGTCTCCCGAATTGTCGTCATCAACCCAGTTTTTCGTCACCTTGACGTCCGTCTTGTCTGCATCAGTGCTGGACACAGTTACCTCGAAGGAGCCTGAAATACGTACGTCAATATGATAGTAACCGTCGGTACTGGATGCATTGGATTTCGAAACCACCTGATCCGTAGAGCCAAGGCAATAAACCAGATAAATCGTGGACGGGTCTAATTCGATCCAGGACCCGCTGGACGATGTTCTATAATACCACACACCGTTGCTGTCGCAATAAATGCTGTAAATCTCAGTGGTCATAGAGTAATCAGTATAGGCACCCCAGAAGGTATAGGTCAAATCGTCATCGCTCGCACTTACCGTATAATACCCTGCCAAGGTCTCAGCAGTTATCTCTGAACCGGTCAAACTTGTTGAAACACTACCTACACCAGTGATTACACTTCCATCGGACTCAAGGAAATAAATGGTCAGTTCACCGCCGCTCACCGTCTGGCTCTGGCTGGCGCCATAAATCAGGGTGTATGTGTCGCTATCCTCTTCTGTAACCGTATTTCCATCGGAATCTTCATAGGTATATGTCGCTGTCACGGTCACTGTCACAATCGTTCCGTCTGTGATGCCGTCATCCCAGGTCAATGTCGCGGTACTGCCGTTACCACTAATCGTTGCGCCGCTTGTCACCGTCCAGGTGTAAGTCGGCGTGCCAGTAAAGGTCGAAACGCTTGTGGACAACGTGTAGCCGGTGGACGTCTCGGTCACATCTGTGATAGTCACCGTAGGAACAGCCGTATAGTACAGGGAAATGGTCGGAGTGCCAGAATAGCTTGACAGAGAACCTGTCGTTCCGTCAGAATTTACCCACGCATAGCTGTACGTTGTAGTGGAACTTCCTCCACCTTGACCTCCAGTTGTGGTGATAGTCACAGTCACGCTTGTAACAGTGTAGCTTGCGCTATTGATATTCAAAACAGCGCTTGTCAACTCGTATCCAGTGATCTTCAAGCTCGAATTGCTGCTGGTCAAATTGACCGCATTGCCGGAACTGGCACTGATGGTTCCGGATGCACCGTCAATTACTTCATTTGTGCTAGAATCATAAGCAGTAGCTGTAATGCTTTTTGAACTGTTGCCATTTGGGCCGCCTCCAGAACCGCTCCACGTAATCGTAAAGCTGGAGAAGCTCTCCACCTCAAACTCCACCGTTGCGGTCTCGGTGTCCACGCCCTCCGTGGCGTTCGCCACCAGGGTGGCCTCCACGCCGGCGCTTGTCTCGGTCAGGTGCTGGACCTCGATGCTCTCGGCGTTCGCGTCCTCCGGCAGGAGGGCGGAGGCGTCAATGCTGACGGTGACGGCCTCGGTGGGCTCCACCTCCACGCCGTTCACGGTGAAGGAGATGTCCATAGCGGCCATGCCGGTGTCCTCGTCCGCCGCGTCATAGGCCACGGTCTCTCCGGCGGCGGCGTACTCCTCGCTGTCCTCGTCAAAGAGCGTCACAGAAAGCTCCGCGCCCGACCGCAGCGCGCCCTCCGGGGCGGTCACGGTGACGGTCACGTCGCCGTCGGCGGCGGTGTAGGTCTCGGTCCCCTTGGCCGCGCTCGTTGTCTGCTCCGGCAGCGCGCCGTAGCCGATGATAGTGCTGTCGCTGAGCTTATAGGTGTTTTTCTCCACCTTGTCGCTGCTGTCGCCCTCGATGGCGGTCAGCGTCGTTTCGGTCACGGCGGTCACGACGCCCACATGGTCGGCTTTGCCGTTCTTGTCGGTGTCGAAGAACACCAGGTCGCCTACGGCGGGGGTGTAATCGCTGTCCTCATAGAGATCCAGCTTGTTCAGCGCCGCGGTCCAGGCATACGCGCCGGAGGCTTCGGGGAAAACGTCCTCGTCCACGCCCGCGTAATACAGGCAGAAGGAGGCAAACATGGCGTCCCAGTCGCCGTATTCGTTGCCGTACCACTCGCCGTACCGGGTGTAACCCTTGCGGGTCTTGCCGTCCTCGTCCAGGGTGAAGTTGGCAGTGCTCTCGGTATAACCGATCTGGCTCGTTGCGATGGCTGCCACGTCCGCGGCCCAGTCGCCGGTCAGCTTGGGCAGGGTCTTTTTCCAGTCAGAGGCGGTCTCCACGTCGGCGGTGATGTCGGTCAGGCATGTCACCGTATGGGTGTGTTCCTCCTTGCCGCAGGTCAGTTGTTCCTCGTAGCAGCTCTCGCTATGGGTGTGGCCCGCGCTCTCCTCCTTGCCACAGGTGAGGTTGCCCTCTTCGTCATAGCAGTCCTCGGAGTGGGTGTGGCCTTCGCTCTCTTCCTTGCCGCAGACCAGCACCTTTTCATAGCAATCCTCGCTATGGGTGTGCTCTTCCAGGCCGCAGTAGGTCTCGTTGGTCATGGCAATGCCGGTGGAGTGTAGCTGCCAGGTGACGCCTGTGGACACCACCAGCGCAAGGGCCAGCAGCATCGCCACCGCCCGACGGCTCTTACGGCGATCCTCCCGGAATTTCCGCACGTAAGAATTTACGATGTTCTTCATAACTGCACCTCTACTTTCCTTTGCGAGGGGGCTGACCCTCAGATTTTCAGCTTTTCTCTGTTTCCTCGATCCGGCTGCACCGGACGGTCACACGGGTCTGGCCGCCTATGGTACAGGTGAACAGGGTCAGATCCCATTCGCTGGAGGTTTGGTCCACCATTTCCTCCACGTCGGTGGGTTGGAGGATGAGGACCTCTTCCACCTGATATTGATAAACGTTCCCGTTTACGTCTGTAAAATCGACCTCATCTCCGGCTTCCAGATATTTCAGGTTGCCGAAGTGCCGCTCGTAGTTGTGGCCGCAGATAATGAGGTTGTCGGACTGTGGACTGCCGGTGTAGCGCCCCGGCGCGATTTTCAACCCCGGATAGCTCCACTCCGCCATGATGGGCAGCTCCAGCCCGTAGCTGGGGATGGACAGGGTGCCGATGTAGGCGTAGCCGTCCACGAAAATCAGGCTCAGCCCGTTGGTTTCCACCACATCGCCGGATTCCTCTGCGTCTTCCAGCGCGTCCTGGATGTCCGCCACCGACTGCCCGGCCCGCCAGTTGTCCCAGCGGTTGTAACCCAGCAATCCCACAGCGCCCAGCAGCAGCAGCACACCCAGCGCCATGAGGAAGGTCCCGATTTTACTTCGCATACTCCGAGCGCTTCCTGTCGGAGCGGGTCAGGCACCAGCCCAGGGCGAACAGCACCGCGCCGCAAATCGCCAGCACCGGCACAGGCCAATTCAACTGGCCGGTCTGGGGCAACGTCTTGGTGACAGTCGTTGTTGTGGTCGTGGTGGTGGATTCGTCCGGCTCGTCCGGCTCCGGCTCTGTCGGCGTGACCGCGCCCACCTTGGGGCTGGCGTCCACGTCATAGACCCAAACGCCGTCCTCCTCCAGCGGAACGGTGACCACAAAGGGGGAAATCGTCTCATAGTTGTCGGATTCCGTGGTCTGCACCACCAGGTACAGGCCCAATTCCAGCCCGCCGAAGCTGACCGTTCCGCTGGACCCGATGCTCAGCGTAGTGCCGGAGACGCCCTTGCTGGCCGCGTAGTCCGCCAGCGTCTCCGCCAGGGAGGTGTCCTCCACGTCCAGCGTCACGCCGCAGTCGGCAAACCCGTCCGTATACGCATACGCCATGTCGCCGTCGTCCAGGTACAGGGTGGCCACCTGGTAGAGGGTGACAGAGCCGCCGGAGACGGCGTTCCCGTCGCTGTCCGCCAGGGTCAGCTCAATGGAACCGGTCTGGGTGAAATCCAGCGAGGCATTGTCTGCGGCATAGGCCGACAGCGCCATGCCGCAGGCCAAAACCAGCGCCAGCAGCAACGCCAGACCCCGTCCGGCTGTTCTTCTGATGGTTTTCATTGGGAATCCTCCTTTAAACGCGTTATCGTGTACTCTTTTCGTTTTTCCTCTTCTTGTCATTTCTTCTGCTGCTGACGATGAGCCAGGCCAGCAGGATGAGCAGCAGCGGAACAGCCAGAGCTGCCGCCACCAGAATGGTGTCCACCTCGTAGGCTTCGGCGGTGACGCGGATGTGGACGTTGTCCTCGTTGGTGGTCCGAACGCCCCGCACCAGCAGTCGGTGGGTGTTGATGCCGTAAGGGGTGCAGGTCATCAGGGTGCAATAATCCTGCCCGTCCTCGATGTAGAGGTTTTCGATCTCGTCCGGCAGGACGATGGTGATCTGGTCCACCTCGTAGGTATACACCTGGTCCAGCACGGTCAGATAGAAGGTGTCCCCCACCTCCAACTGGTCCAGGTTGGTGAACAGCAGAGCGCTGGGCAGGCCCCGGTGGGCGGAGATGACGCTGTGGGTGCTCTCGCCGCCCACGGGGAGGCTGCTCCCCTCCAGGTGGCCCGCACCGACGGACAGCACACCGGCGCTGGTGCCGTGGTAGATGGGCAGTTCCACGTCAATTTTGTCGATGGTGATATAGCCCATAATGCCGGTGCCGGTGATGTCCAGCAGGTCCCAATAATCCTCGTCTATCAGGTCGGTGTTGGAGATGGCGGACGAGGAGCCGATTTCCGCCAGCTTCTCATTATAGGCCGCCGCCGCCTCATACCAGGCGGTGTAGTCGGCCTCGCTCATGGCGGCCACCGTCTCGTCATAGACGGCCACCGCCCGGGACGTGACCCGTTCGTTCCACCAGTTGCTCACCGAGGGATACGCCAGGATCGCCAGGCCCACCAACAGCACGACCACCAGCAGAATGGTTCCCGCTCTGCCGGTCAGTGTGACTTTTCGGGCTTTTTTTGCCTCTTTTTGCTTCATATGTTCATGTTGCCTCTCCTGAGTGTGGGGTATTGGGCAATCATCTCTGTTCGCTCTTCGCCGCCCGTTCCGCGGAATGGACAGCAGACAACGAATAGACCTCTGCTCCGTCAGCCGCCCCCACCCGACCCGGCGGACCGGGCCAGGCAGGGAGGGCCTGGGGCAATTCATTCATCGCCCCTTCCCCCGCCGAGGGCGGGAGAGCAGGGGCTTCGTTTGGGTTTCGCGTCAGCAACTAGCCGCTGACAACGAACCACTCAATTACTCGGCCATGCGCTTCTTGGTGATGAGCAGGACCACAGCGCCAGCGACCAGCACGCCGCCGACCACATAGAAGATGGTGGTGCCCATGCCGCCGGTGGAGGGCAGGGAGGAGCCGGAGCGGTTCTCGACCTCAGTGCTGAGGGTGGTGCCTGTCGTGGAGATAGTGAAGTCAGTGACATCTTCGGTGTCCACAGTAACGCCGGTAGTGCTCTCAGTGGCCTCGGCATCAATCGTGAAGATGATATCATCAGCGGTGTTGTAGCCGGCGGGGGTGGTGGTCTCAACCAGCTTGTACTTGCCAACAGCCAGGCCGTTGATGGTGAAGGAAGTGCCATCGGTATTGCTGGCGTCAAGAACACCTACCTCGACATAGCCGTCCTCATCTGCGTCCGCGTTATCGGGATCATACTTGTACAGAGTGAAGCCAGCGCCTTCCAGAGCGTCGCCATTCTCGTCAACCTTGTCCACGGTCACGGTGAAGTTGACCACATAGGTCTTATCTTCGGGAGTGGTGCTGGTGTAGCCATCGCCGCTCTCGTTGGGGTTGTTGGAATACTCCAGATAGGCGGTGTTGGTCTGGTACACAGTCGTAGCGTCAGTAGTCAGCTCAGCGGTGTAGGTCACGGTGATAACAGAACCAGCGGACACAGTAATCGCGTTGCCATCCTCATCTACCAGAGAGTTGGTGTCGGTAATCTGAACCTCGAAGGAGCAGCCATCGGTCAGGCCCTCGGTAACCAGGGTGTAGCCGGAAGCAACCACGGTGTTGCCCACTTTAACGACCACAGAATCCTCGTTGAAGGACAGGCCAGAGGACAGGGTGTCGTGGAAGGTCAGCGCATAAGTATCAAAGTCAGCGTAGTCAGAGGGCAGGGTGGCGGTCAGAGTGAAGTCAACGTCATCGCCCACAGCGTAATCTTCGGTGGCTTCGTCGGCATCCGTCTCATCGCCCACGGCCTTGTCGAAGGTGGGAACATAATCGCCCTTCGGGGAGATTTCCGTATCACCAACGACCTCAACGATGTAGTTGCTGTAAGTGGTGACATCGCCGCTAATAGCAGTGTTGACGATCAGATAGTAGCCACCAGCAACGGTCAGAGAGGTGTTGCTCTCGCTCAGAGTGCCAACGTCGGTCATGTCGGCGGTGTAATCAGCCAGCAGCTCAGCCAGAGCCTGCGCGTTATTCGCGGTGGCAATCGCTTCGGCCACAGCCTCAGCGCCGGAAGCGCTGTACGCAGTTTCCAAAGCGGCCTCAGCATCAGTGGTCATGGAGCTGCCCCAGGCAACGTTGGACAGGGTCTTGCCGGACACATCGCCGGTCAGGATCTGATACACCGTATAGGTGTAGCCGGTGGTGCCGTCAGCAAGCTTGATGGTGTAGGTGTCATCCGCCAAAGCGGTGCAGGTCATGCCAATGGCAAAGACCAACGCGAGCAGCATACTGCCCAGTTTTTTCAACTTACTCATGTTTTGTTCTCCTTTACATAGTAGTTTTGAAGATATGAGTGGATAGGAACAGGTTGGGTTGCGTCAAAAAAGGGGTTGGCCTTTTTTGGACTTGCGATCTATACAAAGCGCATAGGCGGCGGTTTTGCGCCGCCGGAACGCACGTTGTCTTTGGGGGGAGGGTTTGCTCTGTCTGTCAATCTTGCTGCGCTTCTGTAGGGGCGGCCCGTGGCCGCCCGGGGAACTGCTCTCTGGATGCGGGCGGCCGAGGGCCGCCCCTACACATACGACAGAACAAAAGGGAACCATTCAAAGGATTTCTGCTTCAGTTAATCAGCGACAAATGGTTCAGCGGCCAGATGCGCAGCACTACTTTGCCCACGATCTGGTCCACCTCGATATAACCGATGGCGGTGCTTCGGGAGTCGATGGAGGTGGCCCGGTTATCTCCCATGACGAAGTAACGGTTTTCGGGGACCTGTACCGGGTACTCTCGGTCTGTTTCACCGAGAGATTTCTCGGTCACATAAGGTTCGTCCAACAGCTCGCCGTTGACGGAGACGTTGCCCTCCTCGTCGATGTCCACGATGTCGCCCGGCCCGGCGATGACCCGCTTGAGCAGCAGCTTGTTCTGGTAGTAGAAGCCCACCAGGTCGCCGGTTTCGAAGTCGTCGGTTTTCACCAGGGCAATGATGTCGCCGTCCTCCAGGGTGGGCTCCATGCTGCTGCCGGAGACTTGCAGCACCGGCAGGAACATGGTAGCGATGAGCACAGCCACCGCCGCCACCACCACCAGGGCGTAAATGGTGGTCCGCAATGTCTGGCGATACCGCTTTTGATGCTGTAACCGTTCCCGCTCGGCAGCCACCGCTTCCTCGGTGGGGATGCTGGCCATCCTGGGAATTTCTTGCTTCATACGCGGTTCCTTTCCTTCTGCTGCTTACTTGGTCGGCTGCTCCTGCGCCGGGAGGTATTCCTGATAATACCAGTCGATGAAGTCCTCGTGCATTTCCTCCGCAATGGTGCGCGCCCGAATGGCCTCGTCTTTGTCCTTATACAGACCCAGGCGGTAGCGTCTCTTTTGGAAGGTGATGTAAGCGGCCCATTTTTGGTTTCTGGTAAGGAAGCACACGCCGGTTTTTCCGCTGGTGTTGCTGGCCAGGAGCTTGTCCCGGCCCGTCTCCAGCCGAACGATGGAGGTCCCCTCCACCAGCTTGAGACTGTCCAGCCGCCGTTCCTTTTGCAGGCAGCCGCAGCTCTGAGAGTCGCCGTTTTTCAGCTCGCTCTGGCCCACGATACCGGTGTTTCCGCAGGAGCAGCGGCATTTCCAGTAGTTCATGGTGCCGGGACGGCCCAGGTCTTTGGCGGTGCCGGCGTACCCCACCACCGTCCAGCGGCCAAAGGTCTTGCCGATGTAATCTTTCGGCGTGGCGCTGGACAGACACCCGCAGGAGCGAGCCTTGCCTGCCGTCAGCCGCCGGGCGGACACGTCGCACTCTTTGCCGCAGTCGCAGACCGCGTGCCAGACCACGCTGCCTCTGTCCATCCGCTTGTCGGTGGGGTAGAGAATTTTCAATTTGCCGAACCGCTGGCCAGTCAGGTCGTTGGCGCCACATCTAATATGGGTGGTGCAGCCGCAGTCGCGGTACCTGCCGTCTTTCAGCTCCTTGGTGCTGACGTCGATCGCTCCGCCGCAGTCGCAGCGGCAGCGCCAGACGGTGTAGCGGGCCTTCCGCAGGCCGGTGTCCGCTTCTACCGTCAGCATACCAAACCGCCTGCCGGGGGTGATCCTGTCCTGTTTTCCGGTTCTTGCCATCCTCGCTCACCTCACCTGGCCCTGTGGCCAGAGAAGAAGAATTAAAAAATCTTCTAGTCTTTTCCTAAGCGAGCAAGCGATGCAAAAACGCTGAAATATCAGTCAAATTTCTTCTGTGGATGACCACTGATCTGACCACTGGCGTGGAAGCATGGCAGTTTATTGATTTGCGTGATTTTGGAATCCATCGAGGGGTGGACATAGCGCTGCATGGTGATTTTCACATTTGAGTGGCCCATGATCTCGCTGAGCGATTTTATATCTACGCCGTTTTCCACGCACCGCGTCGCAAAGGTGTGTCGAATCGCGTGGAAGGTGTGGTCAGAGACCCCTGCCCGGCGCAGCAACCGCTTGTAGCGGTCCAGACAGACCCGCGGCTCCATGCATTTCCTGGTCCCAGACACAACATAGCAATCCCCGTCCCGGCGTCGCTGCATAAAATATTGGAAAACCGGCGTGGGCAGCGGGATCGTGCGATGAGAGCAATCTGTTTTGGGCGAACCGATGACCACCTTTGTCTTAGCGCCAGTTTGTTTATTTACATTGGTAATGCGGCTGACAGTCTTGTTGATGGTAATGGTCCCGTTTTCGCAGTTGAAGTCCTGCCATTGCAGGCCGCACACTTCGCCAATGCGGAGACCGCCATAGAGGGAGAGCAGCACGCCGAGGCTGAATGGTGTGTCCTCCTTCAAAGCCGCCTGTTCCAGCCGCTTCTGCTCTTGCAGCGTGAAAACGCTGATATCGCGTTGACGGCTGGTCACAGTCGGGCACTCCGGCACAGCGCTGATCGCGCTCTGTCCTTTTGCGAAGCGTAAAATCTGCATCAAAATCGCCTTCATATCAGAGAGCGTTTTGTCTGAGAGCGCCCCGCCTCTCAGCCGTCCGCTGGATTTCTGCTTCTTCAAAAACGCTGACAGCAGGCTGGACGTGATCTCGCTTGCAGGCCGTTCGCCCAGAGCGGGAAGGATGTGCTTTTCGAGCATAATGGTGTAGCAAACAAAGGTAGATTCTTTGACCACTGTTTTTTTAGCGGCCAGCCATCTGGCTGCGACCTCCCGAAATAACAGCTTTCTTGCGGCGTTGTCAGGGCTTAGAGGAGGTTCCTCGTTTGGCGACAGAGCCGAACACTCCTCTAGAAAAACCTTCTTTTTTCGCTTTACCTCCTGGTAAGATCTCCCGTAGAAATATTTATAGTTGGTCCTTCCTCGGAGAGGTCTGCCTTGAACCACCCGCGCCTCCCAGCGCCCATCTTTTCTCTTGCGGATGTTTTCTCCTCGTCTGCCCATTGTTTTGACCTCGCTTTCTAAATTTGATGAATGATAGAACCACTGACCACGATTTTGACCATTTCCCTTTTGGCGTCGGCACTTTAATGCCAGATTTTTCCTGGCATAGACATCAATTTCTGTAAAAATTACCTAAATGACGGTTGACTTACCTGGAAAATAGGGGTACAATACTGATAGTGTGAATTGTGGTACGTGTATCCACTGGTGGTACTGCGTATAATTTAACATTCTTATAGGAAAAGACTTAAAGTGCAAACGAGCATAAAACAAAGCTATCTGTGGGTGATTATGATGTTTATCAGCGCCCGCAGGTTTTTTTATGTGCGTCTGCCACAGTTACGCTGATTTCGCAATTGATATGAGCCGTATTGCCTGTATCACCTTGCCCTCCTGACAGGCAATAAAAGGGTCATGCCAGCAAACAGGAGGTTTCATGTGAAATCTCCTGTGGGCACCTTTGAGAATGGACGAAGCGAAAAAAGTGCGATAACTTACGCACTTCAAGCGAAAAATAATGTCAATATTCTCCATCCGATGGGCGAAGGCGTGGGATGCTGCGTCTACAAATGCGAAATACGTGGGATGCTCTTTGCAAAATTCTGAAATTCAGCAAAAAACACAAGAATATATACCAGCTATATATTGAATATCTATGTCGAATTAATGACGAATTTGCTAACAATGTAAGCCGGCGCTAACTATAAGGTTGTTCCAACATGGCAGACAGAAAAGGGCATAACAAATGGCCTGCGACAAGAGGAAAAATCGCAGGCCGGGACACCACAGCACAAAGACAGTGTGTACACTTAAGCGGGGCTGAATGAACACCGACAGGTCCGGAGCCAAGGGGACTGTGCGCCGCTTTGGACCGGTGTTCCTTCCAGACAGCCGTTCTGCCTCCTTGCCGCGTCAACATCTTTGCAATGCTCCCTGATTTTGGCGCAAAAAAAAGCAGCCTTGAACCGGGTGCGTTCAAGGCTGCTATGTTCAGTGATTTAATTTTTACTCAGAGAGGGTCCAAAAATGCCTTGGGAGACTGCGGGGTGATACCAAGCGTGAACACTCCCGCAGGACAAGCGGGAGGGCCGGGGACGAGCGGCCCCTCATCGTCGCAAGCTTCATATCCGCCGTCAAGCGGCACTTCTGCCCTCAAGGGGCACTTACCCTCAAGGGGTACTTCTGCTGTCAAGCAGCACTTCCGGGGCTTTGCCCCTCCCTGCGGCACTTCGTGCCTCCCTGTCCGAAGCTGCGCTTCTCCGCCGTCAAGCGGCACTTCCGCTTCGCTCCCTGCCTGCGGGGCAAAGCCCCTCCCTGCCTCGCTTCCGGCTAAAGCCGAAAGCTCGTCCATTACCGTCAAGCGGTACTTCCGAAGCTGCGCTTCTCCCTGCGGGGCAAAGCCCCTCCCTGTCCCAACCGAACCCGCTGCTGCTGTGACCGAAGAAAATCCCCAGCGGGGAGGCTTCGGTTGGGTCCCCATGAAATCTGTAGATAGCTGCTCTGGTGTGCGCCTTAGTACCAGTCGTGCTTTTCGTTACGGTCCAGGGCGTTGATTTGTTCCATCTCCTCATCGGTCAGCGCAAAGCCAAACAAATCGAGATTTTCCCGGATATGCTCCGGGTCGCTGGAGCCTGGAATCACCACTACGCCTTTCTGCAAATTCCACCGCAAAATCACCTGAGCGGAGGAAACCCCATGCGTCTCAGCGATAGCGGTGATGGTTTCATCTCCCAGCAGCTCCGCCGTATGTCCCCGTCCGCCGAGCGGATACCAGCCCTGCACCACGATCCCCAGCGACTGAATATAAGGGATCACATCATTTTCCTGATAATAAGGATGAATTTCGTTTTGTACCAACGCCGGGGTGATGTTCACCTGAGGCAGGAACTCCTCCAGTTCTTCCACATACCAGTTGGACAGGCCAATCGAGCGGACTTTTCCGTCTGCCACCGCCTGCTCCAGCGCCAGATACGCCTCCGTATCGCCGTCCCCCGGATGGTGCAAAAGAATCATGTCAATATAATCCAGCCCTATTTTTTCCAGCGCCTCATCAATGGCTGCGGCAGCGTGGTCAAATTGCGTGGGATAGAGCTTGGTAATAACGAAAATTTCTTCCCTGGGTACATCTGAATCCCGGATGGCCTGCCCCACTGCGGCCTCGTTGCCGTACATATACGCGGTGTCGATCAATCTGCCGCCCGCCTCCAGCAGGGCCGCGATGGAGACGGCACACTCCTCATCGCTCAGGCTGTAGGTGCCAAGCCCCATGATGGGCATTTCATAGCCGCTGTTCAATAGCACAGTTTTTGTCTCAAAGTCAAATTCTCCCACGGTACGCGCCTCACTTTCCGGTAGTTCTAAACTTTCGACCCATTCGGCCACTTCACTCTCCGCTGCGTCCCCAGAGAAGCGCCGTCCGTCCATCCATGCAGCAGTGTCGGAACAGAGGCTGTGCAGATTTTCAGCGCTGGAGCCGATGCCGCTGCTGTGGGAGGTGCAGAAGGGGATGATGGTCACGCCCGAAAAATCATAGCTCTCCAAAAAGGTGCTGATGATCCTGGGCGCCTGGCCATGCCAGATGGGATAGCCGAGAAAAATCACATCGTACTGCTCCAGGTTCTCCACGCTGCCGGAAATGGCGGGCCGGGCAGAAGCGTCCGCCTGTTCCTGGTCAGCACGACCTCCGGTATAATACGCCAAATCGTCCTCCGTATAGGGGATTTCCGGGACAATTTCATAACTATCTGCGCCAGTTTCGTTTACGATTCACTCTGCTATTTGCTCCGTTGTGCCGGTGCAGGAGAAATAAGCAACCAGAATATGGCTGCCGGAGGAGGTGCTGTCGGAATCAGAGGGTTCCCCTTCTGTTTCGCCTGCCTCCGCGTCAGACGCTTCCCCGTCTGCTTCCTCTGCGGTGTCTGATTGAGCTTCCGCACCTGCCACGGAGCTGCTTTCCGCGCCCTCGGAAGAAGAGACCTCTAAATTCTCCGCGCCGCAGGCCGCCAGCACGAAACTCATGCAGACAGCGAGGAAAAATGCCAGGAACCGTCTCATGCTATCCCTCCTTGTGGATTTTCCTTATGGTTTTTGCAGGGACGCCCCCGACCACCGTGTAGGGCGGCACATCCCGCGTCACAACTGCCCCTGCCGCCACCACGGACCACGCCCCGATGGTAACGCCGGGGAGAATGGTTGCATTGGAGCCGACCCACACATGAGCGCCGATACTGATGGGCGCGTAGTGATTTTTCCGGTCCTGCGCCGGGTCCAGGTCGTGGTTGATGGTCGCCAGCACTACGCTGTGGCCCAGCATGGCGCCGTCTCCAATTTCGATACCACCCTGATCCTGAAAGTGACAGCCGGAGTTGATGAACACATCCCTCCCGATGTGGATATTCTTCCCAAAATCCGTGTAAAACGGCGGGAACAGCCGGAAGGAGGCGTCGATTTTCTCTCCGGTCAGGCGGCTCATGATCTCCCGGATTTCTGACCGAGTGTGATATTGGTTGTTCAGCTCCATCGTGATACGGAGCGCCTCCTGGTAAAGGGTATCGGCGTAAGCGCTGCACGCCTCGTTCTCCGTGTCCTCGTTAGAATAGCTCGCAATAACATCTTGAATGGTCAATGGTTCCTCCCCCTCGTTTGTTCAGCCTGCGGATGCCTTCCGCTGGTTTTATTTTATCGTGTGGGAAGCAGGATGACAAATATTTTGTTTCTATTTCTGGTTATTCTCAAAAAGAATTTCTGGTTATCTCTTCGAATCGGCCTTGTCGTTAATTTCAGCGTGAAACCCCTGCAAATTCTGACGATTTTGCCCACATCGGTTGCAATATTGGCCTGTCTCTGTTATGCTGAAAGAAAAGCAAGGCCGTCCCCTGCTGCTGCGCCATCTGACGTTTGCCATGGAACGGCTGGAACAGGGCGGCTTTTCTGCGCCTGGGGCGAGTCCACGCCGACCACACCGCGCAGCTACGCCAAAAGCGAGCAATTCCCAGGGAGGGAACTTTATGAATGAACTACTGCGGGGCGAAGCAGACCAGATCATCTCCGCCAGCTTACATGCCGTCCTCCCGGACGAGGCGGTACAGCGGGCTTTGAAACAGTTCCGGCCCCGCGGCGGCAAGACCCTGCTGGTGGCCACAGGCAAGGCGGCCTGGCAGATGGCGAACGCCGCTGTCAAGGCGCTGGGCCACGTGGACGGCGGCGTGGTGGTCACGAAATACCACCACGTCATGGGGGACATCCCCGGCGTGACCTGCTATGAGGCGGGGCACCCCGTCCCCGATGAAAACAGCTTCGCCGGGACCCGAAAGGCGCTGGAGCTGGTGCAGGGGCTGCGCAAGCAGGGAGGGGCAAAGCCCCGGAAGTACCCCTTGAGGGCAGAGGACACGGTGCTGTTCCTGCTCTCCGGCGGCGGCAGCGCCCTGTTTGAGCAGCCGCTCATCCCCGGCGAGGAGCTGCAAAGCATCACCAACCAGCTTTTGGCCAGCGGCGCCGACATCGTGGAGATGAACACCCTGCGCAAGCGGCTCAGCGGCGTCAAGGGCGGACGCTTCGCCCAGGCGTGCGCCCCCGCCCAGGTGTTCAGCGTGGTGCTCAGCGACATTCTGGGCGACCCGCTGGACATGATCGCCAGCGGCCCCGCCTACCCCGACAGCTCCACCTGCGCCCAGGCCAAGGCCGTGGTGGAAAAGTATGGTCTGCATTTGTCCCCCCGTGCGCTGGCTCTGCTGGACCAGGAGACCCCCAAGGTGCTGGACAACGTGGAGACGCAAATCACCGGCAGCGTCCGGGAGCTGTGTGCCGCCGCAGCGACCGCCTGCGCCAGGCTGGGCTACGAGCCTTTTCTCCTCACCGACCGGCTCTGCTGCGAGGCGCGGGAGGCGGGCAGCTTTCTGGCCAGCATCCTCCGCACCCACGCGGGAGAGGGCAAACGGGTGGCCTATATCGCCGGGGGCGAGACCGTGGTCCACCTGACAGGCAGGGGCCTGGGCGGACGAAACCAGGAGCTGGCCTTGGCCGCCGCACCGGGCATTGCGGGTCTGGAGGGGGCCGCTGTGTTCTCCGTGGGCAGCGACGGCACCGACGGCCCCTGTGACGCCGCGGGAGGCTATGTGGACGGCGACACCCTGGCGGCTCTGACCGCCGCCGGCAAGGACGTGTTTGCCGTCCTCCGGGACAACGACGCCTATCACGCCCTGCAAGCGGTGGGCGGGCTGGTGTTCACCGGACCCACCGGGACAAATGTCAACGATGTGGCGGTGGCGCTGTTGCGGGGGTAGGGGCGGGCTGCTCCCCCGCTCCTGGCGGTTTGGCCTGGTTTGGGTCCGCCGGGGCCAAGGTCCCCGGCCATTATGGGGCCCCAACCGAAGCCCAGCGTAGCGGGTTCGGTTGGGACAGGGAGGGGCACAGCCCCGGAAGTGCCGCTTGACGGCAGAGGAGGCGTGACGGACAGGGAGAAGCGCAGCTTCGGAAGTACCGCTTGACGGTAATGGACGAGCTTTCGGCTTTAGCCGGAAGCGAGGCAGGGAGGGGCTTTGCCCCGGAAGTGCCGCTTGACGGCGGATATGAAGTCCACGCCGACGAGGGGCCTCGGTCCCCGCCGCCCTTTCGGGGCGCTCGTCCCCCGCCCTCCCGCTTGTCCTGCGGAGCGTTCACGTTCTGTCGTTGTGTGTTCTGCCTTTAGCCGTCCTGCTGTTTTTCCAGCCATTCCTCCAGCGCTTTTTTGCTCACCAACAGCCGCTTTCCCACACGGAAGCTGGGAAAATCCGGGGTATGCATCAGTTCATAAGTCTTGGTTATGCCAAGTCCTAAAACCTCCGCGACCTCTTTTGGTTTCAAAGTCAATTTTTCGCTCATGTACTTACCCTCCTTCCTCCAACCAGTCGGTTGCTGCCAGCAGCGCCGCCAACGGCGTGGACACCTTCGTCCTGACCGCCGGCGGCTACGCCACCTGGGCGGCCTTTGGCATGGCGCTGGGCGCGTTCTTCCGGCTGAAAGACAAGGAGCAAAAGTCCCTGTCCCTGGGCTACTTTATCTCCGGCATCCTGGGCGGCGTGACCGAGCCTGTGCTGTACGGCATCGGGTTCCGGTATAAGAGGCCCTTCATCGCCATGGCCATCGGCGGCTTCTGCGGCGGCCTGTACGCAGGTATCATGCACGTTGGCACCTATGTCATGGGCGCCACCAACTTCCTGTCCGTGCTGGGGTATGTCAGCGGCGGCACCGCCAACATGGTGAACGGCTGCATTGGCGTAGTGATCGCCTTTGTCGTTTCTGCCGTGCTGACCTACTTCATCGGCTTTACCAAGGAAGACCTGGCTGCATAAGAAACACTGGAATTACGGCAGGGCGGGATGCCTTTTCCGCCCTGTCCACAGAAAGGCGGGACAAACGTGATACAAATGATCATCCGCGCCGACGATTTGGGCTATAGCGAAGCTGTCAACTACGGGATTGAAAAGACAGTGAAGCAAGGTCTGATTGGCAGCGTCGGCCTGATGCCGAACATGCCTGCGGCAAGCCATGGACTGCGGCTGCTGGAGGGTACCGGCGTCTGCATCGGCCAGCATACCAACGTGTGTTTGGGGAGGCCCTGCGCCGACCCGAAGCGCATCCCCAGCCTTCTGGATGAAGAAGGCAATTTGAAATCCAGCAAAGCCTACCGCGCCGCCTTCAAAGAGGGCCGGGAAATCGTGGAGCTGGCGGATCTGGTAATTGAGATCGAGGCCCAGTATCACCGCTTCGTGGAGCTGGTGGGCCGCGGCCCGGACTATTTCGAAGCCCATGCGGTGATGAGCCGCAACCTCTCCAGGGCGCTGGAAATCGTGGCGGAGAAGTACGACCTGCCCTACAGCAACATGTTCCCCATGGACAAGGTGGGGACCTTCCGGGGCAAAACGCTGGCGGCCTGCCCCATGGGGAGTATGAGTCCCAACTATGACCCGGTGAAATGCCTGAAAGACGCCGTAGAGAATGCGTCCCTGGAGATGCCAAACGTGTTCGTGTGTCATCCCGGCTACCTCGACGCCTATTTATTGCAGTCCTCCAGCCTGACGGTCAACCGCACGAAGGAAGTGGAAATGCTCTGCGACCCGGCGATGCGGGACTGGCTGACAGAACAGGATGTGCAGCTCATCACCTATCGAGACGTTTAAGGAATGAAATCACATGGGATTTTTTAAGAGCTTATTCGGCGGTGCAAAGGAAGAAGCGCCCGCCGTCGTCACCGAGAAGAACACGGTCTATTCCCCTCTAAAAGGTACGGTGATCCCCCTGGCGGAAATTGCGGACGGCGTTTTCAGCGAGGGCATTTTGGGCCAGGGCTGCGGTATCCGCCCGGACTGCTCCGTCGTCACCTCTCCGGTGGACGGGACCATCTCTCAGGTGGCCGACACCAAACACGCCGTAGGCGTCACCAGCAAGGACGGTTTGGAAATTCTCATCCATGTTGGCCTGGACACAGTGGCGATGAACGGCAAAGGCTTCACCCCCCTCGTAAAAGAGGGCGACAAGGTGAAGTGCGGCAAAAGCTGCTGTCCTTTGACCGGAAGGCCATTGCAGCGGCCGGTCATCCCGATGTAACGGCGGTGCTCATTACCAACAGCGACGACTATGCGGCTGTGGAGCTGGTCAAGACCGGCGTGGTGGAACCCGCCGAAAAAATCATGACCGTTCGCTAAAACAGCGCGCCGTCCCCCCAATCAACAACAAAAACCCGGCAGGTCGCCGCAGACCACGCGGCGCACTTGTCGGGTTTTGTTAAAATCAACAGGCGGTATTGTTTGACAGCGAGCTGTCGCAGGAAACACGGGGCCCCTCTGCGGTCAGCCGTCACTGCGGCTCCCACACAGCGTAAAGGGTGGTATTTTCTTCCACGGTGTCGCCGGAAAAGTCCCACAGCTCCTCCCCGTCGGGGGTCAGGGACCATCCCACCAACGTGTAGCCCACGCGAACCACGTCCTCCGGTTCCTCCGCGGTGTCGCCGTAAAGGACGGACTGGGACGCCGCCGCGCTGCCGCCCTGACTGTCGAAGGTGACGGTCAGACCCGCCGCGCCGGCGGAGCCGGAGACCACAAGAAACAGGAAAGCCGCCGCCATGACCACCACGAAGGCGGTGGCCCAGCGGGCCATGCTTTTTCGCTGGTTCTCCGACATTCCGCCCGTGGCGGAGACGCCGAACAGCCCGTAGCGGCGGGGCTGTTCGGATTTCTCCTCCCCGGCGGCGGGACGCTTGTTCTCGTCGCTCATATCACTTTCTGGTCAGGTACTTGCGCATATCAATGGAGCAGGCCAGCAGGATGATGATGCCCTTGATGATATACTGCATATTGCCCGAAATGGAGAGGAAGTTCAGGCCCACGAAGATGATGCGCAGCAGGAACACGCCCAGTACCACGCCGCCGATGGTGCCGGTGCCGCCGACAAAGGACACGCCGCCGATGACGCAGGCTGCGATGGCGTCGCACTCGTAGTTCAGGCCGGTGTTGGCGGTGTTGGAGCCGATACGGGCCGCTTCGATGAAGCCGGTGTAACCGTAGGTGATGCCGGCCAGGGTGTGGACCATCAGCGTGGTAAAGAACACGTTGACGCCGGAGACGTTGGCCGCCTCAGGGTTGGAGCCAACGGCAAACATATTCTTACCGAATGTGGTTTTATTCCAGATAAACCACATGATGATCAGCACGATCACCGCGTATATGACATAGTTGGGGATGACGATGCCGGTCAGGCTGCCGATGATGCTGCCGGTGATGCAGTTCTTATAAGCGTCGGACAGGCCGGAAATAGACTGGCCGTTGTTGCCGTTGGACATATAGTACATCAGGCAGACGCCATAGACGATCAACTGGGTGGCCAGGGTCACGATGAAGGGGTGTAGCTGGAACCTGGCCACGAAGAAGCCGTTGACCAGGCCCACGATGCCGCCCACGGCCAGCGCAGCCAGCAGCACCAGCGGGATGGGGACCTCGCCCAACCCTTCAAAAAACTTGTTGGTGGTGGTCAGGGACTGGAGCAGGGTGGCGGAAATGGCCGCCGTCAGGCCCACCGTCCGCCCGGCGGACAAGTCGGTGCCGGTCAGGACGATGCAGCCGCCGATGCCCAGCGCCATGGGCAGACTTGCCGCAGTCAGGTTGATGATGTTGATGATGGAGCTGGAGGAAATGATGTTGTGGTTCTGCGTGTAAGTAAAGATGATAAAGACGATCAGGATAATATAAATCGCGTTGTTCAGCAGTGTATCCGCAACAAACGCCCGGCGGTCCTTGTTGTCCAGGGTCTTGTAGCGGGCGCTGGTCTGCTGCAAAGATTTGATCGGATTTTTCATAGTAATAGCCTCCCCCTTTATACGTATTTTGCGGCGAGCGTCAGGATCTCTTCCTGGGTGGTGTTCTGCGCGTCCACCTCACCGGCCACCCGGCCGCCGCTCATGACCACAATGCGGTCGCAGACGCCCAGCAGCTCCGGCATTTCGGACGAGACCATCAGCACAGTGGTGCCGGCTTTGGCCTGGTCGATGATGAGCTGGTAGATCTCGTATTTCGCGCCCACGTCGATGCCGCGGGTGGGTTCGTCCAGCATCAGCACCTTGGGGTTGGTCAGCAGCCACCGGGCCAGGATGACCTTCTGCTGGTTGCCGCCGGACAGGGAGCGAATTTTCGTCTCCTGGGAAGGCGTTTTGGTAGCCATGGCGTCGATGCCCCACTGGGTGGCCTCTTTCATGGCGTTGTTGTTCAGCCACAGGCCATGGGCCAGATACTTTTTCAGGCTGGCAATGACGGTGTTGTCCAGGATGCTCCGAATCCCGAAGATGCCGGTGGCCCGGCGCTCCTCTGTCACCAGAGCGAAGCCCGCCTCCAGGGACTGCTTGGAGTTCTTGTTGGAGACCTCTTTGCCGTTGAGCCGGATGGTGCCGCTGTGTCGGGTAGCGACGCCGAAGATGGACTCCAGCGTTTCCGTGCGGCCGCTGCTGTCCAGCCCGGCGAAGCCCAAAATCTCGCCCTTCCGGGCCTTGAAAGACACGTCCTGGAGCATATTGTACTGGCCGGTCAGCCCCTCTACCTCCAAAACGACCTCTCCGGGCACGTTGGTCTTGGGCGGGAACTGGTTGTTCAGCTCGCGGCCCACCATCAGCTTGATGAGCTTGGCGTTGTCCAGCTCAGAGGCAGGCTCTGTGGCCACCCACTGGCCGTCCCGCATGACGGTGACCTCGTCGGCGATGCGAAGGATCTCCGCCATCTTGTGAGAGATGTAGACGATGCCGCAGCCCCGGTCCCGGAGCATGTTGATGATTTTAAACAGGTGTTCTACCTCTGCCTCGGTCAGAGAGGAGGTGGGTTCGTCGAAGATGATGATTTTAGAGTGGTAGGAGACAGCCTTGGCGATCTCCACCATCTGGCGCTTGGAAACGGGCAGCTCGCTCATCTTCTGGTCCATGTCCACGTCAATCTCCAACTCGTCGAAGATCGCCCTGGTGTCCTCGCGCATTTTCTTCTCGTTGACCATGATGCCGGTGGTGGGGTAGCGGCCAAGCCACAGGTTGTCCAGCACAGAGCGCTTCAGCGCCTGGTTCAGCTCCTGGTGTACCATGGCAACGCCGTTTTCCATGGCCTCCTTCGTGGTTTTGAAATCGACCTCTTTGCCTTCCAGCAGGATACTCCCCTCGTCTTTTCGGTAGATGCCGAAGAGACACTTCATCAGGGTGGACTTGCCTGCGCCGTTTTCACCCATCAGGGCGTGAACCGTGCCCGCCCTGACGCGCAGTTGTGCGTGGTCCAGTGCTTTCACGCCGGGGAAGGTTTTGACGATGTCCTTCAACTCCAACAAAACATCGGAATGTTCCATCTAACAGCCTCCTTTTCTTTCCTGGGATGTTTGTCAAAAGAGGGCTGTCCACTGAAAAGACAGCGGCAGCCCTCTTTCATTTCTGCTTCACATGATACAGGTCATATAGAGAGCAGCATCGGGTTTCAATTATTCTCCGGTGTAAGCGGCATACGCCATGTAGACCTTGCTGTCGATGCCGTCGGCCAGGGTGAAGGTGTACTCGGACTCATCGGCAGCCAGAGCAGCAGTCGCATCAACAGGAGCAGCGCCGGAAGCAGCCTGGTCGATCAGGAACTTCAGGCCGTAGGCATAACCGGTGTTGGACTGGGCGACGGTGCCGACCATGTAACCGTTGGAAATCAGTTCCTTGGCGGTGTCGGTAGCGTCAACGCCAAAGACAGGGATGGTGGTGGTGCCTTCGCCGTTGTTATAACCGGCGGCCTGGAGCGCCTGGACAGCGCCGGCGGCCATGTCGTCGTTGTTGCAGATGACCAGCTCGATCATGTTGCCGTTGGCCTCGCTGTACTGGGACAGGTTGGTCTGCATATACTCGGTGGCGGCGGAAGCGGACCATGCGCCGTTGGTATCGACCTGATAGCAGTCGGTGTTGTTGGCGTCGAAGTAGACCAGCTCAGAATACCCGGCCTCGGTCAGGATGGTGTTGGCATCCTCCACGGCGTACTGGGTGCGGTAGATGGCCTCGGCGTTGCCCTCCTGGCCCTTGAACATGGCGTAGGAGATGACGCCGTCGCCGTTCAGGTCGATGGAATCATAGTTCTCAACCAGATACTCGCCGATCATCTGGCCCTGCATATGGCCGGCCTCGGGAGCGTCGGTGCCCAGGAAAGCCACGTTGTCATAGGCGTTCAGCAGAGCGCCCTCGTTGCCGTCGGCCTCGATGGTACGGTTGAAGAAGTACACGTCAACGTCGTAGCCGGCAGCCTCTTCGATGATCTTCTGGGCGGCGTCCTCAGAGCCGGACTCCACCAGGTTGACCAGTAACAGGTTGCAGCCGTTGGTCAGAGCGGTGGTGATGGATTCGTTCTGGGTGGTCTGGTTGCTGTTGCCGTCATAGTCGGTGTAGGTGATACCGGCGGCGTCCAGAGTCTCGTCCAGGGAGGAACGGACAGTGGAGAGGAAGGTATCGGAGAACGCATACCAGAAGATACCCACGTTCAGGTCGGAATAGTCAACGTCGGTCGTTGTGGCGTCGGCGTCCGCACCAGCGGAGGTGTCTTCCGTAGCGTCGGCGGCAACAGAGGTGTCCTCGGTGTCGTCAGTGGTGGTGTCGCTGCTGCTGCTGGAGCCGCAGGCCGCCAGGGACAGCACCATGGCCAGCGCCAGGATCAGAGCGAACAGTTTTTTCAGTTTCATGTTACAGTCCTCCTTTGGTTTTTGAACATCGGTTTGTCTTAAGTACTTACGATAATAGTATAGCTAAAACTTTGAAAATATCAAATACAAAATCCTTCGGTCTTTCTTCAAAATCCTTCTCTATTCCTCTTCGTCTGCTTCTTCCTCTTCACCGTCCGGTTCATCGTTCTCGCTTTCTTCGCCGTCCGGCGCCTCGCTGTCTGCCTCCTGTTCCGGCGACTCCGCCTCCTCGTCCTCCGTCGCCTTCGGCTGCACGCGGGACATCCTCCACGCCATCAGCGCCAGGAAGATCACGCCGCCCCCCAGCACCAGGATACCCACGATGAGCAGCGGCAGCGAAGGAGCGTCCTCGCCGCCCTTATAAGCCTCCTGGAGGAACGTTACCAGCAGATACACCAGGTACATCGCCCCCAGCAGGTAGACGGTCCCGTGCGCGCCGGGGGAAAAGGAATGTTTCTGTTTTTTATCGTCTTTTTTTGATGGCATGGTCATTCACTCCTGTTCTGAACGGTCCGCGGTGTCCTCTGCTTCGGCAGCTTCCTCCGCCAGGGTCTCCGCAGTGATAATGTGATGGGGCAGGCGGATATATTTCCCGTCCTGGAGGTCCAGGCCGGACAGATCCCCGCTGGTGGACAGCGCGAACGCCAGGTTCAGCATTTCCCGTGCCTGTCCGTCGCCGTCCTGATAGACGGTGCCGATCATCTCACCGGCCAGGACCGCCTCCACGCCCACGTCGGTACCGTCGATGCCCACAATGGCGGGCCAGTCCTCCATTGGGACCTCCTCCGCTTTCAGCTCGTCGATAGCCCCCAACGCCATGTCGTCGTTGTTGGCCAGAACCAACTCGATCGCATCTCCGTACTGGGCCAGCATTTGGGCCATTTTGGTCTGGGCCTGGGCACGGTTCCAGTTGGCGATGGCATAGCTGAGCTTTTCCACCTCAATGCCGCTGTCCATGATGGTGCTGACCGAAAACTCCGTGCGCATAATGGCGTCCTGGTGTCCGGCTTCGCCTTCCAATATCACATATTGCAGCACGCCGTCTCCGTTTTTGTCCATAGAGGGGTCGGCTTCGTAGGCGTCTGCCACCAACTGCCCCTGCATGATTCCGGATTCGTAGGCCTCGGACCCCACATAATAGAGCTGTTCCCAGCGCTCCAGATCCTCTTCCACCAGTTCCCGGTTGAAAAAGATAATGGGCACCTGGTTTTTCTCCGCCAGATCAATGATGACCGTGGGTTCCGTCCGGTCCACTAGGTTGACGCAGATCACATCACAGCCATCCTCCATCATTTTTTCCACCTGCTCATTCTGGGTGGATTGGCTGTCCGAGGCGTTATATACCTCCACGTTGATGGCTGTGCCGGTGTCCTCCGCCTTTTCCGCGGCGTAAGCGTTGAAGCTCTCCATCAGGCCGGAAATATAAGTGTCATACTGGTCGTAAAGCGTCACACCGATTTTGATGCCGCTCGCTGTCTCAGTCGATTCGGCGGAGCCGCAGGCAGCCAGCGTGACCGTCAGCGCGAAAAGCGCCCACAGAAGGCCGATTTTTCGCCGTCGTCTGTTCATAAATCCTCCCCTTCCGTTTTCCGATGCCTGGTCACTGCACGATGGGGAACAGCACCTTTTGGTTGTCCTCCTCGTACATCGTCTCCTTGTCCACCGTCAAAAAACCGATCTCCATTTGCTCCGTCTTGCGGGATTGCAGCCGTTGGGCCATCAGCGCCACGCTCTGGTAGCCCATATTGAACTCGTTGGGGACGATCAGCCCGGTGATAACGCCTTTGTCCAGGTAATAAACATTTTTTTCCGAGCAGCCCACCCCGTAGAGGAGCGTCTCGCCCTCCTGGGCCGCCAACAGCGCATCCACCGCCCGCTCTGTCTCGTCGTTTTCCAGCGAAACCAGGATATCCACAGGCTGTTCGGTCAAATCTGCATCGGCGGTCTCCGCCGCGTCCAGCGTCCAGAGGATCTCACCCCCGGCGGCGGCCGCCGCCTGGGTGAATCCCTCCAGGCGCTGCTGCATAGCCAGTTGTGCCTGGTTCCCGGCCAATACGCCGATGGTTTTGCCCGCCAGGGAGCCTCCAGCGTCCTGGTTGGTGGCGTCCGCCAGGGCTGCGCCGACGCCTTCGTTGTCCGGAAGCGCTGCGGCGTAAGTCTCTGTCGGCTCTGCGTCGGTCTCCACTAGCACAAGGGCGGCAGAGGCGTTCAGCTCCTGGAGCAGCTCGGCGGTCCCGCCGCTGGCACAGAGTTGGACAATGACCCCCTCCGCGCCGTTGGCGATCTCCCGCTGAATCACTGCTTCCTCGTCCTCCAGGCTCTCAAAGGTGGCGGTGGTCACAATGTTCAGCCGAACGGAATAGTCCTCCGCACCCTGTTCCAACCCCTCCTTGAAGGCGATCCACCGGTCGCTGCTGCTGTTGTTCACGACCACAGAGACCTCCTGGGAGACCTCCTGCCGTCCCATATTCACCAGCCGGTAGGCGGAAAAGACGATAACAGCCACCGCCACAAGGCAAAGACTGGTCACAACGATCCTGCTCTGCTTCATCTGTCACACCTGCCGCTTTCCCGTTTCCAGCTCGTCCCGTGTCTCCTCCGTGTAGGGGATATATGGGATGTGGATGCGCGCTGTGGTCCCCTCGTCGGCGTGGCTTTCGATCTCCAGGCCGTATGCCTGACCAAAGCGCAGTTGGATGCGCTTGTGGACATTCACCAGCCCCACGCCGGAGCCGTGTTTGGGTGTCCGGTCGCTTTCCGTCAGCAGCTTGCTGACCACCTCCGGCGGCATACCGATGCCGTTGTCACTGACTTCGATATAGATATCCTCTCCGGCGCGCCGGGCGGTCACGCGGATGACCCCTTCTCCGTCCATGCCCTCCACACCGTAATAAATGGCGTTTTCCAGCAGGGGCTGGATGACCAGTTTCACGATACAGCAGGACAAAATCTCCGGGTCGATGTCGTATTCCACCCGAAACTCGTTTTTATAGCGCACCTTTTGGATGTTCATATAGTTCCTGGCGTGGCCCAGCTCTTCCTCCAGCCGAATGATATTTTTGCCCTTGCTCAGGCTGACCCGGAAGAGGCTTGCCAGCTCGGTTATCATAAAGATGGCGTCCTTATACCGTTCATCCTCGATCATCCACACGATGGAGTCCAGCGTGTTGTACAGGAAGTGGGGGTTGATTTGGGATTGCAGAGCGTCCAACTCGCTTTTTCGTTTTTCCTCCTGCTCCACCAGAATGTCCTGCATCAACTGGCGTAGCTGCTCCACGGTGGAGCGGAGGGTGCGGCCCAGGTGCTCGATCTCCAGGCTGCCGCCCACATAAATATCCGGGTTCAGGTTGCCCCGCTCCAATTCCTTGACCGACTCGTTCAGCCGCACCAGCGGCTTGGAGATCTGAACGGAAACCATCTGATTGAGGGCGATGATCGCCAGCAGGGACAGCATGACCAGAATGACGGCAAAATACTGGGTCTCCAGCAGGCCCATCTCGTAAGAATGAATGGTCACCACGCTGACCAGCTTCCATCCGGTGTAGCTGATGGTTTTCACTGTGACCAGGCGCTTTTCTCCCTCGAAGGTCTCCTCCACGCTGCCGTCGTCGTAGGTCAGGGCCTCCTGGTGATTTTCGCTGTACAGCCCGGCGTAAATCAGGTTCTGGCGGGGGTGATAGATGATCTCCCCGTTGTTGTCCATCAGATAGATGTATTCCGAGGAGCTGTCCGTATTGGTTTTGGAAAGCAACTGCTCAATGCTGCTGTAATTCATATCCACCAGCAGCACCCCCAGCTTGGTGCTGCCGCCGAAGGTCAGCTCCACCGTATGGCTCAGGGAAATGACCCAGTAGTAGCGGTAAGAGGTGTCGTCAAAGAGATTCTGCACATGGGGGACGGAGAAGTGCAGGTTCTCCATCTGGCTCATGGCGGAGGTAAACCACTCCTGGTTGACGATATCTACCCCCTGCTTCTCGGTGGCCACCGGCGCGGCGGCCACCAGTTCGCCGTCCACGGTGTAACAGGCGATGCTGATGAGGTTGTCCTTGTTTTCCTCGTAGAGCAGGTTCATCTCCTCGTCCAGCGTGTCGGTCTCCAGGTCGGTGTCCTTGATGACGGAGTAGTACATGGCGTTGGAGATGCGACGCATACTGCGCAGGTAGTCCTCCAGGTTGATGGCCGCCTGGTCCAGCACCTGGCTGGCACTCTCCACGGACACCGCCTCCACACGGGCGCTGAACTGGCTGAAGAGGAGTACGCCCAGCACCGCCAGGATGCAGATGGACACCACGGTAAACGAGATGGAGATGGTCACCTGGATACCCATGGGGAGGATGCCCTTTTTCCGCAGGAAAGCGCGCAGCCGCTTCATTCCTTTGTCCTTTCCTTAGCCCGGTAGCGGGTGGGAGAGACGCCGAACCGTTTTTTGAACACATAGCTGAAATAATTGGGATCGGAATAGCCCACCTCCCCGGCGATGACGTAGGTCTTTTCGTCTCCCTCCAGCAGCAGGCGAACCGCCTGCTCCATCCGGTGGTCCGTCAGGTAATGGATAAAGGTCTTGCCTGTCTCCTTCTTAAACACGGTGGAAAAATAGGCTGCGCTGACGCCCAGGCTCCGGCAGACCGTCTCCACCGTAAGGGACTGGTCGGCGTAATGCTCCCGGATATAGTCCTCAGCCTTGTCCACAAGAGAACGAGTGGTGCTTTGCCGCCGGTGCTCCATCAGCTCCTGCATTTTGACCCCCAGCGCCAGCATCCACCGCTCAAGCTCCTCCGGCGACTCCAGTTGGAGGGCCTCGCTGTAAATATCCCGGTTTTCGCCCCAAATCTGGTCCATGTTCAGCCGGTTGTTGCTGCCAAAGCGAAAAATCTCCGTCAGCAGTTCCATGAGAAACAGTCGGTACTTTTGCAGACTGGTCCCCTGGCCGGACACCTGCGCGACGCAGCGGTGAACCGCCTGTTCCAGGTCCTCCCGGCTGCCGGTCTTGATCTGCCGGAACACCTGCTGCAAAAACTTGGGTTCCCAGTCGCCGTCCGCCGCTTCCGCGGGGGCGACCTCCGCAATATTGATGGCACGGGTATTGCCGTAAAGCACCCGACAGGACACCGCATCCACCGCCCCGGCATAGGAGGCCGAAAGCTCCCGCAGGTCGCCGCAAACCTGCCCGATGCCGATGGTGACAGCCGCGCCGCAGAGCCGCCGAGCCAGGCGGCAGAAGCGGTCCAGGCTGTCGGTCAGGCTCGTGACCTCTGTCAGCTCCGTCAGTTGGGCGATTAGCACTGTGTTCCCCAAATAGGTGAACAGCTTCCCCCGCCAACGCTCCACCAACTGCTCCTCCGCCAGCTTTTTCACGGACACCGCCAGCAGGAACGGCTCCATTTCCAAGTCAGGGGAGGCCGCAGTGGTATGCACCAGGCAAACCGCGTAATAGGGTCCCGGCAGGTCGATCTGGTAGTTGGACAGCAGCCGATCCACCTCCTCCGGCGGGATGCAGCCCTCGATCAGGGAGGTGAAAAAATTTTCCTGTAGCACCGGCAAACTTTCCATATAGTACTGGTGCAACTTGTCAATGTCCCTTTTTTCGGCCCGCTCCCGGTCCAGCTTTTCCCGCAGGCGCAGGAACACGCTGCGCAGCTTGTCGGCGTCGATGGGCTTGAGAATATACTCCTCCACCTCCAGCTTGATGGCCTCCTGGGCATACTCGAACCGGTCAAAACCGGAAAAAATGACAATTTTGACCTGGGGACAGATCTCCTTTATCCGGCGGCCCAGCTCCAGCCCGTCCATATAGGGCATTTTGATGTCAGTCATCACCACATCGGGCTGCAAATCCTCTGCCAGCTCCAACGCTTCTCTTCCGTTTTTTGCATAGCCAGCGATAGAAAAGCCCAGGTTCTCCCAGTCCAATTTGCGCAAAATGACCCGGAGCACATCTTCCTCATCGTCCACAAGCAAAATTGAATATTGACTCATAGCGCCCGGTCCTTTCTGTTTTTTCGCCAAAAACATGATTTTTAATAGTATATCACATTATGTGCACGATTGGGAATAGCTTTTGCCAACTTCCCGGAGAAAATCGACATTCGCCGTCAAGGGCACTTCGCACCTCCCTGCCTGTCCCCACCGAACCCTCTTCTGCTGTGACCGCAGGAAATGCCCGTGGGGGGTCTCGGCGGGGACCCCAAAGGGTTGCAAACCGCCGCCAAGTGCAGTATAATTCCCTTTATCATGCGTAATATTCTGCCGACGTGACGGCAGACCACAGTGGAGGGGTTTAAATTGAAATTTTCGGAAATGAAGTACCAGCGCCCGGACCTGGAGGCGCTGAAAAACCGGCAGACCGCTCTGACCGAGCGGCTGCAAAGCGCGGCGGACTACGAGACGGCCCGGCAGGTGTTCCTGGAGGACCAGGAACTGGAAAAACACATCAACACCCAGGCGACGCTGGCCAGCATCCGCCATTCCATCGACACGCGGGATGAATTTTATGACAAAGAATCCAAGTTTTGGAACGCTGCCACACCCGAACTCCAGGCGGTCAGCCAGGAGTGGACGCAGGCGCTGCTGGCCAGCCCCTTCCGGGCCGACTTTGCCCGGGAGTACGGCGAGCTGATGTTCACCAACGCGGAGCTGGAGCTGAAAGCCTTCTCACCGGAGATCGTCCCCGAACTCCAGCAGGAAAACGACCTGACCCAGGAGTACGAGAAGCTGCTGGCCTCCGCCCAGGTTCCCTTTGAGGGCGGGGTGTACACCCTGAGCCAGATGACCCCCTTCAAGAGCGATCCGGACGACGAGCGCCGTCTGGCCGCGTGGAAAGCGGAGGGCCAGTGGTACAAAGACCACCAGGACCGCATGGACAGCATCTATGACCAGTTGGTCCACCTGCGGGACACGATGGGCAAAAAGCTGGGGTACGAGGGGTATACCACCCTGGGCTACTACCGCATGGGCCGCAACTGCTACACCAAGGAGGACGTAGAGCAGTTCCGGGCCGCCGTGGTGAAGTATCTGGTCCCTGTGGCGGACAGCATCTATCGGGAGCAGGCCAAACGGCTGGGGAAGGAATACCCCATGAGCTTTGCGGACAACGCCCTGGAGTTCCGCTCCGGCAATCCCCGGCCCCAGGGGTCGGCGGAGGACATTTTGGCTCAGGGGAAGAAGTTTTACGACGAATTAAGCCCGGAGACCAGCGAGTTTTTCCGCGTCATGCTGGACGGGGAACTGCTGGATGTGCTCAGCACCGAGGGCAAGGCCGGCGGCGGCTACTGCACCAGCCTGCCGGACTATGAAGTCCCCTTCATCTTCGCCAACTTCAACGGCACCCAGGGGGACGTGGAGGTGGTCACCCACGAGGCGGGCCACGCCTTCGCCGGATACCTCAACCGGAAGCGGGTCCCCCTGTCCTCCTGCTGGCCCAGCATGGAGGCCTGTGAAGTCCACTCCATGTCCATGGAGTTCTTCGCCTGGCCCTGGGCCGAGGGCTTCTTCGGGGAGGACACCCGGAAGTTCTACTACAGTCACCTGTCCGGCGCGCTGACCTTCATCCCCTATGGGACGATGGTGGACCACTTCCAGCACATCGTCTACGAGCAGCCCGACCTGACGCCCGCCCAGCGCCACGGCGTCTGGAAAAAACTGATGGGGATCTATATGCCCTGGATGCGGCTGGACGGGGAGATCCCCTTCTACAGCGAGGGAGAGCACTGGCAGTTGAAGCATCACATCTACTCGTCTCCCTTCTACTACATCGACTACTGCCTGGCCCAGACGGTCTCTCTGGAGTTCTGGGCCATGCTCCAAAAGGACCTGCCCGACGCCTGGCAGCACTATATGGCCTACGCCAGCCAGGGCGGCTCCGCCACCTTCACCGACCTGCTGAAAAACGCCGGATTGAAGAGTCCCTTTGAGGAGAGCTGTCTCCGGGAGGTTTGTCAGGCCGCAAGGGAATGGCTGGCGAACTTTGACCTGACGGGCATTGCCTGATGGCGGGGCGCAAGTGGGGCGTCAACGCCCATACGGACGAGTTTCACCGGACCGCCAGCGGGGAGTATGTCTACACCGGGGGCCATTACGCCTATCAGGGCGGGGGCAGGAGCCGCCGCCGGGCCATGGCGGGGCTGGTCGCTCTCTGGGCGGCGTCCTTCGCCGCCACTGTCGCCGCGGGCTGCATCCCCGGCACCGGGATGCAGCAGCGCGCCTATGTCATCCTCCCCTATGTGGTCCAGATGGTGGCCTCCGTCAGCCTGGGCTGGGGCATTGGCCGCCTGGTCACAGGCGGCGACCCCCTCCGTGCCTATGTCTATGAGGAGACGGTGGGCAGCATCCCCCGGCGGGCGCTTGTCGCCGCTGTCGGGGCCGCCCTGACCATTCTGGGGGAGCTGCTGGACGTGTTCCTTGCGGGCGGCGGCGAAGAGTTGCTTCCTGTTTTGGGGCTGCTCTGCCTGGAAATCCTCGCATTTTTGGGTATTTTCTCCGTGAGAAGGGCGCTCTCGAAAATGCGATGGGAGAAAATTGGGGGAAATTGAGAAAGTTTTTGGGGCATCCGAAAATTTTGAATTATAAAATTGACAAACAATCATAACAGGACTATTATAAAATGAACAGTATCTCTGGCCGGAGAACAGGCTGCAAGGCGAGCGGGAGCGCTCCCGCTCTGTTCCGTGTGCAACACGGAACAGAGAATGTCCTTCGGCGGCGGAGACTGGGAAAAAACAAGGAGGAAGCAAAATGAAACACGCCAAGAAATTGCTTGCGCTGATCCTGGCGCTGGCGATGGTCCTGTCCCTGGCCGCCTGCGGCGGCAGCAGCAACAGCGCCGACACATCCGCCGACAGCAGCGCCGCCACCGATGAGGCCAACGACACCCTGGTGGCCAGCGTGACCGGCCTGGAACAGAAGTTCTCTCCGTTCTTCGCCGCCAGCGTGGACGACGTCAACGTGGAGGAAATGACCCAGGCGTTCCTGATGTACGCCGACCGCGTAGGCGAGCCCGTTCTCAGCGGCATCGAGGGCGAGACCCGCTCCTACAACGGCACCGACTACACCTACTATGGCACCTCTGACATCGTTGTCACCGAGAACGACGACGGCACCGTCACCTACAGCGTGACCATGCGGGACGACATCCAGTTCTCCGACGGCACCTATGCCGACATCGACGACGTGATCTTCGCCATGTATGTGTTCCTGGACCCCACCTATGACGGCTCCACCACCCTGTATTCCTGCCCCATCGAGGGTCTGGACGCTTACCGCAGCGGCATGAGCACCCTGTTTGACCTGCTGGCCGCAGCCGGTCAGGACAACACCGACTTCACCTATTGGGATGAAGAGACCCAAACCGCTTTCTGGGCCGATCTGACCCAGGCCGGTACCGCCTTCGCCCAGGAGATCGTGGACTACTGCGTGGCCGCCGGTTATGCCGAGGAAGGCGACGTGGCCACCTCCGCCGCTTTGTGGGGCTTTGAGGGCCTGGCCGAGGACGCCACCGCCGAGGACTTCTGGAACCTGCTGGTGGAGAGCTACGAGGGCGACTACGCCACCCTGTCCGACACCGAAACCGCCGGTACTTCCCTGTTCGACCTGATGGAGGACTATGACTCCTACACCATCGGCATCGAGACCGGCGAGTCCGCCGACTACGTTTCCGGCATCGTCCGCACCGGCGACTACAGCATGGAGATCACCACCACCGAGCTGGACGCTACCTTCATCTATCAGTTGTCCCTGCCCATCACTCCGCTGGCTTACTACGGGGATGAGAGCCTGTATGACTACGACAACCACTCCTTCGGCTTCACCAAGGGCGACCTGAGCAGCATCAAGGATAAGACCCCCGCTCCCATGGGCGCCGGTCCCTACATCTTCAACGAGTATTCCAACGGCGTGGTCTACATGGAGGCCAACCCCTATTACTTCAAGGGCGAGCCTGCCACCCAGTATCTGAACTTCATGGAGATCACCTCTGAGGACGACAAGATCTCCGGTATCGTCACCGGCACTGTGGACATCGCCGACCCCGCCTATTCCGCTGAGCGGGCGGACGAGATCACCACCTACAACTCCAACGGCGAGCTGGTGGGTGACGTCATCACCACCTATCTGTACGATTTCCGCGGCTATGGCTACATCGGCATCTGCGCGGACAACGTGAAGGTGGGCGACGACGCCTCTTCCGACGCTTCCAAGGCACTGCGCAAGGCGTTCGCCACCGTGTTCTCCGTCTACCGTGACGAGTCCATCGACTCCTACTACGGCGAGACCGCTTCCGTCATCAACTATCCCATTTCCAGCACAAGCTGGGCGGCCCCCCAGGTCACGGACGACGGCTATCAGGTGGCCTACTCCGTGGACGTGGACGGCAACAGCATCTACACCGATGATATGAGCGTGGACGACAAGTATGCCGCCGCTCTGGACGCCGCTCTGGGCTACTTCGCCGCCGCCGGTTACACGGTGGAGGACGGCGTCGTTACCGCCGCTCCTGAGGGCGCTTCCCTGACCTATACCGTCCACATCGGCGGTTCCGGCACCGGCGACCACCCCTCTTTCCTGCTGCTGAGCAACGCCGCTGACGCTCTGGCCACCATCGGCATCACCCTGACCATCAACGACCACGCCGACGCCTCTGAGCTGTACGCCGCTTACCAGTCCGGCGAGGCCGATATGTGGGTCGCCGCATGGCAGGCTTCCAACGACCCCGACATGTATCAGCTCTATCACAGCGAGGGTTCCACCAACTACTACACCATCAACGACGCAGATCTGGACGAACTGATCATGACCGCCCGCCAGTCCACCGACCAGACCTTCCGCAAGACGCTGTACAAGAGCGCCATGGAGATCATCCTGGATTGGGGCGTTGAGATCCCCGTTTACCAGCGCAGCGAGAACTACCTGGTCTCCACCGAGCGGGTCAACACCGACACCGTCACCCCGGATATGACGCCTTACTGGAGCTGGATGTCTGAGGTCGAACTCATCGAGATGAACTGAGCGACTGACCCTGTTTGACAAGCGATTTCTCCCGGCCCTCTGATTGAGCTGGGAGGTACGGGCGGCCGGGCTCCGGCCCGGCCGCCATTGCTCATTTTAATGGCAAAAGTGCGGACTACAAGCGCAGAGGAGCCGCTCCAGCGCCTTGGAACGACTCCCTTGCGTTTGTAGATTTTTTTAGCGTAACAAGGCGATACAACGCCTGCGGACATCCCCGGTCCGCGAAAAAAAGAAAGGAAAGGGGAAAACGTTTATGCAGCAAAGTATGTCCAAATACATCATCAAACGGATTCTGTTGTCTGTTGTGATTCTGTTTCTGGTGGCCTTCATCATTTACGCGATGATGCGCTGCCTGCCCACCTCCTATGTGCAGTCCATGGCGCAGCAGCGGGCCACCGCCCCTGGCTCCAAGAGCTACGAAGAGTGGCTGGAGCAGCTCAACGCCCAGTACGGTCTGGACAAGGGGATCATCCCCGGCTTCCTGAGCTGGTGCAGCCAGGCGATCCGGGGCCAGTTTGGCGATAGCTGGAAGTTCACCGTCCCCGTCACCGAGAAGTTTGCCGAGGTCATCGGCGTCTCCGTGGTCATGGCCGGTATCTCCTTCCTGCTGGAGCTGGTCATTGCCATCCCGCTGGGCGTCATCGCCGCCGTCCGGCAGTATTCCCGGGTGGATTACGCCATCACCACCATCGCCCTGATCGGTATGTCCCTGCCCACGTTTTTCTTTGCGGCGCTGCTCAAGCTGGTGTTCTCTGTCAAGCTGGGCTGGTTTGACCTGACCGGTCTGGTGGGCCGAAACTTTGCCCAGTTGGGTCCCTGGGGGCAGTTCTGTGATATGGCCTATCATCTGGTGCTGCCCATCGCAACGCTGGTCATTATCTCCATCGGCTCTCTGATGCGTTATACCCGCACCAATATGCTGGAGGTCCTGAGTGCCGACTACATCCGCACGGCCCGGGCCAAGGGTCTGCCTGAAGGGAAGGTCATCTATAAACACGCCTTCCGGAACACCATGATCCCCCTGGTGACCATTATCGGCGGCTCCCTGCCCGGCCTGTTCTCCGGCGCGCTGATTACCGAGACGCTTTTTTCCATCCCAGGTATTGGCTACACCTCCTATCAGGCGATGGTGGCCGGTGATATTCCCTTCAGCATGTTCTATATGTGTTTCCTGGCGGTTTTGACACTGGCCTGCAATCTGCTGACCGACATTGTGTATGGCCTGGTCGATCCCCGGGTCCGCGTGTCGGCATAGGAGAGGAGGAGGAAACCATGAGTGAAAACAAGAGAGAAGAACGCAAAAACGCAGCCCCTCCCCCTCAGGAGGAGCAGTACTCCCTGAACGACGACCGCCGGGTCAAGGTGCTGACCCCCGGCGCTATGGTCGCCAAGCGGTTCTTCCGGAACCGGCTGGCAATGGTGGGCCTGATCATGCTCATCGCCATGTTCCTGTTCTCCTTCGTGGGGGGCTGGTTCAGCCCCTACAACGAGAACCAGCAGTTCTACACCTACCAGCTCCAGACCAAGCAGTACGCCGGTGTCGTCCAGAACGATGATTTCCGTTATACGGTAGCGGACGGTCAGGAGTTCAGCACCACAGTCCAGGCCTATTTCCTGCTGGGCTACAACAAGACCGACGGCACGGAGGATTTCAGCTTCGATTACAAGGATGTCACCTATGACGCTGTGTGCGAAGGCGACGCCTTCTACTCGGTCTACTCAAACGGTGTGCTGGTGGCGATGGCCTCCAAGGACATCATCAGCGTGGAGAGCGGCTCACTGAGCTTCAACGTCAAGTATCAGGCGCTGCTGGCCTATTTCGCGGGCGAGACCACCTTTGAGGCCGACGGCGCGACCTATACCATGGACGAGGACGGCAACATCGGCCAGGACGGGGCGATATTGGGCTATATCAGCCGCTTTGTCGTCACCGCCACAGAGAGCAGCGACACCCTCAGCCGGCTCTTCAAGGAGGAACTCCAGGCGTGCATTGAGAACGACGAGACCGAGTTCGTCTTTACCGGCAGCGACGGGGAGACCTACAGCTATGAGGTGGAGTATGAGCCTTACACCAACAGTTGGACGGTCAACCAGGAGACAGAGACCTACGTATACGACGCCTACGCCTCTCCTTCCCTGGCCCACTGGCTGGGGACCGACCGGAACGGCATGGATATGCTGACCCGCCTGATGTACGGTGGCCGGGTGTCTCTGGTCATCGGCTTCATCGTGGTTTTGATCGCCGGAGTGCTGGGCATCCTGCTGGGCGGTCTCTCCGGCTACTTCGGCGGCTGGGTGGACAACCTTATCATGCGCATCGTAGATGTGTTCTACTGCATCCCCTCCACGCCGCTGATGATCATTCTGGGCGCGGCCATGGACGCCATGAACGTGGACCCCCAAATTCGGATGCTTTTCCTGATGCTGCTGCTGGGCTTCCTGAGTTGGCCCTCCATCGCCCGGCTGGTCCGGGGACAGATCCTCTCCCTCCGGGAGCAGGAGTTCATGATGGCCACCGAAGCCTGCGGTATCCGCACCTCCCGCCGGATCTTCCGGCACCTGATCCCCAACGTCATGCCTCAGCTCATCGTCTCCTGCACCATGATGCTGGGCAGCACCATCATCACCGAGGCCACCCTGTCCTTCCTGGGCCTGGGCGTCAAGTTCCCCTTCGCCTCCTGGGGCAACATCATCAACGATGTCAACAGCACCTATGTGATGACCAACTACTGGTTCATCTGGATCCCGGCGGGCGTCTGCCTGCTCATCACCGTGCTGGGCTTCAACTTTGTGGGCGATGGTCTGCGGGACGCATTTGACCCCAAGATGAAACGCTAAGGGAGGTAGACGAGAATGGCAAAGAAGCAAGCGGAAGGCTATCTCTCCGCCAAAGAGTCCCGGCGCATCACAAAGGCCAACCGGAAGATCACCAATGAGCTGGAGAAGAAGCGCAAGCGGAAAAACGTCCCGGAATCCCAATATCTGACCACCATGCACGACCCCGCCAACGCGGTGGAGTTCGACAACCTGCACACCTGTTTTTTCACGGACGCGGGTACGGTCAAGAGCGTGGACGGCGTCACCTTTGAGGTCCCCATCGGCAAGACGGTGGGCATCGTGGGCGAGTCAGGCTGCGGCAAGTCGGTGACCAGTCTGTCCCTGATGCAGCTCCTCCAGCGGCCCCAGGGCCAAATCGTGGAGGGCGAAATTCGCCTGAACCTGGGTGACAAGGCGTATGACATCGCCAAGACCCCAGAGGAAAAGATGCAGCCGCTCCGGGGCAACTATATTTCCATGATTTTTCAGGAGCCGATGACCTCCCTGAACCCGGTCTTTAAGATCGGCGCCCAGTTGGACGAGGTCATCGCCCTCCACGACGGCAACGGGATGAGCAAAGAGAATGTCAAGGCCCGTGCCATCGAGCTGCTGGAAATGGTGGGCATCGCCAACAGCGAGGGCGTATACAAGATGTACCCCCACGAGCTGTCCGGCGGTATGCGCCAGCGCGTCATGATCGCCATGGCCCTGGCCTGCAACCCCAAGGTCATCATCGCGGACGAGCCGACCACCGCCCTGGATGTGACCATCCAGGCCCAGATCCTCGACCTGCTGCGGCATTTGAAGGACAAAATCAACTCCTCCATCATGTTCATCACCCACGACCTGGGCGTCATTGCGGAGATGGCAGACTACGTGGTGGTCATGTATTCCGGGCGCATCGTGGAAAAGGGCACCGCCGAGGAGATTTTCGCCCATCCTGCCCACCCCTACACCATCGGCCTGATGGCCTCCAAGCCCGTGGTGGGCAAGCAGGTGGACGAGCTGTATTCCATCCCCGGCAAGGTCCCCAACCCCATCAATATGCCCAACTACTGCTACTTCAAGGACCGCTGCGAGATGTGCGTAGAGGGCTGCAACGGGGCCTATCCCTGCGAGATCAGTCTGTCCCCCACCCACAAGGTCAGTTGTTATCGCTATTATGACAAAAAAGAGGGAGGCGAGGCGTAATGGCAATATGGAGCGGTCTGGGTCAGGGTGCTGGCCGGAATCATCCCGAAAAAGACCCGAACCGGATGCAGGAGGAGCACGAGAAGCGGGTGGAGCGCGTTTCAGAGGGCGTTTCCCAGCAGCCGGGCGATCAGAAGAACGACAGGGAGCCGGACTATGAGCCGGTGGTCTACGACCCTCAGTACATCCTGATGGTCAACAACCTGAAAAAATATTTCCCCATCAAAGGCGGCATGGTCTCCCACGTGGTGGGCCACGTCAAGGCCGTGGACGGCGTCACCTTCAACCTGAAACGGGGCACCACCATGGGTCTGGTGGGCGAATCCGGCTGCGGCAAGACCACCACCGGGCGGACCATCCTCCGGCTGGCCGGGCCAAAGACCGGCGGTCAGGTCCTCTTCAACGGTCAGGAGGTCTACGACCTGTCCCCCCAGGAGATGCGGCCCATGCGGACCAAAATGCAGATCATCTTCCAGGACCCCTTCTCCAGCCTGTCCCCCCGGATGCCCGTCAGCGAGATCATCGGCGAGGCCGTCCGGGAACATAATCTGGTGCCAAAGGACCAGTTCAATGACTACATCGACCAGGTCATGGACGAGTGCGGCCTCCAGCCCTTCCACAAGGACCGGTATCCCCATGAGTTCTCCGGCGGCCAGCGGCAGCGCATCTGCATCGCCCGCGCCCTGGCGCTGAACCCTGAGTTCGTAGTCTGCGACGAGCCGGTCTCCGCCCTGGACGTGTCCATTCAGGCGCAGATCATCAACCTGCTGAAAAAGCTCCAGGAGGAGCGCCAACTGACTTATCTGTTCATCTCCCACGACCTGTCCGTGGTGGAACACATCTCCGACTCGGTGGGCGTCATGTACCTGGGCAGTCTGGTGGAGTACGGCGACACGGCGGATATCTTCCGCAACCCCCTGCACCCCTACACCAGGGCGCTGTTTTCCGCTATTCCCATCCCCGACCCCACTGTGAAAATGAACCGGATCGTGCTGGAAGGCTCCATCC